>JAGRLG010000019.1 GCA_020441905.1 Rhodobiaceae bacterium | reverse complement strand
GCCGGGCTGGCGGCGGAGTGACGTCGCCGGGGTGACCAGCAAGCAAGAGGCGCCCTTGCCCGTCTGTGGTTGTGGGCTAGAGTGGGCGCCACTGTGCTCAGCTGTGCCGGACATTACGGGCGCAGGTCTTGGGGAGACGGCATGAAGGGTATTACGCAGCATCGTTTTGGCGGCCCCAATGACCCGCTGGCGCAGCAGATCATGCGCGAAAAGGGCCTTAGCGAAATCCCGCTCTACCGCACAGATAGCCCCAAGGCGCAAAAATTCGATCTCAATGCCTGCATGGCACGCTGGATGGCCTATACGCCGCACCGCGACGGGCCGGTCAATCCCCAGCAGCCGCAAGGCGCCGATCCGGCCCATATCTCGGCGCTCATCCGCGCCAGGGGGCTGGAGCTTGGCGCCGGCGATCTCGGCTTTGCCGATCTGACGCCCGTGATGATCAATACCGGCCATGAATTCCATCTTCCGCGCATCATCTCGGTGCTGGTGGCGGAGGATTACGGCAAGGTGCTGCAGGGCGCGCTGGCGGTGGAGGAGGAAGCCTTCGAGGTCTATGTCGAATGCGCGCGCGTTTCCACCGAGCTTGCCGCTTATATCCGCGAGCTTGGCTTTGCCGCCATTGCGGACCACAACGGCACCGGCGAGATACAGGCGATTCCCGCCATGTATGCCTGCGGGCTTGGGGAGCTTGGCAAGCATGGCAGCCTGATCCACGCCAGGTTCGGCGCCAGCTTCAGGCCCGGTTTCGTCATTACCGACGCGCCGCTTGATCTGGCCTTGCCGGATATCTTCGGGGTCCAGGACACCTGCATGAATTGCCGGCTATGCGAGCAGAACTGCCCGCCATCGGCCATTCGCTCCAGCGGAGATTTTGTCGTCACCGAAGGGGTGAAGCGCTGGCAGGTCGATATTCCGCGCTGCTATGAAGCCTCACGGTTTCGCGATGAATATTGCCATATCTGCGTTGACGTGTGCCCCTATCAGCACAAGGTCAATCGCGACCCGGAGCGGATCGCCATCTACAAGAGCTTCATGAAGAAGCGCAAACAGGCCGGCTATCGCACACCGGCCTGGTTCATCGAGGATGAGGAAAAGGTTCTGGGCTAGACGCTGCCTCACCCGTTCGTTTCGATCCAGTCGTCGAATTTTTCCATGAAGCCTTTGAGGAATTTGGCCGTGCCGTCGTCGGTGATGGAAAAATCCTCCGCGATCAGGCCGTCCCTGTAGGTGAAGTAGACCGTCGGCATGCCCATGACCACGGCGCCGGAGGCGACGAGCGTCTGGCGCAGGCCCTGCTGGGCGACGGCGGTGCCAATATTGCCGCGCGTCGCGCCGGTGATCGCCACCGGCTTGCCCGCCCAGTCGTTGCGCCTGGCCGGGCGGTTGGCCCAGTCGAGGGCGTTCTTCAGCGCGGCGGGGATCGAGCGGTTATATTCCGGCGTCACCACCAGCACGCCCTGCGCCGCCGAAACCTCGGCCTTGAGGCGCTCGACGGCCGGCGGCGGGGGATCCTCGATGTCCTGGCAGAACAGCGGCAAATCGTCGATGCGGCAGAACGTGAAGGCCATCCTGTCCTCGCCGAGCCGGGCCAGCGCGCGGGCGAGGATCTCGTTGATCGAGCCCTTGCGGAAACTGCCGACGATAACGGCGACGTCTTTCTTCGCCATGCCATTGCCTCCACCTGACTTGCGATTATGCACGTGATTACGCACGGCGCCATTTTCCACCGCCGCGCCGGCAGTTGCAATCTCGTGCCTTGCGCGCCTTGCGCGGCGGGCGCGCCAGCGGCTAGATTGTGGCGAAACGGGGGCGCGCCATGCCGCCGTCCACGACAATCGACGTTACAAGGGAAAGCCGGTAATGGCCAAGACGACCGCGCCGGCGCCCGGGACAGATGCCGGGCACGCCGAGTCCAGCTGGCATGAGGAAACCATTCTCAAGGCCGATGTCTTTTCGCGCATATCGGTCGGGCAACTTAGGAACGGCGAAAAGGCGATCCTGCGCGACCTTACCGCGCGCAAATGGTGGGCGGCGCCGCTCTCGGCCCATTTCGCCCGCCGCGAGGCGCGCTCGCTGGCCAAACTTGCCGGAATTGCCGGCGTGCCGGCCCTGCTGGCGTGGAACAAGGGCAAGATCTACCGCCAGTGGATCCCCGGCGTGCCGCTCCATGTCGCGCAGCCCTTTGGCGACACCGCCTTCTTCGCCGAGGCGCGGGCCATCCTGCGCCAGTTGCGCCGCCTCGGCGTCACCCATAACGACCTGGCCAAGGAGCCGAACTGGCTGCGCGGCCAGGACGGGCGGCCCTGGCTGCTCGATTTCCAGCTCGCCAGCATCCATGCCCGCAAGGGCCTGATCTACCGCGTCATGGCCTATGAGGACTTGCGCCACCTCCTGAAGCACAAGCGCACCTATTGCCCGGATGCCATGACGGCGCGCGAAAGCGCCCTGCTGGCGCGGCGCTCCCTGCCGTCGCGGATCTGGCGCAAGACCGGCAAGAAGGTCTACACGCTGGTCACGCGGGGCCTGTTCAACTGGTCCGACGGCGAGGGCAGCGCCGACCGGCTGAAGCGCCATGGCGAGCGGCTGAGCGCGGAATTGCGCGCCCACCCCGCGGTGAGCGAGGTCGCCCTGACCAGCTATCCCCATCCGCGCATGGTCGAGGGGCTTTACGCCTTCGTGCGGGCGGACGGGACCAGCGGCGAGGACCTGGCGGCGTGGAGCCGCAAGAAGCTCGGCCCGGAAGCCGGCGCCGACCTCGTTCAGGTGGTGGAGGAGCTGCCGCGCGATGGCGACGGCAGGCCGCGCATGGACCTGCTCAAGCTGGTGGCGCAGAACCTGCTCGACGAGGTGAGGGCGCGCAGCGGATCGGCGGAAATGGCGGCGCTGATGGGCCGGATCATCGCCGGGCGCCTCAATCTCACCGACCGCCCGGTGTCCGGCGCCGGGCGCGGCGCCGCCGAATAGGCGCGCGCCCTGCCCGAACCTTCCTCAGGCCCCTTTCCGGCGCTGGTAGAACGTTGCCGACTTGGTTTCATACCAGGCATCGAGCGGCGCGATGATCGGCTTTTCGCCATTGGTGAAGACCCAGGAATCGACCGCGTAGCTGGTGCCCGAGCCTTTTTCCACCAATACGGCGGTAAAGTGCGGATAGACGAAATTGATCAGGAAACCCTTGGACGCCGGATAGGCGATTTCGTGATGGCGCAGCAGGCCGAGCTGGCGCAGCAGGATGAGGTACGATGTGGTGTTGGAGGCCTCGTCGATGCAGTCCATCTGGGTCGGGTCGCCGCCGCTGGCCAGATCGCGGTAGTCGCGGTCGGTGGTGGTGCCGGTCCGCGGCCCGACAAGCTGTTCCAGGTAGGCGATGGCCGAGGCGACGGCGGCGCGCTCGCCCGCGGCATCGGCCTTCCCGCCAGCCATGAGCGTTTTCAGCCGGCCGGTTTCGGCGTCTGAAAGGCGGACCCGCGTCACCCGCGTGCAGCCATAGGCATGGCAGATGCTGAGATAGCCGTTTGCCGGCGGTTCGGCTGCATTGGAGCGCAGGAAATCCACCGGATCGCGCTGGTCGCCGGCCTGCCCCGGCGCGGCGGGCAAAACAAAGGCCAGCAGGGCGAAAAATGCCGCCTGAATAAGGCGGATCGCCGCGTGCCGTGGTGAGTTCATTGCCCCGCCCCTTTTGAATTCGCGCGCCGGAAGACATGGTTTTCCCGTATGGCCCGCTTCATACCATCGCCAGGGCGGGTGCCGCAATCGCGCGCCGGTACATTGTTCATTCTCAACCGATTGGATAAGGTCCGCGCCATGACCAACAAGGACAATCGGGCCCATATCGTCGGCGGCGGGCTGGCCGGATCGGAAGCGGCGTGGCAGCTCGCCAGCGCCGGCGTGCCGGTCGTGCTGCACGAGATGCGCCCGCGGCGCGCCACCGAGGCCCACCGGACGGATTTTCTGGCCGAACTGGTGTGCTCCAATTCCTTCCGCTCCGACGACGCACAAACCAGCGCCATCGGCCTGCTGCACGCCGAAATGCGCGATGCCGGCTCGCTGATCATGCGCGCGGCGGACGCCAACCAGGTGCCCGCCGGCGGCGCGCTGGCGGTGGACCGGGACGGCTTTGCCCGCGCGGTATCAAGCGCCCTGGCCGAACATCCACTGGTCGAGATTTCGCGCGAGGAAATTTCCGCCATGCCGCCCCGCAACTGGGCGAGCACCATCATCGCCACCGGCCCCCTCACCTCGCCGGCGCTGTCCGAGGCCATTCTTGGCGAAACCGGCGAGCAGGCGCTGGCCTTTTTCGACGCCATCGCCCCCATCGTGTTCAAGGAAACGGTGGATATGTCCACGGCCTGGTACCAGTCGCGCTACGACAAGGCGGGACCGGGGGGCACCGGCGCCGACTACATCAACTGCCCGCTCGACAAGGACCAGTACGAAGCTTTCATCGACGCCCTGCTGGCGGGCGAGAAGACCGAATTCCACGACTGGGAAGCCGATACGCCTTATTTCGACGGCTGCCTGCCGATCGAAGTCATGGCAGCGCGCGGGCGCGAGACGCTGCGCCACGGGCCGATGAAGCCGGTGGGGCTGACCAATGCCCATCAGCCCGCCATCAAGCCTTATGCCGTGGTGCAACTGCGCCAGGACAACGCGCTGGGCACGCTCTACAACCTGGTCGGCTTCCAGACCAAGCTGAAGCATGGCGCCCAGGCCGCCATTTTCCGCACCATACCGGGGCTGGAGGGGGCCGATTTTGCCCGCCTTGGCGGCATTCACCGCAACACCTTCCTCAACTCGCCGCGCCTGCTCGATGGCGAATTGAGGCTGAAAGCACGCGCCGATATCCGCTTCGCCGGCCAGATAACGGGGTGCGAAGGCTATGTCGAAAGCGCCGCAACCGGCCTTTTGGCCGGGCTTTTCGCGGCGGCCGAATGGCACGGGCGGCGGATCGCGCCACCGCCGGCGACCAGCGCCATGGGCGCCCTGCTGCACCACATCACCGCCGGCCATGTCGAGCGTATAGAAGCCGGGCCGCGCTCCTTCCAGCCGATGAACGTCAATTTCGGCCTGTTTCCCCCGGTGCAACTGCCGCCGCCGGAACCGGGCCAGCGGCGAAAGCGCAAGGACAAGGCCAGCGCGCGCAAGCTGGCGCTGAGCGCGCGGGCGCGCGCCGACTATGGCGCCTGGGCGCCGCTTGCCCTGGAGCGCGCGCGCGAAACCTAGAGCCCGACCCTGCCGGCGCGGCTGACCGCCCAGTGGCGGCGCAACGGTGAAATATCGCTGATGGTGTGCAGCGGATCGGCGTTTCGCAGCACCGCGCGGAGCCGCGCCGGGACGGCGCCGCACGGGGCGAAGGCGGGATAGAGCGCCGGCGCCAGCCCAGCGAGGACGGCCCCGGCACGGGCGAAATGATCCTGCGCCAGGCCGGCCAGTTCGGCCAGTACCGCGCCAAGGCCATCGGGCATATTGCCGGCGAGCAGGCTTTGCGCCGCCACGCCATGGCGGGCAAGGATTTCGCCCGGCACATAGCATTGGCCGCGCGCGCAGTGGCGGGCCATCTGGCTCATCAAGCGCGCGATGCCCCGCGCCATTCCGGCGTGGCCGGCGGCCTCGCCGGACGCCGGATCGCCGCCCTGCGCAAGCACGAGGCAGGACAGCTGGATCAGCGCGCCCTCGCTGGCGCCAAGATAGGCCTCAAGCTCGCCGAGCGAGGCCATGGGATCGTCATAGAGATCGAAGATGCGGGCATCGATGAGGTCCTCGAACGCGCTTTGCGGCAGTTTTCCAGCTGCGATGGCGCCGCCCAGCAACTCCAGCACCGGGTGGCCGCCACTTGCGCCGGAATAAAGCCCGGCAATGGCATCGCGCCACCATTGCAGGCGTATTTCACCGGTCAGCGGCTCGGTGATGCGCTCGCGCACCGCCGAAAGTTCGCAGTCGAGCGCATATAGCGCGGTGAGATGGGCGCGCGCCTCCTGCGGCGCCAGCCGCGTGGCGAGATAGCGTTCCGGATCGCGCAGGCGCAGCGTGGTGGCGCAATGGTCGAAGGCCGAATTCATGGCATAAATTACCCTAGCGGCCCGCTCCGCGCATGTCTCCGGTTCCCAAGCCGGTTCAGTCGACGGCAATGAGCGCGGCGGCAAAGCGGCGCTGTTCGGCCAGAACGACATTGTAGGTGCGCGCCGCCGCCCCGGTATCCATGACGTCCACGCCGATATTCCCGCCATGGAGAAAGGACCGGATTCCAGCGTCAAGCGGATGAAAGGCGGCGCCGGTGCCAAGGAGCAAGAACTCGATGCCCTCGGCCTCGGCAAGCACGCGCTCGAAATGGACCACCTGGAGCTCTTCGGCGCTTTTTGGCTCCCAGGCATAGACCCCCGACGGCACGATCAGGATCGAGCCGCGATGGGACATCTCGGCAAAACGAAAACCGCCATTGCCATAGGCGTCGATCGGCGGACGGCCGGGAAAATGGCCTGATCGCATTTCCATGTCAGCCCTCACCGCACCCGAAAAGGGCGCATGATACCTGCCGAGCCGGGCGCCGTCAGACGTTGGCGCCCTGGGTGACGCCGCTCCAGTCGCGCTTGACACCGAGCAGAAGCAACAGCGGGGACGCCACGAAGATCGACGAATAGGTGCCGACGACGACGCCCCAGATCATGGCGAAGGTGAAACCCCGGATAACCTCGCCGCCAAAGGCATAAAGAGCGCCCAGCGCGATCAGCGTCGTGCCCGAGGTCAGGATGGTGCGCGACAGGGTCTGGTTGATCGACTTATCGAGCAATTCGGCCAGCGGCATTCGCTTGTAGCGGCGCAGATTCTCCCGGTGGCGGTCGAACACGACGACGGTGTCGTTGAGCGAATAACCGACAATGGTCAGGATGGCGGCGATAATCGAGAGATTGAACTCGAGTTGCAGCCCGGCAAATATGCCGATGGTGAGCACCACGTCATGTACCGTTGCCAGGATCGCCCCGACCGCGAACTGCCATTCGAAGCGGAACCAGATGTAGATCAGCACGGCGATAATGGCGACCAGCACGGCAATGGCGCCCGACTGCACCAGTTCGCTCGAAACCTTGGGCCCCACCACCTCGACGCGGCGATATTCGACGCTGTCACCAAGGGCGGACTTGACCTTCTCGATCACGACCTGCTGGGCATCCTCGCCGCCTTCCTGCTGCTCGACCCTTATCAGGACCTCGTCGGGCGAACCGAATTCCTGCACCTCGACATCGCCGATCTGCAGGCCGCTCAAGGTCGAACGCAGACTGCCAAGGTCCGCCGGACCGGCCTTGTTCTGGATTTCGATCAGCGAACCGCCGCGAAAATCAATGCCGTAATTGAGGCCTAGACCGGCAAACAGCGCTAGAGCCAGGATCGTCAAGGCCCCGGACAGCAGATAGCTGATGCTGCGATAACGGATAAAGGCAATGGCCGAATCATCCGGAAAAAAGCGAATTGGTTTAAACATTTGCGCTTCTTTCCTCTTAAATCGGAATAGCCGTTGGCCGGGTCCGTTTGACCCAGACGGCGACAATCAGCCTGGAGACGGTGAAGGCTGTGAAGACGGTGGTGATAATGCCAATGGCCAGGGTCACGGCAAAGCCGCGCACCGGACCCGAACCAAGCTGGAACAGGATCACGGCAGCGATAAGGGTGGTGATATTGGCGTCGAGAATGGTGCCCAGGGCGCGGCTGAAACCGGCATCGATGGAGGCAATGGCCGACTTGCCGGATCGCATTTCCTCGCGGATACGCTCGAAAATGAGCACGTTGGCGTCGACCGCCATGCCGACGGTCAGCACGATGCCGGCGATGCCGGGCAGCGTCAATGTCGCCTGCAACATGGTCAGGCCGCCGATAATGAGCGCCAGATTGGCCGCCAGCGCAATATTGGCGAATATGCCGAACAGGCCATAGGCCACAACCATGAAAAAGACCACGGCGACGGTGCCGATAATGGCGGCAATGCGCCCGGCGGCGATGGAGTCGGCGCCAAGGCCCGGCCCGACGGTGCGCTCCTCGACGATGGTCAGCTTGGCCGGCAAGGCGCCGGCGCGCAGCAGGATGGCCAGGTCATTGGCTTCCTCGACTGAAAAACCGCCGGATATCTGCCCCGTTCCGCCCAGGATGGGTTCGCGGATCACCGGCGCGCTGATGACCTCGTTGTCGAGCACGATGGCGAAAGGGCGGCCGACATTCTGCTGCGTGGTGACGCCAAAGCGCTTGCCGCCCTGGGTATCGAAGCGGAAGGAGACGATCGGCTCGTTGGTGCGCTGGTCGAAACCGGGCTGGGCATCGACAAGATGCTCGCCGGATACGATCTCGCGGGTTTCGAGCAGATAGGGGCGCGGCGGATCATCCTGCGAATTGACGATTTCCGAGCCGGGCGGCACACGGGTGGCCATGGCCTGCTCGGGGGTGATCGAGACATCGACAAGGCGGAACACCAGTTGCGCGGTGCGCCCGACCAGCCCCTTCACCCGCTCGGGGTCCTGTTCGCCGGGAACCTGGACCAGGATGCGGTCCGAGCCCTGACGCTGGATTGACGGCTCGGTGGTGCCAAGTTGGTCGATACGCCGCCGGATCACCTCGATCGACTGGCTGACCACCTGGCCGATACGGTGGGTGATGCCTTCTTCGGTCAGCCGCAACGACAAGGTGCCGTCTTCGCCGGTGGTCAGCGTGACCTCCGACAGCGCGTTTCCGGTCAGGAACGAACCGGCCACCGGCGCGGTCAGGTCGCGCAGTTCCTCGCGCGCCTTTTCAACCTCGGCGGCATCGGTGACCCGGACGTCGATGCGGCGATCCTCGCGATGCAGCACATTGCGATTGGCGATCCGCGCGTCGCGCAGGGTCTGGCGCACATCGTCGCGCAGGGACTTGAGGCGATTGTCGACCACCGATTGGGTATCGACCTCCCACAAGAGGTGCACGCCGCCCTGGAGATCGAGGCCGAGGACGATCTGCTTGCTCGGAATCCAGTCCGGGAATTTCGCCAGCGTCTGCGGCGAAACGAAATTGAGCGCGGTGTAGCCCGCGCCGACAAGACAGACGAGAAGGATCAGGACCGCCTTCCAGCGGGCAAAGTGGAGCATGGCTCTAGTTCCGGTTGCCTCTTTAAGCTGTGCTTGGAGGGCGAAAGGGCCGCCCCTCCGGCGCTGTCGGCGCGACTATTTCTGGTCGCTGTCCGCCACCGGCTCGCCGCGCGAGCGCACCTGCGAAATCATTGAACGGATGACGCGCACCTTGATGCCCTGCGCGATCTCCACCTGGACTTCTTCGTTGTCGACCACCTTGGACACCTTGCCGACCAGACCGCCGGTGGTAACAACGGTATCGCCGCGGCGCAGCGAGGCGACCATCTCGCGATGATCCTTGACCCGCTTTTGCTGCGGGCGAAGGATGAGAAAATACATGACGACGAAAATCAGCACGAAAGGCATCAGGGAAACCAGGAAATTCCCGGAATCACCGCCGATACCTTGTGCAAAAGCGGGTGTGATGAACATCCCGAACTCCCCGATTGTTATGACCCCCCGAAAACCTCTTCCCAACTGCCCGGCCAGTTCGGGTTCACCAGCTAGGGAGGCGGCGCGACTATAGCGAGCGAGCGGGCAAATGCAAACGGTTCAGCGCGTATTCCAGGCCCCGACGCGCGGCGCTTGCCGCCGGCCCGCCAACCGGCCGATGATCCCGGGGGCACTCGTTTGCCGGCGGCCGGGGGCGTGCTAATGTCCGCCAGTGTACCAGCCGGAATTTGGGCGGAAAACCGGGCAAATGAGCGAATATAGACCAAACGAAAGCGCCGACCTGATGCGCCGCATCGCGGCCGCCCTGGAGCGGTTGTCGCCGCCGCCGCCGCCGGCAATCGATTTTTCGGCGGCGGATGCCTTCGTCTGGGTGCCGCAGCCGGGCCGTTTCCAGCCCGTCGGCGAGGTCAACCGCGTCGATCTGCCCCTGCTCAAGGGCATCGACCGGCTGCGCGACATGCTGACCGAGAACACGACCCGTTTCGCCGCCGGCCTGCCGGCCAACAATGCCCTGCTGTGGGGCGCGCGCGGCATGGGCAAGAGTTCGCTGGTCAAGGCGGTCCATGCCCATATCAATGCGCACCGGGCGGACCGCGGCGCGAGCGCGCCGCTCAAGCTGCTGGAGATTCACCGCGAGGATATCGAAACCCTTCCCGTGGTCCTGGGCCATCTGCGCGCGGCGCCGTTCCGCTTCATCGTCTTTTGCGACGACCTGTCCTTCGACAAGGACGACACCTCCTACAAGTCGCTGAAAGCGGTGCTGGAAGGCGGCATCGAGGGCCGGCCGGCCAATGTCATCTTCTATGCGACCTCGAACCGGCGCCACCTGATGCCGCGCGACATGATGGAGAACGAGCGCTCCACGGCCATCAACCCTTCAGAGGCGGTGGAGGAGAAGGTGTCGCTGTCGGACCGCTTCGGGCTGTGGATCGGCTTTCACCGTTGCAGCCAGGACGATTATCTGGAGATGGTGCGCGGCTATTGCCGGCACTACGGCCTGACAGGCGATGCGGAAAGCATCGAGGCCGAGGCGCTGGAATGGGCGGCCACGCGCGGCGCCCGCTCGGGCCGGGTGGCCTGGCAATTCATCCAGGACCTCGCCGGGCGGCTGGGGAAAAGGCTTTAGGCCGGCTCAATCGCATCTTGGGGCCGTCGCCCCCGGACCGCATCGCCGCTCCCGCGAAAGTGGGGGTCCATTGGCCTGCGCAAAAGGTGCCTGAGAGGAATACCCCTAGTTCTCCGCCATCTTCGGCAGCGGGTCCAACGGGCGCGAGCCCTTGCGCAGCTCGAAATGCAGCTGCGGGCTGGTCACGGCGCCGGTCTGCCCGGCCTTGGCGATGATCTGGCCGCGGGTCACCTTGTCGCCGCGCTGCACCAGCGTCTGGCTGTTATGGGCATAGGCCGTCACCCAGTCGTCGGCATGGCGCACCAGGACGAGGTTGCCATAGCCCTTCAGCTCGTTGCCGACATAGGCGACCACGCCGTTTTCGGCGGCCTTGACCGACGTGCCCTCGGGAACCGCGATATTGATGCCGTCGTTCTGGGCGCCATTGGGCTTGGAACCGAAAGTGGAGATAACGCGTCCGCGCACCGGCCAGCGGAACTGGCTGGAACTCATGGCATCGGGTGCCGGCAGCGGGCCGGCCCGGCGCGGCGCCGGTTCCGGTTCCGCTTGCAGGGATGCTACCTTGCGTTCGGCAGGTTCGGATGGACGCTCCGTTTCACGCGCGGCCACGGCGGGAGCGGAATTCTGGCGGCTGGCCGATGACTGTGCCGGGCTGGGGCGCAGCGTCGGCTCCGGCGCGCCCCGCGACAGGTCCCGCGCATCCTGGTTGCCCAGACTGGCAACACGGGTATCGGAGCTGGCGGGAATATTGATGCGTTGGCCGATCTTGAGGCGGTCCGAGGCATCCATGTCGTTGTGGCGGGCAAGCTGCGCCGCGGTCATGTTGTTGCGCCGCGCAATCTGGCTGAGCGTATCGCCGGAATTCACAACATGGACGCGATCGGCCGAAACGGTCCTCGCCGCCGCTGCCGGCGCCTTGGCGGCCTTCGAAGGCTCCCAGTCAACGGGCGGGATGCGCACATCCTGGCCGGGCCGCATATCCTCGGCCCTGGCAAGATCGTTGGCCGCCATGATGCGGCGGACCGAGACGCCGTAGCGCCGCGACATCGTGTAGGCGGTATCGCCCGTCCCGGCCTGAACCACGGAGAAGCCGTCCTGGCTGGTGCGCGGAACGGCCTGGCGCTCGATCGGCGCGGTCGGCGCCGACGTGCTGACCAGCGGCGCCGCGTTGTCGGTCCAGACCCGGGCGCTGCCAAGATCGACCTTGGGCACCGGCGCCAACGAACCGGTGACCTCGTTCTTTTCGGCCTCGGGAAAGAACGGCTGCTGAAGCCTGGTGATGCTCGAACTGCACCCAGCAGCCAGCGCCAAGACGCTGGTCATGGCCAGGCTTCTTGCCAAAAATGATACTGAAACTGGGAGTACGCCACGCATAGATTTACTCACACCACTAGCTTTACGCCCTTGGAACGACCCTAAAGCGTTGCGGTAAACAAGGATTTAATGGAGTGGGTTCAACTGAAGTTAAAGTTGCTGGGCGCGGCCCTTGACCAGCGGCACGAAGCGCACGGCAAGCTTTTGCTCGTGCACGAAGTTGTCTCCCTCGCGCATGACGCGGACGATGTGCTGGACGCCGCCGGCCGGCCCGACCGGCAGAACCATGATGCCGCCATCCTTGAGCTGGTTCTGAAGCTCGTCCGGCACTTCCTCGGCGGCGGCGGTAACGATGATGCGGTCAAAGGGGGCTTGCTCGGGCCAGCCGCGCATGCCGTCTCCGACCATGCCGGTAATATTGCTGAGGCCGAGATCGGCGAAGCGCTCGCCGGCTTCGCGGGCCAGGGTGCGGTAGCGCTCGATGGTATAGACGCGGCGCGCCAGATGGGACAAAACGGCGGCCTGGTACCCGGAGCCGGTTCCGATCTCCAGCACCTTGTCGCGGTCGCCGATATTGAGCAGTTCGGTCATATAGGCGACGACGAAGGGCTGGCTGATGGTCTGCCCGCATTCGATGGGCAGCGAGGTATCGGCATAGGCCTGCGCTTCGAAAGCCGGACTGACGAAGAGGTGGCGCGGCACTTTTTCGATGGCCGACAGGACCTTGGTCGAGCGGATGCCGCGCGAGCGCAAGCCCATGATCAGTTCAATCTGCTTGAGCTGGAATTCCCCCGACGCCATGTCCCCGCGCTGCCCCCCGACACACGATCCAACAGCCGCCAGGTTGTCTTTTACCGACAGTTCCCAGGCAACAAACCATGGACCGGATTACCCTGTCTATACTTCTAGCACCCGGGCAAAGCGCTCGCAGCTTTCTTTGTGGGTCAGGTCGGTGCCCAGCGGCGTCACCGAAACCAGCCCCTCATAGAGCGCCCACAGGTCCGTGCCCTCGGCGGGTTTGGAAAGCTTGCGCTCGAATCCGATCCAGTAATAGGGGATCGAGCGGCCGTCCTTGTGCTCGCGAATGGTCATCAACCCCTGGTCGCGCTTGCCCTGCCGGGTAATAACCGTGCCCTTGACCTCGCCAGGTTCGAGGTCGGGAAAATTGATGTTCAGCATCACATTGGGCGGCAGCCCGGCCTCAAAGAGGCGGCGGATCAGATCCGGCGCCAGGCTTTCCGCCGTGTGCCAGCGCAGCTTGGCCTCCTCGCCGAAAGTGTAGTTCTGGCTCAGCGCCATTGAGGCGATGCCGAGCAAGGTGCCTTCGATGGCCCCGGCCACGGTGCCGGAATAGGTCACATCGTCGGCCAGATTCGAGCCGCGATTGACCCCCGAGAGCACCAGGTCGGGCGGCGGGCCGGGGATGATGTGGCGCACCGCCATGATGACGCAGTCGGTGGGGGTGCCCTTGACGGCATAACGCTGGGGCGCAACGCGGCGCTTGCGCAGGGGATCGTTGAGGGAGAGCGAATGGGCGGCCCCGCTCTGATCGGTTTCCGGCGCCACGACCCAGACATCGTCGCTCAGCGACCGGGCGATATTCTCCAGCGTTTTCAGGCCCGGCGCGTGAATGCCGTCGTCATTGGTAATCAGGATACGCATGATGCTCCCCCACGATCGCGTTCAGGTGCATGGTCAAATGCCACTTCAGGCACCGGGAAAGGGGATCCGTTCCATGCCCCCCATATAGGAACGCAATGCGTCAGGAATAATAACGCTGCCATCGGCCTGCTGATAGTTCTCCAGAACAGCCACCAGGGTGCGCCCGACGGCGAGGCCGGAGCCGTTCAGGGTATGGACATAGCCGACCGGGCCGCCGCCTTCGGGGCGGTAGCGCGCGCCCATGCGCCGGGCCTGGAAATCGCCGCATACCGAACAGCTGGAAATTTCGCGGTAGGTGTTCTGGCCCGGCAGCCAGACTTCCAGGTCATAGGTCTTGCGGGCGGAAAAGCCCATGTCGCCGGTGCACAGGACGACGACGCGATAGGCCAGCCCCAGCCGCTTGAGCACCTCTTCGGCACAGCCGCGCATGCGCTCCAGTTCGCCAAGCGAATCCTCCGGCCGCGTCACCGACACCAGTTCCACCTTGGAGAACTGGTGCTGGCGGATCATGCCGCGGGTGTCCTTGCCCGCCGCGCCGGCCTCGGCGCGGAAACAGGGCGTCCAGGCGGTAACGCGAACCGGCAATTCGGCTTCGGCGAGGATCTGCTCGCGCACCAGATTGGTCAGCGGCACCTCGGCGGTCGGCACCAGCCAGTGATCGGCGGTGGTGCGGAAGAGGTCTTCGGCGAATTTCGGCAACTGCCCGGTGCCGAACAGGGCATGATCGCGCACCAGCACGGGGGGCAGGATTTCGGTATAGCCGAATTGACCGGTGTGCAGGTCGAGCATGTAGGCGGCAATGGCCCGTTCTAGGCGCGCCAATGCGCCCTTGAGAACAACGAAACGGGCGCCGGAGATCTTCGCCGCGGCTTCGAAATCCATCAGGCCGAGGCCCTCGCCAAGGTCAAAATGCTGCTTGGGTTCAAAATCGAACTGCGGCGGCGTGCCATGCTCCAGCACGACGACATTGTCGTTTTCATCGGCGCCTTGGGGCACATCCTCGAGCGGCAGGTTGGGGATGGTCGCCAGGGCCGCTTCCAGTTCGCCGGTGAGGCGGCGCTCTTCCTCCTCGCCCTGCTGGATCTGCGCCTTGAGCTTTGCGACCTCGGCAATGCGCGCGGCGGCGCCGGCCTCGTCACCCGCGGCCTTGGACTTACCAATCTCGCGCGAGGCTTCGTTGCGCGCCTCCTGGGCCGCCTGGAGCGAGGCGATATGGGAGCGCCGGGTTTCGTCGAGGGCCAGGATGGCCGGCGAATGGGCGGGAAGGCCGCGCCGCGCCAATGCGGCGTCAAAGCCATCAGGATCGTCGCGGATGAGTTTCAGGTCGAACATGCGCGCCTGCCTGGTCTATGGATGGAATCGCAGCCCGAAAACGGGCATCTGGAGCGGGGCGTACCTTATTGACAGGCGCCGGATTCGTCCAGCGCCGGGGGCCGCGAACTTCACGCGGCGCTGCCTCCGGTTTCCTCGCGCGCCTCCTCCCGCTTGCGCTCGACATAGCGCACCGAAAGTATCGAAAGCTCGTAGAGAAGCAGGGTCGGAATGGCGAGGCCAAGCTGGCTCACCGGATCGGGCGGGGTGAGGACAGCGGCAACGACGAAAACACCGATGACGGCATATTTGCGCTTGGCCCGCAGCCCCTCGGCGGTTGCCAGCCCGGCGCGGGCCAGAAGCGTGAGCAGGACGGGGAGCTGGAAGCAGACGCCGAAGGCAAGGATCAGCGTCATGATCAGGCCGAGATATTCGCTGACCCGCGCCGTAAGCTGGATGGTGGCCAGGCCCTCTCCCGACTGCTCCATCGACAGGAAGAACTTCATCGCCAGCGGCATGACGAGGAAATAGACCAGGCAGGCGCCGAGCATGAAAAGGACCGGCGTGGCGACGAGGAAGGGCAGGAACGCCTTGCGCTCATTGCGATAAAGACCGGGCGCGACAAACATGTAGAGCTGGGCGGCGATGACCGGGAAGGCGATGAAAATGGCGCCGAACAGGCCCAGCTTGACCTGGGTGAAAAAGAATTCCTGGGGCGCGGTGTAGATCAGCTTGATGTCGCTGACATTGGCGACGGCGCGCTCGTAGGGGACGAGCAGGATATTGAAGATATCGCTGGCGAAGATAAAGCAGATCACAAAGGCGATGGCGACCGCGACAAGGGCGCGGACAAGGCGCGAGCGCAATTCGATCAGATGTTCGATCAGCGGCGCCTTGCTGGCTTCAATATCATCTTCGCTCATCGCCACCTGCCATCATGCCTTGTTGCCGGCGGCACCGGTGGACTTGCCGGAAGCGCTCTTGCTGGTCGCCGTTTTTTCCTTTGTGGCCTTGCCGCCGGCGGCGCCCTTCGCTTTCGCGGCGGGCTTGGCCGCGGCCTTGCTCGGCGACTTCCCTCCGGTGGCGGATTTCGAGGCCGCTTTCTTCCTCGCCGGCGCCTTTGCGCGCGGCGCCGACGGCGCGGCGGCGGGCGCGGCAACGGACTTGGTGAGATCCCCGATCTCGCCCATCTCCGATTCGAACTGCTTCTTGAGCGAATTGAGCGGCGTCATGTTGCGCACATCGCTCACCGTCTTCGACAAGTCGTCGAGATCGGCCTCTTCCAGCGCTTCGTTGAACTGGGTCTGGAACTCGGCCGCCATCTTCTTGAGCTTGGCGGCATACTTGCCGAAATTGCGCAACATCGGGACGAGATCGCGCGGGCCAACAAAGATGATAGCGACCACCGCGATGACCAGAAGTTCACTCCACCCGATATCCAGCATGGCGTTGATCTACATGGCAAGGGGTTGCGTGCAGAGGGGCTCGCCGCCTGCCACGGCGATCGTCAGCCGGCGGTGCGCTTGCCGCCGGTCTTGGCGCGCGGGCGGGCCGCGGGTTTTGCCGTCTTGGCCGCAGCCTTGGTCTTGGCGGCTGCCTTGCGCGGCTTGGCGGGCGCCGGCGCGCTCACCGGCTCGGCCTGGGCATGCTCGATGACCTTGGGAGAGTCGGGTGTTTCCACCACCTCTTCGTCGGTATCCTCGTTCAGCCCCTTCTTGAAGCTCTTTATGCCCTGAGCGACGTCGCCCATGAGGTCGGAGATCTTGCCGCGTCCAAAAAGGAGGACAAGCAGAAGCACGATTATGACAATCTGCCAGAAGCCGATACTCATATGCAGTTTCTCTCTGTTGAAGGCCGTTCGATCAGGGTTGGCGCACTATTGCAGAAAGCAATCCGCCCCGCAACACGGACCGGGAGGTTGCCCACCGGTCAGCATGGGCGGCGCGAAAAATAAGTTAGGGTGCGTCATCGTCGCATGGCTGGCGGGCGAATATCAGCAAATGGTTGGGATCCACGGCAATCGAAACCTCGCTGCCGATGTCGTGGCCGAAGCCGCTGGATACCCGCGCCTTGACCGGCGTCGCCATGCCTTCCACCGCCAGATCGACAAGATCGACCCCGCCGAGGAAATGGCGCCGCGCGACGCGGCCGACAATGCCGTTGCCGCTCTTTCCGTCCCCGCCGGCGCGGCTCAATTTCAGACCCAGGGGGCGGATGCAGACATCGACACGTTCGCCTTCGCCGAATCCGGGCGCGGGAAATGCCCCCAGCGGGGTCGAAACGCCGCCATTCTGCACATCGGCGGCAATTTCGTTGAACTCGGAAAAGAAACGGGCGGTGAAAAGATCCACCGGGGTACGGTACAGCTCATCGGCGGTACCGACCTGAACCAGCCGGCCGGCACGCATCAAGGCAATACGGTCGGCAAGGCGCATCGCCTCCTCGGGATCATGGGTGACGATGATGCAGGTGGCGCGCGTCTCGCGCAGCAGGGCCAGGGTTTCGTCGCGCAGGTTTTCGCGCAGGCGCCGGTCGAGGCCGGAGAACGGTTCGTCCATGAGCACAACGCCGGGGCGCGGCACGATGGCCCGGGCCAGGGCAACGCGTTGCTGCTCGCCGCCCGAGAGCGCATGCGGGTAGTCGCCGGCATAGTGCTCGAGGCCGACGCGGCGCAGCGCGGCCCGGGCTTCACGCTCCGCCGCGCTGGCGCCAAGCCGGGCCAGCCCGAACATGACATTGTGCAAGATGGTGAGATGAGGAAACAGCGCGTAGTCCTGAAACATCAGGCCGACGCCGCGCTTTTCCGGCGGCAGGAATCGGCTCGGCCCGGCGATTTCGCGCTCATTGATGAGCACGCGGCCGGAATATTGCCGTTCGATGCCGGCGGCGACCCGCAGCAAGGTCGTCTTGCCACAGCCCGATTCGCCCAGCATGCAGATGATCTCTCCAGGCGCGATATCCAGCGAGAAATCGCGCACCGCCACCGATGAGCCGTAATAATGGGTGACGTTCTCAAAGGTCAGCCGGGCGGCGATGGTCGCCCCGGCGGTCCCCAACTGGCCCCAGCCGCCGCGGCGGATGGCCCGGGCCTGGTGCTCCTGCCCGGCCTTGTCCCCAGGCGATTTTGCTGTCGGGTCGTGCTTCACGTTCAAACGCTGCTGCCAGTTCGCCGGTTCCGAACCTCTGGCAGAGCTATAGGCCAATGCGGCGGCAAAGCCTAGCTTTCATCCTCCGGCAGGATTTCATCTCCGCCGTCGAGCGGCTCTAAGCTGTCGTCGCTGCCCGAGTCCTCCAGCGGATCCTCGTCATCCAGCAGCTCAAGTTCCATCTGCGGCAGCGGAATCGAAAACCCGGACGGCAGGCGGCTCGACAAGAGGCCGGCGGCCTTCAATTCGTCGAGACCGGGCAGATCGGAAATCTGGTCGAGGCCGAAATGCTCCAGGAATTCGCCCGTCGTGCCATAGGTGACGGGGCGCCCCGGGGTGCGCCGGCGCCCGCGCATGCGCACCCAGCCCGCTTCCATCAGCACGTCCAGCGTGCCCTTGGAAATGGTGACGCCGCGCACTTCCTCGATTTCAGCCCGCGTCACCGGCTGGTGATAGGCGATGATCGACAAGGTCTCCAGCGCGGCGCGCGACAACTTGCGCTCCTCGACCGTTTCGCGGTGCATCAGAAATGACAGATCCTCGGCGGTGCGGAAGGCCCACTTGCCGGCAACCTTGACCAGATTGACGCCGCGCGCGGCATAGGCCGCCGAAAGCTCGGACAACAGGGCGGGCACGTCGGCGCCTTCGGGCAGGCGGCTGGTCAGGGTTGCCTCGTCGAGCGGCTCGGCGGCGGCGAACAGCAGGGCCTCGGCCATGCGCAGCAGATTGCGCGCATTGGCGCTGGCCAGCGCCGTCACATTCTCCGGCAGGTCGCGCCCGGCGGCGGAATGAGGGCCGGCATCGTGGCGCCGGCTTTCGCCCATGTCCGCCTTTCTTGCCTCGTCATGCCGCGTCATCTCATCTCCTTCCGCCATCAATTCGCCGCCCGCGGGCCGCGCCGCCGCAAATAGAGCGGGGCAAAGGGCTTGTCCTGCTGCAATTCAATGCGCCCCTCGCGCGCCAGTTCGAGGCTGGCGCCGAAGCTGCTGGCTATGGCGCTGACCCGGGGCGCCTGCTGGGGCAGGAAATCGGCCAGGCAATCACTCAGGCTTGCCCAGTCGGCGCTGGCGCCAACAAGCCGCTCGATCACTTCGCGCGCCTCGCGCAAGGTTATGACCGGGCGCGAAACGACGGTGTAGTTGGCATGGGCGGCGTGTTCGCGCTGGGTCGCATAGGCCTTGAGCAGGTCATAGAGTTCGGCGCCGTAAACGCTCTGGCGATCGACGCGCACGCCTTCCGGAGCGCCCCTGGCAAAGACATCGCGCCCCAGGCGGTTGCGGGTCATCAATTGCGCCGCTGCCTCGCGCATCGCTTCCAGCCGGCGCAGGCGGAAGGCAAGCTGCGCCGCCAGTTCCTCGCCGCTCGGCCCCTCCTCGTCCTCCACCTGCTCCGGCAATAGCAGGCGCGACTTGAGATAGGCCAGCCAGGCCGCCATGACCAGATAGTCGGCGGCAAGCTCCAGGCGCATTTCGCGCAGATGGGCGATGAATCCGAGATACTGCTCGGCAAGGGCAAGAATGGAGATGCGGGTTATATCCACCTTCTGGGTGCGCGCCATGGCAAGCAGAAGGTCGAGCGGACCTTCGAACCCGGCGACATCGACAATCAGCTGTTCGCCATCATCGCCCTCGGCGCGTCCGCCGGCGGCAACGCGCAGCACGCCGTCGAGGAACGGGTCGCTCCCCGCCCCCGCCTTGCCGGAACTATCGATATGTTCGCCGCTACCGGCCATTGCCACCCACTCACCTGCCTTGTCGGTCAATCCGTATCAAACTCACCGTATCGAACGCGATCGAACTCATGCCACCGCGCCGGCGAGCAGCCCGTTCAGGGCCGCGCGGTCGGCTTCGGCGTCGTATTCGGCGCGCCGGTCCAGCGCCAGGGCGGCGCCGGTGCGGCGCAGCGCCTCGCCCGCCAGCGGCGCAGACGCCTCGGCAACCTGCGCCATTTCCCGGCCATCGCCGTTGCAATGCAACGCCAGGTCGCAACCGGCGGTGAAAAGCTGTTCGCAGCGCGCGCCGATGGTGCCGCTCAGCGCCCGCATCGATACATCGTCGCTCATCAGCACGCCATCAAACCCGATTTCGCCGCGAATCACTTGTCTGATTATATCGGCTGACAGGGTCGCTGGCCGTTTGGCGTCATAGGCTGTGAATACAATATGGGCGGTCATCGCCAGCGGCATGTCCGCGAGGCGGCGGAACGGCGCAAAATCGGTGGCCGAAAGATCCGGCTTGCTGGCGGTTACAACGGGCAAATGCAGGTGGCTGTCCGAGGTGGCGCGGCCGTGGCCGGGAATATGCTTGATAACCGGCAGGACACCGGCATCCATCAGCCCCTCGCAGGCTGCCCGGCCGAGCGCCGCCACGATTTCCGGCGTTTCGCCATAGGCGCGGTCGCCGATGACGGCATGGGTCTGGGCAAATCTGAGGTCCAGCAGCGGCGCGCAATCGACATTGATGCCAAGCCGCGCCAGGTCGTTGCCGATCAGCCGCGAATGCAGCCGCGCGGCCTGAAGGCCCGAATCCTTGTCCTGAAGATACAGGGCGCCGAGCGCCGCCGGCGGCGGATAGGCCGGCCAGTGCGGCGGGCCAAGACGCTGCACGCGCCCGCCCTCCTGATCAACCAGAACCGGCGCATGCCAGCCGACGCAGGAACGGAATTCGCCGACCAGGGCCGCAAGCTGGGCCGGGCTTTCGATATTGCGGGAAAACAGGATCAGGCCCCAGGGCCGCGAGCTGGACAGGAAACGCTTCTCCTCCCCGCTGAGGCGGTACCCCGAACAACCACAGATAAAGCCGCGTGCCTGCATCGGCACGCCTTAGCAGGCGCGCCGGGCAGCGGCAAGGCGCGCGGCAAAGTCAGGCAACAGATCGTCAGGCTTGTCCACCGGATCGGGCGCCGGCGGCGGGGCGCCACCCTGCCCTAGCGCTGGCGCACGAGACAATCGGTCAGTCCGGCGGCTTTGAGCTGGGTGCACAGTTCGCCCGCCGACTCGGCGCTCGCCATCGGCCCGACGCGGACGCGGTAATAGACACCGCGGTCGCCAAGATCGGCGCGCTGGATCAGCGGCTGGTAGCGCCCGAGAAGATTGCCGTACTTGGCTTTGAGGGCGTCATAGGCGCTCTGCGCCTGCTCCTCGTTCTTGCGCGCGGCCAACTGAACCACATACTGGCCCGACGGCGAAGCGGCCGGAGCAGGCGAAGCGGACGCAACCGCGCGCGGCGCGGGGGCAGGCTCGGGAGCGGGCGCAGCGGCGGGAGCGCTGCGGTCGGGTGCGGCTGGGTCGGACCGGGAAGCCGCCGGAGCCGCAGCGGCGCTCTCCGGCCGGCGCAATACCGGATTGGGATTGAGCTGCATCGGCCCACCGCGTACCGGGCGCACCGGCGTCACCGGAGGCGCCGAGGCATTCTCGCCCGCCGATGGGGCCGAACTGACCCGTACCGGCGCGTCATCGGGCCGCGACGGCGGCACTGGAACCGAATTCGCCGCCGGCGAGGATAGCGCGCTGACCGCCCGTTCCTCGGACTTCGGCAGATCGGCAGCCGCCTTGGCCGTCGCCATCGCCTCGGACGGGGCAGAGGGCGCGGGCACGGGCGCGGGCGCGGGCGCCGGCGGGGGAACCAGCCTTACCGGTTCCGCCGGTCTGGGCAGGTCCGGTTCGGCGGCGACGATCGAGCCGTCCGGGCGCACCACCATGGTCTTGACGCGGCGCGCCACCGGCGCCAGCGGCGAGCCATCGGCGCTGGCGCCGGGCGTAGCGCTACCGGTTTCGGAACGGGGATCCCTGCCCGCGCCGGCAGCACCGGCGCCAGCCGGTTCCATGATCTTTTCCTCGCGGGAAACCAGTTGCTCCTCGGCCTTGCTGGCTTCTCCCGAAACGCGATCGAACACCAGCCGGTCCTGATTGGGAATGTTGGCCCCGCCGGGGTCGGCCGGTTCAATCTTGGCCGGAGAATTATCGGCGCGCAGGATCGGCGTTTCGCCGCCTTCCGGCGCCGAGCTGTTGCTCATGACATAGGCGAAGGCGCCGCCCAGCACGACCAGCCCGAGCAGAATGCCGACGGCAAAAAAAGTGCCGCGCCGACGCGGCGCCGCTTCGCCGGACTCGGCCTGGAACCCGGCCTCCGCCGCCATGGCGTCGTCGTCGGCCAGCCCCGCCTCGTCAGCTAGGTCCGGTTCGGCCGGGCTGCCGGCATACAGATCCTCGGCGCTGGCGGCCTCATCGTCATACTCGTCATCGTAATTGTCGAATGCCGGATCGTCATAGGGATCGACAGGATCATAAGCCTGGTGATCCCCGGCCAAGTGATCCTCGCCTGCGTCGCCAACCGGCCCGTGCCCGAAATCCTGGCCTCCAGCGGCGGGCGCCCAGGCACCTGCGCCATGCCGGGCGCCACCTTGGGCAGCAGCGCCCTGGGGTACCGCGTCCTGGGGAACCGCGTCCTGGGGAGCGGCATATCCGGCCGTTCGAGGCAAAGGCGGCTCATCGTCGATGGTTGCGTGCCAGCTGGCATCGGCCCGCAATTCCTCTTCAGAGAAATCCCTGAACTCGCGCAAGGCCTTTTCAAGATCGATGGGATCGAGAGCGGGCGGCTCATCGCGATGCGCCGGGGGCGCGGCGGCGGCAGGCGGCGGCGCCTGAACGCGCGGCGAAGGGGGAGCCTGCGGTGCAGGAGCCGGGGAAAGCGGTTTTTCCATGCGGCCCGGCGTACCGTCCTGCCGACTGGCCTGCTGATTGGGTAGCTGATTGGCCTGCGGATTGGCTTGCGAACCGGCCGGGCCAGCGCGGCCAAAGGTCGGCTCGATACGAGGGGGCGCGCCATTTCCCGCCGGCGCGGCGCGATCCAAGGGCGGGGCGACAGGCGGGGCGACGGGCGGAGCCACAGGAGCGGCGGGCCGCGGCGGGGCCGGCTCGAAGCGTTGGCGCGGAGCATCGGAAGCGGGCTGTCTTTGG
Organism: Rhodobiaceae bacterium; assembly: GCA_020441905.1. Taxonomy (GTDB): domain Bacteria; phylum Pseudomonadota; class Alphaproteobacteria; order Rhizobiales; family NORP267; genus JAGRLG01. Next base: position 7,842 of record JAGRLG010000019.1, on the reverse strand, counting down.
CCGCTCAAGGCCTGCTGAATTGCCGCTGGCGGGGCCGGGCGCGCGCCAGGTGCCGGCGCGGCGGGTTGGGCCGGGGCCGGACGCGCGCTTTCCGGCGCGCGGGTGGCGGAAAGCGGCGGCGCCGGCCGGGTTGCGCGGAGATCGGCGCCAGGCACCGCGGGACGGGGCGGCTGTGGCGCCGCCTGCGGCGCAGCCGGCCGCAATTCCGGGGTTCTTGGAGGCTGGGGAGGCTGGGGAGGCTGGTGGGCCTGGGGCGCCGCTGGGCGCATTTCCGGCGGCCGTTTGGGCTTGCGCGCCAGCACATCGGCAAAGGGGTCTTCTTCCTTGACGATCCTGATCAGTTCAGCAAGCGGATCGAACTCCGCGCCGGGCCGCTGGGCCTGACCGTGCCTGTCATCGGCTGCCGCCGGAGCCCCGTCCCTGGACGGATTATGATCGCGTTCGTCGTTCATACTCACGATGCTAAACCGGAATTATTGTTGGAACCACAATTCATTGCCACCTGTGGATGCATGATGCATGGACTTCGCCCCAAGGCGGCATCCGGTTGTCATCGCATTTCTTCAACCGCTTCCACTCCCAGGATCGAAAGGCCATCCGCCAATACCGCTGCGAGAGCCTTGATCATCCCAAGTCGCGCCATGGTCAATGCTGGGTGCGCAGCGTTAATAAACCGTAATTGTGGCGAGTCTTTGCCTCGATTCCAAAGCCCGTGGAAGTCGCTCGCCAGCTCGTGGAGATAGAACGCGATGCGGTGGGGCTCATGGGCGATGGCGGCGCTTTCCAGCGCCCTGGGATATTCCGCCAGGCGCTTTATGAGGCCGATTTCCGCCACATCGGTGAGGCCCGAAAGATCCGCCGACGCCAGGGCGCCATCGCCAAGATCGAGGTCCGGCATGGCCTCGGCGGCATTGCGCAGCACCGAATGCACGCGGGCATGGGCGTACTGGACATAAAAGACCGGATTGTCGCGTGACTGTTCGGTCACCTTGACGAAATCGAAATCCAGCGGCGCATCGTTCTTGCGGAACAGCATCATGAAGCGCACGGGATCGGCGCCAACTTCATCCACGACTTCACGCAACGTCACGAAGTCCCCTGCCCGCTTCGACATTTTGACCGGTTCGCCGCCACGAAACAGGCGCACCATCTGGCACAGCTTGATATCGAGATCGGCTTCATCGCCGGTCAGGGCGGCCACCGCCGCCTTCATGCGCTTGACATAGCCGCCATGATCGGCGCCCCAGACGTCGATCATATGGCCAAAGCCGCGGCGGAACTTGTCGAGGTGATAGGCGATGTCGGAGGCGAAATAGGTATAGCTGCCGTCGGATTTCTTCAGCGGGCGGTCGACATCGTCGCCAAAGGCGGTGGAGCGGAACAGGGTCTGCTCGCGATCCTCCCAATCCTCGGGCAACTGGCCCTTGGGCGGCGGCAGGCGGCCCTCATAGATGTGGCCTCTTTCAGCGAGGAACGCGATGGCATCGGCGATCCTGTCGCCGCCTTCGGCGGTCAGGCTGCGTTCGGAAAAAAAGACATCGTGGCGAATGCCCAGCGCCGCCAGATCCTCGGTGATGAGGTCCATCATCGCGTCGATGGCCTCGGTGCGCACCGTTTCCAGCCACGCGCTCTCCTCGCCAAGCAGGGCGTGGCCATGGATCCAGGCCAGCGACTCGCCAACGGGCTTGAGGTAGTCGCCGGGATAGAGACCCTCCGGAATATCGCCGATCTTCTCGCCCAGCGCCTCGCGGTAGCGCAGGTGGACCGAGCGCGCCAGCACATCGACCTGGGCGCCGGCATCGTTGATGTAATATTCGCGGGCGACATGATAGCCGACGCGTTGAAGCAGATTGGCCAGCGCGTCGCCGAACACCGCGCCGCGGCAATGGCCGACATGGAGCGGGCCGGTGGGATTGGCCGAGACATATTCGACATTGACCGCGGCGCCCTTGCCTATGTCGCTGTTGGCAAAGGCGGGACCGTCCTTCAGCACCGTGGCCAGCACGCGGTGCCAATAGGAGGCGTCGAGGGTGATATTGATGAAACCGGGGCCGGCAACCTCGGCGCTGGCGACATCTCCCGCCTCCCCCAGCTTGGCCGCGATCTTTTCGGCCAGGTCGCGCGGCTTGAGCCCCGCCGGCTTGGCCAGGATCATCGCCGCATTGGTGGCGATATCGCCGTGGGAGGCGTCGCGCGGCGGCTCGACCGAGATGCGCGAAATATCGCAGGAGGTGGGAAGATCGCCGGCGGCGGCAAGCGCGGCCACCGCCTCGCCAACGCGGTTTACGAAGTCGGAAAAGACATTCATAGCTGACACCGAAAAAGGGGCCGGGACTCCGGCACAAGCTGTCGCGACCTAGCCCAATTCCGGAGTGGCGTCAAACAGGCGGCGATGTTCGAGCAGGGCAAAGGGGTCGGTCATGCCGGCGACGAAATCGCAGGTGCGGCGCGCCCTCGCGTCGGGCGCGGCGCCGGCAACCTCCGCCGCCCATTGGGCGGGAAGCGTATCCGGCTCGGCGAGGTATCGCGAAAACAGCTCGCTGACCAGCCTTCCCGCCTCATCCATGATCCCGACCACCCGTTCATGGCGATAGACGCGGCGCTGCAAGAAGGCCTTCAGCGCCCGCTCCGCTTCCTCCATTTGCGCCGAAAATGCACACAGGCGCTCCCCGGCGTGGCGCACATCGGCGGCGCAGGCCGGCTTGAAGCGCGCCAGATTGCGCCGCGTCATCGAGACGACATCCTCCACCATGGCGCCGATGAGGCGGCGCAAAGTCTCATGGATGGCGCGCGGGCGCTCGAGTTCCGGCCAGGTCGCCCTCACCTCCTTGAGGCAGGCGCCGACCAGCGGAACCCCGGCCAGTTCATCGAGTTCGATCAGACCGGCGCGCAGGCCGTCGTCGATATCGTGGGTGTCATAGGCAATGTCGTCGGCAAGCGCAGCGACCTGGGCTTCGAGCGACGCATAGGTCGCAAGTTCGAGATCCTGCTGCTCCTGATAGGCCAGGATGGCCCTGGGCAGCCCCGCCTTGCCCTTTGCCGGCAGCAGCGGCCCGTTGTGCTTGACCAGCCCTTCCAACGTTTCCCAGGTCAGGTTGAGGCCGTCGAATTGAGCGTAGCGGCGCTCCAGCCTGGTCACGACGCGCAAGCTCTGGGCGTTGTGGTCGAAACCGCCATAGGGCGCCATGCAGGCGTCCAGCGCCCGCTCCCCGGCATGGCCGAAGGGCGGATGGCCAAGGTCATGGGCCAGCGCCAGCGCCTCGGCGAGATCTTCATCCAGCCCCAGGGTGCGGGCGATGGACCGGGCGATCTGCGCCACTTCCAGGGTGTGGGTCAGCCGGGTGCGGTAGTGATCGCCCTCGTCATGGATGAAGACCTGGGTCTTCTGCTTGAGGCGGCGAAAGGCGGTGCTATGGACGATGCGGTCGCGGTCGCGCTGAAAGGCGGTCCTGCTGGCGCTTTCCGCTTCCGGATATAGACGGCCGCGGCTTTGCGCCGCCTGGCTGGCATAGGGCGCAAGCCCGGTCCCGGCCGTTCTCCCGGCGCTCACCCGCACGTCCCCCATCGCTTTGTCTCCGATTGACATCCGCCTGCCACATATTACCTAATCAACAGCAGTCCACTGCCCGTCAAGGGGCGGCATATGCCAGCATCCACGATGCGGCGAGGAGAATTCGGCAAATGGATCAGGCCCAGGTCACATTGAGCGACAGCGCGGCGCAGCGTATTTCCTTCATTCTCGGCAACGAGGCGCCAGGCGCGATGGTGCGTGTCAGCGTGTCGGGAGGAGGCTGTTCGGGCTTTCAGTATAATTTCGATATCGACAGCCAGCGCGCCGACGATGACCTGGTGCTGGAAAAGGATGGCGCCAGGGTGGCAATCGACCAGGTGTCGCTGGCCTATCTGGCCGGATCCCTGATCGATTTCGTCGATGACCTCATGGGCCAGTCGTTTCAGATAAAGAATCCGAATGCGACCGCATCTTGCGGGTGCGGAACAAGTTTTTCGGTCTGACCTGCTAAAGCGGTGCCCGGTTGCCGCCTCGAAAACCAAAAGGGCGCCCGCTTTGCCATGAAAATCGCGACCTGGAACATCAACGGCATTAAGGCCCGCGCCGAGGCGCTGCCGGCATGGCTCAAAGCGGCTGCCCCCGACATCGTCTGCCTTCAGGAAATCAAGAGCGTCGACGAGGGCTTTCCCTCGGCCCTGTTCGAGGATCTCGGCTACAATGTCGCCGTCCACGGCCAAAAGGGATTCAACGGCGTCGCCATCCTGTCGCGGACACCCTTTGACGAGGTGATCCGGGGCCTGCCCGGCGACAAGAACGACCTTCAGGCACGCTATATCGAGGCCGTAATTTCCAGCGGCGGCGGCGTGGTTCGGGTGGCGTCGATCTATCTGCCCAACGGCAACCCGGTCGATTCGGACAAGTTTCCCTACAAGCTGGGCTGGATGGACAGGCTTATTGGCCATGCCCGCGACCTGCTGGCGCTGGAAGAACCGCTGGTGCTGGCGGGCGACTACAACGTCATTCCCGGCAACGGCGACGTTCACGACCCGGCGGCCTGGACCGGCGACGCCCTGTTCCAGCCTGAAAGCCGTGCGCGCTTTCGCGCCCTCGTCAATCTCGGGCTGACCGATGCCGTCATGGCCTGCGACGACAGCGCCGGGCAATATACGTTCTGGGATTATCAGGCTGGCGCCTGGCAGAAGAACAACGGCATCCGCATCGACCACATGCTTTTGTCACCGCAGGCGGCCGACCGCCTGGCCGGGACCGGTATCGATCGCGAGCCGCGAGGCTGGGAACGCCCGTCCGACCATGTTCCGGTCTGGTGCGAACTGACCGATCCGGACCAGTAGCCAAGAGCCGCGCCAAGGGGCGCCGCGCGCCGGCCGGCCGCGCTCAATGGGTGCAGCTGGCGTCCTGCGGCCAATTGTCGGCACAGGCCACGGCGAAATTGGAAAGGTCAGGCCCGGCGGCGGCAAAGGCGCTGTTCCTGGTATCGATAACCCAGGACTGGGCGACAGGATCGGCGCCGCGCCTTGCCATTTCGAGGAACATCAGTCCGCGCTCCGGCTGGGCCGTGACCCCTTCGGCGCCGTGATAGAGCAGGACGCCCAGTTCGGCCTGCGCCGATACGTTGCCCTTGCGCGCCGCCAGCATCAGCCATTTTGCGGCCAGGTTGTGATTGCGCGATACTCCGGCGCCTTGCAGATACATCCGCCCCAGCCGGTACTGGGCCTCGGCGTCGCCGAAATAGGTCGCGGCGTGGCGCAGCAGGCTCAGCGCCTGCGCCGTATCCTTGACGACGGGGCTATCGGGTATCCCGGCGAGGTAATAATCGGCCAGCCTGACAAATGATTCCGAGACGTAGCGCGCGCTGGAAATCAGCGGGTTCGCATCGGCGTGCTGGTTGGCCAGCATGCGGAAATATTCGAAAGCCTTGAGCGGATTGGGGGTCACACCCTTGCCTTCGGCATAGATCTTGGCGAGCTTCCACTGCGCCACGGTCTGGCCATCCTTGGCCGCCTGCTGGAGATCGAGAAACTCCTTGTCCTGGCGCCCGCCATCCTTCGCCGTGGCGGCAACCTGAATGATTCCGCCGGAACCGGCGTCGGCATCGTCAACGGCCAGGGCGGGAGCGGTTGCGGCAAGAACCAGCGCGGCGGAGGCGGCGATCATGGCGGCAGCACCCGCGGCCAGAAGACGGCCCCGGCCTTTCGGCAGGGCACAGGCCGCGGCACGCGCCAGCGGCCGAAGCGGCCATTCCACCCAATCAATGATACTCGTATTCATTGCTACGCACCTGGCTCCGTCTGTTCCTTCACCGCCCCGATCTTGCGTCCCACCGCCGGATATCCTGCGTATCCGATCATCTTTTCCGGCCCCTTCGCCCGGCCCATGGCGGGCACGGGGTGCCGTTGCTCAAACCTGCGGCCGGCGGCTGCTCCCGATTTCAGCCACACACAGGTTAACCCGTCATTGCTGCGAGGTACCCCGGCGAGCGGCGCCGCTCTTTTTTGTAGAGGCTTGAAAGAGTCTTGGCCGCTGCCCATGCCTCTTCTGCTATCAGAAGTTTGTGGCGCAACAGGGGCGCAATAGGGTTTCTGCGGGACCGTCGGCATTTCCCACCGCTCTGTTGCCGATTGGTCACAGAAGGCGGCGCCCGCCGGAGCTAGGCAAAGGGAACCGAATCGGCCGCCCGCGGGCTCAGGCGACGCCCTGCAGGCGTTCGACCGCTTGGCGCAACCGGTGCAGGGTCGCTTCGGCCTCGCTCATGCGTTCGCGCTGTTCCTCGACCACATGTTCCGGCGCCCTGGCGGTGAAGCTCTCATTTGCCAGCTTGGCGCCGATCTTGCGGATCTCGTCGTCGATCTTGTCGATGGCGCGTTCCAATCTTGCGCGTTCCTCGGCCAGATCGATGATATCGGCAAGCGGCAGGGTGGCGATGCCGTCATTGGTGACGATCTGGACCGCCCCGGCCGGCGGCTCGGCGGCAAAATCGATCGCGGACAGACGCGCCATGCGCATGATGGTTTCGCCATGGGTCGCGGCGCGGCGGCGCGCCTCTTCGCTGGCGCCGACCAGCACCAGCGGGATCCTGGCGCCGGCGGGAACATTCATTTCAGCGCGTACCGAGCGAATCTCGCCGATGAGCTGGATCAGCCAGTTGATCTCGCCGTCGGCCGCCGCGTCGCCAAGCCCGGCAAGCTGCGGCCAATCGGAATCGATCAGCATGGCGCGGCGCGCCGGCCCAACCTCGCCGGTGAGCTGCCAAAGCTCCTCGGTCAGAAACGGCATGATGGGATGAAGAAGGGCGAGGATCTGATCCAGGGTCCAGGCGGCGCAAGCCCTGGTTTCATCCTTGGCCGCGCCATCCTCGCCGGACAGCACCGGCTTGGACAGCTCCAGGTACCAGTCGCAAAAGACATTCCAGACAAAACGGTAGAGCGCGGCGGCGGTGTCGTTGTAGCGATGGGCCTCGATGCCCTCGGTGACGGCTGCGGCGGTGCGCGCCGCCTCGCCTGCGATCCAGCGGTTGAGCGGCAGCTTGCAGGCGGCCGGATCGAAGCCGTCAACACGGGCCGCCTCGTTCATCTCGCAGAAGCGCGCGGCGTTCCACAGCTTGGTGGCGAAGTTGCGGTGGCCTTCGACGCGCGAGGCGGCGAGCTTGATATCGCGCCCTTGCGCGGCCATGGCGGCGAAGGTGAAGCGCAGGGCGTCGGCGCCATATTCGTCGATCAGCTTGATGGGATCGATGATGTTGCCCTTGGACTTCGACATTTTCTGGCCCTTCTCGTCGCGGACCAGGGCATGGATATAGATGGTGTGGAATGGCACTTCGTCCATGAAGTGCAGCGACATCATCATCATGCGGGCGACCCAGAAGAAGATGATGTCGAAGCCGGTGACCAGCACCGAGGTCGGCAGGTAGCGGTCGAAGCCGCGCTCGGCCATCAGCGCCGGATTCGGCCAGCCCAGCGTACTGTGCGACCAGATGCCGGAGCTGAACCAGGTTTCCAGCACGTCGTCGTCCTGGCGCAGCGCGACATCGGCGGCGAGGCCATTCTTTTCGCGCACTTCATCTTCGCTGCGACCGACGTACACGGTGCCCGCGTCGTCGTACCACGCCGGAATACGGTGGCCCCACCAGAGCTGGCGGCTGATGCACCAGTCCTGGATGTTGGCCATCCAGTGACGATAGGTGTTGATCCAGTTGCCCGGCACGAAGCGCACGTCACCCTTTTCGACCAGCTCCAGGCCACGCGCACCGAGCTCGTCCATCTTCACGAACCACTGGTCGGTGAGGAACGGCTCGATGACCTGTCCGGTGCGGT
>JAGRLG010000085.1 GCA_020441905.1 Rhodobiaceae bacterium | reverse complement strand
GGTGGCGGCGGGACCTGCCGGATCGATGGCTTCGCCGGCTTCCGAAACGCGCCGTTCCTCACCCGAATAATTGGGATTGTTGTAGCGCCGGCGATCGGGGCCGAAATAGGACTTGGTGCGGATGAAAGGGCGCGGATTGACGACGATGTTATAGATGCGGTCGTAGAGCGCCTTAGCCGAAATCGGCTTGCAGAGGAATTCGGTGACGCCCATGTCGCGAGCCTGAATGACTCTCTGCTTTTCGGCGTGCCCGGTCAGCATGATGATCGGCACATATGCGTTCTTGCAACTGTCCGGGTTGCGGATCATCTGCACCAGTTCCAGCCCATCGAAGATCGGCATCGCCCAGTCGGTGATCAGGATATCCGGGCCGTAGGTTTCGACCGCTTCGAGGCCGGCCGCGCCGTCTTCGGCTTCATAGACCTGGCGCGAGCCGAAGCCGTGAAGGAGCGAACGCACCAGCCGGCGCATGTGGGAATTGTCATCGACGACCAGGAAGCTCATCCGGTCGAACGCGATTTTACTCATGACTCGCCTCATTGCCGGGGGCGGAGACTATGCCATCGCCATCGCACCCAAAGCTGGAGAACGGCGGCAGATTGGCTGTCCAGACGCGAGGCAGGATAGCGGCGAACCCTTAAGATTGGCTGAAACCTCAGGGTTTTCAGGTCAGTAGGTAAATTGTTCGCTAAGAATGCGTTCGTCGAGGTTGTGCCCGGGGTCAAACAGCATCGGAATCGCTTCCTCGGCATCCTCGGTAATTTCGACACTGGTGACATTGCGGATTTCCGCATGGTCGGCTGCGGCGCTGACCGGGCGCTTTTCCGCTTCCAGCACCTCGATGACGATCCGCGCCTTGTTCGACAGCAGCGCGCCGCGCCAGCGCCGGGGGCGGAACGGGCTGATCGGCGTCAGCGCGAGCAAGGGCGCGTTGATGGGCAGGATCGGGCCATGGGCGGACAGATTGTAGGCGGTGCTGCCGGCGGGCGTGGCGACCAGGATGCCATCGCAGATCATCTCGGTCATGCGCACCTTGCCGTCCACCGAAAGGCGCAGCTTGGCCGCCTGATAGGACTGGCGCCACAGCGAGACCTCGTTGATGGCATGGGCGGAATGCCTGGCGCCGTCGATGTCCTTGGCTTCCATGCGCAGGGGACGGATTTCGTTGCGCAGCGCGGCGTCGAGACGGGCGGGCAGGCCGTCCTCGCGATATTCGTTCATCAGGAAGCCGATCGATCCCTGGTGCATGCCGTAGATCGGCTTGCCGGTTCCCATGAAGCGGCGGGCGGTCTGAAGCATCAATCCATCGCCGCCAAGGGCGACAATGACCTGCGCTTCGGCCGGCTCAACATTGCCGTAACGCGCTGCAAGGCGGGCGGCAGCCGCTTCGGCTTCCGGCACCTCGCTGGCCACGAAAGCGATTTTTTCGAATTTCATGCCCCAGGAGCCCCTTTGTTGTCGCCAAGCCGCTTGGCCGCCGTGCCGCGAGCGGGCACTATAGCCACAGTTTGCGCGCCAGGCGACCGGGCTCAAGGCCGGTTTTCTGAGGAGGGGGGCGATGCAACGGGGCAGGGCACAACAATGGTCGAAGAGGCGGACGAACCGGTCTTTATCTACACGACATTTGCAACCAGAGAGGCGGCGGCACAGGTCGGCGGACAACTGGTCGAGGAGCGGGTTGCGGCCTGCGTGAACATCTATCCGGGAATGGTGTCGATCTATTCCTGGGAGGGCACGTTGGAGCAGGCCGAGGAAGTCGGCATGCTGGTCAAGACGCGCCGGGCTCGGGCCGAGGAGGCGGTCGCGGCGCTGGAGCGCCTCCACCCTTATGACACCCCCGCCGTGCTGGTCATTCCGACATCCGGGGGAAGCGACAATTATCGCCGCTGGATCAAGGCGATGACCGAACCGGCGGCGGAGCCGCCAGCGGCGATGGAGCCAGGATCCGAGAGCGGGCCGGACGGTCCATGAGCGGCGGCGGGGAACCTGTTGTCGTCGCGCTGGACCAGGGCACCACAAGCACGAGGGCCATCGCCTTCGATGCATCCGGCAGGCCGGTGGCGCAGGCAAGCCGGCCGCTGGAGCAGATCTACCCGCAAGCGGGCTGGGTCGAGCACGACCCGCGCCAGATCGCCGATCATTCGCTGGCTGTGCTGGGGGAAGTGCTGGCCGCCTGCGCGCCGGCCCCGGCGGTGGCACTCGGCATTACCAATCAGCGCGAAACGGTGGTGCTGTGGGAGCGGGGGAGCGGGCGGCCCTTGCACAACGCCATCGTGTGGCAGGACCGGCGCACGTCACCGGCCTGCGAGGCGATTCGTGCCGGCGGCCATGAGGCGCTGATAACGGCCCGCACCGGGCTGCTTGCCGATCCTTACTTTTCCGCCACCAAGATCGCCTGGCTGCTCGACCATATCCCCGGCGCGCGCAAGAGGGCCGAAGCGGGCGAACTGGCCGCCGGCACCGTCGATTCCTGGCTGATCTGGACCCTGACCGGGGGGCGGGTGCATGCCTGCGACGAAACCAATGCCAGCCGCACCCTGTTGTTCGATATCGGCGCCGGGCGCTGGGACGAGGAGTTGCTGGCGCTGTTCGATGTACCGGCGGCGATCCTGCCGCAGGTCCGCCCCTGCCGTGGCAGCTTTGGCCGCTGTGAGGCCGGGCTGCTGGGGCAGGAGTTGGAAATACTGGGTGTTGCCGGCGACCAGCAGGCGGCGGCCTTCGGTCAAGGCTGTTTTGGCGCCGGCGCCACAAAGGCGACGTTCGGAACGGGCTGTTTCGTGCTGGCCAATTGCGGCGCAGCGCAGATCGCTTCGGCCAACCGGCTCCTGACCACCATTGCCGATGCCGGGGAGGGCAAAAGGCAATATGCCCTGGAGGGTTCCATCTTCATGGCGGGCGCGGTGGTGCAATGGCTGCGCGACAGCCTCGGGCTGATCGGCTCGGCGGTCGAGACCGAGGCCCTTGCCGCCGCCGCCGACCCGGCCTCGGGCGTTTTCCTCGTGCCGGCCTTCCAGGGGCTGGGGGCGCCGTGGTGGGATGCTGATGCGCGCGGCTTGATCTGCGGCCTTAGCCGGGCCGCGGGCAAGGCCGAAATCGTGCGGGCGGCGCTGGAAGGCGTCGCATTCCAGACCAGGGACCTGATCGATGCGCTGGGCGCCGATATGGTCCGGCTTGGCCTGGATCCGCTCACCAGCTTGCGGGTCGATGGCGGCATGGCCGCCAATGACTGGTTCGCGCAGTGCCTGGCCGATACCGTCGGCCTGCCGGTCGAACGAGCGGCGCTGGCCGAAACCACGGCGCTGGGCGCCGCATATCACGCCGGCCTGGCCGCCGGGGTCTGGGACTCAAAGGAGGATCTGGCACAAATGGCGCGGGCCGCGACCACCTTCGAGCCAAGAATGGGCGCCGACGAGCGCGGCCAGCGCTATGGCGGCTGGCGGAGGGCGGTGGAGCGGACGAGAGAACGCGCCGGCTAGGATCCGGCGCGTTCCCTTCTTCCACCCAGGAGGAATTTCAACTCTCAGAACAGCGTCGAGGCTAAGCTGAGCGCGGCCCACAAGCTGGCCGTGATCGCCAGGCCGTACATATAGGCGCAAATGCAGTTTTCGCGTGAAATGGTGTGTGCGCGGGCCATGGCGCTGCTCCTTTCTCCGGCGGTGCGGGCGGAAACCCGCTGATGGGACCGGAATCGATCAGTCAGCATAGCGCCGCGGTTGCGGCATCCGGCATCAAGCCCGCTCACAGTTTCGTGAGCGGGCGATGCTTCGTTTCGGCAAGGAGGCACTTGCCGGCGTCAGGGTCAATCCGGCGTCGCGATGGAAAGGCCCAGGGAAGCGCGCCGCCGCAGCCAGGCGCTGGGGCGATAGCGGTCTTCGCCGGTCAGGGCCTGGATATTGGCGAGAATGGAGAGCACGCTTGCCGCGCCCATGGTTTCGGCCATTTCCAGCGGGCCAAGCGGGTAGTTGAGGCCGAGCTTGAGCGCGAGATCGATCTGGTCCGGAGCGGCGACCCCGATCTGCGCCATTTCACAGCCCAGATTGGCGATCATGGCGCGGATGCGCTGGGCGATGAAGCCGGGCGAGTCCTTGATCGCGGTGACGGACCGGCCCGAAGCGATGATGGCCGCGGCGACACCGTCGCGGGCGGCCGCATCGGCGCCCGGCGCGGTCATGACGGTGACCCGCCTGGAGGTGTCGGCGGAAAGGTCGACCGCAACAAGGCGGCGGTAATCGGCGCCGGTGCGGACGCTGAATGCGGTGCAATCTTCACCAAGCGGCGAAGCCAGCAGCGGGCTCTTGCCGTCGTCGGACCCAAGCACGGCAAGGCCAAGCGCGGCCGCGAACGCCTTCAGGGCGTCGCCGCCTTCGCATAGCACCACCGATTTTGCCGCTGGCGCGCCGGGCACATGGTCCGGGCTGGGCGGATCGATCATCGCGCCCTTGTCGTCATAGCGGAAATTGCCGCGATGGGTCTTGCGGCCGAGCTGGCCGGATTCGAGCAGCAGGCGATGCGGGAAGGAGGTCTTGAGGCGCGGATCGTCGTTGTAGCCCGAGTAGATGACCTGGGTGGCCGGGAAATTCACATCAACGCCGGTGAGGTCCATCAGCTCGCAGGGACCCATGCGAAAGCCGCAGCAATCGCGCATGACGGCATCGATCTGGGCCGGAGTGGCGACGCCGTCATGGACGATGCGCATGGCCTCCGTGGTGTAGGAGCGGCCGCCGAAATTGACAATGAAGCCGGGCGCATCCTTGGCCACCACCGGAGTGCGGCCCATGCGCGTGCCGACGGCAACGAGGAAATCAACCACATCGGGGCGGGTTTCGGGGCAGCGGATGACCTCGACAAGGCGCATCAAGGGGACCGGATTGAAGAAATGCAGGCCGGCGATGCGGCCGCGATTTTCGCTGGCGCGGGCGATGGACGAAATCAGGATCGAGGAGGTGTTGGTGGCGATGACGCAGTCGCCGGAAACCGCGCTTTCAATCTCGCCGAAAACACGCTGCTTGAGATCGAGGTCTTCGAATACCGCCTCGATGACAAGGTGACAGGCGGAGAATTCGCCAAGGCTGGAGGCGGCAATGGCGCGCCCCCGCATGGCGGCGAGTTCCTTCTCGTCCAGCTTGCCTTTCTCGACCAGGCGGGCGAGGCGCTTCAGCACGGCGCTGATGCCGGCCTCCGCGGCGCCCTCGCGGACATCGTGCAGGATGACATTCATGCCGCCGGTCAGCGCAACCTGCGCTATGCCCTGGCCCATGGCGCCGGCGCCGACGATACCGACGGTGAAGTCTTTGTCATTGGGGTCAATCATGAATTTCCTGCCTGAACTTTGGATTCCGGGGTGATTTGGAGGCGGGGCATCTTGCCCCAATTGACGTTGCCGGTGATAGTGCGAAAAAGCCAATCACGCAAATTTCCAGCAATAAAGGGGCGGCAAGAATGTCCGGATCGAAGTCAGAAGTCCTGGTCGAGCGCAACGAAAACGGCGTTGCCGTGGTGCGGGTCAACCGGCCTGAAGCGATGAATGCGCTCAATCTGGAGGTGCGGCGCCAACTCGGGGAGGCCTTCGCATCCTTTCATGACGACGAAAATGTGCGCGCCGTGGTGCTGACCGGCAGCGACAAGGTTTTTGCCGCCGGAGCCGACCTGAAGGAATTCGTTGATACCGGCCCGATCGAGCAGATGAAGCGGCGCGTCGAGCGCTACTGGCAGGCGATCGCCGAGACGCCGCAGCCGGTAATCGCGGCGGTCAACGGCTTTGCCCTTGGCGGCGGCATGGAACTGGCGATGAGCGCCGATATCATCATCGCCGGCGAGGGCGCGCAGCTCGGCCAGCCGGAGGTCAAGGTCGGCATCATTCCCGGCGCCGGCGGCACCCAGAAGCTGACCCGCGCCGTGGGCAAGTACCAGGCCATGCTGCTGTGCCTGACCGGCGACTTCATTTCCGCCGCCGAAGGCCTGCGCATGGGCGTGGTCAGCAAGGTGGTGCCTGACTGCGAAGTGTTCGAGACGGCGATGAAGATGGCCGAGCGCATCGCCAGGCTTCCCACCCTGGCGGTGCAGAGCGCCAAGGAAATGGTGCTGGCGGGCGGCGATGCCTCGCTGGCCAGCGCGCTGACCATGGAGCGCAAGGCGATGCAGGTGCTGTTTGCCAGCGCCGACAAGAAAGAGGCCATGACCGCCTTTATCGAAAAGCGCAAACCGGTCCTGAAAGGGGCCTGAGGGGCAGAACGGCGGGGGCGCGAGGACGGGGCAAGCGCCGTGGACAGGGCGTCCGCTTTGGCTTAATCAGTTCGAAAATCCGGCGCCAGAAAATCGTGACGCCGTGGAGGCCGGCTTAGCTCAGTTGGTAGAGCACCTGATTTGTAATCAGGGGGTCGCGGGTTCGAATCCTGCAGCCGGCACCAATTTGTCCAATGGGTTGAGTTCGTCGCTGCCGCGGCAGTGCTTTGAAGCGCCGCCGCGGCTGCTGCTATTCCTGCTATTGCGCCAGTTCCTTTGTGTTCGCGGCCGCTACCCTCTGCGCCGACGGCCTGCCGGCGGCGAGCCAGTAGGCGCCGCCCATGAACAGGGCGCCGGACAGCGAGTTTCCGATCGTGACCCAGAACAGGTTGTGGGCGGCACCGGCGAGGCTGATCGTATCCGGGTGGTCGGACAGCAGCGAGACGGCGAAGACCGTCATGTTGGCGACCGAGTGCTCGTAGCCCGAGGCGATGAAGGCGAACAGGCACCAGAAGATCAGGATGCACTTGGCGGCATCGGACTTGGTGCGCGCCGAGGTCCAGATCGAGAGACAGACCAGCCAGTTGCACAGCATGCCGCGGGCGATCAGCTCCAGCGGAGTGGAGTGAATCTTGTGCTCGGCGATGTGATAGAGCAGGTCGGCGCCCGGCTTGAGGACATGTCCGCCGCCGCCGGTGACGAAGATGATCGCCAGGCCCAGCGCACCGAGAAGATTGCCGGTCCAGGTCGCCGACCAGGTGCCGGCGAGATCGGCCCAGTTGGTGCGGCCCTTGAGCAGGCCGATGGTCATGTACATGGCATGGCCGGTAAACAGCTCCGAGCCGGCGAAGATGACAAGGGTCAGCGCGATGCCGAAGCTGGCGCCCATGACCAGGGGCCGCACCGAGGGATCCAGCCCCTGGCCCACCGAGAGGATGAGCAGGATGCCGATGCCGACATAGGCACCGGCCATCAGCGCCGAAACCATGAAGGCCAGGGGATTTTCGCGCAGGTTGGCGGCCTTGGAGGCGGCGGAGGCGCCGAAATGGTCAAGGGTGTCATTCACGGTCATTGGGAGCTCCAGTGCGGTGTCGCGAATTCATTGTCGGTGGTGCCACCGCCGGCGGACGGGGCCGCACTCTTGCCCTGGTCTTCGGTCCGGTTGGCGGGGCCGCGCAGAGCGCCGGCGCCCCAGAACAGGGCCAGCAGGATGGCGGCGGTGAAAAGGACCAGCCCCAGGTCGCGCTGCTGGTCGACGAGATAGGAGTTGCAGATGCGGATCGGCGCGGCCTGGTAGATCCAGGACAGCACCGCCAGCATCGACAGCGTATTGGCCTTGACGATACCTCTCAGTACCGGCCCCATGCGCGGCAGCGACAGCGCCAGCGGGATGCCGACCAGCAGCGGCATGGAGACGAACTTGGCCGCTTCCATGGAGCCTGTGGCCAAGGCGCTGTCGATCGAGCGCGGCAACATCCAGAAGCAGATCGCGAACAGGGCGATAAGCGCGCCGGCGAGGCCGTGGCGATTGAGGTGCGCGCTCGTCAGGGCGGGGACTTTCTGCCCGGCGACGCTGCCGGCCAGCCAGCCGGCAAAGCCGAGGGCGGGAAGCTGAACCACGATGTGCAGCACCGGCGAGGCTTCAAGCGCCGCCCGTGTCCACACGGCCCATGCAAACAGGGCGCTGGCGGCGAAAAGGCGAGCGAGCTGGCGTTCGTGCAAGGCGGTGTCCATCACGAATTCCTCCCTATTGCCTCAAGGACGCCGGCCTCGTCCTCGAGGTTGAAGATCCCGACAAGACGGCCCTGGTCGTTGACCATGTGAATGGCGGCATTGTGCTGATAGCCGAACAGGGGATCGGGGATGACGGTGACGCCATAGGCCGCGAGGGTGGCGTCGCGCTGGGCGAAATCGGTGAAGCGGGCAATGGTCCAGCGCTTTCCGTCGGCGTTGTGCGACTGGCCGTAGTCCGACAGGGTGTCGCCAATTCTGTCCTTGGGGTCGAAGCTGACCGAGACCATGCGCGCGCGCGCGCCGAGGCGGGAGGCGTCGAGGCGGGCAGAGAGCCGGCTGAAGGCGTCGCCGGCCTCGCGGCAGATCGTGGGGCAGGTGGCGAAGATGAATTCGACCAGCAGGACCTTGCCCGGCTCCGCCGCCAGGGGAAGGCTCCCGCCGGTCATGTCGGTGAGCATGGGCTGGGGCACGCGGGCCGGACGCTCGAGAGCCTGGAGGCGCCGCGCCCCTTCAGCGGTAAAGGCGCGCAGGCCGTCGGTAGCTGCCCAGATCGTGGCCGCTCCAGCGGCCACGATCATTATTGCTGCGAGGATGTAGCCGCGCATCGCTTTTCTCCTCAGGCCCTGGCCGGCCGCAGAAGGCGGACGACGTAGAAGGTGATGAGGGTGAAAAAGGCGGCGATGAGCAGCGCGGCAAAAGCGGTCGCGATGCGGTCCTGAAGGTGCCATTCGGGGAAATGGATCGCCCAGCGCCGCGGTATGCTCGTGGCGCCCGAAATCAGGAACATGAAGGTGAAGCCGAGGGTTCCGGCGACATAGGCGGTGATGGCCGCCTTTTCGGCCGGCGCGAAGGCCGATTCCCTATCGCCCTTGGTCAGCCAGGCCATGAAGCCGAGCGACATGGCGACCTCGCCAAGCAGCAGGTAGGTATGAAAATGGCCGGGCACCCACAGCGTGTTGTGCATGACGCGATTGACCGAGATGGTGCCGTCGATGATGGCCGGCACGGCGCCGAGGCTCCAGCCGAGAACGCCGATCACCAGCAGGGCGGAGGCGAGGTCCCACTTGATGCCGGAGCGGTGCAGATAGGCCAGCATCGAAAAGGCGGTGACGCCAAGCAAGGGAAGCGAATTGCCGAAGGAGACGAGCTGGCCCATGACCAGCAGCCAGCCCGGCATGGCGACGTCCTGCATCATATGGTGGGGATAGACCGAGGTGGCCATGAGAAGGATCGCGCTCCAGGCGATGGCGAACAGGCGCGAGGACTTCCACTTGCGCCCCGTATAGAGCGGCAGGATTTCATAGACGGCGATGACCGCCATGTAGATCGAGGCATTGATGAAGACGTGGCCGAAGAAGTAGATGAAGTTCTTGGCCAGCAGGGGGTCGATGGCGAAGCTCGGGACGTAAAGGTTGATCAGGGTGACGACCAGCACGGCGGCGCCGACAACAATGCCGACGGTGTTGAAAACGGTCACCGAGGCGCTGGCGATGACCGCCGGCGGGGGCACGTTGTCCATCTTGCCGGTGAAGACGAGGGGCCAGGCCAGCGCCCGGCCGAGCCCGCCATAGGCGGCAATCATGGCGCGACCGGTTTCCAGGTAGAAGATCAGGTAGGCGACGCCGATGGCGACCAGGCCGAGGACGAAGGTGGTCGCGGCGCCGACTTCCCAGCTGCCGCCCGAGAGCGCGGGCAGGGGGTAGAGAAAGGTCCAGGCGCCGGCGAAACCGCCGACGAAAACCGCGCCCAGCACCAGTACGACACCGACCAGGAACAGGCCGAGAAAGACATTGTAGGCGAGCGCCGAGAGTTGGACGTAGCGGCCGAGAAAATACCACATGATGGCCGAGCCGGTGAGCGCGGCGGCGCCAACCATGCCAGCGCCATGGGCGGTCATGAGCTGGTAGAAGACGGTGGGCTCGAGGTTGATGATCTGCCCCTGGGCGGCCCGCATCACGATGCCGAACAGCATGAGTAGCAGGAAGACGACGGCGCCGAGCAACATGGTGAGGCGGATTGCGGTGATATTGGCCGACGTCTTTTGGGCAACTGGCATATATTGAGTCATGGTTTTCTCCTGCCGCGCTGGATCTGTAGGGGGGAGCTTGTTTGAAAAGGACGGGCTACCTGGCCGCGACGACCTTGAATTCGCCGATCATGTCGTGATGGGCGGTGCCGCAATATTCCAGGCACAGCACGCGGTAGGTTCCCGGCTCGGTGAATGTGTGTTTCACCTTGTTGACGTAGCCGGGCATGACCTGGGTCTGGAACAGGATGGTGCCGGACGGGTCATAGACGCCGAAGCCGTGGTTGACGTCGGCGGAGGCGACCTCGAACACCACCGGCCGGCCGGCGGTGACTTCCTCGGTGTCGAGTTCCCAGTACCACTGGTAGCCGACCGCCCTGACAATCTGGGCGCCGGGGGCGGCATGGGCGTCATGCGGCCAGGGGCGCAGGGTTGCGACGGCGACCACGAGGCCGGTCACGGCCAGGCTGGCCAGCAGGGCGGTGCGCATGCGCTCGATGCGGCCTGCCGGAGAGGGTGGTTGCGGTGCGTGCTGGCTGGTGCGGACAACGCGCCAGAACGGATAGGCGACGAGTGTCATCACCACAATGGTGAGGATCAGGATTTGCTGCTGCATGTCGGTGCCCCTATAAAAGGTATTTACAATACATGTATACTGTATACATGTTTGAAATCGACAAGCGCAATACCATTTTTCCGGGTCCGTAAGGGACAATTGCCGAAACGTATCAGTCCGTTGAAATAACAACGAAAACGCAAGCTGGAAGCGTCAGGCGGCGGCTATGGGAGGGCGTTTTTGGCGGCGCGGAGCGCGCCGCCTGCCTGCGCCTTTAGTATGCGGCGGGATGTCGCAACATTGGGGGTGAATCGTCGCTAGCCGGGGCGGCGGCGCCTGCGGGCGAGCGGACCGGCGGAGCGTTGAGGTCCGGAAAGGCTATCCCTGGGCGCTACGCAGCAGCCTGGCCAGAAACTCGCCTTCGGTATCGGCAAGATCGGCGACGGTATATTCGTCGAGCACCTGATACAGAGCTTCCAGGGAGCGCGCGAAGACCTGCTTCAAAGTGCATTTGCGGGAAATTATGCAGGTGCTGACGTCGCAACCCAGGCATTCGACGAACGGGATGTGGCCCTCGCAGTGGCGCACCACGGCGCCCACCGGAATGTCGCCCGGCTCACCAGCCAGGCGAAGCCCGCCGCCGCGCCCGCGCGCCGACTCGACGTAGCCGCCGCGCACCAGTTCGTTGGCGATCTTCATCAGGTGGTTCTTCGAGAGCTGGAACCGGTCGGCGATTTCCTGGATGGTGCAAAGACGCTCGCGATTGACGGCAAGAAATATCAACACGCGCAGCGAATAGTCGGTGAAGCGGTTGAGTTGCACCGGTGCGTTGTCCTTGCAAGTTGTCCCGCCGGTGGATGCCGCGGCCGATGGCGGAAATCGTTGCCGGCAACGCACAGCGCAAGCCGGCAACGGTGGCAATCCGGCTACAAATAGGAGGGCGGGCGCCATTTGCCAATGCGCCTATGGTACATTGCGGCATTGGGGGCGCCTGTTGCAATGAGGCAGCACAGGACGACGGCGCTATCGGCAAATGACCTGGACTGTGAATTTCTTGGCGCGGGCGACCGCGCTCTGCTGACCCTGGTCGCCCGCCGGCTTGCTGTGAGCGACCTGCTTGTCGAAGGGAACGAGGAAGTCGAGCAGCGTTTCGGTGTCGACGACGAAACCGATGCCGCTGCCGGTTGCCCCTCCGGTTTCGGCGAGGATGGCGAGTTCGTTCAGCTTGGCGAAGGCCACGCCGACAACATGGCCGGCATTGTCGAGCACCGGACCGCCGGAATTGCCCGGGTGGATTGATGCCGATACCGAGAACTGGTGCGGCGCGCCGCCGATCCCGGTCTCGCCGCTCACAATGCCCGACGAAATCAGCAGATTGGCGCCAAGGCTCTCCGGCAAGGGGAAGCCGGCCACAATGACCGGTTGGCCAAGCGCCGGGCGGCTGTCGGCGAGTTGGGCCGGGACCACCGGTGCGGCGGGACGCACGCGAATTGCGGCGAGATCCTTGTCGGCATCGGATGTGATGACGGTTGCCCTGCCGTGTCCCGGCACCTCGATGCTTCTGCATCCCGTGATGACGTGATGGTTGGTGACGACGAGCCCGGTGTCCGAGACAAAGAATCCAGACCCCGATCCAGGTTCGCGCTTGCCACCGGCCGAAGGTGCGGCCGGATTTGCCGTGCCACCATCGCGGGTGTAGCGCTCCGGTGCCGCGTCACTGACGCTGGCCATGGAGGCCATAAACACCGCTAGTCTTTTGCCGATGGTGTCGACCTGGGCGGTCCAGGACAGGGAGAAGCCGACGCTACGACCAGAGGCGCGGTCAATCTTGACATAAAAGTTCTGTTCTCCGTCCATGCCCGAGACGACGAAGAAACGGTCGCCGACGGTCGAATAAGTCACGCGGCGGTGGCGGTTTTCGGCAATCAGGCGCGAATAGAGGTCGAGATACGAAATCTCGGCGTCAGGAATTGAAAGCGATTCGATCTCCAATTGACCGCTCCGGCTTTTCCACGACGACCCGCGACGGGTTGAGGAGGTTTCGGTGGTCAATGCCAGCGGCGCGAAGAAAGTCAGGCCCGTGGCGGCATCGGTCGTCTTCTCGAAGCCGAACAGCCTGTAGACCGCCGCCGCTTTGCGCACCAGCAAGTCCTCTTCGTCGGCCGACAGCACGCCGTCGGCGTGCCGATCGGCCTCGCGCTGGAACTGTCGCAGGGCGTTGAAGGTGTTGCGGCCGAAGACGCCGTCTGCGAGGCCGTTGTACTGGCCGACCAGAATGAGGCTGAGCTGAAGGAAGACCCTTTCCTTGAACGGGTAGGATTCGAACCAGCGGCGCGACGCGGCATAGGTATTTGGGGAATCCGGCAGGCCGCGCTGGATGGCATCAACGCGCGGAAAATCGGGGGCGGCGTGGGCCAGCGAGCCGGTCCCCAGCAGGAAGAGGGCGCACAGAAGCGACGCCCAGGCGTGGAAATCTCGACGCACGGTGGCTCCCTCTCCCGTGTCGGCGGCGCAGGAAATCCTTTTCTAGGGGACCGATCTTAGGTTGTACGACCGCCGCGGGCAATCGCCCATCCGCGGCGCGCCGTCTGGACTTGGCCCCGCAGATGGGCTACCGCCTGCACGGAAACGAGGCGAGTTACAGGCGGGTAGCGGGCGGGCAATGAACCAAGCGAACGACAGTATCCTGGTGACCGGCGCCGCCGGCTTCATCGGCTTTCATGTCAGCAGGCTCTTATGCGCGCGGGGGCGGCGCGTCGTTGGCGTCGATAACCTCAATTCCTTCTATGACGTGACGCTGAAAGAGGCGCGGCTGGCGAGACTTGAAGGGCTGCCCGGCTTTTCCTTCACCCGCCTCGATATCACCGAGGCGGCGGCGCTGGCGGATCTGATGGCACGGGAAAAGATCTCCCATGTGGTTCATCTTGCCGCGCAGGCCGGGGTGCGCCACTCGCTGACCCATCCTTTCGACTATTCGAAGAACAATATCGAAGGCTTCCTTTCGGTGCTCGAAGCCTGCCGCGCCAATTCGGTGAAGCATCTGGTCTATGCGTCGTCGAGCTCGATCTATGGCGCCAATGGCCGCCAGCCCTTCTCCGAGCATGACGCCAGCGTGCATCCGGTTTCGCTCTATGCCGCCACCAAGCGCGCCAATGAGCTGATGGCCCATACCTATAGCCATCTCTTCGCCCTGCCGGCGACGGGCCTGCGCTTCTTCACCGTCTACGGCCCGTGGGGGCGGCCCGACATGGCGCTGTTCCTTTTTACCCGCGCCATTCTTGCCGGCGAGCCGATCGACGTTTTCAACCATGGCGAGATGCAGCGCGATTTTACCTATATCGACGACATCGCCGAAGGGGTGGTGCGGGTGCTCGACGTGGTGCCCGGCGGCGACGCGGCGTGGGATGCCATGGCGCCCGACCCGGCAAGCAGCCATGCGCCCTGGCGTATCTTCAATATCGGCAACAACCGCCCCGTCGAGCTGATGCGTTTCGTGCGCGCGGTGGAGGCGGCGACCGGCAAGAGCGCCAAGATCAACATGAAGCCGCTGCAACCGGGCGACGTGCCGGCAACCCTGGCCTCGGTGGAGGATCTTGCCGCCGCCACCGGCTTTGCGCCGTCGATGGAAGTCGAGGAAGGGGTGGCCCGCTTCGTTGCCTGGTATCGCGACTATTACCAGGTCTAGCTTGCCGGTCTGGCCCGGCTACCAGGTCTGGCCCGGTTGCCGGGGCGGGGCGGCATAGCCGCACAGCCGCATGATCTCGGCGGTCACCTTGCGCACGTCATAGGTCTTTTCGGCGATGGCGCGCCCTTCCGCTCCCATGCGCGCCGCTTCGGCCGGATTTCCGATCAGCCGGATCATCGCCTTTGCCAGCGGGCCGGCCGCCGCGTGGGGCACCAGGATCCCGTTGCGGCCGTTTTCCACCGCCGCCCGGCACCCCGGCACGTCGGTGGTGATGACCGGGCGGCCCATGGCCATGGCTTCGAGCGCCGAGCGCGGCGTGCCCTCGCGGTAGGAGGGCAGGACATAGATGCGGGCGGCGGCGATGAAGGGGCGCACATCCTCGGTGGCGCCATGATAGATGACGGTGCCGGCCCGTGCCGCCGCCTCGACCTCGGCGAGCGGAAAGGCCGCCGGGCCAGGGTCCGACGGCCCGACGAGATGAAACTCGGCCTCCGGGTGGCTGGCGCGGACGATGCCCGCGGCGGCGATATATTCGCCGATGCCCTTGTCGCGCAGCAGCCTGGCCACCATCAGGAAGACCGGCCTGTCGGGCAGCGGGCGGACGGCGAAGCGATGAATGTCGACCCCGGATCCGGCTACCACGCCAGCGGCCTTGTGGCGGCCCAGCAGGCCCATCTGGCGGAAGGCGGCGAGGTCGTCCCGGTTCTGGAAGATGACGCAGGTGGCGAGGCGCAGGCCGAGCCAGTAGAGCAGGCGCGCCAGGGCGTGAACGAGGCGCCAGCGCGTCGAGCCGTCGCGCCTGATGAAGGCATAGCCAAGACCGGTGATCATGGCGCAGCGGCGGCGCACTCCGGCCAGGGCGGCGGCGGGGATGCCATAGACGTTGGGCTTGATGGTATAGGTGAGGACGGTGTCGGGCCGCACCCGGCGCAGGATGCGCCACAGGCTCCAGAATGTCGCCAGATCGGCCAGCGGCGAGATGCCGGTGCGCCCGACCGGAGCCTCGTGATAGGGGATGGCGCGCTCGGCAAGCCAGGCCAGGGTGGCGGCGCTGGCTGGTGGCCCGACGGTGTGGACCTCATGGCCGGCGCCCTTCATCGTTTCCAGCAGATGTCCCCGGAAATTGGGCAGCGAGCGCGGCTCGCCGGCGATGATGACGATCCTGCTCATCGCGGACCGGTTCCGGTGAAGGGCGGCATGGTGGCGGCGCCCTCGGCGGCAATGCCTTCGCTTCTTGCCACCTTGGCGAAGGTGGCAAGAAGGATTTTCAGATCCAGCTTGAAGCTCCGGTTGTCGACATACCAGACATCGAGGCGGAAGCGCTCTTCCCAGCTGGTGGCGTTGCGGCCGTTGATCTGCGCCCATCCGGTGATGCCGGGGCGCACCTCGTGGCGACGCGCCTGCTCGGGTGAGTAGAGCGGCAAATATTGCACCAGCAGCGGGCGCGGGCCGACCAGGCTCATGTCGCCCTTGAGCACGTTCCACAGCTCGGGCAACTCGTCGAGGCTGGTCGCCCGCAGGCAGCGGCCAAAGGAAGTCATGCGCGCGGCGTCGGGCAGCAACGCGCCGCCCTGGTCGCGGGCGTCGGTAAGGGTGCGGAACTTGTAGATGCGGAAGATCCGACCGCCTTTTCCCGGCCGGTCCTGGATAAAGATGGCGGGAGAACCGAGGCGGGCGCGTACCAGCAGGAAGACGGTCAGGAACACAGGGGCGCCAAGAACCAGGGCGCAGGCCGCGACGGCGATGTCGAAGGCGCGCTTGACCGCGTCGCGGCCCAGGATATGCGCCGGCGCGCTCACCGGGCCGCTTGCCGGAAAATATCGCCGATGACGCTTTCGCAATGGAGCAGGAAAGCGTCGTCGAGCGTGGGGTGGACCAGCAGGTTCAGGGACAAACGGCCAAGTTCGGCCGCCTGGGGGCAGGGCGCGTGGCTGCGCCCGGCATAGAGCGCTTCGCGGTAAAGCTCCGGGCAGGTGCCGACGGTGCAGGGCACCCCCGCGCCATTGAGCGCCGCCATGACGCGGTCGCGGTCCCAGCCGTCGGCGAGGCGTTCGCGGTCGAGGCGGAAGGCAAGGCGGTAATAGGCGTGCAGAACCCCCTTGGGCGGGCGCGAAACCACCGCCAGCGGGCTTTTTTCCAGCGCGGCCGCCATGCGTTCGGCGTTCTTCTCGCGTGCCGCGCGCCACTCCGGCAGTTTTTCAAGCTGGGCGAGGCCGATGGCAGCCTGCATCTCGGTCATGCGCCAGTTTGTGCCGACACTGTCATGGAGCCAGCGATAGCCGGCGGGATGATCCTTGCGCGCCACCTTGTCCGGGTTCTTGCCATGGTCGCGGAACGACCAGGCGATGCGCGCCGGGGCCTCCTCGGCGAATAGCACCATGCCGCCTTCGCCGCCGGTGGTCATGATCTTGTCCTGGCAGAAGGAGAAGGCCGCGGCATGGCCGAAGGAACCGGCCGGCCTGCCGCCGATCATGGCGCCGTGGGACTGGGCGCAGTCTTCGATCACCTTGAGGCCGTGTTTTTCGGCCAGCTCCATGATCGGCGCCATGTCACAGGGCCAGCCGTTGAGATGGACCGGAATGATCGCTTTCGTCCGCGGCGTGATGCGCGCGGCAATGGTTTGCGCGGTCAGGCCCTGGCTGTCGATGTCGATATCGGCAAAGACCGGCAGGGCGCCGACCAGATCGGCGCAGGAAGCCGAGGCGACGAAGCTGCGCGGGGTGACGATGACCTCGTCGCCCGAACCTATCCCAAAGGCCTTCAGGGCCAGTTCCAGCGCCAGCGAGCCGTTGGCGAGCGCGAGGGCATGGGGCTGGCCGAACGCTTTTTCGCAGGCTTTCTCGAAGGCGCGGACAAGTTCTCCGGTCCACTGGTTGACGCGGCCCGAGCGCAACACCGCGGCGACGGCGTCGATTTCGTCCGCGGCGTAAAACGGCCAGGGCGGCATCTGGGGCCGTGGCTTGCTGTCCTGCATGTGACCGGGTGCTGTGCTCATGAGATCGCCCGCCGGGTATGCGCCGGCCGCCCCCTGCATGTTTTTACTGGGTAAAAATCTATCGCAGAATCGAGATTGCCGCGCAATGCGGGCGGTTTGCCGTTCTTGCGCGATGGGGTTCTAGAGCCGCCACAACTCGATGCCCGCCGGCGTCGCCGCCTCGTCGAGGCAGGCGCGGATATCCATTACCAGGCCGCTGCCGTTCTTGAGCAGGCCGTCCATCAGCGCCCAGCCCTCGCGGCGGTACGGCTCGTGGGGCACGGCGAGAATGACGGCATCGGCGGGGCGCAGATCCTCGCGGGCGGTAAGCGGAATATTGAATTCGTGCAGGGCCTCGGCGCCATCGGCGAGAGGATCGTGAACCTGAACCTCGATGCCGAAGGCGCGAAGCTCGGCGACAATGTCGGCCACCTTGGAGTTGCGCAGGTCGGGGACGTTTTCCTTGAAAGTCAGGCCGAGCACGGTCACCGCCCTGGCGGCACTGCCGTTCTTGAGAGTGCGGCGCACGCATTCGCGGGCAACCCGCTGGCCGACGCGGTCGTTGATGCGCCGCCCCGACTGGATGATCTCGGGGTGATAGCCGGCGCGCTCGGCGCGGAAGGTCAGGTAATAGGGATCGACACCGATACAATGGCCGCCGACGAGGCCGGGCGAAAAGGGCAGAAAATTCCACTTGGTGCCGGCGGCGGCGAGCACGTGCTGGGTGTCGATGCCAAGCTCGTGGAAGATCGCCGACAACTCGTTCATGAAGGCGATGTTGAGATCGCGCTGGGTATTCTCGATGACCTTGGCGGCCTCGGCAACGCGGATCGAGGGCGCGCGGTGGATGCCGGCGGTGACCACCGATTCATAGACCGCGGCGACAATATCCAGGGTTTTCGCGTCCTGGCCGGAGACGACCTTGGTGATCTTCTCGAAACGGTGGGTCTTGTCGCCCGGATTGATGCGCTCGGGCGAATAGCCGACAGTGAAGTCGCGTCCGCCCTTGAGGCCCGAGATCGCCTCCAGCACGGGAAGGCAGTCCTCCTCGGTGCAGCCGGGATAGACCGTCGATTCATAGACCACGATATCGCCGGGCTTGAGCGTGGCGGCGACGGTGCGCGTTGCCGCCAGGACGGCGCCAAGGTCGGGTCGGCGGGCGTCGTCGATAGGTGTCGGCACGGTGACGATGAAGAAGTCGGCGGCGGCAAGATCGTCCGGCGCACTGGTGAAATTGAGGCCGGGCAGGGCCAGTTCGCCGGCCTCGACCTCCAGGGTGCGATCATGGCCCCTGCGCAGTTCGCCGATGCGGGCGGCGGAAATGTCGAACCCGATCACCGCGACGCCGGATCTGGCGAAAGCCACCGCCACCGGCAAGCCGACATAGCCAAGCCCGATTACCGCTATTTTACGATCATGCGTCAAAGCCGTTTTCCTTCGTGTCGCCCCGCCGGGGCGCAGTATTAGACCGGCTCAACGCCGGTTAGCAACGCCAAGTATGGCTCCCCGGCGGCGGCCGGCGGAGCGCCTTGCGCCGCAGTGGTGAAAGCCTTGTGAGCCTTTGTAAAGGGTGCTAGAGAGTTCCCGATGCCCAATCTGGCCGAAAACGGCCAAATTCTAGCAAAAATATACGTAAATCCTGTAACAGAACGGTTGTGCCGGAAAATGGGATCCCTGCCTGAAACCGGCAATTCGGACAAGGCCGCTTCCGGCCGAAGCAAGACCTCCGTGCTCGGCGGCGTGAACCGCTTTGTCCTGGGTCTTAACCGGGCGCAGAAGCGGGTGGTTCTGATCGTCGGGGATTCGGCGCTGATCCTGCTCTCCTTCTGGCTGGCGCTGGCGCTGCGCTACGGATCGTTTTCCTTTGCCGAGTTCCTGGACCTGGGATGGATTCTTCCGGTGCTGGTGGTTGCCGGCATCGGCGTGTTCTGGGTGCTGGGTCTTTACAAGACGCTGGTGCGCTCGATCGAGAACCGGCTGGTGGCGATTATCGCTTTCGGCTCGGCAGTCCTGGCCACCATTTTGGCGACCGCGGCCTTTACCGATTACGACCTCTTCGTGCCGCGCTCGGTTCCTTTCATCTTCGGCTTCGTTCTGACCTGCCTGGTGACGGCGTTCCGCGCCGCAGGGCGCTCCTATTACTGGCGCAATGTTGGCGGCGCAGTCGTGCGCGAGCCGGTGCTGATCTATGGCGCCGGGGTGTCGGGCACGCAGCTTGCGGCGGCCCTTCAGGGCGGACGCGACTACCAGGTGCTCGGTTTTATCGACGACGACCCGACGCTTCACGGCAATTTCGTCCATGGCAAGCGGATCTATCCGCCCAAGCGCCTCGGCGAACTGATCGCCAAGAACAATGTGCGCCGGGTGCTGATGGCGATCCCCAGCGCGGCGCCGCTGGAGCGGCGCGCGGTGATCGACCGCCTGAAACGGGCCGGGGTGCGGATCCAGACCGTTCCCGCCTTCATGGATATTGTCAGCGGCCGCGCCAATCCGGACGATCTGGTCGAAGTCCAGATCGAGGAACTGCTGGGGCGGGTTCCGGTCCTGCCGAATCCGCAACTGATCCAGGCTTCGATTGCCGGCAAGACGGTGATGGTGACCGGCGCCGGCGGCTCGATAGGTTCCGAACTGTGCCGCCAGATCCTTTCCGCCGGGCCGAAGGCGATCGTGCTTTTCGAGATGAGCGAGGTCGCCATCTACAATATCGAGAAGGACCTCGCCGATTTGGCCAAATTGCGCGGTCTGGGCCATGTTCCGGTGCATTGCGTGCTGGGGTCGGTGACAGATCGCGACCATGTCCGCAAGGTGATTGCCGATTATCAGGTGGCGACGATCTACCACGCCGCCGCCTACAAGCATGTTCCCATTGTCGAGATCAACGGGCTGGAAGGCGCGCGCAACAATATCATCGGCACCCGCGTTGTCGCCGAGGAGGCGGATCTGGGTGGTGTCGAGCGCTTTGTCATGGTGTCCACCGACAAGGCGGTGCGGCCGACCAATGTCATGGGCGCGACCAAGCGCTTTGCCGAACTGGTGATCCAGCGCCAGCAGCAGCGGGCGCGCAAGACGGTTTATGCCATCGTACGCTTCGGCAATGTGCTGGGCTCCTCGGGTTCGGTGATCCCGCTGTTCCGCTCGCAGATCCATCGCGGCGGCCCGGTGACCCTGACCCATCCCGATATCATCCGGTATTTCATGACCATAACCGAGGCGGCTCAGCTGGTGATTCAGGCCGGTTCGCTGGCCAAGGGCGGCGAATTGTTCGTTCTGGACATGGGCGAGCCGGTCAAGATCCATGAACTGGCGCGCATGATGATCGAACTGAGCGGTCTGAAGGTGAAGAACGAAGAAAATCCCGACGGCGATGTCGAGATCAGGATCGTCGGCCTGCGTTCGGGCGAAAAGCTTTACGAGGAATTGTTCCTGGCCGAGGAAACGCTGCCGACCCTGCATGAAAAGATCATGCGCGCCAATGAGCCCCAGGTTTCACCGGCGCTGCTGGAAAAGGCGATGGGCCAGCTTGAGCAGGCGCTGCGCAGCCGGGATTCGGCAAAGGCGGTGCAGGCGATGTGCGTCGTGGTCGAGGATTTCCGCGCCGTTCAGGCCGCCAGTTGAGGACGCCAGAGCCGAGGCCGGGCGCCGGCACGGTGAAAACATCGCCGCGGGATTGCGCCGCCGCGTGGCCCCATGCAACAAAGCGCGGCACTGCCGTGAGGCCGGCAGGGGCGCGGTGGCGCCTGAAATGCCTCAAGAGGGCGGGCCTTACGCAGATATTGGGCGCCGGAGAACGAGAAAATGCGGATATGCGCCCGATGCGGGCAGGAACAGGCGGTTGCGCCGGGTGAGCCGCTGTGGCCGCTGGGCTGGCGATGCGAGGGGTGCGGCTGGCAGGTCGGGGCCGCCGGCGCCGTGGCGCTGCTCAAGCCGGAACTGGCCGACACGGCAACCGGCTATAGCGGCCATCTGTTCGAGTTCCACGCCGTGCACGAGGCATCCCATTTCTGGTTTTCGCCGCGCCGCGACCTCATTGTCTGGGCGCTGCGCCATTTCTTTCCCAACGCGCGCTCCTTCATGGAAATCGGCTGCGGCAACGGCCCGGTGCTGGCCGCCATTGCGCAAATGCGCCCGGATCTGGCGCTGTTTGGCGCCGAATTGCACCCCAAGGGGCTGGAGCGGGCGTCGCAGCGGCTGGGGACACGGGCGCAATTCGTCCAAATGGACGCGCGCGAGATCAATCTGCGCGACGAGATCGACGTCATCGGGGCCTTCGACGTCATCGAGCATATTGCCGAGGACGAGCGGGTTCTCGAGCAAATGTACAAGGCTGTGCGGCCGGGGGGCGGAATACTGGTCGCGGTGCCCCAGCACCCGTTCCTGTGGAGCGAATCGGACGAAAGGCTGTTCCATCAGCGCCGCTACGAGCGTGGCGAGATGGAGCGCAAGATGCGCGCCGCCGGTTTCGACGTCATCTGGAGCACTTCCTATACCAGCCTGCTGTTTCCGGCGATGGCGGCGTCGCGGCTGCTGGCGCGGCCGGCCGGAGCGGGATCGGGAGCGGGCGTGGGCACTGGCGCCGTTGGAGCGGGCCAGGAAGATGGCCTCAGCGAGCGCGAATTCGATGTCGCGCCCTGGCTCAACCGGATTCTCAAGGGCATTCAGGATCTTGAGGTGAAGCTTACGAAATCGGGCATGCGCTGGCCGGTTGGCGGGTCGCGCTTCGTCGCTGGCGTCAAGCCGGCCTCAAACTAGGCGCCTTGCCCTCAGCCCCTGGCGCGGCTGGCGGCATAGAGGGCTATGGCCGCCGCATTAGAGACATTGAGTGTCTTTATTTCGCCCGGCAGGTCGAGGCGGGCCAGAACATCGCAGTGCTCGCGGGTGAGGCGGCGCAGGCCGGTTCCCTCGGCCCCCAGCACCAGAATCAGCTGCTCGTGGCCGACCGCCTCTTCGAGGCGCGCTTCGCCTTCGCCGTCGAGGCCGACGATCCAGTATCCGGCCTTTGCCGCCTGTTCGAGGGCGCGGGCCAGATTGACGACCTGGATATAGGGCACATGCTCCAGGGCGCCGGTTGCCGCCTTGGCCAGCGCGCCCGAAGGGGCCGGGGCGCCGTGCTCGGGAGCGATGACGGCAGCGGCGCCGAAGGCGGCGGCGGAGCGCAGGATGGCGCCTACATTATGCGGGTCGGTAACCTGGTCGAGGGCAAGGATGGGGGAGGCGGGGGCTAGATCGCCGAAAGCCACCGGCGGCAGCGGGGCGACGCGGGCGATCACACCCTGATGCACGGCGTCGGGGGGCAGCAGATCGGCTATTTCGTGCGTATCTTCGACATATTTGGGTTCCAGCGCGCGCGCCGATATGGCGCCGGCAAGGCGCTCGGCGGCGGCGCGAGTCGCGGTCAGTTCAATGATGTTGCGTCGCGGGTTGCGCAGGGCCGCCTCGACGGCATGGAGGCCGTAGAGCAGCAATCCGCCGCCTTTTCTCGCAGGCGGCGCGCCGCGGCGGGAGGCGGCGGCGCGGTCTGACCGGGGTGGGCGACGGGGGTGCTGGCGCTGTTTCATAATCCGGGTTATATAGGGGCCGGAACAGTGATGCACGAATTCTTGCCGTCCCTGCCGCAGATCTGCCGGGGAGGTCGGGGAAACGTGCATTTGTTGTGCTTTATCAGTTGACACGCGCATGCGACATCACCATAAACGGCGGCACTTCCTGCCGGCTTCGGCGGGGCGGAGTTGTTTGCGCGAATGGCCGGGCTAAATCCGAAAATGCAAACGGTCCAATCCGGAGGGGTGCCCGAGTGGCTAAAGGGGACGGGCTGTAAACCCGTTGGCTATGCCTACGTTGGTTCGAATCCAACCCCCTCCACCAACTCTCGGCGCCGGTGTTCGGAAAGGAAATTTGCAGGCGGGTGTAGCTCAATGGTAGAGCAGCAGCCTTCCAAGCTGACGACGGGGGTTCGATTCCCCTCACCCGCTCCAAAATACGGCATGGGCAGGGACAGTATTTGATTTTCAGGCCGGGGGCCTTCCGCGATGGGCGGGCCGGCTTCCGGGATCGGCTTTGAAGGCCGCAGGATAATTTGAGACAACCCGCAGCGGGGGACGAGAGCTCCAATGGCAAAAGAGAAGTTCGAGCGGACAAAGCCGCATTGCAACATCGGCACGATCGGTCACGTTGACCACGGCAAGACGACGCTGACGGCGGCGATCACGAAGGTTCTGGCGGAGACG
>JAGRLG010000084.1 GCA_020441905.1 Rhodobiaceae bacterium | reverse complement strand
CTGCGCGAATCGATGCTGCCGCATCAGGGCGGCTGGTCCCTGTCCGAGGCGATCCTGACCGCCGGTCAGGCCACCGCCGACAATCAGCCCGCCGGGCTGGCGGAAATCCAGTACATGCTGCGGGTCCCGACGATCGCGATGGCCGAAACGGTGAGCGCGGCGCTGGACCGCAACGCGGCCGCCGCGGCGGCGATGACCGGCTGCCGCTGGGAACGGCACTGGGTCTGCAAGTCGCGCCCCGGCCTTGCCAACCATGCCATCGCGCGGGTCGTCTGGGAGGCGATGGAAAGCCGCGGCGCCCCGGTCTGGGACGAGGCCGCGAAGACGGTCGCGCGGGACATTCAGGTCACGCTTGGCCTCGATCCGATGGACGACCCGTTCATCCCCGAAATGTCGCGTCTGATCGACCCGGAGGCGGCCGAAGCGATCCTGCGCCAGGACCTGCCGCCCTCGCAGACGCATTCGACCTCGGACGATTATACCGACATGTGCTGGCACGCGCCGACCGCGCGCTTTTACGTCGCGCGCCCGGCCTTGCGGGCGCCGTCGGGCTATGCCTATCCGGCCTGGGTGATGAACGCGCTTGGCGGCATCCGCGCCACCATCGACCCGATGGTGGAACGCGCGGCCGAGGTTCTGGCCCTGTCGGCCCTGCGCCTGATCGAGGACACGGCCGCGCGCGACGCCGCCTGGGCGGAATTCGAAAGCCGCACCGGCGGCGGTGTCGGGGGCAAGCTCTGGTGCCCGCCGCAATGCGATTACGACCCGCCGGTGCATTTCCGCTGGCCGGAATATGTCACCACCCCGCGCGGACGGGACTGGTGGATCCCCTCCACCATGCCCGGCGCCTGACTGAGGAGAGAGACGATGAACGCCCCGACGCGCCCCGACCCCTTCACCCTGCAACGCCGCAAGGCGGGCGGCGGCACCGCGCCGCTGACCCAGTGGGGCTTCGCCAACGAAACCGACCGGCTGACCGACGTGCTGCTCGGGAGCCCGGCGCATCTGCGCCACATGGCCACGTCGAGCCTGTCGCGCAAGCATCTTCGGGAAAGCCCCTGCAACATCCAGGTGGCGCAGGCCCAACATGCCGAACTGGTCTCGGCCTATGAGCATTTCGGTGTCAGGATCCACATGCACAGCCCGGAACCCGAATTGCCGATGCAGGTCTATGCCCGCGATTCCAGCGTGATGACGCCCTATGGCGCCTTCATCACCGCGATGGCGAACTGGTGGCGGCGCGGCGAGAACTATGCCGCGATCCGCAGCTATGAACAGCTTGGCATCCCGATCTACGACATGGTGACGGCGGGTACATTCGAGGGCGGCGATTTCAACGTGATCGAGGAAGGCTGCGTCCTGATCGGCTGCGGCGGCGCGCGCACGCAGGAGGAAGGCGCGCGCCAGGTCGCCGGCTGGTTCGCGGATGAGGGCTGGGAAGTGCGCCTTGCCTTCATCGACGAATATTATGTCCACATAGACCTGATGGTCGTGCCGATCGCGCCGAAGCTGACTGCCGTCTGCCTTGCCTGCACCGAGCCGGGGATCGTCGACTGGCTGAAGGCCAAGGGGCATGAGATCATCGACGTGCCGTTCCAGGACACGATGGCGCTTGGCTGCAACTTCATGTCGCTGGGCGGTGACCGGGTGATCGCGCCGACCTCGTCCCAGACCCTCATCGGCCAGTTGAAGGCGCGCGGCTTCGAGGTGGCGGCGGTCGATATGTCGGAAATCTCCAAGACCGGCGGCGGCATTCACTGCATGGCGCAGGCCCTGAAACGGGTGCCATGATCGACCGCGCGCTGGAGCGGCGCCTGCCCGACGCGGCGGCGGTCGAAGCCGTGGGCGCGCCGCGCATTCCGCGATTCCTGCGCCATTACACGATGGGCGGCATCGGGCCGGAGGTGGGCCTGGCGCGGAACCGCGCCGCGCTTGATGCCGTCTGCCTCATGCCCCGCTATCTGGTGGAGGAGGCGGCGCCGGACCTGACGTTCGACAAGGCCCGGCTGCGCCTCTTGGCGCCCTTCGGGGTGGCGCCGATGGGGCTTGGTGGCCTGATCTGGCCGGGCAGCGAAGAGGCCATCGCGCGGGCCATGGGGGCGGCGGGGCTGGCCCATGCGCTGTCGACCGTGGCCACGACGGCGGTCGAGGTGATCGCCCCGCTTGCCGGTGCCGGGCGCATGTTTCAGCTGTATTCCTTCTCCGATCCGGGCCTTGACGCGGCGCTGATGGCGCGGGTGCGGGACGCGGGCTATGACACGCTGATCGTGACCGTCGATGTCCCCGGCGCGACGCGGCGGCGGCGCGACATACAAAGCGGGCTGAGCTTTCCGCCGCGCTTCACGCTGGCAACGCTGATGCAGATGGCCGCCAGTCCCCGCTGGCTGGCGGGACAGGCCGCGCGCGGTATCCCGGCCTTTCAGAACATTCTGCCGTTCCTGCCGAAGGCGGGCGTCACCGAACAGGCAGCATTCCTCGGCCAGCAGGTCGAATGCCATATCGGGCCGGAACGGCTGGCGCGGATCCGGGCGGAGTGGCCGGGGCGGTTGATCGTGAAGGGCGTGCTGGGTGCCGACGACGCGGTGGCGGCGTTGGCGGCCGGCGCGGACGGGGTGGTGGTGTCGAACCATGGCGGGCGGCAACTGGATGCGACCCCCGCCCCGGTGGAGGTGCTGCCCACGATCCGCGACCGGCTGGGCGACGGGGCGCTGGTGCTGGCCGACAGTGGTGTGCGCTCCGGCCTCGACATCGCGCGGATGATCGCGCGGGGCGCCGATGCCGTGCTGATCGGGCGTCCGTTCCTGCTTGCCGCCGCCGCGGCGGGGAACAGGGGACCCGCGCATCTGGCCGCCGTCCTGATGGCCGAGCTTCGCACGACCATGGCGCAGCTCGGGCGCCGGACGCTCGCCGATCTCAGGGGGGTGGAATGGACGAGGTGATGCTGGCAGAACTTCGGGCGGCCCTTGGCCCCCAGGGGTGCCTGACCGGGCGCGATCTGCCCGAAGCCGCCCGTTCGGATGCAAGCCGCACCGGCCGTCACCGGCCCGATGCCCTCCTGCGTCCCGCGACGGTGGCGGAGGTGTCCGCCGCGCTGGCGATCTGCCACCGCCATCGCGTGCCGGTCGTTCCCCAGGGCGGCATGACCGGCCTCGCCGGAGGCGCGCAGCCAAAGCAACGACGAGCGCGGTCGCGCGGTCAGCTGCCTTTGACCAGAGGCGCGGCGTGGCGCTCGCGGCCACCTTCTTCAAGTGGGATGCTAGCGGTCGTACAGCCCATGTCGGCCAGGAAACTGACAAGACCAACGATGGTTTTGAAGTCGCGGAGCTTGAGGACGCTTCGGCTGGTGACGAGCATTTTATCGTCACGCCCATCAGTGGCGACGGCGCGGATGACCCACGAGCCGTACCAGCTGTTATGGCGCTTCTCTGCTCTCTCCTTGCAGACCACCTCAATGAGGTAGCCCTCGGCGAGCAAGCCGCGCAGTCCGTCTTCTGTAACCACATTCGGGGCTTCTTCTATCATGGCCTTCCCTTGGGTCCTTGTTCTGCCTGGGTGCAGTATCAGGCCCACGGGGTCGCAACACCGTGAGCGATACAAAACAACATTAATGATAGCAAGACAATAATAACGTGTTGACGAAGTTCGCCTTGCTCCGATAACGGTGATAGCCGACAGAATGATAATCTTAAAGGCGGCAAAGGAGTTTTGCCCTGCGCTTGTTTATTGCGCGCAACGCACCGTTGCTGTTCGCG
>JAGRLG010000083.1 GCA_020441905.1 Rhodobiaceae bacterium | reverse complement strand
GCCGGCTTCGGCCACCCGGCGG
Source organism: Rhodobiaceae bacterium (assembly GCA_020441905.1). GTDB lineage: Bacteria > Pseudomonadota > Alphaproteobacteria > Rhizobiales > NORP267 > JAGRLG01. The sequence continues at coordinate 35,430 of JAGRLG010000083.1, read as the reverse complement.
TCATCATTATCGCCCTGGTGCTGATCGTCAGCCGCGGACTTTTTTCATCGGGCGCCATAGACCTCCTGATGCGCGGCCTCGTCAACGGCGCCCGCGGGCTGGCCGGTCATATCGCCATCATATCGGCGATCGGCGCCGCGCTCTCGGCGGTGATGAACAATGTCGCCGCCCTGGCGCTGCTGATGCCGGTCGATATCCAGGCCGCCCACCGCGCCAAGCGCAGCCCGGCCTTGAGCCTGATGCCGCTCTCATTCGCCACCATTCTCGGCGGCATGATCACGCTGATCGGCACCCCGCCCAACATCATCATTGCCGCCTTCCGCGAACAATCCCTGGGCGAAAGCTATTCCATGTTCGATTTCGCCCCCGTCGGGCTGGCGGTGGCACTGGTCGGCATCGCCTTCGTCACCCTCGTCGGCTGGCGCCTCATCCCCGCCGCCCGCGGCGAGCACGACACCGGGGCCGAACTGTTCGACATGGGGGACTATGTGGTCGAACTGGTGGTGACCAGCAGATCGAAGGTCCTCGGCAAGGTGGTCGCCGACCTCGACCCGGCGGCGGACGCCGCCGATGCCGTCATCCTTGGCCTGGTGCGCCGCGGCAAAAGGCTGCCGGGCCAGGCGCGGCGCACCGAGATCCGCCGCGGCGACATGCTGGTGATCCAGGCTTCGCCCGAAGCCGTCGAACAGCTCGTCGGCGATCTCAAGCTCAAATATGTCGGCCAGGAGAAGCATGAAAAGGCGGCCGGCGGCGGCATGGACCTGGTCGAGGTCGTGGTGCCGCGCGACGCCCGCATTCAGGGCCGCTCGGCATTGTCGCTGCGGCTGCTGGCGCGCCACGGCATCACCCTGCTTGGTGTCTCGCGCCGCGGCAAGCCGTTCCGCGAGCGCGTGCGCAAGCTCGACATCCTGGCTGGCGACGTGCTGTTGCTGCTGGGGCCCAGCGAGCGCCTGGCCGAAATCGTCAACTGGCTCGGCTGCCTGCCGCTGGCCGAACGCGGCCTGCAACTGATCCAGCGCGACAAGGCGTGGCTGGCCGGCGGCATCTTCGCCGCCGCCATTGCCGCCGCCAGTTTCGGCTGGCTCTACCTCCCGGTGGCGCTGGCGGCCACCGTGGTGCTCTACACGCTGTTCAATGTCGTGCCGTTGCGCGAGGTCTATGATTCGGTGGAATGGCCGGTCATCGTCCTGCTCGGCTCGCTCATTCCCCTTGGCAGCGCGCTGGAGGCCAGCGGCGGCACCGGCCTCATCGCCCGCGCCATCGTTCACTGGACCGAGGGCTACCCCGCCGCCATCGTCCTGACCGCGCTGATGATTGTCACCATGACGCTGTCCGACGTGCTCAACAACACCGCCACGGCGCTGGTCGCGGCGCCGATCGCGGTCGATATCGCCAATGAGCTGGGCGCCAGTCCCGACCCGTTCCTGATGGCGGTCGCGGTGGCCGCGTCCTGCGCCTTCCTGACCCCCATCGGGCACAAGAACAACACCTTGATCCTGGGCCCCGGCGGCTACCGCTTCGGCGACTACTGGCGCATGGGGCTGCCGCTGGAAATACTGGTCATCGCGGTCAGCATTCCGGTGATCATGCTGGTTTGGCCGTTCTAGCCCGGCGCGCCGCTGTCAACGCGCCTGAACGGCATGGGCGGGATTGGACGCCAGCACGGTGCCGCCCGGCTGCGGGCCGGCCTGCGCGGTATCTTCCAGCGGCACATAGGGCGGGCAGGGCCTGTCGGCGGCTATCCTGTCTTCCGGCACCGCGAAACTGGCGTTGAAAACATAGCGCTTGCCGCAGACATTGACCTTGGGCTGCTGAAGCGTGGCCTCGAAATAGTCGCTGCCTTCCTTCAGGTTCCGCCAGAAATCGTACCACTGGTGGTCGCGGTGCGCCGCCATGTTCTCGTCGGTCATGCGGAAGGGAAATGCCTGGACCTGGAATTCGGGCTGGCCGCCGTCGAACGCCTCGCGGGCCAGCGCGTAGATGTCGGCAATATATTCGTCGGTCATCGAATAGCAGCCGGCCGACGAACAGGCGCCATGCACCATCAGATGCTTTCCGGTGCGCCCATAGGCCTGGTCATAGGCATTGGGAAAACCGAGATTGAACGACAGATAATAGCTCGATAGCGGGTTCATCTGCGCCGGGCGGATGGTGTAGAAGCCCTCCGGCGCCTGGCGGTCGCCCTGCTTGATCTTGGGTCCAAGTTCGCCCGACCATTTGCAGATCGGAAAGGTCTTGAGCAGGGCGAACTGCCCCGAGGGGCCGCGCTTCCAGACTTCGAGTTCCGATTCCTGCTTGTAAATGCGCAGCAGGATGGGCGCGTCCAGCTCAAGGCTCTTGAGCTTCATTTCGACCTGCATCTGGTAGGATAGCGGGCGCAAATGCTTCGGCGGCTCGTTGGCGCAGCCGAACAGGGCAGCCGAAAGTGCGCAGGCGGCGGCTATGCGCAGGAATGGACGGTTCATGATCCCCCGAAAGGTCCCCGTAACAGGCCGGTAACTGCCCGGCCCCAAGTCATTCCCTCAATTTGGACGCCGACCCTTAATCTTCCCTTAGCGTCCGGATGCCGAATATGCCCAAAATCGCGGCGGATTTCCAGCCCACGGCGAAAACGAGCAAAACAGGGCTTTGTGGCGATGTCGCGGCAAGACGGGCGCGGCGGTGGTAACCGCTATGGCCGCTCGCCGCCCGGCTTGAGCCTACAGGTCGCGCCCCATCTCGAGATATTTCTGCCGCCGCGCGGCGCAGATCTGCTGGCGCGTCATGCCGGCAAAGCCGGCCAGGGCGCGGGCCAGCGCGTCGCCGGTGGAGCGGATCGTCGCTTCGTGGTCGCGGTGCGCCCCGCCCACCGGCTCGCCGATGATCTCGTCGATGACCCCCAGCCGCAACAGGTCCTGGGCGGTGATCTTCATGTTCGTCGCCGCATCGACCGCCCGGTTCGAATCTCGCCACAGGATCGAGGCCGAGGCTTCGGGCGAGGCCACGGTGTAGATCGCGTGTTCCAGCATCAGCACCGAACTTGCGGTCGCAATGGCCACCGCGCCGCCCGAGCCGCCTTCGCCGACAATCACCGCCACATTGGCGACGCCGAGCCTGAGGCAGCATTCGGTCGAGCGGGCGATCGCCTCCGCCTGGCCGCGCTCCTCGGCGCCGATGCCGGGATAGGCCCCGGCGGTATCGACCAGGGTAATCACCGGCACATTGAAGCGGTCGGCAAGTTCCATCAGCCGCACCGCCTTGCGATAGCCTTCCGGGCGCGCCATGCCGAAATTGTGCCGGATCCGGCTCTCGGTATCCGATCCCTTCTCATGGCCGATGACCATCACCGGCTTGCCGCGGAAACGGCCGAGGCCGCCGACCACGGCTTCGTCCTCGGCGAACTTGCGGTCGCCAGCCATGGGCGTGAACTCGCTGATCAGGCCGGCCACGTAATCCTTGAAATGGGGCCGCGCCGGATGGCGCGCCACCTGGGTCTTCTGCCATGGCGTCAAGCGGGCATAGAGATCCCTGGTCGCCTGGTCCGCCTTGGCCTCAAGCCGCTCGACCTCGCCGCTGATCGCCGGCGAAGCGTTCTGGTCCGAAACGCCGCGCAACTCCGCGATTTTCTCGTCCAGTTCGGCGATCTGTTTTTCAAAATCGAGATAGCTGCGCATGAGGAATCCAAAGGCCGTTGGTCACTGTCATCGCGGCCGGGTCGAAAACCTGCCTGACTTGAGCGGCAGGACACTGGCCCGCGCCCCCATCTGTGTCAAGTCTGCCCCTTCCGCTCCCCTTTTGCCATCGGATGGGCCTCGTTTACCAGCCGTTTCAGCCGTTCTTCAAGGACATGGGTATAGATCTGCGTCGTCGAGATATCGGCATGCCCCAGCATCTGCTGCACCGCGCGCAGGTCGGCGCCGCCAGCCAGCAGGTGGCTGGCGAAAGCATGGCGCAGCACATGGGGTGAAATCCGCGCCGGATCGATTCCGGCAGCCACGGCAAGATCCTTCAGGTCGCGGGCAAAGGCCTGGCGCGTCCAGTGCCCGGAACCGCCACCGGAAGGAAACAGCCAGCGCCCGTCGCCGCCGCGCCCGGCGGCCCTGAGGGCTTCGACATATTCCCGCATTGCCCGTTTGGCCGCCTTGTTGAGGGGCACCAGGCGTTCACGCCCGCCTTTGCCGCGCACGGCGAGAAACTGCCCGTCCTCCCGGGCCGCCGATATCGGCAGCGAAACCAGTTCCGATACCCGCAAGCCGGTGGCATAGGTCAACTCGAGCAGGCAATAGAGCCGCATCGCGCGCAGCCGTCCGGCGGCGTAGCGCCCGCCGGCATCCTGGAGATTCTTGCCGGCAACGCCGCGCTGGCGCGCCAGGTCGAGAAGGGTATCGACTTCCTGCACGCTCATTGCCTTGGGCAGCGTCCGGGGCTTGCGCGGGCTTTCAATGGTCGAGGTCGGGTCGTCGGAGCGCATACCCTCGCCATAGAGAAACTTATGAAATTGCCGCAGCGCCGACAGGCGCCGGGCCGCCGAACTGGCGGCCAGTCCGCTGTCGGCGAGGAGGGTGAGGTAATCCCGGATATCGCCCGGCGCACCGCCATCCAGCGCCACGGCGCGGCGGGCCAGGAAACCCGCATAGTCGACCAGATCGCTGCGATAGGCTGAAATAGTGTGCCGGGCGACCCCGCGCTCGGCGCTGAGCATTTCGAGAAAAGCCTCCAGGCGGTACAGCCCCGTCGTCGCGCCGCCGGCGGATTCGTCGCGCTCTTTCATGGCGTCTGCCTAACGCCCAAGATCTTCCTTGGGGATCTTGTAGGTCATCTCGCGCTGCTCGGGCTGGACGAATTCGGCCAGGGCGAACAGGCCGCCATAGACGATGCCGGCCACCACGGCGCAAAATACAACAAAACGAATAAGACTGGGCATTTTAGGGTTCCCGCTTCGCCCCAGTTCAGGGATTCGCCCGTACTATGCAGCAATTCGCCAGCTTTGCGAAGCGCCCAGGCAAGCGCCGCCGCCGCGCGAGGCCGCCGCCAAGACGCCGCGCCCATGAGCTAAAAAGCCATTGTCCCGCGCGCGCAGCTGTGAAACCTATGGCGCGTCAGGAAGGCAAAGATATGAGCGGAAATCCAGAATGCGAGGCTGAGCGCGACGGCACGCTTGTCGCAGCATTGGGCGGGCGGTCGATTGTGCTGGTCGGAATGATGGGCGCCGGCAAGACAACGGTGGGGCGGCGCCTGGCGGCACGACTCGCCATACCCTTCACCGATGCCGACGCCGAGATCGAGGCCGCCGCCGGACAGAGCATATCCGATATCTTCTCCGCCCATGGCGAAGCGGCCTTTCGCGACGGCGAACGGCGCGTCATTGCCCGCCTGCTCGAAAACGGACCCCAGGTGCTGGCCACCGGGGGTGGAGCCTTCACGCAAGCCGAAACTCGTGACAAGATTGCGGCCCAGGGGATCTCGGTCTGGCTTCGCGCCGATTTCGATACCCTGTTCCAGCGCGTGCGGCGGCGCAATCATCGCCCCTTGCTCCAGACCGACAACCCGGAAGAAGTGCTGCGCGACCTGATGGAAAAACGCTATCCCGACTATGAAAAAGCGGATGTGACCGTCACCACCCGCAATGTGCCCCATGAGGTCGTCGTCGGAGAAATCGTCGACGCCCTCGCCGGAAAGCTTGGACTTGCCGAAACGCAGCAGTGAAAGACCAGATATGACGCAAGACCTTGCCCGCCCCGCCACCGGCGCCGCCGGCGTCGAAACCGTTTCGGTGGATCTTGGCGAGCGCGCCTACCCGATCCTGATCGGCCCCGGCCTGCTCGCCAGCGCCGGGACGCTGATCAAGGCCTGGGCGCCGACGCGCCGCGCCGCCATCATTGCCGATGAAACGGTGTGGCGCCTGCACGGCCAGACCCTGGCCCGCGCCCTTGACCAGTCCGCGATCGAAGCCTCCCTGTTCACCGTCGCCCCCGGCGAGGCGTCGAAGACCTTTGGCGAGGTCGAGCGCCTCGCCCGCGCCCTGTTGCGGGCCGGGCTAGAGCGCGGCGATCTGGTCATCGCCTTTGGCGGCGGCGTCGTCGGAGATCTTGCCGGATTCGTCGCCGGCATCCTTCGCCGCGGCATGCGCTTCGTCCAGATCCCGACCACCCTGCTAGCCCAGGTCGATTCCTCGGTCGGTGGCAAGACCGGGGTCAATACGCCCGAGGGCAAGAATCTGGTCGGCCTCTTCCACCAGCCCAGCCTGGTCATCGCCGATGTCGCCTTGCTCGACACCCTCGACCCGCGCCAGTTGCGCGCCGGCTATGCCGAGGTGGCGAAATACGGCCTCATTGCCGACGCCCCTTTCTTTACCTGGCTGGAGGACAATGCGCAGGCCCTACTGGCCGGCGACACCGCGCGCCGCGTCAGCGCCGTGCGCACCAGTTGCGCCGCCAAGGCGGCGGTGGTTGCCGCCGACGAACGCGAGGCCGGCCGGCGCGCCCTGCTCAATCTCGGCCACACCTTCGGCCATGCGCTGGAAGCGGCGACTGGGTTTTCCGACGCCCTGCTCCATGGCGAGGGCGTTGCCATCGGCATGGTGCTGGCGCTGGAACTGTCCGCCGAACTCGGCCTGTGCCCCGCCGATGACGCGGCACGCGCAGCTGTCCATCTTGAACGCGCCGGCCTGCCGATCCATATGGCCGATATCGCTGCTCCGCTGCCCGATGCCGGCGGCTTGCTCGCCCTGATGGAACAGGACAAGAAAGTCTCCGGCGGTCAATTGACCTTCATCCTCGCCCGCGCCATTGGCGAGGCCTTCATCACCCGCGAGGTGCCCGCCGGCACGCTGCGCGATTTTATTGAAACACGACTGCAAAAAAGATGAGTTTCGCGCTTTCGGTTACCATCGGCACCATCGCCGTCCTGCTCATATTGTCGGCCTTCTTTTCCGGCTCCGAGACAGCGCTGACCGCGGCCTCGCGCGCCCGCATGCACCAGATGGAAAAAACCGGGGATGGGCGCGCCGGCATCGTCAATCGCCTGCTTGCGCGCCGCGACCGCCTCATCGGCGGCCTGCTGGTCGGCAACAATCTGGTCAATATCCTCGCCTCGGCGCTGGCCACCAGCCTGCTTGTCAACCTGTTCGGCGACGCCGGGGTTGCCTATGCCACCTTCATCATGACGGCGCTGGTGCTGGTGTTTTCCGAAGTCCTGCCCAAGACATGGGCCTTTTCCGATCCGGACCGCGTCGCCCTGCGCGTCGCCGTGCCGGTTTCGCTCGCGGTCGCGCTCTTCGCGCCCGTCACCATGGCCGTGCAATCGGTGGTGCGCCTTGCCCTGCGCATGCTCGGCGCCAAGCCGGCCCAGGACGGCGACATGCTGAGCGCCCATGAGGAACTGCGCGGCGCCATCGACCTACACCACCGCGAGGGCGGCGTGGTTCTGGACGACCGCAACATGCTCGGCGGCATTCTCGACCTGAAGGACCTGGAAGTCTCCGACATCATGATTCACCGCACCAATATGGTCACCGTGAATGCCGGCGATGCGCTGGAGAAGATCGTCTCCGAGGTGCTGTCCTCGAACTTCACCCGCATCCCGCTGTGGCGCGACAGCCCGGAGAACATTGTCGGCGTGCTCCACGCCAAGGATCTGGCGCGCGCCCTGGTGGCCGCCAAGGGCAGGCTTTCCGAACTCAAGATCGCCGACATAACCACCCCGCCCTGGTTCATACCCGACACCACCACGGTGCAGGACCAGCTCAACGCCTTTCTCCAGCGCAAGGCCCATTTCGCCCTCGTTGTCGACGAATATGGCGAGGTCATGGGGCTGGTGACGCTGGAGGATATCCTGGAGGAGATCGTCGGCGAGATCTCCGACGAGCACGATATCGATGTCGCCGGGGTGCGCCCGCAGCCCGACGGCGCCGTGACGGTGGACGGTTCGGTGCCGATTCGCGATCTCAACCGCGCCATGGACTGGAACCTGCCCGACGAGGAAGCGACCACCATCGCCGGACTGGTCATTCACGAGGCCGCCATGATTCCCGAACAGGGCCAGGCCTTCACCTTTCACGGTTTCCGTTTCAAGGTGCTGCGCCGCCAGCGCAACCGCGTCACCCTGCTCAATGTGCGCCCGCTGCGCACCCGCGCCGCCGGCCATGCCCGCTACCGCGAGAAAAATCCGGGCAGCGCCTAGCCGAGCCCCCGGCACATGCAAAGGCACCGGCACCGGCCATCGGGGCCCAAAGGAGCCGCCCGCGCTAGGCCCGCGCCTGTTTTTCCGACGGGGTCAGCGTTTTGAGCGAGAGCGCATGAAGACCGCCCGCGATCTCCTCGGCCAGCAGCTGGTTGACCATGCGGTGACGTTCGACCCGGCTCTTGCCGGTAAAGCACTCGGCAACGACGACGACGGCGAAATGGCTTTCGCCGCCCGCGCGCGCGCCGGCATGGCCGGCATGGCGGGCCGATTCGTCCACGACCTCCAGCTCGCTCGGATCTAAAGCCTCGGTTAATTTGCGTGTGATGGAATTCTTGACCGACATGGATGCCTGGGGAATGGTTGCGGGGTTCCGGGAATCCTTGCCGAAAGCGCCGACGCCGTCAATTGGCCTGCCGGCAGCCTTGTTTCCGGCCAGGTGGACAACCATAATTCATCGATGAAACTGGACTCGAAATATTTCGACTGCCTGCGCGCCAAGCCCGACCGCGAGCGCGCCATGCGCCAGGCCGCGCCGCGCTGCGCCAAGGCCGGTTGCGCCGAACCGGGCCTCCATCCGGCGCCCAAGGGCCGCGGGCGCGAAGGAGAGTTCTTTCACTTCTGCCTCGACCATGTCCGTGAATACAACCGTTCCTACAATTATTTCAACGGCATGAGCGACGAAGACCTGGCCGTGTTCCAGGAGCAGGGCCACACCGGCCATCGCCCCACCTGGTCCATGGGCGCCCGGCGCGAGGAGGCTCGCGCCCGCCAGGCGGCTTTCGCCAGCTGGAGCGAATTCATCGCCGACCCCTTTCACCTGTTTTCCGGCACCGAGCATGGGTCGCGCGGCTTCGAGCCGCCGGCGCGGCCGATACGCAATGCCGAGCGCAAATCGCTGCGCGCCTTGAACCTTGACGAGCACGCCAGCGCCGAGGAGATCAAGGCCGCCTATAAGGGCCTGGTCAAGCGCCACCACCCCGATGCCAATGGCGGCGACCGCAGCACCGAGGACCGGCTGCGTGAAATTATCCAAGCCTATGCCTATCTTAAGAGCGTGGGTTTTTGCTAAGTTCGCCGAAGACGACACGCGAACGACCCTGGAAGAAACATAGCCAGCCAGATCGGTTTGCCTGAAAAGGCCATCCCGCGCCGCACTGGTGCGATACCGCTGGCGCCGGAGGACTGATGACTGCCGCTACGATCGAAGGTTCCACCCCCGCCCTGCCCGATATGAAGATTTCGGTCCGGCAGGTATTCGGAATCGATTCCGACCTTGAGGTTCCGGCCTATTCGGAGGCCGATGAGCATGTGCCCGATCTCGACCCCGACTATCTTTTCAACCGCGAGACCACCCTCGCCATTCTGGCCGGCTTTGCCCATAACCGCCGCGTCATGGTGCAGGGCTATCACGGCACCGGGAAATCGACCCATATCGAGCAGGTTGCCTCGCGCCTCAACTGGCCCTGCGTGCGCATCAATCTCGACAGCCATATCAGCCGTATCGATCTCATCGGCAAGGACGCCATCGTCATCCGCGACGGCCAGCAGGTCACCGAATTCCGCGAGGGCATCCTGCCTTGGGCGCTGCAATCCAATACCGCCCTGGTTTTCGACGAATATGATGCCGGGCGCCCCGATGTCATGTTCGTCATCCAGCGCGTTCTGGAAGTGTCGGGCAAGCTGACCCTGCTCGACCAGAACCGGGTCATCCGCCCGCACCCCGCCTTCCGCCTTTTCGCGACCACGAACACCATCGGCCTTGGCGACACCTCCGGGCTCTATCACGGCACCCAGCAGATCAATCAGGGCCAGATGGACCGCTGGTCGATCGTCTCGACCCTCAACTATCTGCCCCATGACGACGAGGTGAACATCATCGTCGCGAAATCGTCCCAATATGCCAGCGACGAGGGCCGCGAGACGGTGTCGAAGATGGTCCGGGTCGCCGACCTCACCCGCAATGCCTTCATGGCCGGCGACCTGTCCACGGTGATGAGCCCGCGCACCGTCATCATGTGGGCGCAGAACACCGAGATATTCAACGATATCGGCTTCGCCTTCCAGGTCACCTTCCTCAACAAATGCGACGAGATGGAGCGTCCGCTGGTGGCCGAGATCTACCAGCGCTGCTTTGGCGAGGAACTGCCCGATTCGGCGGCCACCATCGCCTTGGCCTGACCGCGAGCCGCCGGGCGCCAGCCACATGGTCCAGAACTCCAAAGATATCCGGACGGCCGCCAATGAGCGCTTCAAGCGCGCGGTCGGCGGCGCCATGCGCGCCATTTCCGGCGAGCCGGACCTTGAAGTCGCCTTCGGCGCCGAACAGGCCAGCCTGAGCGAGAAGACGGCGCGCATCCCGGATCCGCCGCGCTACATGGTGGCCAAGGACATCGCGGTGACCCGCGGTCACGCCGATTCCATCGCCCTGCGCATAGCCTGTCACAATCCCGAGGTTCACCGCGCCCTTCGCCCCACCGGCCAGGGCGCCCGCGCCGCCTTCGATGCGGTCGAGCAGGCGCGGGTCGAGGCCATCGGCGCCAGCCGCATGAACGGCATGGCCGAAAACCTCACCGCGATGATCACCGACAAGCTGGAGCGCGACAATGTCGCTGACCGGCGCACCCGCGAGGACGCGCCGCTGGAGCAGGCCTTGGCGCTGATCGTGCGCGAAACCCTGCTTGGCGTTGAGACGCCGGCCTGCGCGAAGGCCATGGTCGAGGCCTGGCGGCCCTGGATCGAGGAGCGCGCCGGCAACGAGATCCGCCGCCTCGCCGGTTCTCTGGAAAACCAGCAGTCCTTCGCCCATGTCGTGCGCGACCTGCTGGCCCATCTCGACATGGCGGACGAACTGGGCACCGACTCCGATGCCGAGGAACAGGAAGAGGGCGAGGAGCAGGACGACGGCGGCGACAGCCAGCAGGGCGAGGACGGCGACGGCGACGACATGGAGGCCCAGACATTCGAGCAGGGCGACGACAGCGGCCAGGAAAGCGACGACGGCACCAGCCAGACCGTCGAAATGGAGAGCCAGCCCTCGCTCGACGACGAAGCCGGCGACGACGACGAGAGCTCGACCGAACCCTGGCAGCAGAATTACCGCCCCGGCGAGGACGCCCGCGCCAGGGAATACCGCATCTTCACCACCGAATTCGACCAGACCGTGCGCGCCGAGGAATTGTGCGAAGCCGAGGAACTGGACCGCCTGCGCGGCTATCTCGACAAACAGCTGGTGCATTTGCAGGGCGTCGTCACCCGCCTTGCCAACCGCCTTCAGCGCCGCCTCATGGCGCAGCAGAACCGGGCCTGGGAATTCGACCTCGAGGAAGGCATCCTCGATGCCGCGCGGCTGTCGCGGGTGGTCACCGACCCGCTGCACCCGCTCTCCTTCAAGCGCGAATGCGATACCAGTTTCCGCGATACCGTGGTCACCCTGCTGCTCGACAATTCGGGATCCATGCGCGGGCGCCCGATCACCGTCGCCGCCACCTGCGCCGATATCCTTGCCCGCACCCTGGAGCGCTGCGGCGTCAAGGTCGAGATTCTCGGCTTCACCACGAGAGCCTGGAAGGGCGGCCAGTCGCGCGAGGCCTGGATCGCGGCGCGGCGCAACATGGACCCCGCCAGGGCCAAGGCGGAACTGGCCAATCCGGGGCGCCTCAACGACCTGCGCCATATCGTTTACAAGGGCGCGGAGGCGCCGTGGCGCCACGCCCGGCGCAATCTCGGGCTGATGATGCGCGAAGGGCTGCTCAAGGAGAATATCGACGGCGAGGCCCTGCTATGGGCCCATGACCGCCTGCTCGCCCGCCCCGAGCAGCGCCGCATCCTGATGATGATCTCGGACGGCGCCCCGGTGGACGATTCCACGCTCTCGGTCAATTCCGGAAATTATCTGGAAAAACATCTGCGCCAGGTCATCGAATATATCGAAACCCGCTCGCCCGTCGAATTGCTCGCCATCGGCATCGGCCACGATGTGACCCGCTATTACCGCCGCGCCGTCACCATTGTCGATGCCGAGGAACTGGGCGGCGCCATGACCGACAAACTGGCCGAGCTGTTCGAGGAAGACCACGCCCGCGCCCTGGCGCCAAACCGGAACCGGCGCCCCGGTCCGGTGCGCCCGACCCGCCACTGACCTGGAATTCTTGAAGTCGCGCCCCGCTGGCGTCACGCCGCCGCGGCGGCCTGCACCGGGCTCACAAGCTTGCGCAGCGCGCCATAGGGAATGAGCATCGCCAGGCCGATGCCCAGCTTGAGGGCGAAATCACTGATCGCCCAGCCCAGCCAGCGCTCCATCTCGCCGAACAGGCCGCCGAACAGCAGCGCCGGCTGAATGGCGAAATCATTGTTGGGTCCGAGCACGCTCAGCGCCGGGGCAAAGGCCAGGGTGAAGAACATTGCGGTATCGACCGCCGACCCGGCAAAGGAGGAAATCAGCGGTGCCCGCCACCAACTGCCCTGGCGCAGGCGGTCGAACACCGTAACGTCGAGCAACTGGGCCACCAGGAAAGCCGACCCGGACGCCGCCGCGATGCGGGCATTGGCGAAATAAACCGACAGCGCCACCGCCGCCACAAAGCCGGCGACCACCACCTGCCGGGCCCGCGCCGGGCCAAACCGGCGATTGGTCAGATCCGTGACCAGGAATGCGACCGGATAGGAAAAGGCGCCCCAGGTGAAATAGTCCTGAAGGCCCAGCGGAGTGAAGGGAAACTGGACAAGGATATTCGACGCCACCACGATCGCGCACATGGCGGCAACGGGCAGCAGCAGAGATCGCAGGACAGGATTCGGGTTCATGGGCCAAACATCCACGCCGGGCGTGATATCAGCGGCGGGCGGTTCGCCCGCCCGGCCATAGTCAGGCCGAGACGGCCTGCGCCTTGGCGATGCGCCTCTTCAGCCGCAGGGCCCTGGTCGACAGATCGCCGTCGCGCGCCTTGCCAAGATAGGCATCGAGGCCGCCGCGATGCTCGACGGAACGCAGGGCATGGGCCGAAATGCGCAGGTTCACGCGCTCGTCCAGCACCTCGGAGTGCAAATTGACACTGCACAGATTGGGCAGAAAACGCCGCCGGGTCTTGTTGTGCGCGTGGCTGACATTATTGCCGCTCTGCACTGCCTTGCCGGACAGCTCGCATCGCCGTGCCATGCCGATATTCCTTTCAACACGAAGCTCCGGGGCCCGGCCCCGGCATCTTCTGAACAAAAACGGGAAATCCGAAAAGGGGGTATAATTGGCTGACGCCGGGGCGTCAAGCGCCGCCATAGCTTTGACCAAATTGCGCGCGACAAGAAATAGGGCCGCTGGCAGCCAGCCCGGGCCGAGCCCGCAACCGTGGACGCGAGACTGGAGAAAACATTGCGAGCCGCCATCCTGGCCCTGGCCGTAATTGCCGCCCTGCCTTCTGCCGCCCCGCCCGGCCCGGCGCAGGCCGCGGGCGCGAATGCGGTCGTCACCAAATATTCCCTAAACGTCGCCGGCGTGCCGATCGCCTATTTCACCTTCAACGGCGCCATCACCAACGGCAGTTACACCCTGGCCGGGCGCGGCGACACCGCGCCGCTGGTCAAGCTCATCGCCAAATTCAAGGGATTCACCCAGAGCAGCGGCGCCGTTTCGGGAAACCGTGTCGCACCCGCCAGCTATTCCCTGACCTACAAGGAAGGCGGCAGTGTCGAAAGCGTTGCGCTGAAATTCGAGGCCGGCAATGTCGGCCAGATTTCACTGGCACCCGATGTCCCGGCCCCGGCCAACGCCGTGCCGCTTGAGCCCGGCCACACCGAGGGCGTCATCGACCCCATGAGCGCGGCCATGTTTCCCATCCCCGAAAGTCCGCTCACCGGCGAAACCGTCTGCAATCGCCGCCTGCCGATTTTCGACGGCCGCCAGCGCTTCGACCTCGAACTCACCTTCAAGCGCCGCCAGACCATTGCCACCGAAGTCGGGCCGACGCGCCGCACCGATATGTTTGTCTGCAAGATCAAATACATTCCCATTGCCGGACATAAGCCCAACGCCCAGGCGACGCGCTATCTGAAAGCCACCGACGGCATCGAGTTCTGGCTGGCGCCGGTGCAGGCCATCGGCATGCTGGTGCCCTATCGCGCTGTCTTGCCGACCCCGGTCGGCACCGCCATGCTCACCCTCGACACGCTCAAGATCGCCCCCACCGACTAGGGAACGCGGCGGCGCTCGATGGCGCGCCGGGCCAATTGTTGACGCCAATATCAAGCTCTTGCCGCCCATTAGTGCCGGTGCGACGCCGATGCCGCTATATCTTGTAGGGACAGGACGGGAATATGCCTGAGTCAGCGATTCGGGCAGCATTTGTTCCGCCTTTGCCCCTCTGGTTAACGGCACCGTCATTGCGGCGCCGACCCGCTGTGCCAATGTGGCACGCAAGCGGCCCGCGCCACCGGCGCGCCGTTAACCATTGCCAGGCAAAAAGCTGCGGCGCAAAACAGCATTTGGCGCCGCGGGCCGGACGGCGGAGCTATATAGGCGGCGAACGGAAACAGAAAACCGCTGGCATCGGTGATTCGGGCATGATTTGTTCGCGCCACGTTCATAAGGTTAACGACGCCGGGACCACTGTCCCATCCTGCACCGAGATTTGCCGCCGTGGCGGCACCGGGCCGAACCGGGTGGAATGGCTTTTCGCCGCCTCAATTACGGGATAACAACATCGCCCATGAAAACCGCCCAAGAGAACCTGGTCGCCGTACTGGGCCCCACCAATACCGGCAAGACCCATCTCGCCATCGAGCGCATGCTGGCCCATGACAGCGGCATGATCGGCCTGCCGTTGCGCCTGCTGGCGCGCGAGGTCTATGGCAAGATCGTCCAGCGCATCGGCGCCGAGGCGGTGGCCCTGATCACCGGAGAGGAGAAGATCAAGCCGGCGGGCGCGCGCTATTTCGTCTGCACCGTCGAAGCCATGCCGCGCGATGTCGAGGTTTCGTGCCTGGCCATTGACGAAGTTCAGCTCGCCGCCGATCTCGACCGGGGCCATGTCTTCACCGACCGTATCCTGGGCCGCCGCGGCAGCAAGGAAACATTGCTGCTCGGCGCCAGCACCATTCGCCCGCTGATCGAAACCCTCCTGCCGGGCGCCAATATCCTGTCCCGCCCGCGCCTGTCTCAACTCACCTATGCCGGGCAGACCAAGATCACCCGCCTGCCGCGCCGCGCCGCCATCGTCGCCTTTTCCGCCGACGAGGTCTACGCCATCGCCGAGCTGGTGCGCCGCCAGCGCGGCGGCACCGCGGTGGTCCTGGGCGCGCTCAGCCCGCGCACCCGCAACGCCCAGGTCGCGCTTTATGAAAACGGCGACGTCGACTACCTCGTCGCCACCGATGCCATCGGCATGGGCCTCAATCTCGACATCAACCATGTCGCCTTCGCCGCCGACCGCAAGTTCGACGGCCACCAGTACCGCGTCCTCAACCCCGCCGAACTGGGCCAGATCGCCGGGCGCGCCGGGCGTCACATGCGCGACGGCAGTTTCGGCGTCACCGGCCAGCTGGCGCCCTTCGACACCGAACTTGCCGAGCGCCTCGAAACCCACCGTTTCGATCCGCTTCAGCTGCTGCAGTGGCGCAACCCCAATCTCGATTTCACGTCCATCGCCGCGCTCAAGAACGCGCTGGCGCTGCCGCCTCCCCGCGCCGGCCTGGTACGCGCCCTGACCGCAGACGACGAGCGCGCCCTCGACCTCGTCTGCCGCGACCAGGGCCTTGTCGACATGGCTTCATCACGCGCCGGTGTCGAGCGGCTTTGGGACGTTTGCCAGATTCCCGACTACCGCAAGATCGCCCCCGCCAGCCATGCCGAGCTGGTGGCGACGATATTCCGTTTCCTGCAACGCGACGGCCGCATATCAGATGACTGGTTTGCCGGCCAGCTCGCCTTTGCCGACCGCATGGATGGCGACATTGACACACTCTCCAACCGCATCACCCATGTCCGCACATGGACCTTCGTCGCCAACCGGCCCGACTGGCTGGCCGACCCCGAACACTGGCAGCAGAGCGCCCGCGATATCGAGGACCGGCTCTCAGACGCCCTGCACGAACGCCTGGCCCAGCGTTTCGTCGACCGCCGGACCAGCGTTCTGATGCGGCGCCTTCGCGACAATGATGATCTCGAACTCGAGGTCAACGCCGGCGATGTGAAGGTCGAAGGCCAGCATGTCGGCCATTTGCACGGCTTCTGCTTTTCGCCCGACCCCGCCGCCGACGGCACCCATGGCAAGGCGCTGCGCGCCGCCGCAATCCGGGGACTTGCCGCCGAATATGGCCGCCGCTCGCAACAGCTGGGCGCCGCCGCCGACGGCGAATTCGCCCTCGGCGACAGCGGCGCCCTGACCTGGCGCGGCGAGCCGGTGGCAACCTTGCGCGGTGCCGACAATCCCGTCGAGCCGGCCATCGTTCTCATTGCCGACGAGCAGTTGCAGGGCGCCGACCGCGCCGCCGTTCAGGAGCGCCTGGAGCGCTGGCTCGGCGCCACGCTGCGCGCCGCGCTGGCGCCGCTGATGGCCTTGCGCGAGATCGAAACCCAGTCGGCCAATGTGCGCGGCATCGCCTTCCGTCTGATCGAGGGATTCGGCATGCTTGAGCGCCGCGAGGTCACCGAGCAAGTGCGCGCCCTCGATCCCGACGAACGGCGCGTGCTGCGCCAGGCCGGCGTGCGCTTCGGCGCCCATGCCATCTTCGTTCCGGCACTTCTCAAGCCCGGCGCCGCGCGGCTCACCCGCCTGTTGTGGGCACTTGGCAATGGCGGGCTGGAGCAGGAGCGGCTGGCGCATCTGCCCCAGCTTTCAGCCCAGGGCCTGATGTCGGTGCCGGTCGATGCCGAGGTCCCCGCCGGCTACTACGCCGCTATCGGCTACCAGATCTGCGGCAGGCGCGCGGTGCGCGTCGACATGCTGGAGCGCCTCGCCGATCTCATCCGCCCGCTCGTTGCCTGGAAGCCGGCCGAGGGCGCCGAGACCCCGCCCGAAGGCGCGCTCGGCCAGGGCCGCTTCGCCATCACGCCGGCCATGATGTCGCTGCTGGGCTGTTCGGGGGAAGATTTCGCCGCTGTCCTGCGGGCCATGGGTTTCCGCCGCCAGCCGCCGCAGCCGCAGCCGCCGGCGGCAGCCGCCGTGGATGCGGACAGCCAATCTGAAACCGCCGCTGGACCGGCCGGCGAAATGGGCACCGGCGCCGCCCCGGCAGTAACGGCGACGGTGACGGTGGCGGAAGACGGGCAGGAGGCAACGCTGGATTTGGCGGAAAATCCTGTATCCCCCGTTTCGCCTTCCTCCGCGCCGCCATCCTCCGGCGAGCGCGCGCCGAGCGCCAGCGAGACGCTCGGTGTCTGGCGGCCGCATCGCCCGGCGCCGCACCGCCGTCCGGCACGGGGAGCGCACAAGGACCGCGCTGGCGTTTCGGCCGAAGCGCCGGCACGGCACAGCGACGCCGGCGATCCGGCATCGCGGCGCGGCCACAGGCCGGCAAGCGCAGCGGCAGGCAAGGGCGGCAAGCCGCGCCGCGGCAAGTTCGCGCAACACGGCCCGCGCGAAGAGCATGCCGACCGCGCGGGGCACGGCGCCGCGGGCCGGGGAGGCGGAAACAGGCAACGCGCCAAGGAGCCACACCGCCCTCCCCGCAAGGAGTTCAAGGTCGACCCGCTGTCGCCCTTTGCCGCCTTGCAGGACCTCAAGCGCCAGCTCGAGAACGGAAAATCCGGCTCTGCCGCCCGTTCCGGCAAGGCCGATCTTGGCGGCGATGGATAAGTCGGGACCGGCGCAACGCATCGACAAATGGCTCTGGCACGCCCGCTTCGCCAGAACCCGGACCCTCGCCGCCCGCCTCGCCGTTTCGGGCCAGCTGCGCCTCGACCGTGCCAGGGTGACCCGGGCCAGCGCCATGGTGCGCCCCGGAAATGTGCTGACCCTGGCCCTGGGCGGTCACATTCACATTCTGCGTATCACCGCGCTTGCCGAACGCCGCGGCTCCGCCGCGGACGCCCAATTGCTTTATGACCGGATCGATGCCCCGGCACAAAGGCTGGGAACGGCAGGACAAAGGCCGCCGGCAAGGCCGGCGGCAGGCGAGGCCGGGGCACCGGCACGGCGCCCCCAGGGTGCCGGGCGGCCGACCAAAAAGGACCGCCGGGCCTTGAAAGCGTTCATCAATCGCAATTTTTCCGAAATGTAAGCGCGCGCATTTATCGCGGCACGCCAACTGCCCGCAAGCGGTTGCACATACCCAAGCTTTGGTATAGCAGTCGGTCCGCTAGGGCCTGACCTACCAACGGTGTCAGCCTGCGGAAATCAGGATCCGCGGGTGACATGCCTCGCAGGTGACATTGAAGACCGGAGTGTGCCATGACCTACGTCGTCACAGACAACTGTATCAAATGCAAATACACGGACTGCGTTGAGGTCTGTCCGGTAGATTGCTTTTACGAAGGCGAGAACATGCTCGTCATCAACCCCGACGAGTGCATTGACTGTGGCGTTTGCGAGCCCGAATGCCCGGCGGAAGCGATCAAGCCGGATACCGAGCCGGATCTCGAGAAATGGCTCGATCTCAATGCCAAGTTCGCCGAGAAATGGCCGAACCTGACCGCCAAGAAGGACCCGCTTCCCGGCGCCGAAGAGCATGACGGCGAAGAGGGCAAGCTCGAAAAGCATTTCTCCGAAAAGGCCGGCGCCGGCGACTGATCCCGAGCCGCCGCTTTTCCAAACCGGATGCTGCATTGCGGCAACACCGCGCGAAAATTAACAATTTTCGCGCGGTGCATGCGTTCGTACTTCATTTCCTGAAGATTTTGTGCTATAGAATAAGCACACATCAAGCGATACTCAGCGCAACAAATCCCGCCGGGTGAAAAGGCGGGCTTTTTTTGGCCAGAAAGGCCCTTCGAAGCATAAGAGCAAAAAAGTGCCGCGGCGCGAATGTGGTGGCGGGAGCAAAGGCGACCACCACCGCAGGGACTGGTTCCGCCAAGATGGTTCCGCCAAGAGTGTCTTTCGTTAACCGCAACGAACCGGACAGAACCGACCGATCGGTCCACCAGGCTGCGTAATGCTTCTTAACAGGCGCTAAGTGCAACCCGCAGGAGTAAATGAGGCGTATGGCAACTGAAAAGAAAAAGCCGGTTCAGCGGCTTGGGTTCAAGACCAACGAGTATATTGTCTATCCGGCCCATGGCGTCGGCCAGATAATCGAAATTGAGGAACAGGAGGTCGCCGGCGCGACCCTCGAGTTGTTCGTCATCAGTTTCGAGAAGGACAAGATGACTCTGCGTGTCCCGACCACCAAGATCCAGAGTGTCGGAATGCGCAAGCTGTCCGAAACCCAGGTGATCGAGAAATCCCTCGACACGCTGAAGGGCCGCGCCCGCGTCAAGCGCACCATGTGGAGCCGCCGCGCGCAGGAATATGAAGCCAAGATCAATTCCGGCGACCTCATCGCCATTGCCGAGGTCGTGCGCGACCTGCACAGGCTCGACAGCCAGCCGGAACAGTCCTATTCGGAGCGCCAGCTTTACGAGGCCGCCCTCGACCGCATGGCCCGCGAAGTTGCCGCCGTGCGCAAGGTCATGGAAACCGAAGCGGTTTCCACCATCGAGGAAATCCTCACCAAGAGCCCTAAGCGGGCCAAGGCGGCGCAGGACAGCGCTGACAAGCAGGAAGAAGCGGCCTGATCGGGCCGTCGCAGCCGGCCACCGCAAACCGGTTGGAATCAGTCAAGCCCGGCCAATTCGGCCGGGCTTTCTGTTGCCCTGTCCGCGGCGCCTATTCAGCGATGATCTTGACCGATTGCCCGGGACGAAGCCGGCCGGTCTGCGACAACCCGTTGAGAAGACGGAATTTTTCTTCGGCTCGAGACTGCTCGCTCATCCGCCCCGCAAGTTTCTGCACGCTGTCGCCGGCCTTGACCGTGATCACCCGGATCCGCAGCGGCAGCAGGCGCGCGGCCTCGGCCTCGCTGAGCGCCCTCAAGCTGCCTAGCATCGCCGAGAAATCCGCTTCCAGCGCGGCATCAATCTTCTGGGCTGCGAACAGGAAACGGAACGCCTGTCCGGGACCGAAGCGGATCGTTGCCAGGCGGTATTCCCAGCCGGCGAAGCGGGCCTCGGCAACCGCCGCCGGGCGGCCGTTGATCTCGGTGCTGCGCAGATTTGTCATCGCCGCGCCGCCGCCCCAGGCGCTGCGCATATACTGCTCCAGCGAGAGCCCGGACTCGACGGCGATGGAATCAAACCGCAGCGCCGCATCCTGCGCGCCGACGGCAAAAACGGCATCCGGGCTGTTTTGCAGGCTGAACCCCTTGGGGACGGAAAAGGCGAACCGCGCCTTGGCATGGAGGAATTCGCGGCCGCGAATGAAGCCCTCCTGCGGATCATCGCCATAGAGCAGCCCGTCGATCGCAGCCAAATATCCCTTGGACTGGCGCGCGCGCTGTGCCGGCACGAAGCCGAGATCGCGCGACAGCGTCCTGACGCGGGCAATGCGTTCGGGGGTGGTGGGATGGGTCGATTGCAGGTTTGGCCGCAGGGCCTCGTTGTCCTTGCCCAGCCCCTGCACGCGCTCCTCGGCCTCCCGCGCCATCGAATTGAGGAACGTGACCGCCGCATAGGGGTCGTAACCCGCCCGCACCGCCATCTCGACGCCGATGCGGTCGGCTTCCAGTTCCTGACCGCGCGAAAAACTGGCGATAACGCTGTCGCTGTCGCGCAACGCCTGGCTGCTTTCGCCCGGCTGGCGCAGGACGCCGCCGACCCCGCCCAGCAGCACGGCGCGGATGGCCTGGCTCTGGCGCTTGGCGGCATGGCGGGCCACGACATGGCCGATTTCATGGGCCAGCACGGCCGCCAGTTCGTCGGCATCGCCGCTCAGCGCCAGCAGCCCCCTGGTGGCGTAGAGATAACCGCCGGGAAGGGCGAAGGCGTTGACGCTCGGGGAATTGAGGATAGTCACCTGATAAGTGATGTCCGGCCGCTCCGAGGCCCGGGCCAGCCGCCCGGCGATGTCCTCCACCGCCTGCTGCACCTGCGGGCTGACATAGACCCCGCCAAAGGCGGCGATAATGCGCGGATGTTCCTTGGCGCCCAGCTCCGATTCCTCGGCCTCGCTGATCAGGCCGCCGCGCCCGCCAAGCAGGCCCGCGGCGACACCGCCCGACGAGGCGCAGCCCCCCGCCGCCAGCAGCGACACCGCCAGCATGGCGAATGCGATTGCCCGAGATGGACGCCAATTATTCAAGCCGCCCGGCCTCCTCGGCGAGTTCGATCTGTTCGGGATCCTCGATTTCGATCATCGGCCCTCCACGCCTCTCCAACCAGCCC
The DNA here is from genome assembly GCA_020441905.1 of Rhodobiaceae bacterium. Taxonomy (GTDB): domain Bacteria; phylum Pseudomonadota; class Alphaproteobacteria; order Rhizobiales; family NORP267; genus JAGRLG01. Next base: position 13,919 of record JAGRLG010000083.1, on the reverse strand, counting down.
CGCACCCGCACCCGGCGCCCGGCCAGGGTCTCCAAATCGACACCGGCGGCGCGGAACCGCGCCAATCTGGCACTGGCGGCAACCAGAGTAAAATCACGGCTCCACCGGCTCCCGAAATTCAAATAGACCCGCGTCCCGGCGCGGCCGACCGAAAGCACGCGCCCCTCGACGATCTGGAACGTGTCGGCAAGCCTGTTCAATTGCTCGACATCGCCGGCCCGCTTCACGCCATGGCCGGATTCGCGCCAGATCCCACGCCAGCTCGCGCGCGCCGCCGCTTCCAGCTTGACCAGCGCAGCGGCGCATCCGCGACTGCCGCCCCGGGCCAAGGCCAAAAGCAGTCCGCGCGCCACCATCTCGCCCTGAACCCAGGCCGGGCCGTCGCCGGCGATGCCGCCCGGGCCGTTCTCGGCAAATATCTGGGCAACAATACGCCCATAGCGGTCGCTGTCGTTTCCTAGCGTCATCAATTTCAGTTTTGAACCGGCGACAAGTCTATCCAGGGCCTCGCGCGCGGCCTGCGCCCCACTTCCGCTTTCAGGCGCGATGACCCCGGCCAGACGCACCACGCCGCCGCCCGCGAGTTCAAAAGTTACGCCGTCGAGCGCCTTTCCGCCGATGCCGTGGACGACGCCGCCATCGCTGGCGCAGGATGCCGCATCCCGCGCCGAGGCCGCATGGGCCGATGGCGCCGCCCCGGCCAGCAAAGCGGGCACCGCCAGCGCCGCGGCAAGAAGCCGGTCCCGGATGCAAAATGCCTTTGCCGCTCCCCGATCCGCCATGCCCTGTCCCGCCTCCGGCAAATTGCCCGCATGGACCCATCCCGGCCCGCCGGCGGAGCCATGCTAGATCATTTGACCGCGCCAAGCGGGATTCAATTTGCCGGCCGGAACCGTGGCATGGCCGCGGCAAAAACCCGCGAGCGGCATTTTCCCGTCTTGCGGCGCATTTTACTTGGCCGAGAAATGGACTAAGAGGATGGGGCGAAAGGGGCGGATCCACCATCCGCCGCCAACGGGTCCCCGTAGCTCAGCTGGATAGAGCACCAGATTCCTAATCTGGGGGTCACAGGTTCAAATCCTGTCGGGGACGCCATTTCGCCTCTCGCTTCTTTGGTTGGCCCGGCTATTCCTTGCACGCCTTTTGGCAAGCCTGAAGGTCCTCCTTGCAGGCGATCAAATCGGGATTGGGCAGCCCCGGCGTGCCAATGATCCGGTTGCACCGGTACTTCGCCGCGCAAGCTTTCCGGCACTCCTTGACCGCATCGTTGCCTTGCGCCAGCAGCCAGCCGGCCGGGTGCGCGCCATCCTCGCCCGCGGCCTTGCCGCCGCCGGTGGCCGATGCATCCGGTTGCCCAGGTCCAAGCCCGAAAATCACGATTGCCGTGATGAGCAGATATCTGGCCATGTCGTCGCTCCTCATCTTGGTTGCGCCCGGCATGCCCCGCAACGGCAAGCCTAACCACTAGTGACCGGCGCAAACAAGTTGGGCGGGCGCGCCGCGGTCTTGACGGCGCCATGATTTCCCTGCACCGATGCTGCCCATGAAACGCTTCTTCTCCACCGGCGGCAAAGTTGCCAACCCCGGCCCGGCGGCAAGACCTGCCGGCTTGGCGGGCCGCCTCGGCATGCTTGGCGCCGCCCTGTTTGGCTGCCTGTTATTTGCCGCGCCGAACCTGCCGGCAGGCGCCCAACCGGCGGCAGGCCCGCCCGCGGCCAGCGCGCCTGCAACCAGTTCACCTACCCAGACACCTGCCCAGACACCGGGGCAGACGCCGGGCCAGACACCTGCCCAGACACCAGGCCAAACCGGCGAACCGGGCAGGGCGCCGGAAGCGCCGCCGGTCCAGGCCGCGGCGCCGCCACCGCCACTGCCGCTCGCCGAAAACGCCATCAAGGCGCAGCAGGATCTCGAGCGCCTCAATCTCCTGGTCGGGCGCATCGAGGCCGCGGCCCAGCGCGAAAATCTCGGCGACCGGGAACTGGCGCAGCTACGCGGCGAACTCGACCCGATCCGCGACCAGGCGATGACCATCGCCACGGCTGTGGCGCCGCTCGTCAAGGCGGTCGACGAGCGCCTTGCCCAACTCGGACCGGCGCCGGAGGCGAGCGGCACCGAGAGCGAGCCGATCGCCGCCGAGCGCACGCAGCAGGCGACCTTGCGCGAAACCTATGATGGCATCGTCAAGCAGGCGCGCTTGTTGTCCCTGAGCGCCGAACAGCTTTCCGGACGCATCTCCGAGCGCCGGCGCGCGCTCTTTACCGACAAGATCTTCGAGCGCCGCGACAGCGCCCTGGACTATTCGCTGTGGATCGATGTCCTCAAGGCGACGCCGGTCGCGGCGGCGCGATTCTGGCTTCTGGTGAGCGACTGGTGGGGCGCCCTGGCGGCGCGGATCAATGCCGGTGCCCTGGCCGCCATTGCCGGCGCGGTCATTGTCATTGGCTTCGGGCTGCCGGCCGGGCGCAGGCTGCTACTGCGCGTCGGCGCGCGCTCGCCGGCGCGCGCCCGGCCCTCGCGCCTGCGCCGCGCCTCGGCGGCGGCCTGGCTGACCCTGGTCCATGTCCTCGTTCCGGCGCTTGCCGTGCTGTTCTTCTATTTGCCGCTCAACAGCTTTTCCCTGCTGCCGGCACCGGTTGACAGGCTGTTCTATGCCGGCGCCCGGGCTGTCCTGTTCTTCTCGCTGGTGCAGGGGCTGGCCTGGGCCCTTCTGGCCCCTTCGCGGCCCACCTGGCGCATGGTCGACCTCACCGACGGACAGGCCCGCCGCGTTCTGGTCATGGCGGTGGCGGCGGCGGCGGCTTATGCCCTCGACGGCTTCCTCGACCAGGTCATAACCATCACTTTCGCGCCGCTGCAACTGGCCGTCGGCAAGGGCGTCGTCGCCAGCATGCTGATTGCCATCTTTCTCGCCATTGCCCTGGCCAGCGCGCGCAAGATCCGCCAGCCCGGCGCCCCGGCCATCGTCATTCCCGCCCGCTGGCGCTGGCTCGGCATCGGTGCCTGGGCAGCCTTGTTTGCCATTCCGCTATCCGCCGCCCTGGGCTATCTGGCGCTCGCCAATTTCATCGCCGCGCAGTTGGTCATCGGCGTCACCATTCTCGCACTGCTCGTCCTTTCGACGCGCCTTGTCGACGCCCTGCTGACCGAGGGGCTGGAACGGCGGCTTGAGGAATCCAGCGATCCGGCCGCCACGGCAAAGGCCCATCGCATGCAGGCCGGCATCATCGCCAGCGGCGTCTTGCGGGTGTTACTGGCGCTGGTGGCGCTGTTCTTTCTCGCAGTTCCCTGGGGCATCGAATCGAAGGATCTGTTCGGCTGGGTGCGAACCGCCTTTTTCGGCTTCACCATCGGCAGCGTGACGATTTCCCTGTCCTCGATCCTTCTCGCCCTTGCCGTCTTCATTGCCGGCATCGTCATCACCCGCTCGGTCCAGAGCTGGCTCGAGCAAAGCCTGCTGCCGCACACCCGCCTCGACACCGGCATCCGCAACTCGCTAAAAACCGCTTTCGGCTATGCCGGCATCATCATCGCCGCCGCCCTCGGCTTCACCTTCGCCGGCCTCGATCTGTCCAACCTGGCGATTGTCGCCGGCGCCCTTTCGGTCGGTATCGGTTTCGGCCTTCAAAGCATCGTCAACAATTTCGTCTCCGGGCTTATTCTGCTCGCCGAGCGTCCGATCAAGGACGGCGACTGGATCGTCGTCGGCGCCGAGGAGGGCTTTGTCAGCAAGATCTCCGTGCGCTCGACGCAGATCGAAACCTTCGACCGCGCTACCGTCATCATCCCGAATTCCGACCTCATCAGCGGTGTCGTCAAGAACTGGATGCACTCCAACAAGATGGGCCGGGTGCGGGTTGCCATCGGCGTGGCATACAACGCCGACCCCGATCAGGTGCGCGAAATCCTGCTGGCATGCGCCGAGCAGCATCCTGGCGTCCTCAAGGTACCGCCGCCAATCGTTTATCTGATGAATTTCGGTGCCAGTTCGCTCGATTTCGAACTGCGCGCCCACATCATCAGCGTCGATACCGGAATGGTGGTGCGCAGCGACCTGCGCTTCGCCATTCTCAAGGCCCTGCGCGAGGCCGGGATCGAAATTCCCTTTCCGCAGCAGGATCTTCATTTGCGCGATATCGAGCGCCTCGAAACGGCGCTCGGCGGCAAGGCGGCGCGCAAGAAAGCGGCCGTCAATGCCAAACCTGCGGCGCAAAAAAAGGCTGCCGGGACGCCACCGGCGGCCAGGCAGCAGCGCAAGCTGGCGCGCGACATCGGCGATACCGGAGAGGGATGAAAATGAGGCTTTCGCTCGTCGCATCGCTTCTGGCAGGTGCGGTTCTGCTCGCCGCCTGCGCCGCCGAGAGCAGCGGCCCGCCGCTCTATTCCAGCCTGGCGCGCAGCGACGCGAAAGTGGATGCCGGCGAGGCCAGTTCGCTGATCAACCGCCACCGCGAGATCGCCGGGCTCCGCCCACTGGTCATCGACGCCGCGCTCATGCGCGAAGCCCAGGCCCATGCCAGCGACATGGCGGCGGCGGAAAAGATCGGCCACGACATCTCGCGCGGCAACTTGAAATCCCGGCTCACGGCAGGCGGCGTCGCGCTCGGCGTCGCGGCCGAAAATGTCGGCGCCGGCTACCATACCCTGGCCGAGGCATTCAGCGGCTGGCGCGGCAGCCCGCCCCACGACAAGAACCTGCTGCTGCCCGAAGGCAAGCGCATGGGCATCGCCGCCGCCTATGCCCCGGGTTCCAAATACAAGGTGTTCTGGGCCTTCATTGTCGCCGGCGACTGAACCCGGCGGGCTCGCCTGCCATCAATGGCCGCGCACGCGGCGGCGCAGCGCCCTTGCGGCGCCGCGCAGCGCAAGGCGCGCCCGTTCGGCGCCGGCCACGGCCCCCAGCGGCAACAATCCGCGCCGCAGCGGCGTCAGGCGGTCGGCCATTTCCAGCCTTTCGCGCCAGATATGGTCGATCATCGGATGATCGGCGACGGCGCAGGAATCGACCAGGTCGATACGCTCCTGCGCCAGCAGCCGCCGCGTCAGTTCGCAGGTCAGCAGCACGCCGGGCGAAAAGCGGCTCCAGGCCTCGTCATAGGCGATCTTCCACAGCCAGGCCCGGCGGCCGGAAAACAGCACCACCGCCGAGGCGATGGCGCCGCCGCCGCCGTCCAGGCGCGCCACCCAGACCTCGCCGGTTCGCGCAAGGCCCGAGAGCACGTCGCGGAAAAAAGTGCGCCCGCCCTCATCCTGGGCCAGCGCGCTGCCGCGTGCGCCTTTCCAGCCCGAAGCTTCCAGCGCCAGATAGGTTTCGCCCGCCGCCACGATGCCCGCCGGGTCCGAGACGACCTCAATTCCGCTTCCGCCCTGCTCGCCGAGCCGCGCCGCCAGCCGCCGCATTTCCTTGGTGCGTTTCTTGCCCAGCGACTGGCGCAGATAGGCCTCGCCATCGAGCTGGCTCGACAGGCAGGCCCGGCGATGGGCCAGAATGGAACGGACCGGGTGGCCGGCGGCGGCAAGCGCCGCATCGAGGGCGTCCTGCGCCGTCCCCGCCGCGCCCAACCGCTGGAGGAAGAAACGCCCAGCCCCCGGCGCCGCGCCAAGCGCGCCGGCAAGGGCGCCCGCGGCCGCATCCTCCTCGCCGCGCGCCAGCAGCGGTGTCGACAACGGCGCCAGCGGATGGGTCCAGGCAGCAACAACCCCGACCGGCAGGCCGCCCCCCAGCTTGGCGGCCACAACCGGCAGCAGGCCGATGAGCCGCGCGCCCCGATCTCCCGCCGCCGCGCCGTCGCGCCATACCAGCAGCCATTCCAGGCCCGAGTCCGGGGCCAGATGGCGCCACGCCGCCAGGGCGAAGACGGGGGAATAAAAGACATTGGCATCCGCCGCCTGCGCCGCCAGCTCGGCCCACTTGTCGCTTAATGCCGCCATGCGCGCGGCGTCCCGCACCCGTTCGACGCGGCAGGCCATTGCCGCCATGGCGGAGCCGGCGGCGGCCATCAGGCGGAAAAGCCGCCCTGATCGAGAAATTCCTGTTCTTCCGCCAGCATCGGGCGCCCCAGCGCCTTGTTACGGTGGGGAAAGCGCCCGAAACGGGCGATGATGTCGGCATGCTGCCTGGCGAAATCGAGTCCCACCGGATCGTCCAGGGCCTCGAACAGGGCCACCGAGCGCTCCTGTTCCGCCATGTCCTCGGCATGCATGAAAGGCATGTAGAAGAAGCTGCGCAAAGTCTTTTCGACGCCCTTGTCGAAGCCTTGTGCGATCGCCTGTCTGGCCACCTCCAGGGCCTTGCCGTCGCCGGCAAAGGCTGTGGCCTCGCCGCGGAAAAGATTGCGCGAGAACTGGTCGATGACAAGGATCAGCGCCAGCGCGCCGGGCGCGGTTTGCGCCCAGTCGTCGCAGCGCCCCGCCACCGCCGCCTTGTTCAGCGCCGCGAAGCGCCGCGCGATCTCGGCGTCGAAGTCAGGGTCGGACGAGAACCATTTCCCCGAGCCGGCCTGGCGCCAGAAACGCAGCACCTCGTCAGGCCCGGGCAGGGTCTGCGGTTCGCTGTTCACCCTCGCCTCCTTCTCGTTCTGCCTCAAAGCCTGATCTCGCCAGCGGCGATACGGGCATGGAGCGCGGCATCCATCCGCCGATAGGCCTGAGCGCCATGATCGTCGAAATATATCGGATCGGCTATGTCGTGCGGATCAAAACCTTCGCGCACCAGATCGACCTTCTTTTGTTTGAATGTGGTGGTCACCTCGACGTCCTTGCGCAGGCGCAGGAAAAGCGGGCGCGCATAGTCCGGCAAGTTTTCGCCGATATAGCGGTGCAGCGCGGCAAGGTCGAAATCCGCATCGACCACCAGCACCGCCATGCCGGCCCGCCCGTCATGGCCCGGCACCTTGACGCCATAGACATTGGCTTCGCGCACGCCGGGAAAGACGGTAAGGGTCTCGGCCACCTCCGAGGTCGCGACATTCTCGCCCTTCCAGCGGAAGGTGTCGCCGACCCGGTCGACGAAATAGAAATAGCCGCGCCCGTCGCGCCGCATCAGGTCCCCGGTGCGGAACCAGACATCGCCATCCTCGAACACATCGCGCAGGATCTTCTTTTCCGTTTCCTTCTTGTCGGCATAGCCCTCGAAGCGCTGCGCCGGCCGGTTGGGATCGTTGATGACCTTGCCGATGACCTCGCCGACCTCGTTGTCTGCGGCGCGGATGCAGCGTCCATTCGCGCCGCGCACCGCCTCCGCGGCCTCGATATCGAAGCGGATGACCTCGGTGACCAGCTTCTTGCGCAGATAGAACGGAATGCGCCCGACGGCGCCGGGCTGGCCGTCGAAATTGATCAGCGCCACATTGCTTTCGGTGGCGGCATAAAATTCGAGAATGGCGGGAATCTGGAACCTGGTCTTGAAGGCGTTCCAGATATCCGGCCGCAACCCGTTGCCGCAGCAAAGCCTCACCTTGTGGCGCCTCTCGTCCTCATGCACCGGGCTGTTGAGCAGATAGCGGCACATTTCGCCGATATATTGGAACATGGTGCAGTCATAGCGCACCAGGTCGCTCCAGAAAGCGCTTGCCGAGAAGCCGTTTCGCACCACCACCGAACCGCCCGCCGTGAGCACCGAACCAGGCGCCAGCACCCCGCCGGAAGTGTGATAGAGCGGCAGGCAGACATAAATACGGTCATCGGCCCGGGCATTGGTGGCGCCGGAAAAGCCGTTCATGATCGCCTGTACCCGGTAATGGTTCACATTGGCGGCCTTGGGCAGCCCGGTAGTGCCGCTGGTGAAAATGAAGAGGCAGGGGTCCTCGTTGCTCAGCGCCGGGCGCTCGTCCTTGCCGAGCGGGTCTTGCGAATAGCCCGCCAGCGCCGCCTCCATCGGTCCCGGTTCCCCGCCCGCCCCGGCCGAAACCCATATCTTCGCCTTGCCTTCCAGATGCGGCCGCGCCGTTTCCAGCACCTCGGCCAGGTCGGCGCCGACAATGATGTGTTTCGCCGACACGATGTTGAGGCAATGGGCAAGCCCGGCACCGGTCAGATGGGTATTGAGCAGGGCGCAGACCCCGCCGGCCCGGGTGACGCCAAGCCAGGCCACCAGGAATTCCGGCCGGTTATGCATCAGCAGCGCCACCGTCTCGCCCTTGGCAACGCCATTGGCCAGGGTCCAGCGCGCATAGGCATTGGCGCGGCCGTTATAGTCGCGATAGGTCAGTTGCTCGCCTTCGCCGATCAGCGCCACGCGGTCGCCAAAACGCCCGGCAAGACCTTCCATAACCACGGGAAAGGTGAGATCGGGGTTGCGGACCACCCGGGTAATCCGCCGCAAGGAGCGCAACACCCCGCTCAGATAGAGATAGTCGCTCTTCAGACGGGCGAACAGGCCCATGGTCACTCCCATCGCAACCGCAGCTAGCTCCTGCGTCCGTTCGCCGGCGCGACGCGAATCGTAACATCGCCCTTTTGCAAAGGCGAGGCAAAGGCGCACGGCAAGGCCGGACACTGCAAAGGCTGTGAAGAAAAAGTGAAATGGCCGCGGGCGAACCGGCTGTTGACAATGGCAGGGCGGCGCGCCAACAAGCAGCCGGGGCGGCCCAATGGCCTTTTGGAAGGGAACACCGGACGGATGCGCGAGACACTCGATGTCAAAGGACTGATGTGCCCGCTGCCGGTGCTCAAGGCGCGCAAGGCCCTTCAGCGCCTGCCTGCCGGGGCGACGCTCGACATCGAGGCCACCGACCCGGCGGCAGCCATTGATTTTCCCCATTTTTGCACAGAAAGCGGCCATGAACTGGTGGCTCAGAGCCGCGACGGCGACGTCCTGTGCTTCACCATACGCAAGGCCGGCAGCCGGCCCGACAAGGCCTAGCTCCGGTCACGGGGCCGCAGGTCCTGGCCTTCCCGCCTAGCGTTGCGGCCGCAAGGTCGGCATCGGCGGCTCCGGCGGCTCCGGCGTGTCGTTTTCATCGCCGCCATCGATCATCGGATTGCCGGCCGCGCTGGCTTCGGCCTGGCGCGCCTCGGCGTCGCGCTGGCGCGCTTCGTCCACCACATAGGCGTCCGCGGCGCCGCGATAACGGCCGGCGCACACCGTGGGACCCATATGGAAGGGCCGCTCGCCGGGCGCGGTTTCCGACTTGAGATCGGCCAGTTTGCGGGCAAAGGCCGATTTGAGCCAGGCATCCTGGAAGCCCTGTTCGAGCAGGGTCTCGGTCGTTTCCTTGCGCTCCTTGCCATTGGGCGCGCCCAGCACCACGGCGACAACGGAGCGTTTTCCGCGCGTCGCCCTGGCGACAATATTGTAGCCCGAGGCGCAGATATATCCGGTCTTCATGCCGTCGGCGCCCTCGAACTTGCCGAGCAGCGGATTGTGGGAGCGCATATAGCGCTTGCCGAGCTTGACGCCAGGCAGCGAGAACAGGTCGTCATATTGCGGAAAATCGCGGATGATCGCCGCCGTCAGCAGCCCGAGGTCGCGCGCCGTCGTCACCTGGCCGGGATCTGGCAATCCATGGGGATTGACGAAATGGCTGCCGCTCATGCCGAGTTCAGCGGCCACCGCATTCATTTCGGCGACAAAACCGTCCAGCGTTCCCGATACCGCCTCGGCCAGCATCACCGCGACATCATTGGCGGATTTGACGATGAGGATGCGCAGCGCCTGGTCGACCGAGATCGTCGCCCCCAGCGGCAGCCCGATCTTGCTTGGCGGCTGTGAGCGGGCAAGTTCGGAATTGACGATGCGGCTGTCCGCCGTCAGCCGGCCGTCGCGGATGGCGCGGAAGGTGAGATAGGCGGTCATCAGCTTGGTCAGCGAAGCGGGAAACCACGGCGCGGTGGCGTCCTCGGCATGCAGCACGCGGCCGCTGCGGGCGTCGAAAACCAGCGTCGGACCCGCCTTTGCCGGAAGCACCGCTCCCGCCAGCACCGCGCAAAGACAGACAATGATCGCAAAACCCCGCATCGCCCCCGCCAGCCCGGTCTCCGGGCGTCACGAAACGCGCCACACCGCGCTATCATCCATCAGTATAGCGCCATTGGTGCCCCTGGCCGGAGTCGAACCAGCACGCCCTTGCGGGCAACAGATTTTGAGTCTGCCGCGTCTACCAATTCCGCCACAGGGGCTCACCAAGCGCGCGATAATACAAGCCAATCCGCCCCGGTCAACTTGGGCGCAGCTCTTTTGCACTTCGATTTTGGCTCCCCGCTGGCGGGTCACGCCGCCGGCAGGGCAAGAACGGCCTCCAGACCGCCGCCCTGCCGGTTGGCCAGCGTCACATCGCCGCCATGGCTGCGCAGGATGGTGCGCGCCACCGCAAGGCCCAGGCCGATACCGCCGGTTTCACGGCTGCGCGAGGCATCGCCGCGCACAAAAGGCTCGAACAGCCGTTCCAGGTCCTTCTCGGCAATTCCAGGGCCCCGGTCGGCGATGACGACCCGTACCAGCCCGTCGCCCTGTTCGATCCGTACCCTGGCCGCGGCGCCGTAATGAACCGCGTTCTCGATCAGGTTGCGCAGCGCCCGCTTGATCCCCATGGCGCGCCCGCGCACCACCACCCTTTCGCTTGCCGCCATCTGCGCGTCGTGGCCGAGCTCGGCCAGATCGTCGACCACGCTCTGCACCAGGGCGGTCAAATCGATCTCGCGGGTTTCCTCGCCGCGTCCCTCGGCGCGGACGAAATCGAGCGTTGCCTCGACCATGTGCTGCATTTCATCGATGGTCTCGACAAGGCGCTCGCGGGTCTCGGCCTCCTCCACCAGTTCGGCACGCAGCCTCAGGCTGGTGATCGGCGTGCGCAGGTCATGGGATATGGCGGCCAGCATCTGGGTGCGGTCCGAGACGAAGCGGTCGATGCGCGAGCGCATGTCGTTGAAGGCGCGGGTGGCGCGGCGTACTTCGTCGGGGCCGCGCTCGGCCAGCGGTTGTGCCGCTTCGCCCCGCCCCATGCGCTCGGAAGCGGCGGCCAGATTGGTGATCGGGCGGGCTATGCGCCGCGCCAGCAGCAGACCGGCGACGCAAACCGCCGCCACCGAGAGCAGAAGCGAAAAAAGAAAACTGGCGCCAAAGGGCGGCAGGCCCGGCGGCGGGCCGGTGACGCCGTTGAGCCAGCGCCCGTCATCGAGGCCGACCGAGAACCCGATCCATCGCACATGCGCTCGCGCGCCCGCGCGAGCGCCCTCGCCGTGCAGCCCGCGTTCCGCCGCCTCGTCGTCGTCATCGCCGTCGCCATGGTGACGGCCGAACCAGGGGCGGTCGTCCCGGTCATGGTGGCCAAAACCGAAGGGCACCCGGTCCGCCGTCGGCGGCTGGCTCATCGCCACCCGCAGCCGGCCCGGCTCGATGCCGAGGGCGGTGGCGAAATCGCGCGCCAGACGCGCCGTCGCCAGGTCGCCGGCATCGGCGGGCAAGCTGGGCGCCGCGTCCAGCGAAAACCGCACCAGGCGCGAGCTGGCGGTTTGCAGGATCCTCTGGTGCAGGGCCGCCGGCGTCTCCTCCAGTAGCCGCACCAGGGCCACCGTGCGCAATACGATATTCTCCCGCTGGGCGCTGCGCACCGCCCGCGCCCGCTCGCCGGCAAACAGCACAAGAGCCACCAATTGCGCCACCAGCAGCGCCGCGACGAGCGCCGCCATCAGCTGTCCGGCCAGGCTGCGGGGCCAGAACCTCATGGCCGCTCCACCTTGCCGGCAAAAGTATAGCCGCCGCCCCACACCGTCTTGATCAGTTGCGGGTTGGCCGGGTCGCGCTCAATCTTGCGCCGCAGCCTGCTGACCTGGTTATCGACGCTGCGATCGAACAGCACGGCCTGGCGGCCACGGGTGATATCGAGCAGCTGCTCGCGCGACAGCACCATGCCCGGCCGCTCGAGCAGGGCGCTGAGCAGGCGGAACTCGCCGGTCGATAGGGCCACCGAAACCCCGTCCTCGCCGACCAGCTCGCGCTGGGCCAGTCGCAGTTTCCAGCGGTCGAACACCACTTCGCCATCGCCCGCCGTCTCGCGGCTCGGCGGCAGGGCATGGGCGCGGCGCAGCACCGCCTTGATACGCGCCAGCAACTCGCGCGGATTGAACGGCTTGGTGACATAGTCGTCGGCGCCGATCTCCAGGCCCACGACGCGGTCGGTGTCCTCGGCCATGGCGGTGAGCAGGATCACCGGCGTATCGGTGCTCTCGCGCAGGAAGCGGCACAGGCTGAGGCCGTCCTCTCCCGGCATCATGACATCGAGCACGACAAGATCGACCGCCGCGCCCTTGAGCAGCCGGCGCATGGCGGCGCCATCCTCGGCCGTGCTCACGCGCAGGCCGTTCTTGGCCAGATAGCGCGCCAGCAGGTCGCGGATATCGCGATGATCGTCGACGACAAGGATATGCGGTGTCTCGCCCATGGCCTTGAGTTAGCCCCGCTGGCGGCCGCGGGGGAAGAAAAAAACGTAACAGAATGTGTCAGGGGCGGGCCTTGCGAAGCGGCGCGACCAAATGGCGGCCCGCCGCCATAGTTCTGCGACCGGCCCAAGGCCATATCGCAATCACCGGGCGGCAAGACCTCAACCGAACCGACCCACACAGAACAAGGAGTTGCGATATGACGAAAAAGGGCAAGATCCTGCTTGGCACCACCCTCGCCGGCCTCATTGGCGCCGTCGCCCTTGCCGGCGCGGTCCACGCCGACTCGGAACGCCACGGGCGCGGCTACGGCCCCGGCTTCGACGGCGGCCACCACATGGGCATGCCCGGCCACATGGGCGGCGGCCATATGGGCGGCGGCCATATGGGTCCGCGCGGCGAGATGATGCGCCAGATGTTCGACCTCGCCGACGCCGACAAGGACGGCAAGGTGACCCAGGCCGAGATCGACAAGGCGCGCGACGAGCGCTTCGCCAAATATGACGCCAACAAGGACGGCAAGCTGAACCTCGAGGAATTCGAGGGCCTGCTTCGCGAGATCACCCGGCCGATGACCGTGCGCGCCTTCCAGCACCTCGACCCCGATGGCGACGCCGCCATCACCGCCGAGGAACTGGCCAGGCCGACGGCGGGCATTGTCAGCCGCATGGACCGCAATGGCGACGGCGCCCTGTCGGAGGATGATCGCGGCCGCCATCACTGGTGGGACCGCGACGATGACGACAAGAAGAGCGACGACGACCGCCGCGGCCCCGGCATGATGCGCCGCAATTGATCGGGCACAGCCGGATCCGGCGGCAGCCTGACTTGGCAACGGCCTGACCTGGCAACGGCCTGACCTGGCAACGGCCTGACCTGGCGGGCGCGCTCCTCCCCCGACCCCAATCTCCGGGGTGCGCCCGCCGCCTTTTTCCTGTCCGATCGCCCGGCCTTGGCTCATATGCCGACCTGCCCCATGGACGCGGGGGCGCCGGGGCGCTACAAGCGCCGCCATGCTGCGCAAGCTCTATGACCGGGTTCTGGAACTCTCCGCTCACCGCCACGCCACCTGGGCGCTGGCGCTGGTCGCCTTTGTCGAAAGCTCCGTTTTCCCCATTCCGCCCGATGTCATGCTCGTTCCCATGACGCTGGCCGAACGGCGGCGCGCCTGGCGCATCGCCGCCATCGCCACCATCGCCTCGGTGGCCGGCGGCGCCCTTGGCTATGCCATCGGCTTTGGCCTGTTCGAGAGCCTCGGCAGGCCGATCCTGTCGCTATACGGCTATGGCGACCAGTTCTCGCGTTTTGCCCAGAACTACAACGATTACGGCGCCTGGATCGTCCTTTTTGCCGGTCTGACGCCTTTTCCCTACAAGGTCATCACCATAGCCAGCGGCGTCACCGGCCTCAATTTCTGGGTCTTCATGGCCGCCGGCCTGCTGGCGCGCGCCTTGCGCTTCTATATCGTCTGCGGCCTGCTCTACTGGCTCGGGCCGCCGATCCGCGCCTTCATCGAAAAGCGCCTGGGACTAGTGGTCACG
>JAGRLG010000082.1 GCA_020441905.1 Rhodobiaceae bacterium | reverse complement strand
GCGCAGACCTGGCGCGCCCCTTGCGCAGACCCGGCGCGCCCCTTGCGCAGACCGGGCGCAGACCGGGCGCACAACCGGTGCACCCTCATAAGGCCGCTCCGGGAAGGCCCATTGAGGCGCCGTGCCGCGGCGCCTTGGGCGCCCGCCGTGCCGGTGTTCCGCCACCGCCGGTTTGCCGCCCGGCACCGCGAGGCTTTCGGCCTTGTTGCGACTATGTTAGAGGGAGTCCCTGATAGGCAATCAAACGTGCTATCAGGCGTGGTGCAATCAACAAGGACAGAGTCGGTAAGACATGACAGGGCGGCAAAGTATTTTTGAATATGAGGATTTGCTGGCATGCGGCCGCGGCGAGCTTTTCGGTCCCGGCAATGCGCAGCTGCCACTCCCCCCGATGCTGATGTTCGATCGCATCTCAACCATTTCCGAGGATGGCGGCGCCCATGGCAAGGGCGAGATTCGCGCCGAATTCGAGGTGCGCCCCGAGGCATGGTTTTTCCCCTGCCATTTCAAGGACGATCCGGTGATGCCGGGATGTCTCGGACTTGACGCGATGTGGCAGTTGCTGGGGTTTTTTCTCGGCTGGCTCGGCGCTCCGGGCAAGGGCAGGGCGCTGGCGGTCGGCGAGGTCAAGTTTTCCGGCATGGTGGTGCCCAGCGTCAAGATGATCGAATATGGTATCGACCTCAAACGGGTAATCCGGCGCAAGCTGACCCTGGGCATAGGCGATGGCTGGCTCAAGGCCGATGGCGAGCAGATCTACGCTGCCCGCGATCTTCGTGTCGGCCTTTTCACTCCCGAGGCCGGGGCCCAGGCCGGAGTTTGAGACGGGGCCGCGAACCGGGAGAGCAAGAAGTCTCCGGACCGCGTCGATCCGGCGCGAATTTTGGAAGGGGCACCGGGCTAGGCCCCTCCAAGGGCCCGGCCCCTGCAAAGGGTGGGGGCAGGCCCTTCGCCGGCATGAGCGAATTGCAGGCCGGTGTGAGTGAATTGCAGAAAGGAATCGAGCGATGAGGCGGGTGGTCGTGACAGGCATGGGGATCGTGTCGTCCATCGGCAACAATACCCAGGAGGTGCTGGCCTCCTTGCGCGAGGCGCGCAGCGGCATCGTCGCCGCCGACACCTACCGCGAGCGCGGGTTCAGATGCCAGGTTCACGGCGCCCCGGATCTCGATCCCTTCGAGGTTCTCGACCGGCGCACCACCCGTTTCATGGGCGAGGGCGCGGCCTGGAACTGGATCGCCCTGCAACAGGCGGCCCAGGACGCGGGGCTTGAGGAAGCGGAAATTTCGAATCCCCTCACCGGCATGATCATGGGATCGGGAGGGCCTTCGACCCGCGCCATCGTCGAGGCAGCGGACGTTACCCGCGAAAAGGGTCCCAAGCGCGTCGGCCCCTTCGCCGTGCCCAAGGCGATGTCGAGCACCGCCTCGGCCACGCTATCGACGCCCTTCCATATCAAGGGGGTGAGCTATTCCATTTCCTCGGCCTGCGCCACCTCGAGCCACTGCATCGGCAATGCCGCCGAAATGATCCAGTGGGGCAAGCAGGACGTTATGTTCGCCGGCGGCTGCGAGGAACTCGACTGGACGCTTTCGGTGCTGTTCGACGCCATGGGGGCGATGTCCAGCCGTTACAACGACACCCCGGCAACCGCCAGCCGCGCCTATGATGCCAATCGCGACGGCTTCGTCATTGCCGGCGGCGCCGGCGTGTTGGTGCTCGAGGAACTGGAGCATGCCAAGGCCCGCGGCGCCCGCATCTATGCCGAACTGGCCGGTTATGGCGCGACTTCCGATGGTCATGACATGGTGGCGCCGTCCGGCGAGGGCGCGGTGCGCTGCATGCGCCAGGCCCTGGAAGGGGTCGGCCTGCCGGTCGACTATATCAACCCCCATGCCACCTCGACGCCGATTGGCGACATCAAGGAAATCGAGGCGATCCGGGAAGTGTTTGGCGACAAGTGCCCGCCGATTTCGGCCACCAAGTCGCTGACCGGCCATTCGCTCGGTGCCGCAGGTGCCCAGGAGGCGATCTATTCCCTGCTCATGATGCAGAACGGGTTCCTGTGCGAATCGGCGCATATCGAAGAGCTGGACCCTGATATGGCGGACATGCCGATCCTGCGCCAGCGCCAGGACAATGTTGAGGTCAATTGCGTGTTGTCCAATTCCTTCGGGTTCGGCGGCACCAATGCGGCGCTTGTCTTCAAGCGTTTCGATTCCTGACCAGGCGGCGCTGCCGATCCCGGCCAGCCGCGCGGAGCATGATGCAAGATGAATGAAGCACTGATGAAGGGTAAACGGGGCCTCGTGATGGGGGTCGCGAACAACCATTCCATCGCCTGGGGCATAGCCCAGACGCTAGCCGCCCATGGCGCCGAACTGGCCTTCACCTATCAGGGTGATGCCTTTGGCCGCCGCGTCAAGCCGCTTGCCGAAAGCCTCGGCGCCACGCTCTGCCTGCCCTGCGATGTCGAGAATGTCGAAACCGTCGACGAGGTGTTCGCCGCCATCAAGCGTGAATGGGGCGGCATCGATTTCCTCGTCCATGCGGTCGCCTATTCCGACAAGAACGAACTCAAGGGCGCCTACGCCGAAACGACGCGCGAGAATTTCACCCGGACCATGGTCATTTCCTGCTTTTCCTTCACCGAGGTGGCGCGCCGCGCCGCCGCGCTGATGAAGGATGGCGGGACCATGATTACCCTGACCTTTGGCGGCGCCACCCGTGTCATGCCGAATTACAATGTCATGGGCGTCGCCAAGGCGGCGCTGGAGGCCAGCGCGCGCTATCTTGCCGCCGATTTCGGCCCCCGCGGCATCCGCGTCAATGCCTTGTCCGCTGGTCCGGTGCGGACCCTGGCCGGGTCCGGCATCACCGATGCGCGTCTGATGTTCAATTACCAGAAGCGCCACTCGCCGCTGAAAAAGAGTGTCAGCCTCGACGATATCGGCGGCGCCGCGCTCTATCTGTTGTCACCCCTGTCGGGAGGCGTTACCGGCGAAGTTCACTTCGTCGATGCCGGCTACAACATCATGTCCATGCCCCGCCCCGGCGAGTTGAAGGAGCAGGAGGACAACGAAGCTGAAGCCCACCGCGAGGCCGCGCAATAGGCGCCGGCGGGAGGCGCCTTTGATCCGCTCCTGCGCCGTCTTCCTTGTCGCTTGCCTTCTTGCCGCCGCCGCGCCATCGCAAGCGGGCGCCGGGCGCGCCGAGGTCGAGCGCGGATTCCAGGTCTGGCTCGCCGAAGAGGCCTGGCCGCGGGCGCGCTCCGCCGGCGTATCGCGGGCAATCTTCGATGCCGCCACCGCGGGGCTTGCTCTCGACTGGAGCCTGCCCGATCTGCGTCCGCCCGGCTCTGCCGCGCCCGAGGGCGTGCATCGCCAGAGCGAATTTTCCAGTCCGGCGCGTTATTTCGCTGAGAAGAATATCGCCAGCCTGGCCGCGATCGGGCGCCAGCATCTGGAACGCTGGCGCGACGTGCTTGGCGATATCGAGCGCAGATATGGCGTCTCGTCGCGAATTCTCATCGCCATCTGGGGCCGCGAATCGGCCTTTGGCCGCGCCGCCATTCGCAACGACGCCATTCAGGTTCTCGCCACCCAGGCCTATATGGGCGCGCGCAAGGAACTCTTTGCCGGCGAACTCACCGCCGCCCTGCAAATTCTCGAGCGCGGCCTGATCGAACGCGGGCAATTGCGCAGCTCCTGGGCCGGCGCCCTCGGCCAGCCGCAATTCCTGCCGTCGAAATTCCTCGCCCTTGCGGTCGATTTCGATGGCGACGGGCACCGCGATATCTGGAATTCGGTTCCCGATACCCTGGCCTCGATCGCCAACTATCTGCGCGCCAATGGCTGGCAGCCGGGCCGCGACTGGGGATTTGAGGCCGATGTGCCGCAAAAGGTGTCCTGTGCCCTGGAGGGACCCGGGCAGGGCCGTCCGATCGCTGACTGGATCGGCGCCGGCATTACCCGAACCAATGGCCGCCCATTCCCCGCCGAGGAACAGGCGAAAACAGGATTTCTGCTTATGCCGGCAGGCCGCCTCGGTCCCGCCTTTATCGCCACCGCCAATTTCTACGTTCTCAAGAGCTTCAATGAATCCGATCTTTATGCGCTGTTTATCGGCCATCTCGCCGATCGCCTTGGCGGCGGCGGCCCCTTCAGGGCCGGTTGGGCGCCCATCGACAGCTTCTTGCGCGAAGATGTCACGACCATGCAGCGCCGCCTTGAGGATCTCGGCCATGATGTCGGCGGTGCCGACGGCCTGGTCGGTTTCAAGACCCGGATCGCCATTGGCCTTTGGCAGCAGGGACGCGGCGAAGCGGCGACCTGTTTTCCCGACGCGGCGATCACCCGCGCCTTCCGCTGACCCGGAAAACTGAGCGGCGCCGCGTCTGCGCGGAATCCACAATGGAGCCGCGCGCTGCCTGCCACGGGCGCCATAACAGGTACGGCTGTACCTAAAAAAATTCGCGCATTCAGGGATTTATGAGGATCCAGCCGCCGCTCCGTTAATAAATACGGAACATTTTCCTTGCAGAATCAATATCCTGACCGGCAGCTGGAAAAATAGGGATTTCGAACGTGCGGGGTGAGAGATTTCTGACCGGAAATGAACGTTTTCTGGCCTTGGATGACATCATTGTATCCAAGACGGACCTGACCGGGCGAATCACCTATGCCAATCGGACATTCCTAAAAATTGCCGGCCTGACCGAAAAGGATTGCATGCGCCAGCCGCATAGCCTGATCCGCCACCCCGACATGCCGCGCTCCATATTCAAACGGATCTGGACCGCCATTGAAGCCGGCGATGAGATATTCGCCTATATCATCAACCGCGCGATGAATGGCGACCACTACTGGGTCTATGCCCATGTCACGGCGACGCGGAACCGAGCCGGCGACATCATCGGCTACCATTCGAACCGCCGCGCCCCAGACCGCGCCATTGTCGACGATCTGATCGTGCCGCTTTACGCGCGGCTGCGCCATGTCGAACGCGAACCGAAGAACGGCAAGCAGGCCGTCGAGGCCGGTTGCGAGGCGCTTGACTCCGTCCTGCGCGAAAAAGGCATGGAATATGATGAGTTCATCATGACCCTCGGACAGGGGAGCCGCCGCGGTTACCGTACGGGGCGTGAAGCCGATCTCGGACAAGCGGACTGTCAGGCCTGAGCGCCAGGAACCGATCATGATTGGCAGAAACAGAACCTATCACAAACAGATCCTAGAGGTCTGCCGGGCCATTGCCGCGGGCGACCTCGAGGCGCGCATCACCGGCATTCCCGCCCGCGGCGAAATCAGCGAGGTGATGCATGCAATCAATGAAATGATCGACCGTACCGACGCTTATGTACGCGAATCCCAGACCTGTCTGGCCTATGTCGCCCGCAACAAATACTACCGGCTGATCAATGAAAGCGGCATGACCGGCTCCTTCCACGACGCCTCGGTCTCGATCAACAAGGCAACCTGGTCGATCAAGCTGCGCAATGAGGAATTCTCGCGCATAGCCAATAGTGTCGAAGTGGAAATGAGGGACGTTGTCGACACCGTCTCCCAGGCGATCGCCGAATTGCACACGGTCTCTGAGTCGGTGAACGAATCGTCCCGCAAGACGCGGGCGCAATCGACCGCCGCCGCCACCGGAGCGGAGGAAGCGGCGGCGAACATGCAATCGGTGGCCGCCGCCGTCGAACAGTTGACCGGCGCTGTCGACGAAATCAATGTTCAGGTCGAGCAGTCTGCCGGGATCACCGCCGAAGCGGTGGCCAAATCGGTTGCCATGAATGACCGCATCGCCGGCCTCGCCGACCTTTCCCAGAGCATTGGCGAGTTCATCCAGCTTATCAGCGACATCGCCGCCCAGACCAATCTGCTGGCCCTCAACGCCACCATCGAGGCGGCCCGCGCAGGCGATTCCGGCAAGGGCTTTGCGGTTGTCGCCCAGGAAGTGAAGACCCTGGCTGGCCAGACCGCCAAGGCCACCGAGGAAATCACCGCTCAGGTTGCCGGTATCCGCCAGGCCACCGCCAGCGCTGTCGATGCCAATGACGAAATCAGCCAGGCCATTGCCCGGGTCAACGAGATTTCCGGCGCCATCGCCTCGTCCGTCGGCGAGCAAAGCGCGTCGGCCAGGGAAATCGCCGACAGTGTCGAGCGGGCCGCCGCCGGCACCGCCGAAGTCAGCGCCAGTGTGGCCGATCTCGATGCGTCCTCGCAGCGCACCCGGCAGGAAGTTGCCGGTGTGGTGAACGCCTCAGGACGCCTTGCCGAGCAGGAAAAGGTCCTCCAGCGGCTGCGCGGCGAAATGAGCCAGTTCCTTTCCCAGATCAAATTGGCGGGCTGATCTCCCGCGCCCGGCCCCAGCGCCCGCGCCGCAGCCCCCTCGGTCCCTCGCCAAACGAGAACACCGGTTGGGAATCGACAAGGGCGGCGAATTGAAGTATGCAAGCCCCGATTTTCCAAGACCGCTAGGGTCCGTATGAGCCGCGCCGGCCGCGCAGGTCCTGTTTTGGCCAAGCCGCGCCGCTCCTCTGCGATCTGGTAAAAACGAAAAGATCAAGAAGGTTCTTGAACCATGAACATCATCCAGCAGCTCGAACACGAGCAGGCCGAGGCACTTGCCGCCAAGCGCGCGACACCCGAGTTCCGCCCCGGCGACACCCTGAAGGTCAATGTCAAGGTGACCGAAGGCGACCGCACCCGCGTCCAGGCCTATGAGGGCATGTGCATCGCCCGTTCCGGCCAGGGTCTCAACGAGAGCTTCACCGTGCGCAAGATTTCCTTCGGCGAAGGCGTCGAGCGCGTATTCCCGATTTACTCGCCGATGATCGATTCCATAGAGGTCGTTCGCCGCGGCCGCGTTCGCCGCGCCAAGCTCTATTACCTGCGCACCCGTCGCGGCAAGTCGGCGCGTATCGCCGAAGCCACCGATGTGCGCACCCGCCGCCTGATCGACGACGAGCGCAAGTCCGCCGCCGAGGCCAAGGCCGCCGCCGCCGCCGAAAAGCTGGCGGCCAAGGAAGCGGCCGAAAAGGCAAAGGCTGACGAGGCCAAGTCCGCCGCCGAGGCCGCTGCCGCCGAGGCCGCAGCCGCGGACTCTGCTGCTGGCGAGGCTGGCGAAAAGACCGAATAAGGCCGGATGCGCCACGCCGGCGCCGGGCACTATGCTTTGGGGCAGCCCGGCGGGCTGCCCCTTTTCGTTTGACACCGCGCCGCCCGCCGCGTCCCCGCCGCCGCGCTTGCCCTTGACCGGGTGGCGGCAAATGCACCATATCAGCCTGAACAGCAGGCCCCTCGGGTGAGAGAAGTGATGAGCCAAGCAAAAACCCTTTACGACAAGATCTGGGACGACCATCTGGTCGATGAAGCCGAAGACGGTACCTGTCTGCTCTATATCGACCGCCATCTCATTCACGAGGTGACCAGCCCGCAGGCTTTCGAGGGGCTGCGCATGACCGGGCGCAAGGTGCGCGCGCCGAAAAAGACGCTGGCCGTCGTCGACCACAATGTGCCGACCACCGACCGCAGCCACGGCATCGATGATCCCGAGAGCGCGCTCCAGGTCGCCACCCTGGCCGAGAACGCCGCCGAATTCGGCATCGACTATTTCTCCGAACTCGACAAGCGTCAGGGCATCTGCCACATCATCGGCCCCGAACAGGGCTTCACCCTGCCCGGATCGACCATCGTCTGCGGCGACAGCCACACCTCGACCCATGGCGCCTTCGGCGCGCTGGCCCACGGCATCGGCACCTCGGAGGTCGAGCATGTCCTGGCGACCCAGACCCTGATCCAGAAGAAGGCGAAGAACATGCGCGTCACGGTCGACGGCGCGCTGAAGGACGGGGTTACCGCCAAGGACATCATCCTCGCCATCATTGGCGAGATCGGCACCGCCGGGGGCACCGGCCATGTCATCGAATTTGCCGGCGATGCCATTCGCGCGCTGTCGATGGAAGGCCGCATGACTTTGTGCAACATGACCATCGAGGGCGGCGCCCGGGCCGGCCTGGTGGCGCCGGACCAGAAGACCTTCGACTATCTCAAGGGCCGCCCGCTGGCGCCCGCTGGCGCCGCCTGGGACCGGGCACTCGCCGACTGGGCCCGCCTGTCGAGCGATGACGGCGCCCATTTCGACGCCGAAATCCGCCTCGACGCCGCCAGCCTGCCGCCGATCGTGACCTGGGGCACCAGCCCGCAGGATGTGGTGTCGATCACCGGCGTGGTTCCCGACCCGGCGGCTCAGAGCGACGAAAACCGCCGCCGCGCAGTCGCCCGCTCGCTCGACTATATGGGTCTGGTGCCTGGCACCCGCATGACCGATATCGCCATCGACCGCGTCTTCATCGGATCCTGCACCAATGGCCGTATCGAGGACCTGCGCGCCGCCGCCGCCGTGGCCGCCGGAAAGAAGGTTGCCGCCTCCGTCCAGGCCATGGTGGTGCCCGGTTCCGGCCTGGTCAAGGAACAGGCCGAAGCCGAAGGCCTCGACAAGATCTTTCTTGCCGCCGGCTTCGAATGGCGCGAGCCCGGCTGCTCCATGTGCCTGGCCATGAACGCCGACAAGCTCAAGCCCGGCGAGCGCTGCGCCTCGACCTCGAACCGCAATTTCGAGGGCCGCCAGGGCTTCAAGGGCCGCACCCACCTGATTTCGCCGGCCATGGCCGCCGCCGCCGCCATCGCCGGCCATTTCGTCGATATCCGCGAATGGCCGGGCGCGGCGTGAACGCGGCCCGGCGCGGCAGCCGGGGCTAGGATCGGGAGACGGCGACATGGGCTCGTTTGCGCCACTGTTCGACTGGGCCAGGATGGAAGCGCCCGGCGTCGAAGACCTTGAGCGCCTGGCCCATGCCGCCTATTCGGCGCTGCCCGATACTTTTCGCAACCTGTGCGACGGGCTGATCATCCGCGTCGCCGATCTGCCCGACGAGGAGGTTCTCGACGATCTCGGGCTGGAATCGGAATTCGATCTGCTCGGCCTGTTTACCGGCATCGGCCTTGCCCATCGCGGCGAAACCTGGACCGGCGCCATGCCCAACATGATCTTTCTCTATCGCCGCCCGATCCTCGACTACTGGGCCGAACACGAGGAGACCCTGGGCGCCGTCGTCACCCATGTGCTGGTGCATGAGATCGGCCATCATTTCGGCCTTTCGGATGGCGACATGGAAGCGATCGAGCTGGCCGCCGGACCCTGAAAAGACCCTGACCGGGCCCTGACCGGGCCCTGGCCGGGCCTTGGCCGGGCCTTGACCGGGCCTTGACCGGGCCTTGGCGGGGCGTCAAGAAAATGAACGATAGGTTCCACGCCGGCAAAGGGGCGGGCGCGGGGACCATGGAGACTAAAGAGCGGAGTAGGAACAGACGTCATGGACAAGTTCACCACCCTGACCGGCGTCGCGGCGCCCCTGAACATGATCAATGTCGATACCGACATGATCATCCCCAAGCAGTATCTGAAGACGATTCTGCGCACCGGCCTCGGCAAGGGTCTGTTCTCCGAGATGCGCTACAATGACGACGGCTCGGAAAACCCCGATTTCGTCCTCAACAAGCCGGCCTATAGCAAGGCCAGTATTCTTGTCGCCGGCGACAATTTCGGCTGCGGTTCGAGCCGCGAGCACGCCCCCTGGGCCCTGCTCGATTTCGGCATCCGCTGCGTCATCGCCCCCTCATTCGCCGACATCTTCTATTCCAATGCCTTCAAGAACGGCATCCTGCTCGTCACCCTGCCGCAGGAGGACGTCGACAAATTGCTCGACGACGCGGCGCGCGGCGCCAATGCGACGCTCACCGTCGATCTGGAAAAGCAGGAAATCACCGGTCCCGACGGCGGCTGCATCCATTTCGATCTCGACCAGCACAAGAAGCACTGCCTGCTCAACGGCCTCGACGATATCGGCCTCACCCTGGAAAAGGCGGCAAGCATCGAGTCCTTCGAGAAGAGCCAGGAACAGGCGCGACCCTGGCTGTGATCCTGAAAGCCGGGGGCCGGCGGCCGGTTGCCGCACGCCCGTTTCCTCACCCGCATTTCCATCTAACCGTTTTGTTGCGCAAGGGGCACATTCATGGCGGCGTATAATCTTCTTCTGCTTCCCGGCGACGGCATCGGCCCCGAGGTCATGGCCGAGGTCGAGCGTGTCATCGCCTGGCTCAACGCGGCGGGGCCGCACAGCTTCGCCACCGAGAGCGATCTGGTCGGCGGATCGGCCTATGATGCCCACGGGCAAGCCATTTCCGATGCCGCCATGGACAAGGCTCTGGCCGCCGATGCGGTGATATTCGGCGCCGTCGGCGGGCCGAAATGGGACGGCGTGCCCTATGATGTGCGCCCCGAGGCCGGCCTGCTGCGTCTGCGCAAGGATCTTGAGCTATTCGCCAATCTGCGCCCCGCGATCTGCTATCCGGCGCTCGCCGACGCCTCCTCGCTCAAGCGCGAGATCGTCGAGGGCCTCGATATCCTGATCGTGCGCGAGCTCACCGGCGGCGTCTATTTCGGCGAACCCAAGACCATCACCGATATCGGCAATGGCCAGAAGCGCGCCATCGACACCCAGGTCTATGACACCTTCGAGATCGAACGCATCGCCCGCGTCGCCTTCGACCTTGCCGCCACCCGCAAGAACCTCGTCCACTCGGCCGAAAAGCGCAATGTCATGAAGACCGGCGTGCTGTGGCACGAGGTGGTGAGCCAGGTCCATGCCCGCGAATATCCCGCGGCCGAACTGCACCACATCCTCGCCGACAATTGCGCCATGCAGCTGGTGCGCACGCCCAAGCAGTTCGACGTGCTGGTCACCGACAACCTGTTCGGCGACGTGCTGTCAGACATCGCCGCCATGCTCACCGGTTCGCTCGGCATGCTGCCGTCGGCCTCCCTCGGGGCCCCTGACGCCAAGACCGGCCGCCGCAAGGCGCTCTATGAGCCGGTCCATGGCTCGGCGCCCGATATTGCCGGCCAGGGCCTTGCCAACCCGATCGCCATGATCGCCTCCTTCGCCATGGCGCTGCGCTATTCCTTCGGCCAGATCGAAAGCGCCGATCTGGTGGAAAGCGCTGTCGCCAGTGTGCTCGAACAGGGCCTGCGCACCGGCGACATCATGCAGCCGGGCTGCACCCGGGTGTCGACCGCCGACATGGGCGCGGCTGT
Source organism: Rhodobiaceae bacterium (assembly GCA_020441905.1). Lineage (GTDB taxonomy): Bacteria > Pseudomonadota > Alphaproteobacteria > Rhizobiales > NORP267 > JAGRLG01. The sequence continues at coordinate 2,810 of JAGRLG010000082.1, read as the reverse complement.
GGTCGCGGCCATGGAACGGATCGCGGGTTAGCGGTTCTTCGCCGCCGCTTAATCTTTTGTAAAGCATATCGCTGCCACCCTAACTTCCGATAGTTGGCAAGGTGGCTGCATTTTCTGAAGCGTCGGGCAGGGCGCGGCGGACCTGCACCAAATCTAATTCAGGCGATGGCTAGAGAATCGACAACCCTGTCTGCGGCAAATGAAGAGTCGTTTCCGGTTGGTGACAATTATCTGGCCCGCATCGGCGCGCTGATCGACGCGCTCATTGCCGGCAATTTTAGCGCCGTGCCTCCCGGCGATGACGACCTAACGGTCAGGATCCACCGCCTGGCGCAGGACCAGATCGCCCGCAACACGGCCGATCTGAAGCGCATTTCCGACCTTTCGGTGAGGGCCAATGGCGGGGTCTTTCACGTCGCCCACATGATGCGCGCGGTGCGCGAATCCGATTCCCGCACCCAGTCCATTTCCGCCACCGTGGAGCAGATAGCCGCCTCGATCGACGCCATTTCGGCAAGCTCGGCATCGGCCAGCGAGGAAGCGCAGCGCGCCGAAAGCGCCGCCGGCAAGGGCAAGCTCGCCGCCGACCAGGCGGTCGCCACCATGGAGCAGGTCAGCGATGCCGTCGAGGGCGCGGTCGGCAAGGTCACCAGGCTTGCCGAGGCCTCCTCGCATATTGGCGACATCGTCCAGAAGATCGAGGCCATCGCCAAGCAGACCAACCTGCTGGCGCTCAATGCCACCATCGAGGCGGCACGGGCCGGCGAAGCGGGCCGGGGCTTCGCCGTTGTCGCCAATGAAGTCAAGATGCTGGCCAACCAGACGGCGTCGGCCACCGACGATATTCGCGGGCGCATCGATGCCTTGCGCACCGAGATGGAAGGCATCGTCGTGGCGATGCAGGGCGGCGTCGACAAGGTCCATCAGGGGCGAACGATTATTGCCGCCACCGGTGAGGAAATGGACCTTCTGAGCACCGAGATCGGCGCCGTCACCGAACGGATGGGCGAGGTCGCGGGGTTGCTCGAGGAACAGACCGAGGCGGCGCGCCATATGTCCGAAGGCGTCGCGGTCATCGCGCAAATGAGCGGCGATCATGTGCAGGCCATCGAAACGGTCATCGCCGAACTGGAAAAGACGGACGGGCCGATCGTCGCCGGCATCGCTGAAATCATGGCGCATGATTTGCCATACGGGACGATTCTCGCCGCCAGGTCCGACCATATGATCTGGATGCGCAAGCTGGCGCAGATGCTGGTCGGGCGGGTCGGGCTGAACCCCGATGAACTGGCCGATCACCATTCCTGCCGGCTCGGCAAATGGTATGACGCCCAGACCGATGGGCGCCTGACCGGCCATGCCGCCTGGCGCGCCCTCGAGGCGCCGCACCGCAGCGTCCATGACCATGGTATCCGCGCCGCGCAATGCTATGGCAAGCAGGACATGGAAGGCGCCGTTCGCGAGGCCCGCCAGGCCGGCGAGGCATCGAAGGAAGTCTTGCGCCTGCTCGACCTGCTGGCCGGCGACCTGATCTGACCGGGGCCGTTGCCGCCGGTCCGCCGCGGCGCCATAAAGGCTATCGCCCGCCTCGCTTGCCCGCGCTCTCGCCCTTTACTTTGGCGCCGCCTTGGCCTAAATGCGCGGGCGATGCCTGCGCCCATCGCAAGGTTCGGCGCGGCGCTCTGAAAAACCGGAGAACACCATGGGTTACAAGGTCGCTGTCGTCGGTGCGACGGGAAATGTCGGTCGCGAGATGCTCAATATCCTCGCCGAGCGCGAATTTCCCGCCGACGAGGTTTACGCCATTGCCTCGCGCCGTTCGCTCGGGGTCGAAGTGAGCTATGGCGACCGCACCCTGAAATGCAAGGACCTCGAGCAGTTCGATTTTTCCGGCGTCGATTTCTGCCTGATGTCGGCCGGCGGCTCGGTGTCCAAGGACTGGTCGCCCAGGATCGGCAAGCAGGGCTGCCTGGTGATCGATAATTCCTCCGCCTGGCGCTATGATTCCGACGTGCCGCTGATCGTGCCCGAAGTCAACGCCGACGCCGTCGAGGGCTTCGCCAAGAAGAACATCATCGCCAATCCCAATTGTTCCACCGCCCAGCTCGTCGTTGCCCTCAAGCCGCTCCACGATGCGGCCAGGATCCGCCGCGTCGTCGTCGCCACCTACCAGTCGGTGTCGGGCGCCGGCAAGGAGGCCATGGACGAATTGTGGACCCAGACCAAGGGCATCTTCGTCACCGACATGCCGGAGGCCAGGAAGTTCACCAAGCAGATCGCCTTCAATGTCATTCCCCATATCGATGTCTTCATGGAAGACGGCTCGACCAAGGAAGAGTGGAAGATGATGGTCGAGACCAAGAAGATCCTCGATCCCAAGATCGCGCTGACCGCGACCTGCGTCCGCGTGCCGGTCTTTGTCGGCCACTCGGAAGCCATCAATATCGAGTTCGAAAAGCCGATCTCGGCCGATGAGGCGCGCGAGATCCTGCGCGAGGCGCCGGGCTGCCTGGTCGTCGACAAGCAGGAGAATGGCGGCTACGTGACCCCGGTCGAATGCGTCGGCGACTATGCCACCTATATCTCCCGCATCCGCGAGGATGCCACGGTGGAGAACGGCCTCAATATCTGGGTGGTTTCCGACAATCTGCGCAAGGGCGCGGCCCTCAACACGGTGCAGATCGCCGAAACGGTGATCAATCGCGGGCTGATCAAGCGCAAGGCAGCCTGAGCGGACCTGCCGCGGAACGAAGACATTGGGGCTCCCGTTCGGGGGCCCCTTATCTTTGTGCAGCTAAGTCTTTGCGCAG
>JAGRLG010000018.1 GCA_020441905.1 Rhodobiaceae bacterium | reverse complement strand
TGGTGCGGACGGCGGGAGTCGAACCCGCACGGGGGTTACCCCCCGAAGGATTTTAAGTCCTTTGCGTCTACCAGTTTCGCCACGTCCGCTTGTCTGTTGCCGCCCCTGCCCGGCCTTGCCTCGCTTCTGCCGGGCGGCGGGTGAATGGTTCCCCTAGCCCGGCCCGCCGGCGATAGGCGGGGCAAATTGCAGATCGAGGTCCCAGGGAAAATAGATCCAGGTGTCCTGGGAAACCTCGGTGATGAAGCTGTCGACCATGGCGCGCCCGGCCGGCTTGGCATAAACGGCGGCAAAATGGGCCTTTGGCAGCATGTCGCGCACCAGCCGCGCCGTCTCCCCGGTATCGACCAGATCGTCGACGATGAGCACACCTTCACCGCCATTTTCCCCGGCAATCTCCGGCGTCGGCGCCTTGATCAGCCTGACCTCGCCGCGCTGGTTCTCGCCCTCATAGGACGCCACGCACACCGTCTCGATCAGCCTGATGTCCATCTCGCGGGCGATGATCGCCGCCGGCACCAGCCCGCCGCGCGTGATGCAGACAATGGCCCTGAATTTTTCTTTTTCGCCCGAAAGCCGCCAGGCCAGCGCCCGCGCGTCGCGGTGAAACTGCTCCCACGACACCGGAAACCGCTTGGCGCCGCCGTCCCTGTCCTTGCCCTCAACCATTGCCCGCCAGCGCCCCCAGCGCTTCCCTCAAGGCCGCTTCGGCCTCGTCCAGCAGCTTTTCGTCGCGCGCCCGCAGCACCACATTGGTGCCGAAAACCTGTTCGTTGTAAAAGGGATAGCTGCCTATGCTCAGGCCGGAATACTGCTTCTGCACTGCCTCGAGAATGGCGGCGATGTCGCCCTCCGCCACCGACAGCTTGAGGGTGCGCGACAGCATCCTGCGCCCGGTCTTCAGCAAGGGCGCCACCTTGTCCAGCATCGCCTGCATGATCGCCGGAACTCCTGCCATGACGAAGACATTGCCGATGTGTATGCCCGGCGCGCCGGACACCGTGTTCTCGATCAGGCCGCCGCCGTCGGGAATGCGCGCCATGCGCAGCCGCGCCTCGTTGAGCTCCAGCCCGCGCAGCTTTTCATAGCGTTCCTTCAAAATCGCCAGCGCTTGCGGATGGTGGGAGATCGGAACGCCAAAGGCCTTGGCCACCGCGTCGGCGGTGATGTCGTCATGGGTCGGCCCGATGCCTCCCGTGGTGAAGACGTAGTCATAGGAAGAGCGAAGCTCGTTGAGCGCGGCGACGATGCGCTCCTCCTCGTCGGCGACGATGCGGGCCTCGCGCACATCGACGCCGATTTCGGTCATATAGCGGGCGATATAGCCGATATTCTTGTCCATGGTGCGGCCCGAAAGCAGTTCGTCGCCGATCGCCAGGATCGCCGCCGAAACCGTCTTGTCGTTTTCGCCCGCCATGTCGGCCCGTCCCCGCCCCACCTGTCCTGCCTCTATAACAGCAGGCGGGCAAACCCGCCACAAGGGCGCTTGCCACTTGCCCACAGGCGCTTTATGGCCTTGGCCCCATGCGCTTTTCCGTCCCCCTCGTTCCCGCCACCCTGGTGCGCCGCTACAAGCGCTTTTTTGCCGATGTCACCCTGGCCAGCGGCGAGGAGGCCACCGTGCACTGCGCCAATCCCGGCGCCATGACCGGCCTTGCCGAACCGGGATCGAAGGTTTTCCTCTCCGTTTCGGACAACCCCAAGCGCAAGCTGCAAATGAGCTGGGAACTGGTGGAGGCACGCGAGCCCTGGGGCACGACGCTGGTCGGCATCAACACCGCCCATCCCAACGCCCTCGTCGCCGAGGCGCTGGCCGCCGGCGCCATCGCCGAGCTGGCCGGCTACGACACCATCCGCCGCGAGGTGCGCTACGGCGAGAAAAGCCGTGTCGACTTCGTGCTCTCCGGCAAGGGGCGGCCCGATTGCTATGTCGAGGTCAAGAATGTCCACCTGATGCGCGAGGCGGGGCTGGCGGAGTTCCCGGATTCGGTGACGGCGCGCGGCACCCGCCATCTTGGCGATCTGGCGGCGATGGCCGAGCGGGGCGCCCGCGCGGCGATGCTCTATCTGGTGCAGCGCGCCGACGCCGGGCGCTTTGCCCTCGCCGCCGACATCGACCCCGCCTATTCGGCAGCTTTCGCCAAAGCGCGCGCGGCCGGCGTCGAGGCGCTGGTCTATGCCTGCCATCTGACGGCCGCGGAAATCACCGTCGGCGGCAGGATTGAAATGCCGGATTAAGCCCGCACCAGGATCACGTTCATCTTGGTACGCACCTCGATGCGATAGCCCAGCTCCTGGCATAGCGCGATGCAGTCGACCCGCCAGCGCTGGCGCGCGTCCTCGAGGATCAGCGCCTTCGGCCACAGGCTCTGCGGCGCCTCGCGAAAGAACGGCTCCAGGATCATGTCCTCGGCCCCCTCGACATCGACCTTGATGGCATCGATGCGTTCCAGGCCCTCCTCGCGGGCCAGCGTCAGCAGCGTCTTGGTCGGCACCTGGAGCGATTCGCCGTGTTCGGCTTCCCAGTCCACCACCTTGAGGCTGCTCTGGCCCTTGTTGCCGCGATGCAGGAAAAGCGTCATCTCGCCATCGACATCGCTCAGCGCGCAGGCAATGGCCTTGATCGGCTGGCCGCGATTGAGCGAGATATTGTAGGTCAGCCGCTCGAACAGGTCCGGCTGCGGCTCGATGGCATAAAGCCTGGCGTGCCTGAGCTTGAGGCCGGCGACAAACATCGTATAGGCGCCGACATTGGCGCCGACATCGATGAAGACATAGCCGTCATGGGCGCTGCGGGCGAGAAAGGCGCGCTCGCGCGTGTCGAAATACTGCGGCATGAACAAGATGCGCTTTTCGGCAACATTGTTGAACGGCATCAGGCGCATGCGCTGTCCGAACACCTCGACATCCAGCGGATGGCGCAGGCGCCTCGTCACCATGCGGCGCAACACGAAGGCAAGCCGCCGCCCCGCCCAGCTGTCTGGCAGCGCCCGCGTCACGCGAATGATCGCGGCCTGGAACCTGTTGGGAGCAAAGGCGCCAAAACCCTGTATTTCAGTCATTTTTTCCGCTGCAATCTGCAACCGCCATCCCCTCGCGGTCCGCTTTGGCCTCATGGCTATGAATTGCTTTCACGAGTGCCAATCCGGTTCCCGTGAACCCGCAATAACATGCCCGGCACCGCTTGCACACCGCCAAGGTTGCTCTACATTCAAGAGCCAAATCAACAGCCCGGTCACATCTTGTTTTGCCATGACTTACATTACCGCCAGCGAATCCCCGTTTCGCAACACCGGCCACATCAAGTTACACGACGAAGCCGATTTCGCCGCCATGCGCGCCGCCGGCCAGCTCGCGGCGCTGGCGCTCGATCTGCTCGTCGACAAGGTGGCGCCGGGGGTGACCACCGAGGAACTTGACGATTTCGTCTACGAATTCGCCATGGACAATGACGCCATTCCCGCCCCGCTGAATTATCGCGGCTACACCAAGTCCATCTGTACCTCGGTCAACCATGTCGTCTGCCATGGCATTCCCTCGGCCAAGGCGCTGCGCGAGGGCGATATCGTCAATATCGACGTGACGCTGATCCACAATGGCTGGCACGGCGACTCCAGCCGCATGTACCCGGTTGGCGAAATCAAGCGCGCCGCCCAGCGCCTCATCGACGTCACCTATGAATCGATGATGCGCGGCATCGCCGCGGTGAAGCCGGGCGCCACCACCGGCGATATCGGCGCCGCCATCCAGCAATATGCCGAGGCCGAGCGCACCTCGGTGGTGCGCGATTTCTGCGGCCACGGCCTGGGGCGGCTGTTTCACGACGTTCCCAACATCCTGCATTACGGGCGCCCCGGCGAAGGCGCCGAACTCAAGCCCGGCATGTTCTTCACCATCGAGCCGATGATCAATCTCGGCCGCCCCCACGTGAAGATCCTGTCCGACGGCTGGACCGCGGTCACCCGCGACCGCTCGCTTTCGGCGCAGTTCGAACACTCGGTCGCGGTCACGCAAAGCGGCGTCGAGATCTTCACCCTCTCGCCCGGCGGCCTGGACCGGCCGCAGGCCAGATAGGGCGGCCGCGCACCATGGCGGAGCAGGACCCCCGCAAACCAGCCGCCGCGGCGCCGCATTATCATGGCCACCGCGACCGCCTGTGGGCGAAGTTCCGCGAGGCCGGCGCCAGCGCCCTGGCCGATTATGAACTGCTGGAGATCCTGCTGTTTCGCGCCCTGCCGCGCCGCGACACCAAACCCATCGCCAAGGCCCTGATCGAACGCTTCGGCTCCTTCGCCGAGGTGCTGTCGGCCCCGGTCAGGCTGCTCACCGAAATCGACGGTATCGGCGAAAAAGCGGCCGTCGAGCTGAAGCTGGTGGAAGCGGCGGCGCAAAGGCTGACCGGCGGCAAGCTGCGCAATCGCCCGGTGCTTGGGTCCTGGCGCCAGGTGCTGGAGCATTGCCGATCGACCATGGCCTTTGCCGACAAGGAGCAGTTCCGCATCCTCTTTCTCGACAAGCGCAACACCCTGATTGCCGACGAAGTGCAGCAATCGGGTACCGTGGACCATACCCCGGTCTATCCGCGCGAGGTGGTAAAAAGGGCGCTCGAACTTTCCGCCACCGCCATAATCCTCGTGCACAATCACCCGTCGGGCGACCCGACCCCCTCGCGGCCGGATATCGACATGACCCGCAAGATCATCGAGATCGCCGGCCCCATGGGCATCGCCATCCACGACCATGTCATCGTCGGCAAGGATGGCCACGCCAGCATGAAAGGCCTGAAGCTGATTTGACCGCGGACATCCGGATTTCCGGCGCCGCACGGGCCGCCATGGCGGATCAGAAGATCCCGTTTTCCTTCTGCACCGCGCGCACGAAGGCGATGATCTTGATCACGTCCTCGTCGTGGATACCTTCGACAGGCGGCATATTGCCGAATTTCCAGTGATGCGCCCTCACCCCCTGCCTCGCCGCCATGACAAAGGAAAAGTCGGCGTGGTGATTGGGCTCGTAGATACGGTGTATCAGCGGCGGCCCCTTGTCGGTGCCGCCGGCCACGGCGCCGTGGCAACTGGCGCAATAGCGCGTGAACAGCGTCGCCCCGGCAAGCGCCTCGCCGGCAAGCTGCGGAACCTTGATCTCGTCTTGCGCCGCGCCGGCACGGCTGGGCAGAAGGGCCGCCGAAAACAGGCCGCCTCCCAGCACCGCCGCGCCCAAGGCCGTGCAAATCGCCTTCAGATTCATTGTTTCCTTCCTGCAAGATCGTCGAGAATGGGGCAGTCGGGCCGATCATCGCCATGGCAGGCGGACACCAGTTCGCTCAAGCTTGCCCGTAGCGAGCGCAACTCCTCGATCTTGGTATCGATCTCCTCGATGCGCTGCTGCGCCATGGCGCGGACATCGGCGCTGGCACGGTTGGTATCGTCGTAAAGCTCGAGCAGATCGCGGCACTCCTTGATGCTGAAGCCAAGCCCGCGCGCCCGTTGCAGAAAGCGCAGGCGGTGTATGTCGCGGCTGTCATAGCTGCGATAGCCGTTGTGTTTGCGCTCCGGCAGCAACAGCCCGATTTCCTCATAATAGCGGATTGTCTTTGCCGGCAGCCCGGATTGCCGCGAGGCACTGCTGATATTCATCGCTTCCGCCTCCTATCGGGGGGCACCTGCCTGTCGCCGCATCCATGATAACAGCGGCGCGCGCCATCATTGGCGGATTTATAGACCTTACTGTAACTGGAAGGTCAAACCGGGATTTCAAATTGCCCTCGGCTGCGGCCCTGCCGCGGCGCCGGGCGATGAGCGGAATCCATTCAGCATCGGTTCAGGAAAGGAGTTTGATAGTCGCAAAGTGGCGTCTATAGTTTGATGCAATAAGCATAATTCCGCCTGATGCGGTCAGGACGACAATAACGGGAGGGATGCAATGGGTAATCGGGAAAAATTTTCGCCGCACAACACCCGGCGCAAGATTTCGAAAATCATCGCCTGTCCGCTGCTTATGGCCGCATTTCTCGCCGCCCCCGGCCTTCTACCGCCCGCCGGCGCGCAGGAACCGGTTGCGCCCTTGAGCCCGGGCGAGGCCTTCTCCACCCGTTTTTCCGGCGCCCTCACCGTGCCGGGACCGGACGGCAAGGACTACACCATCATCGACATTTCCGGCGTCAGCGGCAGCGCCATCGATCTGCGCAATCCGCTCACCGCCCCGAGCGGCCAGCACTGGCGCAACGAACCCCAGCGCATGGAAGTCACCGCCCGTCAGGTCGGGCAGGTCTTCGGCGTCGCCATCGACAACGCCGCGAAACCGACCGTCTATCTGGCCGCCACCTCGGCCTACGGCCTTCACCTCAAGCCGGACGGGTCGGACTGGATGCCCGGCATGTGGGGCGAAAATGGCGGCCCCGGCACGATCTACCGCCTCAGCCCGGACGACAATTACCAGCCCCGCGCCTTCGCCGTCATCGCACCCAATGACCGCGTCAATTCCGGCGCCGGCCTCGGCAATATCGCCTATGACCGCACCAATGGGCAGCTTTTCGTTTCCGACCTCGAAACCGGCCTCATTCATCGCGTTTCGGCTGCCAGCGGCGCCGATCTTGAAAATTTCGACCACGGCGTTTCCGGCCGCTCCAGCTTCCTCGACGTGCAAAACGGGGCTGCCGCTTCGCTGGACCAGATCGCCTTTGATCCTGATTCCCGCCCCAATTACACCGAGTGCCCCGGAGGCGATTTCACCAAGGACCCGGCCTGCTGGAATGTCGCCGATTTCCGCCGCAGGGTGTGGGGCCTTGCCGTCCACCGCGACCCCGCATCGGGCGCCGTGCGCCTCTATTATGCGGTGTGGGGCAGCCAGTCCTTCGGCAATCCGGCCTGGGACGGCGCTGGCGACGACCAGCGCAATTCGGTTTGGTCGGTCGGCATCAATGCCGACGGTTCCTTCAATCATGCCGATGTGCGCCGCGAATTCCTCATCCCCGGCTTTTTCGCCTCGTTGGAAGATTTCCAGCGTGCCGGCGGCAGCAATCCGGTTTCCGATATCGCGATTTCCGATGATGGGGTCATGCTGCTTGCCGAGCGCGGCGGACTGCGCAATCTCGGCCTTGGCGAAGACGAGGCATTTGCCACGCCGCGAGAATCCCGCGTATTGCGCTATGCGCGCAACGAGGACGGCATTTGGGTGCCCGCCGGGCGCTACGACATAGGATTTTACGACCGCAAGGACGAAGGCCAGCCCTTCCTGCGCGCCAATGGCGGCGGCGGCGTCGATTTCGGCTTCGGCTACAAGGACGACTGGCGGCTCGACCCGGCCCAGCCAAGCGGTTTCGTCTGGATGTCCGGCGATGGCCTGTGTTCGCCGCAGGGCCCCTGCTTCAACCCCGACACCAACGCCCAGGACGATAGCGACAATGTCACCGGGCTTCAGGGCCAGAGCAGCGAGGTGGCCGGCGATGTGGCGCCTGACGCCGCGTTCCAGCCCTATCCCGATCCCGGTCCGGCAACCCCGCCCGCCGGGCCGGATATCGCTTACATGATCGACCTGGATCACAATCTCGACGACGCCGGCGCCTTCATCCCGGAAGAACGGGAGGCCAATGACGCCACGACGGCCGGCGATGTGGAGGTCTTCAAGCCGTCAGGCGCCGGGGCGCCGCCAGCCCATCAGCCGCCCGGATCGGTGCATCTGCCGGTCGGCTCGCGTCCGGCCCACCAGCCTGCGGGTTCCTTCCTGCATCTGCCGATCGGCTCGCATGTTCATCAGCCGGCCGGTTCCATCCACCTGCCGATCGGCTCCAAGGTGCACCTGCCGATAGGGTCCATCCATCTCCCCGTCGGATCATTCGTCCATGTCCCGCCGGGATCGATCCATCTGCCGGTTGGCTCCTTTGTCCATGTCCCGCCAGGATCAGTGCATCTGCCGGTCGGATCGAAGGTCCACCTGCCGATCGGGTCAAAGGTCCATCTGCCCGTAGGATCGAAGGTGCATCTGCCGGTTGGGTCGAAGGTGCATCTGCCGATCGGGTCAAAGGTCCACGTCCCGCCGGGGTCGGTGCATTTGCCGGTCGGATCCAAGGTCCACCTGCCGATCGGGTCAAAGGTGCACACACCGCCCGGATCCAAGGTCCATCTGCCTGTCGGTTCCAAGATCCATCTGCCCCTGGGGTCGAAGGTTCATACCCCGCCAGGATCGGTGCACACGCCTCCGGGATCGAAGATCCATCTGCCCCTGGGGTCGAAGGTCCACACCCCGCCAGGATCGGTGCACACGCCTCCGGGATCGAAGATCCATCTGCCCCTGGGGTCGAAGGTCCACACCCCGCCAGGATCGGTGCACACGCCTCCGGGATCGAAG
>JAGRLG010000081.1 GCA_020441905.1 Rhodobiaceae bacterium | reverse complement strand
TCGAACATGGCCCATCTCTATGCCGAATTGCCCGGCGAGATCGCGCCCTTTATCTTTTCCGACGTCACCGGAATCGATCTGCGCCCGCCGCGCCACGGGCCTGAAAGCGGTGCCCGCGGCGCCGCCTGGCTGTGGTAGGCCAGCATTGGAAGGGTCACGCACTTGCCGCCGACCGAAAACAGGGACGCGATGGCAGGCACGCCGCGCCAGCACTTGTGCCGCGACTGCCTGCGTCTTTTCCCCGGCCCCGCCGCGCCGCCGGACCAAGGGCCGCGCCATGACCCAGGGCGCTGCCCGTCATGCGCCAGCCCGCGCCTCATCGCCCATGACGAGCTGGAGCTTCTTGCCATCGCCCATGTCGATTGCGACGCCTTCTACGCCAGCGTCGAAAAGCGCGATCGCCCGGAGTTGCGCGACCAGCCGGTGATTGTCGGCGGCGGCGGAGCGCGCGGCGTCGTTGCCGCCGCCTGCTATATCGCCCGCGCATCCGGCATTCATTCGGCCATGCCCATGTTCCAGGCCCGCCGCGCCTGCCCGCAGGCCGTCGTGGTGCCGCCCGACATGGCCAAATATGCCGCCGCGGCGAAATCGGTCAGGGCCCTGATGAACGAGTTGACGCCCCTGGTCGAGCCGATCTCGATCGACGAGGCATTTCTCGACCTCTCCGGCACCGGCCGGTTGCACCGCCGCGCCCCGGCCCAGAGCCTTGCCGCCTTCGCGCAAAAGGTCGAAAGCGAGGTCGGCATCACCGTTTCGGTGGGGCTGAGCTACAACAAGTTCCTCGCCAAGATCGCCTCCGATCTCGACAAGCCGCGCGGATTCGCGGTCATTGGCCGCCATGACGCCGCGCGTTTCCTGGCCGACAGGCCGGTCGGGCTGATCTGGGGCGTCGGCGCCGTATTGCAGCGCCGCCTTGCCGCCGACGGTATTACCCGTATCGGCCAGTTGCAGCATATGGATGCCAAAATCCTCGCCGAGCGCTATGGCGCCATGGGCGCGCGGCTGCACCATCTCGCCCGCGGCGAGGACAACCGCGCCGTCGATCCGCGCCATGAAACCAAGAGCATCAGCGCCGAAACCACATTCGAATCCGATATTCTCAGCCCCGGCGAACTGGAGCGCCGCCTCTGGCTGCTGGCGGAAAAGGTTTCCGGCCGCATCAAGGCCGCGGGCCTGTCCGGCGCCTGCGTTACGCTGAAGTTGAAAACGACGGATTTTCAAACCATTACAAGAAGTGTTTCGATTCCCGCCACAGCACTGGCTAGGTCGATATTTGTCGCCGGACAGCCCCTTCTGGCCCGCGAAGCCAATGGCCGCGCCTTTCGCCTCATCGGCATCGGGCTGTCGCGCCTTGAGCCTGCCGGCGAAGCGGCGCAGGGCGACCTGCTCGGTGCCGGAGATAGAAAGCTGGAACGCGCCGAGGCCGCCATGGACGATATCCGGGCCCGATTCGGCAAGAGCGCAGTGATACGGGGCCGTGCCCTGAAACAACCGGACAGCGGCAACAGGGGGAAATAACGGTGAGTGCAGAAGAAACATCAGGGTCCGGGCGCCCGGTGATCCTCGCCACGTGCCGCCTTCCCGGCGAAGCACAGGCCCGCCTTGGCCGCGACTACGCGGCGCGCCTGCGCCAGGACGACGCCATCCTCCCGCCATCCGCCATTGTCGAGGC
>JAGRLG010000017.1 GCA_020441905.1 Rhodobiaceae bacterium | reverse complement strand
CCGAAGCGGTCGACAAGATCAAGCAACTGCTGAAGGACAACCCGGACATGCCGGTCATGCTGGCCGCCGACAGCGACCTGCAATACAAGCAGGTCATGGGCATCATGCGCAAGCTGCGCGAGGCCGGAGTGCTGCGGGTCGGCCTGTCGGTGAAGTAAACACCCCTCGCATGAACGTCAGCATCGCCGAACGCAACGAGTTCGCTCCGCCGCCCCAGGGCGGCATACCGCGCGCGCTGAGCCTGGCGCTGCTGGCGCACCTGCTGCTGCTGCTGGCGCTGACCTGGGGCGTGAACTGGCGGCGCCTGTCGAACGACGAGGCGGTGGAGGCCGAGCTCTGGTCGGCCGTGCCCCAGCGCGCGGCGGCCCGCGCTGCCGCGCCTCCGCAGCCCGTGCCCCAGATCAAGGCCGCGCCCGAACCCAAGCCTGCGCCACCACCACCACCCGAGCCGCCCAAACCCGTGGTCAAGGCCGCGCCGCCCGCCCCGACGCCGGACGAGCGCGAGGCCGAGATCGCGCTGGCGCAGAAGAAGAAGGCCGAAGCCGAGAAGAAAGCCGCTGAGCAGAAGCGCAAGGAAGAAGCCAGGCGCCGCGAGGAAGAGCGCCAGGACGCCGCTGAGGAAGCCCGCCGCAAGCAGGAGGCCGACAAGAAGGAAAAGGCCGCGGCAGAGAAACGCAAGCAGGAAGCGGCCGACAAGAAAGCCGCTGAAGAAGCGAAGCGAAAGGAAGAAGCCGCCAAGAAGGAGAAGGCCGAAGCGGACAAGAAGGCCAAGGCCGAGGCCGACCGCAAGGCCGCGGAGGCAAAGAAAGCCGAAGCCGACAAGAAGGCGTCGGATGCCCGCCAGAAAGCCGAACTGGCTCGTCTACAAAAGCTGGCTGGCAGTGATGGCGGCGCAGCGACCGGGGCGGCAACCGGTAGCGGTCAAGGCAAAGGCGGCGGCAACGCCGAACGCGATTCAGGACCATCGGCCGGCTACGGCGCCAAGCTTGCCGCGAAAGTACGACCCAACATTGTTTATCCGGACGACATCAGTGGCAACGCTGCCGCTGAGGTGGAAGTTCGAACTGGGCCTGGTGGAACGATTTTGAGTCGCCGCCTGACCAAATCGAGCGGAGTCAAGTCATGGGACGAAGCGGTGCTCAGAGCCATCGACAAGACCGGAAAACTCCCTCCTGATGTGGATGGGCGCGTCCCGTCCGTCATTCCCTTTGTCTTCCGTCCAAGAGATTAACGGCTCGGCACCGACGCCGATGATCCTGGAGTTCCGCCCGCGCGACCGGTGAGCTGGGGCTCTCCCGAGGGCGCTGGCGTGTACGGGCGCCCCATTCGGTCGCTCATCATTTGATAGCTGCCTGCGCCCGCCACGCCTGGGCAGAAGACCCAAAAGACCTAAAAAATGCTGGCGATATAGGACGACCCCAGCCGATCAGCCCGCAGCATCGCGCCTACTCGTAGACCACCGCCGCCCGGCCTTCGTCGGCCTGCGCCATCCAGCTGGCCAGGGCGGCATCGCTGGGGAAAAACTGGGCCGCCTCGCCCAGCTGCAGTTGTGCCATCACGCCGCTG
>JAGRLG010000080.1 GCA_020441905.1 Rhodobiaceae bacterium | reverse complement strand
CCCGCGGCTTCTGGACTGGCGGCACCCTGTTCGAGGAACTCGGCTTCTACTATGTCGGCCCCATCGACGGCCACAATCTCGACCATCTCCTGCCCGTGCTGAAGAATGTCCGCGATGCCGGGGAGGGCCCGGTTCTGGTCCATGTGGTGACGCAAAAGGGCAAGGGCTACCCTCCCGCCGAGCGCTCAGACGACAAATATCATGGCGTATCGCGCTTTGATGTCGTCACCGGCGCGCAGGCCAAATCCAAGGCCAATGCGCCGAGCTATACCCGTGTCTTCGCCGATGCTTTGGTCAGCGAAGCCAAGCGCGACGACAAGATTGTCGCCATCACCGCCGCCATGCCGTCCGGCACCGGGCTCGACCGCTTTGCCGACGCTTTTCCCGACCGCTGTTTTGATGTCGGCATCGCCGAGCAACATGCGGTGACCTTTGCCGCCGGTCTTGCTACCGAAGGCTACAAGCCGTTCGCCGCGATCTATTCCACCTTCCTGCAACGCGCCTATGACCAGGTGGTGCACGATGTCGCGATCCAGAATCTCCCCGTGCGCTTTGCCATAGACCGCGCCGGGCTGGTGGGCGCGGACGGGCCGACCCATGCCGGCTCCTTCGACGTCACCTATCTGGCGACATTGCCCAATTTCATCGTCATGGCCGCCGCCGACGAAGCCGAACTCGTCCATATGGTCGCGACCGCCGCGAGCGTTGATGATGCGCCAAGCGCCGTGCGCTATCCGCGCGGAGAGGGTATCGGCGTCGAGATGCCGGAAACCGGCGTGCCGCTGGAGATCGGCAAGGGCCGTATCCTGCGCGAGGGCTCGGCGGTGGCGCTGCTGTCGCTGGGCACCCGTCTCCAGGAGTGCCTTGCCGCCGCCGATGAACTGGCATCCTACGGCCTGTCCTGCACCGTTGCCGACGCCAGATTCGCCAAGCCGCTCGATTCCGGGCTGATCCGCGCCCTGGCGCGCGGCCACGAGGTGCTGATCACCGTCGAGGAGGGCGCCATTGGCGGTTTCGGTTCCCATGTCCTCCAGTTTCTCGCCGAGGACGGGCTGCTCGATGCCGGCCTCAAGGTCCGGCCGATGGTGCTGCCCGACCGCTTCATCGACCAGGACAAGCCCGAGGCCATGTATGCTGCCGCCGGGCTGGACGCCGCCGGCATCGCCGCCAAAGCCTTCGACGCCCTGGGGCGTGACTATGCGGCCGAATCGGCAAAGCGGGCTTGAGGCCGCTTGACACCGGCGCTGCGCCGCGTGGCGGGGATTGCCCGATGAGCGAAAATCTGCGTCTCGACAGGCTGCTGGTGGAGCGCGGCCTTGCCGCCACCCGCTCGCGCGCCGCCGATGCCATTCGCCGCGGCGCGGTGCGGGTGTCAGGGGTTCGTGTCGAGAAACCCGGCGCGCTGGTGGCGCCGCAGGCCGACATCGCCTTTGACGATCCGGCGGCCCGTTATGTTTCGCGCGCCGCCCTCAAGCTGGCCGCCGGCCTCGAGCGTTTCGGCCTCGATCCGATGGGCTTGACCTGCCTCGATCTCGGCGCCTCCACCGGCGGCTTCACCCAGGTCTTGCTTCAGCGCGGCGCGGCACGGGTCCATGCCGTCGATGTCGGCCATGGTCAGCTTCATGAAAGCCTTCAAGGCGATCCGCGCATTCGGTCCATCGAGGGCCTCAATGCCCGCGATCTTGAGCCCGCCCATATCGGCGAGCCGGTCGATGCCATCGTCGCCGATGTCAGCTTCATCTCGCTGCGCCTGGTATTGCCGCCGGCCCTAGCCCTTGCCGCGCCGGAAGCGTTCCTGCTGGCACTGGTCAAGCCGCAATTCGAGCTTGGGCGCGAAGCGTTGGGCAAGGGCGGCATCGTGCGCGACCCGGCGGCCGGTGAAGCCTGCGCACCGGCGATCGCCGCCTGGCTCGAGCGCCAGCCCGGTGGCTGGCGTGCGCTCGGCACTGCGCCATCGCCTATTCAGGGCGGTGACGGCAACCGCGAATATCTGCTCGCCGCGAGGCGCGCGCCATGAGGGGGCGCGGCAGGGGGCGCCGGGCGCCGCGCAAGGCGTTGCCGAGCGCGGTCAGCGAAGAGGTGACGATTGGCGAGATCGGCCATCGCGGAGATGGCATCGCGCAATGCGGCGGCGGCACGGTCTATGTTCCCTTTACCCTGCCGGGCGAAAGGGTGCGGATCATGCGGCGCGGCGAGCGCGGCGAAGTCGGCGAGATTATCGATGCGAGTCCGCAGCGAATCGAGCCGCTGTGCCGCCACTTCGCCCAATGCGGTGGCTGCCGCCTGCAACACTGGGAAAGCGCGCCCTATCTGGCCTGGAAGCGCGATCAGGTCATTGCCGCCCTGGCAGCGCGCGGACTTCAGGCCGAGGTCGCTCCGGTTCATGGCCTGCCGCCTCGCAGCCGCCGCCGCGCCGTGCTGGCGGCGCGCAATGCCGGCGGCGGCGTCGAGCTTGGCTATCACGCTCCTTCGAGCCATGACCTTGTTGCGATTTCCGAATGCCCGGTGCTGACCCCGGAGCTGGAAGCGGCCCTGGAGCCTGCCGCGCGTCTCCTTGCCCGCGCGCCGGCCTTCAGGGGCGAGTTGAGGATCACGCTGCTGCAATCGGACAACGGCACCGACATGGCCGTCGAAGGCGGCGCCGCGCCGCGATCTCCCGATGCCCTGGCCGATATCGCCGCAATTGCGGCCATTGGCGGTTTCGCCCGCGTCACCTGGGACAGCGAGTTGCTGCTCCAGCGCGCCGTGCCGGTGCAGCGCTTTGGCGCCGTGGCGGTGGTGCCGCCGCCGGGCGGTTTCTTGCAGGCGGCGGCGGAAGGGGAGGAGGCTCTGGCGCGCCTCGTGCTGGCCGGGGTCGGGGAGGCAACGAACATTGCCGATCTCTTTGCCGGTTGCGGCACCTTCGCGCTGAGGCTGGCGCGCCGCGCCCGGGTGAGTGCGGTGGAGGGCGACAGGGTAGCGCTGGCGGCCCTGGAGAAGGCGTCTCACATGCCTGGCCTGAAGGGGGTCACTTGCCTCGCCCGCGACCTTTTCGAGGAGCCGCTGCGGGAGAAGGACCTTGCCGGCTTCGATGCCGTCGTCCTCGATCCGCCCTTTGCCGGAGCCAGGGCGCAGGCTGAAGCACTCGCTGCCTCCACGGTGGCGCGCATCGTCATGGTGTCCTGCAATCCGGCGACCTTTGCCCGCGACGCCCGCATTCTCGTCGATGGCGGCTATGCCCTGACCAGGGTGGCGCCCGTGGACCAGTTCGTCTTTTCGCCCCATATTGAGCTTGTCGGCCATTTCCAGCGCTAGCCACGGAGGCCAGGGGTGGACCAGTCAGCTTCGCCGGGGCGTGTCGTTGCCCGTGCCGCCTATGCCGCCCGCCAGGCCGCGCGCGTTGCCTGGTTCATGGGCCATGGCCTGGTCATGCGCCAGCTGCGCCAGCGCGCCTCCAGGCCGCCCGTCACCCCGCGCACCAGGCTGCCGGTACCCTCCAACGAGCGCATTTTGGCCGATATGGCGCGCCTGTTTGCCCGCGACCTGGCCAATGTCGAGGCCGGAATTTATCCGATGCCGCGCGACGGCGACGGCCCGCCGGCCATGCGGCTCGCCCGCTCGGGCGCTTTCCTGGCGGACCTGCCGCGGGTTCATGTGCGCCGGCGCCAGGGCCGCGTGCGCGAGGTCGAAGCCGAGCTGGCGGGGCGCGCCCGCCCCGGCTACTACATGCAGAATTTCCACTTCCAGAGCGGCGGCTGGCTCACGGAGGGCTCGGCCCGCATCTATGACACCCAGGTTGAGGTCCTGTTCAAGGGATCGGCCAACGCCATGCGCCGCCAACTTCTGGTTCCGCTCCGTGATTTCATTTCCGGCCGCGACCAGCGGCGGTTGCGCCTGCTCGACATCGGCTGCGGCACCGGGCGCTTCCTGCGCTTCGTCGCGCAGACCTTTCCGCGCCTTGCCAGCATCGGCATCGACTTGTCCGACACCTATCTGGGCGAGGCCCGCCGCCACCTGAAAAACCGGCACAGGACCAGCCTGGCGCTTGCCAAGGGCGAGGAACTGCCCTTTGCCGGCGCCAGTTTCGACTGCGTGACCTCGCTGTTTCTGTTCCATGAACTGCCGGGCGAGATCCGCATCCAGCTGGTGCGCGAAATGGCGCGGGTGCTGCGCCCCGGCGGGCGGGTCCTGCTGCTCGATTCGCTGCAATATGGCGACGTGCCGGACTATGACGGCCTGCTCGACCTCTTCCCCCAGAGCTTCCACGAACCCTATTTCGCCGACTATATGGGCGAGGATCTTCGCGCGTTGTTCGCCGCCGCCGGGCTTCGCAGGGTGGTGGAGGAGCCGGCCTTCATGGCCAAGGTCTCGGTTTTCGAGAAATCCTGACGGTCAGCAGTTCAGAACGTTCTGCGCCTCCCGGTAGGGCAGGTCATGGGCCGATGCCACCGCCTCCAGCGTAACCTTTCCGGCGCAGATATTGAGGCCCGCGCGCAAGAAAGGGTCGTCGCAAAGGGCTTGCCGGTAGCCCTTGTCGGCGAGGGCCAGGGCGAAGGGCAGGGTGACATTGTTGAGCGCGAAGGTGGAGGTGCGCGCCACCGCTCCGGGCATGTTGGCGACGCAGTAATGCACCACCTCGTCGACAATGAAGGTTGGCTCGGCATGGGTGGTGACACGGCTGGTTTCGAAGCAGCCGCCCTGGTCGATGGCGACATCCACCACCACCGCGCCGGCCTTCATGCCCTTCACCATTTCGGCGCTGACCAGACTGGGCGTCTTGCTGCCCGGCACCAGAACGGTGCCGATGACCAGATCGGCGCCGGCCACCGCATGCTCGATGACGTCCCGGGTCGAGAAGATGGTGCGCAGCCTGGTGCCGAACTGCGCCGAAAGGCGGCGCAGCGCCTCCGCCGAGCGGTCGATCACGGTCACGGTGGCGCCCATGCCGAGGGCGATCAGCGCCGCGTTGCTCCCCGCCGTGCCCCCGCCCAGGATCACCACGTCGCTGGGCGGCACGCCGGGCACCCCGCCCAGCAGGATGCCGCGACCGCCGCGCTCCTTTTCCAGGCAATAGGCGCCGACATGCACCGCCATGCGCCCGGCAACCTCCGACATCGGCATCAGGAGCGGCAGGGTGCCCGCGGGCGAGGTGACGGTTTCATAGGCGATGCAGACCGCGCCACTCTCCAGCAGTGCCGCAGTGAGGTCCTTGTCCGGTGCCAGGTGCAGATAGGCGAACAGGATCTGCTCCTTGCGCAATAGCGCGCGCTCCGCCCCGACCGGCTCCTTGACCTTCACGATCATGTCGGCGCTGGCGTAGATGTCTTCGGCGCTGGCGCCGATGGCGGCGCCTGCCTGGCGGTATTGGTCGTCGCTGAGGCCGGCGCCAAGCCCGGCCCCGGCCTCGACCACGACCTCATGGCCGCGCTGCACCAGTTCGCGCACGCTGGAGGGAATCAGTCCGACCCGGTACTCGTGAACCTTGATCTCTTTGGGAACGCCGATCCGCAATTTTGCCTCCTCCGCCGCCCGCCACAAGCACTGCGAGCATAGCCGAAGGCGCGGCCGGTTTGGTACCGGTTGGTTGCCTTGAAATCAGCTCTCGAGAAGGTCGGTTTCTGCGATCGCGATGCCGAATCCCTCAAGGCCGACATAATGGCGCTTGCGCGACGACAGCAGGCGGATCGACGACACGCCGAGATCCTTGAGAATCTGCGCCCCGATGCCGATTTCGCGCCATTCCTCCTCGCGCCGCTGCGCCGAGCCGTGATCCTCGGCCTCATGCCCTATTTCGTCGCGCGGCCGCGCCACGGCGCGCGTTACGCCGACCGATCCCTCGCGCAAGTAGACCAGCACGCCGCGCTTGGTTTCCGAAAAGCGCCGCATCAGATTGTCGAGCGGGCGCTCGGCGCCGAAAACATCGTCGAGCACCGATTCCAGGTGCAGCCGCACCGGAATGTCGCGGCCATCGCGGATATCGCCCCAGACGATGGCGAGATGGTGCATGGGGTCGAATGGCGTGCGGTAGGTCACCGCCCGCGCCGGCCCGGACTTGGTCTGCACCAAGCAGTCCTCGACCCGCTCCACCAACTGGTCGCGGCGCTGGCGCCAGGCGATCAGGTCGGCGACCGAAACCGTCTTCAGCCCGTGCTCGGCGGCAAAAGCGGCGACCTGCGGGCCGCGCTTCACCGTGCCGTCGTCATTGACCAGTTCGCAAATGACGCCGACCGGGGGCAGATTGGCCAGCCGGCACAGATCCACCGCCGCTTCGGTATGGCCCGAGCGCATCAGCACCCCGCCATCGCGCGCGATCAGCGGGAAGATATGGCCGGGGCGGACGAAATCCTCCGGCCCGCAATTGTTGTTGGTCAGCGCCCGTACCGTATTGCAGCGGTCTTCGGCCGAAATGCCGGTGGTGGTGCCGTGGCGATAGTCGATCGAAACGGTAAAGGCGGTGCCGTGGGGGGCGTCGTTTTCCGCCACCATGGGATCGAGCCGCAGCCGGCGGGCGTCTTCCCGCGTCATCGGCGTGCAGACGATGCCCGAGGTGTGGCGGACGATGAAGGCGATCTTCTCCGGGCTTGCATGCACCGCCGCCAGGATCAGGTCGCCCTCGTTCTCGCGGTCGTCGTCATCGACGACAACGACGATCTCGCCCTTCTCGAAAGCGCGCAGGGCTTCGGCGACGCGGGTCATGTCGGTGGTCATACGCTGCAAAACTCCTGAATGGCCCTCAGGCCCCGGTCTGGGCCCGATGGCGCAAATAATGATCGGCGAGCACGATCGCCATCATGGCCTCGCCCACCGGCACCGCGCGAATGCCGACGCAGGGATCGTGCCTGCCCCTGGTCGAAATCTCGGTTTCCTTGCCGTGGCGGTCGATGGTGCGGCGCGGGCTGAGAATGCTCGATGTCGGCTTGACGGCAAAGCGCACCACGATGTCCTGGCCGCTGGAAATGCCGCCGAGAATGCCGCCGGCATTGTTGGACAGGAACACCGGCCCCTCCGGCCCCATGCGGATCTCGTCGGCGTTCTCTTCCCCGCTCAGCGCTGCGGCGGCGAACCCGGCGCCGATTTCGACCCCCTTGGCGGCATTGATGCCCATCATCGCGCCGGCGAGATCCTGGTCGAGCTTGCCATAGACCGGCGCCCCCCAGCCGGCCGGCACCCCAGACGCGGTAACTTCGACCACGGCGCCGATGGACGAGCCGGCACGCCGGATCTCGTCGAGATAGTCTTCCCAGTCCGCCGCCGCCCTCGGGTCGGGGCAGAAGAACGGGTTTCTTGCGGTTTCGGCCCAGTCCCAATTGGCGCGCTCGATGGCGCGCGCGCCGATCTGCACCAGGGCGCCGCGTATGGTGACGCCGGGAATGATCTTGCGCGCGATGGCCCCGGCGGCGACCCGCATCGCCGTTTCGCGCGCCGAGGAGCGCCCGCCGCCGCGATAGTCGCGCAGGCCGTATTTGGCGTCATAGGTTATGTCGGCATGGCCGGGACGGAATTTGTCCTTGATGTCCGAATAGTCCTTGGAGCGCTGGTCGAGATTGTCGATGACCAGCGAGATCGGCGCGCCGGTGGTCACCTGTTCGCCGCTGTCGGGATCGGGAAAAACGCCGGACAGGATGCGCACCGCGTCCGGTTCCTGGCGCTGGGTGGTGAAGCGCGAAGTGCCCGGCCGCCTCTTGTCGAGAAAGGACTGGATTTCGGCCTCGGCGAGGGGAATGCGCGGCGGGCAGCCATCGACCACGCAGCCGATCGCCGGCCCGTGGCTTTCGCCCCAGGTGGTGACACGAAACAGGTGGCCAAGCGTGTTGTGGGACATGGATCGCAAAAACCCGCAGGAATGAGAGTTTGTTTCTATGCGCCCGCGCATCGCCCGTCAAATGGAGCCTCCGCGCCCCTGCCCGCCTTTCGCCGCCGAACCAATGGCGCCGATTTAATGGGCCGGACAGGTTGCCGTAATGTGAGCGGCAATAGAGTCCATTTCGCGGATGGGCGACAGGCGAGCCGGGGGCGGGATGGCCGCCCCTTCGAGGCATCCCGGCCCGCTCCGCTTTTATTCTCAATGGAGATGGAAGATGAAGAAGATTGTTGTGCCGGTCCTTGCCGCCGCATTCGCGGCTTCGATGTCCCTGGCTCAGGCCGCCACGATGGACGGCCAAGGCGTGATTCAGACGATCAGCGCCGCCGCCCACACCGTCGTCCTCAAGGACGGCAAGACCCTTCAACTGGCAAAGGGTGTCAGCCTATCCGACCTGAAGGCGGGTGAAAGCGTGTCCTACAAATACGAAATGAAGGACGGCAAGATAGCCGTCTCGCAAATTCAAAAGGCGGCCAATTGAAGCTTGGACGCAGGAACGGGAGGCCGGGCCCGTGCCCGGCCTCTTGTTGTCCGGCTATTCCTGCGGCTTGGAGATGTCGGGCGCGTCTACCGCCTTCATGCCGACGACATGGTAGCCCGAATCGACATGATGCGTTTCGCCGGTCACCGCGCGGCCCATGTCGGAAAGCAGATAGAGCGCCGAATTCCCGACTTCCTCGATGGTCACCGTGCGCCTGAGCGGCGCGTTATATTCATTCCAGCGCAGGATGTAGCGGAAATCGCCGATGCCCGAGGCGGCAAGGGTCTTGATCGGCCCGGCCGAGATCGCGTTGACGCGAATACCTTCGCGCCCGAGGTCGGCGGCAAGGTATTTTACGCTGGCCTCCAGCGCCGCCTTGGCCACGCCCATGACGTTGTAATGGGGCATCACCTTCTCGGCGCCGTAATAGGTCAGGGTGAGAATGGATCCGCCATTCTTCATCAGCTTTTCCGCCCGCTGCGCCACGCTGGTCAGCGAGTAGCAGGAAATCAGCATGGTGTTCGAGAAATTCCCGGCGCTGGTATCGACATAGCGCCCGGTCAGTTCGTCCTTGTCGGAAAAGGCGATGGCATGGACGACGAAGTCGAGGCCGCCCCAGGCCTTTTCCAGCTCGGCGAACACGGCATCGGTGGTGGCCTCGTCCGCCACATCGCAGGGCAGTACGAGATCTGAGCCAACTTCGGCCGCCAGCGGCTCCACGCGTTTTTTCAGCGCCTCGCCCTGATAGGTGAAGGCCAGTTCCGCGCCGGCATCGGCGCAGGCCCTGGCGATTCCCCAGGCGATCGAGCGATTATTCGCCACGCCCATGATCAGCCCGCGTTTTCCGGCCATCAGCTGTGCCGCATCTGCCATTGAGTGTTCCCCTGCAAACAAGCCAATAAGTCGCCGCATCCTAACCAAACCGCATTCCGGGTCCAGTACCGAGATTCGTGGCCGAGATTCGCGCATCTTGGCGCGCCCGCCCGCGATGCTCTATATCCAGTCTTTAGGGAGGCGCCGCAGCGCCGGCAAGAAAGAAACGGCCAGAACATGAACGACAGCGAAAAACCTTTCTATCAGGTCGAGCCCGCTCCCGCCTTCACCGATGCGCGCGATCCTTTCGTGCTGTTCGCCGCCTGGATGGCCGAGGCCGAAAAAAGCGAAATCAACGATCCCAACGCAGTCACCGTGGCCACGGTGGACGAGGCCGGCATGCCCGATGCCCGCATGGTCCTGCTCAAGGGCGTCGATGCCCAAGGCTTTGTTTTTTATACCAATCTGGAAAGCGCCAAGGGCAGGGAACTTGCCGCGGTTTCGCGCGCCGCCATGGTCTTTCACTGGAAGTCGCTGCGCCGCCAGGTGCGGGTGCGGGGCCCCGTGGAACATGTCAGCGCGCGCGAGGCCGACGATTATTTCGCGTCCCGCGCAAAAGGCAGCCAGATCGGCGCCTGGGCCTCCAAGCAGTCGCGCCCCCTGGAAAGCCGCTTTGCCCTGCAAAAGCGGGTCGCCAAATATGCCGCCAAATTCGGCCTTTCCCGCGTTCCGCGCCCGCCGCACTGGAGTGGCCTGCGGGTGTGCCCGCTGACCATCGAGTTCTGGCACGACCGCCCGTTCCGCCTCCATGAGCGGCTCGTTTTCCGCCGCGACAATAAGGACGAGGCCTGGCGGACCGAGCGCCTCTATCCTTGAGTGCCTTAACCGATCTATGATCGGGGCGGCCAGACCGGCCGCGCTTTTGGGACCCCACATATGGACAAACAAGCTGACGAACCGCGCAAGACGCTGATTTTGACCGGCGCCAGCCGCGGCATCGGGCACGCGGCGGTCAAACGCTTTTCCAGCGCCGGGTGGCGGGTCATCACCTGTTCGCGACAGGGCTTTCCGGAAGATTGCCCCTGGGAGGCCGGCGAGGAGGATCATATCCAGGTCGATCTGGCGGACCGCGAGAGCACCGAAAAGGCCGTTCGGGAGATCAAGAAGCGCCTCAAGGCCAACGGCTCGCGCCTCAATGCCCTGGTCAACAACGCCGCCATTTCGCCCAAGGGCGAGGGCGGCAGCCGCCTTGGCGCCATCGAAACCGATCTCGATGACTGGCATACCGTTTTTCAGGTCAATTTTTTCGGCCCCGTCATGCTGGCCCGCGGCCTGCTCGACGAATTGCGCGCCGCCAGGGGATCGGTGGTCAATGTGACGTCGATTGCCGGTGGCCGAGTCCACCCCTTTGCCGGCGCCGCCTATGCGACGTCAAAGGCCGCCCTGGCTTCGGTGACACGGGAAATGGCCGCCGATTTCGGCCCCCTGGGCGTGCGGGTCAATGCCATCTCGCCGGGCGAAATCGATACCGCGATCCTGTCGCCGGGAACGGATAAGATCGTGGCGCAGATTCCGATGCGCCGTCTCGGCCAGCCCGAAGAGGTCGCCAAGGCGATCTATTTCCTGTGTACGGATGCGTCGAGCTACGTGACCGGCGCCGAATTGCACATCAATGGCGGCCAGCACGTCTAGCCGGCCCGGCAGGTTTATCCGGCAACCGCATTGCGCCTGTCGAGCCAGTTGTGGCGCGTCCGGCCCGGCCGGTTATTGATATATTTCGCCGCCGCTTCGACGGCATGGATGCCGACCTTCTTGTATTTGGCCTCGAGCGCATCGACGGGCTTATTCGTGTCGCGTTTGGTATTCGGGCGTTTCTTGACGAATTTCATGTCTCTGATCCACTGCCTTTGACTGGCGTCGTTTGGCCCCGATTATGCCCCGGTTCGGCCTGACAGGAACCAAACGGGAATTTCAGAGCGCATTCATCTGGTTGGGATACCCATTTGACTGGGCAACCCGGATGCGCGCCGCGGCGGTTTGCAGCAGCGCCGCCGACCCGTCTTTCAGGGCGCCGCACCGCCGCGCGCACCACGAGTCTTTATCCCCAATCAGGGCGACAATTGGGCCGTTCGATCACGATTGGCGCCGCGAATGCGTCCCCTCGGCAATAGTTGGTGAACGCGCCGCGTTCGGGGCCGATCAGGCGTTGCGCAGGCCGTCCTTTGCAACCCAGGCCTCGGCGCGCTCGAGGGTCCGCTCCACGGCATCGAACATCTGCCCGATCTCGTCCTCGTTGATGACAAGCGGCGGGCACAGCGCCAGCACGTCGCCGCCCAGGGCGCGGATCATCAGCCCTTCATCCAGCGCCAGCGCGGCGCATTTGGCGGCCAGGCCAAGGGACGCCGGGAAGGAGCGCCGCTGCCCCTTGTCGGCGACCAGCTCAAGGCCGCCGATAAGGCCGATACCGCGCGCCTGGCCGACCAGCGGGTGGTCGCCAAGCGCCGCGAGGCGGCTGGTAAAGGCCGGCGAGACGGCGCGCACATGGCCGATGATGTCGTCGCGCTCGTAGATCTCCAGTGTCTTCAGCGCCACGGCGCAGGAAACCGGGTGGCCGGAATAGGTAAAACCGTGGCCGAAGGTGCCGATCTTGCGG
The DNA here is from genome assembly GCA_020441905.1 of Rhodobiaceae bacterium. Taxonomy (GTDB): domain Bacteria; phylum Pseudomonadota; class Alphaproteobacteria; order Rhizobiales; family NORP267; genus JAGRLG01. The sequence continues at coordinate 4,575 of JAGRLG010000080.1, read as the reverse complement.
CTTTCCTCCAGCGCCGCCTGATACATTTCCTCCGGGATCATGATCGCCGAAATCGGCGCATAGGCCGAGGACAGCGCCTTGGCCACCGAGATCGAATCGGGCGACAGGCCGAAGGTCTGGGAGCCGAACATATTGCCGGTGCGGCCAAAACCGCAGATCACCTCGTCGGCGATGAAGTAGATGTCGTATTTGGCCAGCACCGCCTGGATCTTGGCGAAATAGGTTTCCGGCGGCAGGATGACGCCGCCGGCGCCCATGATCGGCTCGGCGATGAAGGCGGCTACCGTTTCCGGCCCCTCGCGCTGGATAAGCTGATCGAGATCCTGCGCCAGCCGGGTCGAAAATTCCGCTTCCGTTTCGCCCGGCTGCGCGTCGCGGTAGTAGTGCGGGCGGCCGGTATGCAGAAAACCGGGGATGGGCAGGTCGAAATCGGCATGGTTGGCGGCAAGGCCGGTCAGGCTGGCCGAGGCAATGGTGACGCCGTGATAGGCGCCGATGCGCGAGATGATCTTCTTCTTCTTCGGCCGCCCCAGCGCATTGTTCATGTACCAGATCAGCTTGATCTGGGTGTCGTTGGCCTCGGAGCCGGAATTGGCGAAAAAGACCTTCGAGGCCGGGCAGGGCGAAATCTCTTTCAGTTTCTCCGCCAGCGCCACCGCGGGGTCATGGCTGCGCGAGCCGAACAGATGGGCAAAGGGCAGGCGCCGCATCTGGGCGGTTGCCGCCTCCACCAGTTCTTCGCAATTATAGCCGAGGCTGGTGCACCACAGGCCCGACAGGCCTTCAATGAGCTTGCGGCCCTGGGCGTCCCAGACATGGACGCCTTCGCCGCGCTCGATCACCACCGGCCCGCTCTCCCTGTGCTGCGCCAGATTGGTATAGGGGTGCAGGATGGTCTCGACGTCGCGCGCCTGCACATTGGTCAATGGCATGGATCTTCTCCCGGTGATCTTCCTGCCGGCCTGCGGCGGGCCGGACTCATTGGCAGGAATTGGTGCACCGGGAAGGGCGTCCTGTCCATTGCCGAATGGACTAGTCGGGCAGGCGGGGTTTCTTTCAGCGGGAGGCGGCCAGCGAGGTGCGCACGCTGCCCAGCGAGGCCAGGCAGCCGATCAGCACATCCGTCCAGGCATGGGCGAAACTGGCCAGCTCGTCCGGCGCGCCCTTTTCCTCGCCAACCCAGTGATTGCCCTTGGCGCCGCCGAGAAAGACATGAATGAGGCGCTGGTCCTGTTCCTGCTGAAAACGCAGCACCGCCCATTTGCACTCGCCCAGGGTCGGGTGCCTGGCCGGCAGCTCGAAAAGCTTCTCGCCGCCGCTTTCCGCGGCAAGGGTTTCGACGGCGGCAAATATTTCCGATGGTCTGTCGCGGTCCGATGTGGCGCCGACCAATTTGTCCAGGCGGGCCACGATCTTGGTCACGCGGCGATCGAACTGTTTGACTGACTTGCGTCTCATGGCTGAAATACTGACCGTTGATCGCGGCCACAATTTGGCGCTGGCAAGGCAATATTGGCGCCATATGGAGGCGCGGGCCTGGCTTGATGGGGGAATGGCAATGCTTGGTTTGATGCAGGACTGGCCGCTTTTATGCCATCGCATCCTTGATCACGCCGCGCGCCATCATGGCGCCCGCGAGGTCGTGACACGGTCGGTGGAAGGACCCGTCCACCGCACCAATTACGGCGAAATTCGCGCCCGCGCCCTGAAAGTCGCGCAATTGCTGGAACGCTATGGCATTCGCGAAGGCCAGCGGGTGGCGACCCTGGCCTGGACGACCTGGCGCCACATGGAGGTCTGGTACGGCGCCGCCGGCATCGGCGCCGTCTATCACACCGTCAACCCGCGCCTGTTTCCCGACCAGATCACCTATATCGTCAATCATGCCGAAGACAGGCTGGTCTTCGCCGATGTCACATTTGTCGCGCTGCTGGAGCAGCTTCAGGACAAGTTGCCGTGCGTCGAGGGCTTCATCATCCTCACCGATCGCGCCCATATGCCGCAAACCAGCTTGCGCAACGCCCAAGCCTATGAAGACTGGCTTGCGCAGGCCGATGGCGATTTCGAATGGGCCGCGCTCGACGAGCGCGCCGCCGCCGGCATGTGCTACACCTCGGGCACCACCGGCAATCCGAAGGGCGTCGTCTACACCCACCGCTCCAACGTGCTCCATGCCATGGCCGTGAATGTGCCGGACATGGTCGGGCTGTCGTCGCGCGACCGCGTTCTGCCCGCCGTTCCGATGTTTCATGCCAATGGCTGGTCCATTCCCTTCAGCGCGCCGCTGGCCGGCGCCGCCCTGGTCCTGCCGGGCATGAAGATGGACGGTGAAAGCATTTATGACCTGCTTGAAAACGAGCGCGTGACCTTCACCGACGGCGTGCCGACGGTGTGGCAGATGCTGCTCGCCCATATGGGGCAGAGCGGCAAGCGGCTGAGCCACCTCAAGCGCATCGCCATAGGCGGCGCGGCGCTGCCGCCGGCCATGGCGAGGACCTTCCAGATCGACTACGGCATCGATGTCATGCAGGCCTGGGGCATGACGGAAATGAGCCCCATCGGCGCATTGTGCACGGCCAAGCCGGAAACCGCCGCGCTGGACGGCGAGGAGCGGGTGGCGCTCCAGGAAAAGGCCGGAATTGCCCCCTTCACCGTCGAAATGAAGATTACCGGCGACGATGGGCAGGAGATGCCCTGGGACGGCACCAGCCGCGGCAATCTGAAAGTGCGCGGCCCGGCCGTTTCCAGCGCCTATTTTAAGGGTGCGGGCGGCGATATTCTCGACCCGGATGGCTTCTTCGACACCGGCGATGTCGCCACCATCGACGCCAATGGCTACATGCAGATCTCGGACCGCTCCAAGGACATCATCAAGTCGGGCGGCGAATGGATCTCCTCGATCGATATCGAAAACCTGGCCATGGCCCACCCCGGAATCCGCGAGGCGGCCGTGATCGGCATCGCCCATCCCAAATGGGACGAAAGGCCGCTGCTGATTGTGGTGCCGGCCGAGGACCGCGCGCCGGGCAAGACGGAGATCCTGGAATTTCTTGCCGGGCGCATCGCCAAATGGTGGATGCCCGACGACGTTGTCTTTGTCGAGGAAATCCCGCACACCGCCACCGGCAAGATTCACAAGACGGTCTTGCGCCAGCAATTTGCCGGCTATTCGCTGGCGCCATAGGCCCAGCATGGACGCTGGCACGCGTCGCCGGCTGTGCTAAATCATAATCGGGACGGCACAGGAATTCGGGGGAGCAGTCGTGACAAATTGGATCGGCGGCAGGATGTCGCGGCGCGCGGTTTGGAGCCATCGGCTGGCCCGCTTCGCCGTTCCGGTGCTGCTCGTCACCGCGCTTGCCCACCGCTTCGCCCTCATCGACACGCCGACCGCGCTGACCCTGCTGGCGATCATTTGGGCGGGATCCACGGTTGCGCTGCTGCTCGGCCTTTCCGCCATGCGCGCCATCTGGCGCCTTGGCATCGCCGGAACCGGCCGCGCCTTTGCCGGCATTGTCACCACGCTGCCGATTCTCGCCGTGCCGCTGTTCTTTGCCGGGCTGCTGCTGCGCACGCCGGTGCTCAACGACGTCACCACGGACCCGGCCGATCCGCCGCAATTTGCCGCCGCCGCGTCCTTGCGCGATTCGCTGGCCAATGCGGTGGCCTATCCCGGCGCCCTTGCCGCCGAGCGTCAGTTGCAGGCCTATCCCGAACTGCGGCCCTTCCGCCTCGCCATGCCGGCCGGCGAAGCCTTCCCCATCGTGGCGGAAGTTGCCCGCGACCAGGGTTGGCGGGTGATCGCCAGCGAGGCGCCGTCCGGGCCCGAGGCGGGGCGTATCGAGGCCGTGGCTTCGACCCTGCTGATGGCGTTTCGCGACGATGTCGCGATTCGGGTCGCTCCTGACGGCGAAGGCAGCCGCATCGATATCCGCTCGGCGTCGCGCTACGGGTCCCGCGATTTCGGCACCAATGCCTCGCGGATTCGCAGTTTCCTCTTCGCCTTGCGCGAGCGCGCCGCACCGACCGCGGGCGGCGAGCGCTAGAACCGGGTACGGAAAATACAACCTGGAAATGCTTGCAGATCGTTGCGGCGGGATCCGGATCTACTGATTTAAGCCGTATAAAAGGCGGCGTCGCGCGTCGCCTCGCCGTCGCTGGTCACCAGCCCGCGGGCCACCAGGTCCTGGAGATGGGCCAGAACCGAAAGCCCGGCGGCGGGGACGAGCTTGGGCGACAGGCCGTCATAGATGCGCGGCACGATCTCGTCGATGGTGCGGTCCCCGGCCTGAAGGCGGTTGAGGATCGCGTTCTCGCGCATGCGGCGATGGGTGATGAAGGCGCGGACAAAGGCGCGCGGCTTGGTCACGGGGCCGCCATGGCCCGGCCAGTAGACCTTGTCGGCGCGCGTTGTCAGCAGGCTCAGCGAATCCATATATGCGCCCATGTTGCCGTCGGGCGGCGCCACCACGCTGGTCGACCAGGCCATGACATGATCGCCGGAAAACAGCGCGCCTTCCTGATTGAGCGCAAATGCCATGTGGTTCGAGGTATGGCCGGGGGTGAAGACGCATT
>JAGRLG010000079.1 GCA_020441905.1 Rhodobiaceae bacterium | reverse complement strand
TCCTGGAGCATGCTCGGCGCCATGGCGAGCTGGCGCTCGTCGCCTTCGCCAAGGAGTGACTGGGCGAAGTTCTGCTCCCATTTCGGCGACATCGTCAGCAGCGCCAGATAACCGCCCGGGCTGAGGTAGGTGGCGCAGATCTGGCGGGCAAGGCGGGCGCGCACATGCTCGGTGATGGTCTGGATCGAGGAGGCGAAGCCGGTGGCCTCGGCGATACCCTCGAGGATGGTCGGCAGGTCGCGGATCGAGATACGCTCCGAGAGCAGGCTCTGAAGGACCCTCTGGACACCGGTGATGGAGATCTGGCTCGGGACCATGTCGTCGACCAGCTTCTGCTGGTCCTTGGGAATTTCGGCGAGCAGCTTCTGGACCTCGGCATAGGACAGCAGCTCGGCCATATTGGTCTTGAGCACTTCGGTGAGGTGGGTCGAGAGCACCGTCGGCGGATCGACCACGGTGTAGCCCTTGAAGGTGGCCTCGTCCTTGAGCGAAGCGTCGATCCAGCTGGCCGGCAGGCCGAAGGTCGGCTCGGTGGTGTGGGTCCCCGGCATGTCGAGCGGGCCGCCGGAAGGATCCAGAACCATGAACTGCTCGGGATAGAGCACGCCGTTTCCTGCCGCGACTTCCTTGACCTTGATGACATAGGCATTGGCGTCGAGCTGCATGTTGTCGAGAATGCGCACCGACGGCATGACGAAGCCCATTTCGCTGGCCAGCTGGCGGCGCAGCGCCTTGATCTGCTCGGTCAGGCGGTCGTCGTCGCGCCCGCCGGAAATCAGCGGCAGCAGGCCATAGCCAAGCTCGACCCGCAATTCGTCCATCTGCAGGGCGGTCGAGATCGGCTCTTCCTGAGGCTCGGGCGGCAAGGCGGCAAAGGCGGCCTCGGAGGCGGCCTGGGCTGCCTCGGCGCTGTGGCGGCGATCGGTGAAGAAGGCGAGGGCGCCGGCGCCGCCGGCCAGCGCCAGGAACGGAATCATGGGAATTCCCGGCAGCAGCGACATCACCACCATGACGAAAGACGACATGCCGAGCGCCTTGGGGTAGCCGGAGAGCTGGCTGAACAGGGCGCGGTCGGCGGAGCCGTCGACACCGGCCTTGGACACCAGGAGGCCGGCGGCGGTGGAGACAATGAGGGCGGGGATCTGCGATACCAGGCCGTCGCCGACGGTCAGCAGCGTGTACATGTGTCCGGCTTCGGCGACCGACAGGCCGTTCTGGCCGACGCCGACGACCATGCCGCCGACGACATTGATGAAGGTGATCAGCAGGCCGGCGATGGCATCGCCGCGCACGAACTTGCTGGCGCCGTCCATGGCGCCAAAGAAGGACGATTCGTCCTCCAGCTTGCGGCGTCTGGTGCGCGCCTCGTCCTCATCGATGAGGCCGGCGGAAAGATCGGCGTCGATGGCCATCTGCTTGCCCGGCATGGCATCGAGGGTAAATCTTGCCGCAACCTCGGCGATGCGCCCGGAACCCTTTGTGATAACGACGAAATTCACGATCACCAGGATCGCGAAGACGATAATGCCGATGACGAAATTGCCGCGCATGACAAAATTGCCGAAGGCCTCGATGACGTGGCCGGCGGCATCGGTGCCCTCGTGGCCGTTGGCGAGAATGAGGCGCGTCGAGGCCAGGTTGAGGGCGAGCCGCAACATGGTGGCGATGAGCAGCACCGCGGGAAAGGCGGAAAATTCCAGCGGGGTATGGATGAACAGCGCGGTCATCATGACCAGCACCGAAAGGATGATCGAGATCGCCAGCAGGCCGTCGAGGATCATCGCCGGCATGGGCAGGATCAGCACCACCAGGATGGTGATGATGCCCAGGGCCAGGGCGATGTCGCCGCGCTTGGCCCATGCGGCGAACCCGCCAAAGGACGGCACGCCGGCGCCCCCGGCGGCAACCGGCGCGGCGGGGGTGTTGTCGCTCATCGGCGCACCTGATGGCTAGCGCGTGCTGACACTCGAAACATCCTTATGAAGCGGTACGCAATTCTCCCGGCACCGGAACGTCCAGTCCCTCGTCGGTATATTGCTTCAGCTTGTTGCGCAGGGTGCGGATTGAAATGCCGAGAATATTGGCGGCATGGGTGCGGTTGCCGAGGCAGTGGTCGAGGGTGTCGAGTATCAGGTCGCGCTCGACCTCGGCAACGGTCTTGCCGACAAGATCGCGGGTGATCGCCTGGGCGGTCATGGCGGCCTGGGCATAGGCGGACACCGCGCCCGCCGTCTGGTCGAGGCGGGTGCCGTCGGGCGAGCGGATGGCGTCGGTGCCGATCTCGGCGCCGGTTGAGAGCAGGACGGCACGGTGCATGGTGTTTTCCAGCTCGCGCACATTGCCGGGCCAGCGGCCGGCGACGATCTGGCGCCTTGCATCGGCGGAGAGCGGGCGCGCGGGCACGCCATTGGCCTCGGCATATTTGGCGATGAAATGACCGGCCAGCTCAAGAATGTCGGCCGGGCGCTCGCGCAGGGGCGGGATCTTCAGATTGACGACATTGAGGCGGTAGAGCAGGTCCTCGCGAAAGCGCCCTTCGCGGGTTTCGGCCGCCAGGTCGCGGTTGGACGTCGCCAGGATGCGGATATTGACCGCCACCGGGCGCTGGCCGCCGACGCGGTCGATAACCCGCTCCTGAATGGCGCGCAGCAGCTTGGCCTGGAGGCGGATATCCATTTCGGAAATCTCGTCGAGCAGCAGGGTGCCGCCATCGGCTTCCTCGAACTTGCCGATGCGCCGGGCGACGGCGCCGGTGAAGGCGCCCTTTTCGTGGCCGAAAAGCTCGGACTCGAGCAGGGCCTCGGGTATGGCGGCGCAATTGACCGAGATGAAGGGCTTTTCGGCACGGTGCGACTTGCGGTGGATGTGGCGCGCCATAACTTCCTTGCCGGTGCCCGATTCGCCGGTAATCAGGATCGAGGCTTCACTGGCGGCGACCTGGTTCGCCAGCTGCACCACCTGGGCCATGGCCTCGTCGCGGTAGATCATCGAATGGGATTCGTCGGTGACCGCGGCGAGGACGGCGGCGATGATCTCGGCGTCGGGGGGCAGCGGAATATATTCCTTGGCGCCGGCGCGAATGGCGGCGACCGCGGCACGGGCATCGTTCTCGACCCCGCAGGCGACGATGGGAACATGGATATGCTCCGCCTCGAGGCGCGAGATCAGCAGGCCGATATCCTCGACGACGTCGACCATCAACAGGTCGGCGCCGCGCCCCGAACGCAGGGTTGCGAGTGCGCCGTCCAGGGTTTCGGCATGCATGACCTTGGCGCCGCGCTCCATGGCCATGCGCGTGGCCGTGGTCAGCTGGCCCTTGAGTGTTCCGACGATCAGCAATCGCATTATTTCGGCTCCGTCCCTTCAGGTGGCCCGCGCGGGGGCCTCAGTTCTTTTCCGACTTGATAATCTCGGTCATGGTGACGCCAAGCCGCTCGTCGACCAGCACCACCTCGCCGCGCGCCACCAGGCGGTTGTTGACATAGATGTCGATGGCCTCGCCGACCTTGCGGTCAAGCTCGACGACCGTGCCCCTGCCGACCTTGAGCAGTTCGCTGACTTCCATCTGCGAGCGGCCCAGCACCGCCGAAACCTTGACCGGAACGTCGAACACGATCTCCAGATCGGCAGCGGAATGGGTGCCGCCCTCCTGGTCGCCGTCGGTTCCTGACCCGGCGTCGTCCGATGCCGCGTCGTTGGGGGCGCCGTCGCTGAAGTCGCGAAGCTGGACTTCGTTATCGTCACTCATTGTTCATCTCCGTCAGGGGAAATTGGAGAGCTGGGCGGGCCGATGAATTCAACGCGGGATTCCTCGGCACTGGCAATTTCGGGTTCGTCTCCGGCGCTCGCCGTGGTATCGGCAGCGGCTTCAGGGAGCGGCGGCGGGGGGGCGTAGCGGCTGGCGATGATGTCGGTCAGCCAGGCTTCCATGGCGGCGCGATCGCGGGCAATGCCGCCATCGGCCCATTCGATGCGGCAATCGCCTTCGCCGAGCCCATCGTCGGCGAGGACGACGATGCGGCCGTCATAGCCCGATCGGTAGGCTGTTTCCTCCAGCTTCTGGCGCAGCGCCGCGACGTCGGTGTCGGGTACGCGCACCGCCAGATGAGGGGCGGTGGAGAGGTTGGCGACGCATTCCTCGAACAGCGCCAGCAATTCGCCGTCGGGCTCGCGGGCGACCAGCGCCGGAACCAGGGCGCGGGCCGCCGCCAGCGCCAGGTGGGCGGCCTCGGCGCGCAGCAGCTCGCGCTCGTTCTCAAGATCGCGAGCAATCGCGTCGGCGCTCTGGCATAGATGGGCGAGGCGCGCGGCGAGCGTTTCCTCGGCCTCGCGGATGGCTTCGGCGCGCCCGGCGGCGACGCCTTCGCGGTGGCCTTCGCTGCGGGCGCGGGCCAGCAGATCCGAATTGTCGTCATGGCCGCGCGGGCCTGCCGCGGCAGCTGGCCGGCTGCGTTCGAAGTCGGTATCAAAAAGAAATTTCGCGTGTGCGGCCATTATCCTGCGGGTCTTCCCGCCCTTCCGGTTCAGTACACCAGTTCTTCGTCACCGTTGTTCTTGGCGATCATGATTTCGCCCTTCGCGGCCAGATCCTTGGCGATGTTGATCATCCGCGCCTGGGCCTCGTCGACATCGCGCAGGCGGACCGGACCCATGACCTCCATGTCTTCCTTGAGCATCTTGCCGGCGCGCGCGGTCATGTTCTCGAAGAAGAATTCACGCAGCTTGTCCGGAGCGCCCTTCATGGCGACGGCCAGGGTTTCCTTCTCGATGGCGCGCAGCAGGGTCTGCACCGAGGAGGCATCGAGCTTGGCCAGGTCCTCGAATGTGAACATCAAGGACTTGATCTTGTCCGCTGTCTCGCGGTCCTCTTCCTCCAGCGCGGTGAGGAAACGGCTTTCGGTCTGGCGGTCGAAATTATTGAAGATCTCGGCCATCTGCTCATGGGCGTCGCGGCGCGTGGTCTGGGCGAGGCCGGCCATGAACTCGGTGCGCAGGGTCTGCTCCACCTTCTCCAGGATGTCCTTTTGCACCGGCTCCATGCGCAGCATGCGGTTGACGACCTCGAGGGCCAGGTCCTCGGGCAGGTTGGCCAGCACGCGGGCGGCGTGCTCGGAGCGGATCTTGGACAGCACGACGGCGACCGTTTGCGGATATTCGTTCTTCAGGTAGTTGGCGAGAACCTCTTCCTGCACATTGGAGAGCTTCTCCCACATATTGCGCCCGGCAGGCCCGCGGATTTCTTCCATGATGACGGAAACCCTTTCCGGCGGCAGCATGCCGGCAAGCAGGCGTTCGGTGGACTCATAGGTGCCCATCAGGCCGCCGGCGGATGAGAGGCGGGTGACGAAATCGACCAGCAGGTCCTCGACGATGCCGGAATCGACGGTGCCAAGGGTCGACATGACTCCGGAAATCGCGCGGACTTCCTCGTCGTCCAGCGCCTTCCAGATGTCCTGGCCATGCTCGTTGCCCAGTGCCAGCATCAACACGGCGGCGCGTTCGATGCCGCTCAGGGCGCCCCTTACCGGCACCAGCTGGTTGTGGTCCCGCATCTGTGCCGCGGCATTCATGCGGCGTCTCCCAGCCACTGACGGACGATCGCAACCGCTTCCTCAGGGTTGTTCTTGACCAGGTCTCCGACCTTCTGCACCGAGGACGCGTGGATCTTGCCGGTGAACTGGGCAACGTCGATCATTTCCGAGGCGGAGCCGCCATCGGGTTTAGGCAGCGCCGCGGGGGCGCCGCCGGGGCCCGCGATCTGCGCCTTCGCCTGCTCGCCGGCCGGAGCCGCGCCGGCGGGCGCGGCAATGAGGGCGCCGCCGGATTCGGGGGCGACAATACGGCGGACCAGCGGGCGGATGACGAAGAGCAGCACGAGGGCGGTGACGATGAGCAGGACGGCGAGTTCGGCGATATAGAAATAGTCTTCCTTGGTCAGGGACAGGAACCCTTCGTCCTCGGCAATCTGGTCGGGGCGGGCGACATCGGCAAAGCGCAGATTGGCGATTTCGATCTGATCGCCGCGGCTGGCGTCATAGCCGACGGCGGTGCGCACGAGGGCGGCGATCTGGTCGATCTGTTCCTGCGGGCGCGGCGCATAGCTGACGTTTCCGGACGAATCGGTGGCATAAGTGCCATCGACGACCACGGCGACCGAAAGGCGCCGCAGGCGCCCGGCTTCGATGGTCTCGGTCTTGGTGGTCCGCGAGATCTCGTAGTTCACCGTCTCCTCGGTGGCGCCGGCCTGTTCCTTCGACACGCCTTCGCTGGCGGCGGCATCGGCGCCGGGCAATTCGTTGCCGGCGCTGACACCGGGATTGCCCTTGCCGTCGCTGGAGGCCGACTTTTCCTCGCGGGTCTGGGTCGAGCGGACGACGCGGCCTTCTGGATCGAAGGTGTCGGAGGTCTGTGTCACCCGGTTGTAGTCGAGTTCGGCGACCACGTTGACGCGGGCCCGGCCGTCGCCGACGACGCTGGTGACGATGGTCATGACCTCGTCGTGGAGGCGCTTTTCGATTCCGGCGCGGCGTTCCTCGAAGGAGGAGGCAAGGGCCATGTTGGCGTCGTCGCCACGACCGGAGGCGAGCAGGCGCCCGGCTTCATCGACGATGGAAACCCGCGATGGCTTCAGTCCCGCGACGGCGGATGCGGCAAGGTTCTGAATCGCCCTGATATTGGTGGAGTCGAGTTCGCCGCGGGTCTTGAGGACGATCGAAGCGGAAGGCTCGTTCTCCTGGCGCGAGAACAGCTTGCGTTCGGGCAACACCAGATGGACCCGTACCGCCGAAACGCGGTCCAGGGTGCGGATGGTGCGCGCCAGTTCCCCTTCCAGCGCCCGCAGGTGATTGATGTTCTGCACGAAGCTGGTGGTGCCGAGGGCGTTGGACTTGTCGAACAGCTCGTAGCCCATGGAGCCGCCGACCGGCAGCCCGTCCTCGGCGAGGCGCATGCGCAGGCGCAGCACCTCCTCCTTGGGCACCAGGATGGTGCTGCCGTCGGCGCGCAATTCATATGGGATATTGCTGGATTCCAGGTCGCGGACGATGGCGTTTGAATCGCGAATGTCGAGATCGGTGAACAGCAGGGTCATCTGCGGCGCCGTGAGACGCAGGATGAGGAAGGCGAAAAAGCCCACCAGACCGGCGGCGACAGATCCCATGGCGGCCAGCCGGCCCGGGCCTAAAGCTCTGAGGAAGTGGAAGAAACCGTTCACTTGGCGCTACCCTGCGGCCCGATTGCGAGGAATGGCCACCGAATGCTGGACCCCGCGGGGGGCGTATCGGCAGCGCAACTAGGCAAAAATTACCGGTATCAGGGTAAACAAGGCGTTAATCGAAGCGGTGATCGCTGGCCGAAGGCGGCAATTATTGCCGGGTAAGGGGCTCGGAAACCATATGCGCCTCGCGCCGGCGCAGCCAAAACGGCCGCGCCGCCAGAAGAAGGCGGCACGTGGGTGTGCGGATATAGCTTAGGGGGCGAGCTGGTGGCGGCCTAGTTGCGGTAGTGCTGGACCCGCGTCGCGCGCAGGCCGGCAAGGCCGTGGCGATCGATCGAGCGCTGCCAGCTGAGGAATTCCTCGACCGTCAGGGTGTAACGGTCACAGGCTTCTTCGAGACTGAGCAGGCCGCCGCGAACGGCAGCGACAACTTCAGCTTTGCGCCTGATGACCCACCTTCTGGTGTTCGTCGGCGGCAGGTCGGCGACAGTCAGCGGACTGCCATCCGGCCCAATTACATATTTGACCCGAGGTCTGTACTGTTCGGTCATCGTACTCTCACTCAACGCGACCACTCGACGTGCAAGAGGGGAGAGTAAGGGTTGCAACTTAAGATTTGCCTAAAGCCGAGCGGGACTCGCAATGGCTGCGTTGCATGGGCATTAAGTGGCTGAATTTCCAGCAATTATTGTGTGTTTTGGCCGATGGACTGGACGCTTGAGAGGTTGACCCGCCGCTCACCGACGAGCAAAATCGGCTCCGTTCCGGTCAGATCGACGCCGTTAACGACACCGCCAAAGGCGGTCTTGACGGGAATTGTCGTGCCATCGGCGGCCGAGCCGGTGATGGAAATGGTATAGGTTCCTCCGGCGGCAACGGCGCCGTCGGACCGGCGTCCGTCCCATGTGTAGACGCCGTTGGCCTTGGTCAGGGAGCGTTCCTCGCTGAACACCACCGACCCGTTCTTGTCGCGGATGGTGATGAAGGCGTTGTCCACCGGCTTGGTCGCCGAGTAGCTCCAGCTCGCGGTGCCGTTCTCCAGCGTTGAGGTGACGCCCTGAGCGGTGATTGACTTGCCGATATAGGACACCGCGGCGGTGGCCATCGAGGCGGTATTGATGCGCAGCAGGGTTTCCAGGTTCTCGTTGGTCTTCACCGCCTGCTCGACGCTGGAGAACTGCACCAGCTGATTGGTGAACTCGTTGGTGTCCATGGGCTCAAGCGGGTTCTGATTCTTGAGCTGGGTGGTCAGGATCTGCAGGAAGGTGTCGAAATTGTCGGCAATGGAATTGCGGTCCTTTACCGCGTCGCCGATGCCCGAAAGGGCGCCAAGTCCGGTCAGTTCCATTTCTCAACTCCTCCGTTGCGTCCTAGACGCGTATGTCCAGCGCGCGGTCCGACGCCCAGGCGCGCGGATAGGCGCTTTGCGCGGTTTGCATATCGATGGCAGGCCCGTTCGGCCCGGCGGCGTCAGCCCGTTGCCCCGGTGTGCCGTCCCGATCCTGATGTCCGGCAAAGCCTTCGCCCTTGAGCGAGAATTGCAGCGATCCCTCGCCGGCGCTGAAGCCGGCATCGCCAAGAGCGCGTTCCAATGCGCGCGCGTCGCGCTGAAGGAGATCCAGGGTTTCGGCGCGCTCGACGATCATGCGGGTGGTGACGGAGCCGTCGCTGCCCATGTCAAGGCGGACATCGACGCGGCCAAGCTCGGGCGGATCCATACGGATCTCGAAGCGGCTGAGGCCCTTGCGGGCCTGGGAGGCGATCTGCAAGGCGAGATGGGCCACCGGCACGGTGGCGGCGGCGGTGTAATTGGCGGCGCCCTGGACGCCTGCCGCGGTTCTGGCGCCGTCGGCGGCGGTTTGGCCGGTCAAGGACACGGGCAGCATATCGCCGTCGGACGCGACCTGGCTTTCAAGGCCGGTGGGGAATCGCGGGGCGGCCAGCTGGGCCGGTGCCGCGGCGGGAGCGTGCGAAGCGGCGATATCGGCGCGCTGGGCCGCCGCTGCCATGCCGGCGCGCAGCGCGGCGGCGGCGCTGTTTTCGCCATTGCCGGCTGCCGCCGAGGCGGATTTGGCGCCGCTTCCGGCATCCGTTTCGGGTGCCTGGTTGCCCTCGATCTGGCCAGCGGCGCGCGCCATCTGCTGCGCACGGGCGGCGGCCATGGCGGGCAGGGGAGGCAAATGGGCCTGCGCGGCGGCGCGGGCGTCCTGCGAGGCCGGCGCCGATGACGATGGCTTGTCCTTGGCGGCGTTTCCAGCCTCGTGCTCCGGCACGCCGTCCTGTCCATCGCCGGAAACAGGCGCGGCAATCGCGGTGCCATCTTCGCCGCCCGCCAGCGCGCCGGGGGCAGGCGGCGGCGGGGCTGCGATGGCGCCGGACGGCGTGGCGCCGTTGCCTTGCGGCGCGGCAGGAGCGGTATCGCTTTGCGTGGCCGCTGCGATTTCGGGGGTCGGCGCGGGTTGGCCGGTTTCGAGCGGCGCGATGGGCGGCGCGGCGGCGTTGAGAGCGGCTTTTGCGGCGGCTTTGCCGTCCGGAATAGCAGATTGCCCGGCCAGGCTGATCTGGGCCAGGGCGGCATCGACCGCGGCGGCGACGAGATGCCCTGGAACGGGCGGCTGGACCGGAGCGGCGATTTGAGAGGCGTTGCCCGCTTGCCCCTGCCCATCCTCAGGCAAGACGGCGGCGTTGGCTGCGTAGGCTGCGTTGGTGCCGTTTGCGCCATTGCCGGTTTCGGGGCCAAGGAGGCGTGCCAGTATGGCGGCGATGTTTTCGCCCGTCTCCGCGGTGGCGGCGGCCTGGGGGAGAGCCTGTTCTCCGCCGGGGCGGCGGGCGGCCAGGACGAGGCCGGATGACGCCTGCTGCTCCTGAACCTGCAACAGGAACTGGGCGAAGCTCGAACTCTCGCCGCCATCTGAACTGGCGCCGGCCGGGCTCGGAAGTTGGCCCGGTAGCTGGCTCTTGACCTGCCCCCTGGCGCCTGCGGCCGGCGCGCCGCCGGATGCGGGCGCGGCGGCGCCCGTCATCAGGTCGAAGGGATTTGCCGGCAAGGCGTTCAAGGACAACTCTCCAATATGCAGGCCGATAAACGGATCCGCGCACAAGGCGCGAACGCAATAGCTCGCAGATGAACAAGCAAGACGCGGGCCAGACTCACTGTGGCTCCGGCAAGGACAGTTTTCCGCCGCTTTTTGGCCGTACGATTGCTGTTCCTCCTGGCCGGAGTGGCCCTGTGGCGGGTCCCGACCGGCAGGATTTGCCGCCCTGGGGCGGGATCTGCCGGGGTGGGGCGGCGCGCCCGGCGGCAGGCGGGCGCCCCTTGCGCGCCTATTCGCAGGGCATATAGTGCTTGGAAGATGCTGCCGCGCCTCCTATCTGAATGGCGGGGCGAGCACTGTGACAGACCGAAAAACCGAGCAGGGAACGAGCGAAGCCATCATGGCGAAATTGCCTGACAGGAACCGGATAATTGCCGCCATGGGGCTGGCAGGGGATCCGGCTCGCACGCGCGTCGTGGTGGCGATGTCGGGCGGCGTCGATTCCTCCGTCGCCGCCGGCCTGCTCAAGCATGCCGGCTATGATGTCGTCGGCGTGACCTTGCAGCTTTACGACCACGGCGAGGCCATTCACCGCCCCGGCTCGTGCTGCGCCGGGCAGGATATCCAGGATGCGCGCCGGGTTTCCGAACTGCTCGGCATTCCTCACTACGTTCTCGATTATGAGGACAAGTTCCGCAGCTTGGTGATCGACGAATTCGCCGACAGCTATATGTCGGGCGAAACGCCGATCCCCTGCGTCAGCTGCAACCAGAAGATCAAGTTCAACGACATGCTGGAGACGGCGCGCGAACTGGGCGCCTCGGTGCTGGCCACCGGCCACTATATCTCTAGCCGCAGGGGCAAGGCCGGCTGGGAGCTCTACCGCCCCGAGGATGCCTCGCGCGACCAGAGCTATTTCCTCTTTGCCACCACCCGCGAGCAGCTCGATTTCCTGCGCTTTCCGCTGGGCGAATTCACCAAGAAGGAAACCCGCGAATTCGCCGAAGGCCTGGGCCTGCACGTGGCGGAAAAGGTCGATAGCCAGGACATCTGCTTCGTGCCCACCGGCCATTACACCGATGTGCTGGAACGGCTGCGCCCGGATGCGGCGGAGCCGGGCGAGATCATCCATGTCGACGGGCGCGTGCTGGGCAGCCATGCCGGCATCATCAATTTCACTGTCGGCCAGCGCCGCGGCATCGGCGTCGCCACTGGCGATCCGCTTTATGTGATCCGTCTCGACGCGGCGCGCCGCCAGGTCGTGGTCGGCCCGCGCGAGGCGCTGTCGACGGCGCGGCTGTGGCTGCGCGATGTCAACTGGCTGGGCGATGAACCGCTGGCCCGGGCCGCCGCCGGCGGGATGGAAGTGTTCGCCCGCGTGCGCTCGACGCGCCCGCCCCAGCCGGCCATCATCCATGCCCTCAGCGAGGGCGGTGACAATGTGCTCAGGGTCGATCTGGTGCAGGGCGACGATGGCGTTTCGCCCGGCCAGGCCTGTGTGTTCTACGATACTGCAAAGGCCCATGCCCGGGTGCTGGGCGGCGGCTGGATCCGCTCAACGCTGGCGGGCAGCGCGGCTGCGGAACGGCGCCAAGGCGGACCGGCGACAGGAGACACGACAGCGGCCAGCCCGGTGCGCGCCGCAGAATAGCAACGCGCCCTCCGCGCGGCGGGCGATCTGGGAGGAAGGCCGGAGTTTGAGGGACATGAGCGGAGGCCTGTCGTCCATCGACAGTATCGCGGTGCGGCGCGCCTATGCGCGGTGGGCGCCGATGTATGACCTGGTGTTCGGCAGCCTTGTCGATTTCGGCCGCCGCCAGGCCGTGGACCATATCAATGCGCGTCACGGGCGCGTGCTGGAGGTGGGCGTCGGCACCGGCGTCTCACTGCCCCATTACCGGCGCGACCTGAAGATCAGCGCCATCGACCTTTCCCCCGAAATGCTGGCCCGCGCCAGGGCGCGGATCGCAAAGCACGGCCTCGAGAATATCGAGGAGGTGGCCGAAATGGACGCTTCGGATCTCGCCTTCGAGGCCGGGCGGTTCGATGTCGTGGTGGCGATGTATGTGCTGACCGTGGTGCCTGACCCGGGCCGGGTGATGGCGGAACTGGAGCGGGTTTGCGCGCCGGGCGGCGAGGTCATCATCATTTCCCATTTTGCCCAGGACGAAGGGCTGCGCGGCTGGGCCGAGCGCAAGCTGGCTCCGCTGTCGGCGGCGCTGGGCTGGCGGCCCGATTTTTCCAGGGACAACGTGATGACGCGTTCCGGCCTGAGGCTGGTGGAAGAGCGGCGGATGAAGCCATTCGGCCTGTTCACCATGCTGCGCTTCGTGCGCGAGGTGGAATGGGCCGAGGCGTCGCCGCCGGGCGAGGAACGCCGGGTGCACAAGCGCCGCGAAGCGGCGCCGGGCCGCGGCTATAACGGCGCCACTCTGTCCGATCCGGCGGCGGGGTAGCGAAGAAACGGATAGAGGCGGGGCGCGGGCCCCAGAACGCTTGACAGCGCTTCGCCGCACCCCCTATATCGCCTCTGCGCCGCGCGGGGGAGTTCCAAGCTCCACCGCAGGCGGGCCGGCGGACCGGCCTGCCGGCCCCTGAAAAGGGGCAGCCCCAAAGGGGCGGATGAACGGCGCATGTGTGGCGGGGTAGCTCAGCTGGTTAGAGCAGCGGAATCATAATCCGCGTGTCGGGGGTTCAAGTCCCTCCCCCGCTACCAAATTCTTCAAAAAAGTCTTTTCGGCGGGCTGTGCTGCCGGCAGATTGCCCCCTTCGAAAAGCCGGCGGTCTGCTTCTAGTTC
>JAGRLG010000016.1 GCA_020441905.1 Rhodobiaceae bacterium | reverse complement strand
GAAAAACTGGAGCGGGCGATGAGATTCGAACTCACGACCCCAACCTTGGCAAGGTTGTGCTCTACCCCTGAGCTACGCCCGCTTGAACAGTTTTCGCGCCGCAGTCGCGACGGCCCGTGTTATTGCGCAAAGCGGCAGGCTTTGCAACAAAAACAACCGGCCCGGCGCAAATGGCTTTTTGCCGCCGGCGGCGCGGTTTTTCACGCCACTCACCGGGCCGCCGCGGCGTATGGAGGATGGCATGGCGGCAAGCATTGACGACCTCACGGCTCTTTTCAGGCGGCTCGCCATTCCAGTGCGGACCCACCGCCATCCGCCGTTGTTCACGGTTGCCGAATCACAGGCGCTGCGCGGCGAAATTGCCGGCGGCCATACCAAGAACCTGTTCCTCAAGGACAAGAAGGGGCGGGTCTTTCTCGTCGTGGCCCTGGAAGACATGCCAATCGACCTGAAATCTCTGCATGGCGTCATCGGATGCGGACGGCTGAGTTTTGCCAGCGCCGAACTGATGGAGCAGTTGCTCGGCGTCAGGCCCGGTTCGGTGACCCCTTTCGGTCTTATCAGTGACACCGGCCGGCGCGTCGAGGTTATCCTAGATGCCGCCATGATGGACTGCGCGACGCTGAATTTTCATCCCCTGTCCAATGACGCCACCACCAGCATCTCCAGCACCGACCTGCTGCGTTTCATAGCCGCTTGCGGCCACAGGCCCGCCATTTTGGCGCTGTCGGCGCAGGCAGGCGCGATGCCGGCAGGCACCGGCAGCGGCGCAAAAAAGGTGGGGCGGCAGCCCGGCACGGGCGGCCAGCACCGATAGGGCCTTTGAATCGGGGGGCAAAAAGCCCATCTTAGTGTGTCGAAGCGCATGACACCGGCCATGGCGCGCCAAACAGCAACGGGAAACAGACCATGAGCGACATGATCGTGCCGCAGGCCGGCAACGAAACCCAGACTCCCCAGGGATCCCAAGGGGCTTTGGGCCGGGGCGCGGCCGATTTCATCAAGGACACGACGACGCGCGAATTCAAGGCCGACGTCATGGACCAGTCGCGGCTGCGCCCGGTCATTGTCGATTTCTGGGCGCCCTGGTGCGGCCCGTGCAAGCAATTGACCCCGGTACTGGAAAAGGTCGTGGGCGAGGCTCGCGGCGCCGTGCGCCTGGTCAAGCTCAATATTGACGAACACCCCGGCATCGCGGGACAAATGGGCATCCAGTCCATTCCCGCGGTCTTTGCCTTTGTCGATGGCAAGCCGGTCGACGGCTTCATGGGCGCGCAGGGCGAAAGCGAGGTCCGGGCCTTCGTCCAGCGCCTAACCGGCGCCAGGGACCATCAGCAGGTTGCCGCGGTGCTCGGCCCGGCGCAGCAGGCGCTGGATGCCGGCGACCTTGGCGCCGCGGCCCGCGGCTTTGCCGCCGCCTTGCAGCTGGAAGCGCAGAATCCCGACGCCATTGGCGGCCTCGCCCAGTGCTACCTCAAGGCCGGAGATCTTGACAAGGCGCGCAGCACCCTTGCCCTTGCCGCCCCCGATATCGCCGGCAAGCCGGCGATCGCCGGTGCGCGCGCCGCCCTCGAGCTTGCCGATCAGGCGGCTTCGGCGGGCGATATCGGCACCCTGCGCGCCGCGCTTGCCGCCGACCCGGCCGCCCATCAGACCCGCCTTGATCTCGCCATTGCGCTAAACGCCAGCGGCGACAAGGACGGCGCCACCGACGAACTGCTGCACATCATCCGCCACGCCCGAACCTGGAACGACGAGGCGGCGCGCAAGCAGCTATTGCAGTTTTTCGACGCCTGGGGACCCGGAGAGGAGGCAACGCGCAACGGGCGGCGCAAATTGTCTTCGCTGCTCTTTGCCTAAAGGCTGCTCTTTGCCTGAGGATTGAATTGATATGGAATTGGCCGAGCTATACCGCGAACCGCGCGACCTGCCGCTGGTGATACCGGTATTTCCGCTCGCCCGCGCCCTGATCCTGCCGCGGGCGCAATTGCCGCTGAATATTTTCGAGCCGCGCTACCTCGCCATGGTCGACGCCGCCATGGCCGGAGAGCGCATCATCGGCATGGTGCAGCCGGCGCTCGGCCGCGGCAAGGACGGCTCCGGCGATCTTGAGCCGGTGGGCGCGGCGGGCCGCATCACAACCTATTCCGAAACGCCCGACGGCCGCTATCTCATCACCTTGACCGGAATCTGCCGTTTCCGCATTGTCGAGGAACTTGAGGCCGGCACCGCCTTCCGCGTTTGCCGTGTCACCTTCGATCCCTTCGCGACCGACTTGCGGCCCAATCTCGGCGAAGACGCGGTCGACCGCAAACGGCTGCTCGAACTGCTCAGGGCTTTTCTTGATTCGCGTAATCTCGATGCCGACTGGAAAGAGGTCAACTCGTCCTCCACCGAGGTGCTGGTCAATGCCCTTTCGATCCTCAGCCCCTATGGCGCGCAGGAAAAACAGGCCTTGCTGGAAGCGCCCGATCTGCGCACAAGAGCCGATATCCTGATCGCCCTGACCGAGCGCGAACTTGGCGACGACAGCGAACAGGGAACGACGCTGCAATAGGCGGCCGGGGAACACGCCGCTCTTTCCGGGAGACAGCACAATGGGCGACAACATGACGGGCAAGAAGGGACTTGGGCGGGTCGATGCCAAATTGCTCGAACTTCTGGTCTGCCCGGTCACCAAGACCCGCCTGGTCTATGACGAGGCCGCCCAGGAACTCGTCAGCGAGGCGGCGAGGCTTGCCTATCCGATCCGCGACGGCATTCCCATCATGTTGCCGGAGGAAGCGCGCCAGCTTCCCGACTAGAGCGGTTCGCCGCGCAGCAGCCGGGGCAATGTCCCGGTGTCGCCGGCGGCCTCGCGAATCAGCAAGTCCTTCAGCCCGCTCCAGCGATTGACGAGGCCAAGGCCGATGTCGCGCACGAGGCGAATCGCGTCAAGGTCATTTGAGAACAGCCGGTTGAGGCCATCGGTCGCCGCCGCCATCGCCAGGGTATCGAAGCGGCGCCAGCGCTGATAATCCTCGAGCACGGCCGGCGACCCAATATCGAGGCCGAGACGGGCGGCGCCGAGCAGCGTTTCAGCCAGCGCCGCGCCATCGCGAAAGCCAAGATTGACCCCCTGGCCGGCAAGGGGGTGAAGGCGGTGGGCGGCATCGCCGATCAACGCCAGCCGCGGCGCGACGAGCGCGCGCGCGATGCGCAGGCCGAGCGGAAAGCCGCCGCGCGGCCCCGCCAGCGACACCGCGCCAAAGCGTCTCCCGAGCCGCTGCTCGATCTCGGCCACGAACTCGTCCTCCCCGAGCGCCAGCAGCGCCCGCGCCGAGGCTTCCTTCTCGGTCCACACCAGCGAGGCGCGGTTCCCCGGCAGCGGCAGCATGGCGAAGGGGCCGGGCGGCATGAAATGCTGCAACGCCGTTGCGTCATGGCCGCGCGCCAGGCCGATCGTGGCGACGATGCCCCACTGGCCGTATTCCCATTCGACGCACTTGATGCCGGCGGCCTCGCGCAGGCGCGATTTCGCGCCATCGGCGGCAACCAGCAGCCGAGCCCGCAAGGTTTCCGCGCCCTCGCCGCCGCCTGCGCCCTCAATCGCAACTTCGACGCCGCCCTTGTGCTGCGAATATCCGCTGACCCGCACCCCCTGGCGCAGCGTGACGCCGGGATGATTTTCCACCGCCTCGCGCAATCCCGCCACCACATCGCGGTTTTCAACGATCACCACCGCTTCGCCATCGGCCAGGCCGAGGGCATCGAAAGTAAGAAAGGGCGGGCGCACCGCCTGGCTCGAGCGGCTGTCGGAGATCATCATCTGGCGCACCGCCTGGGTCTTCGGCTCCAGTGCCGCCCAGACGCCAAGCTGGCTCAGCATGCGCCGGCTGGCCGCCGTGATCGCGCTGGCGCGAATATCGCCGCCGCCGCCCGTGCCGGCCTCGAGCACCTGGACGGCAAGGCCCTCGCCGGGCCGGCCGGCCAGCGCCAGCGCACAGGCCAGCCCCACCATTCCGCCTCCGGCAATGATGACATCGCAGTCCGCCCGGCCCGCCTTCGCCATAAATCGCCTCCGCCCATGAACTCAGCCGGCTCGCCGCTTGACAGCCCGCGCCCGGCAAGGTCTTCCTAACCCGTCTACACTCTGGCCGCAAATCGCGCGCCGCGCCATGCCCGAACCGCTGCGAACCACCCAACAAGGAGCGCACGCGCCGTCAGCCGGGTCGAACAGGGGGCCTCCGGCCATGATGTCCAATGCCTTGAAAGACCTCGTCGAAACCCTCGATCTCGCCCCCCTCGGCGAGGATTCATTCGAGGGCCGCAGCCTTGAGGTCGGCTGGCAGCGCATTTTCGGCGGCCTCGTCATCAGCCAGGCTTTCATGGCGGTTTGCCGCACCGTATCGGGCCGCGCCGCCCATTCCCTGCATGGCTATTTCATTCTGCCGGGCGACCCCAAGACCCCGATCCATTACGAAGTCGACCGCATTCGCGACGGGCGCAGCTTCGCCACCCGGCGCGTCGTTGCCCGCCAGCACGGCGAAGCAATCTTTTCCATGGCGGCTTCGTTCCACAATTTCGAGGACGGCTTCGAGCACCAGTCCGAGATGCCGGCCGTGCCGGTGCCCGAGGACCTGCCCAGCGAGGCCCAGCTGCTGGAACGCTTCATCGACAAGGTGCCGGACAATATCCGCAGATATTGGGAGCGCGAACGCCCGATCGAGCTCAAGCTGGCCGACCCGGAACGCTATATATCGAAGGCGCCGCGCATCCCGGTCCAGCATACCTGGTTCCGTACCACCGGCACCTTGCCCGACATCGCCGAGCTGCACCAGGGCGCCCTGTGCTACGCCTCGGACATGACCCTGCTCGACACCTCGCTGCTGGCCCATGGCCGCTCGATATTCGACCCCGATGTGGTTCCGGCCAGCCTCGACCACGCCATCTGGTTCCATCGCCCGTTTCGCGCCGACGACTGGCTGCTCTACGCCCAGGACAGCCCCTCCGCTTCGGGCGGGCGCAGCTTCAACCGCGGTTCGATCTATAGCCGCGAGGGCGATCTCGTCGCCTCGGTGGCGCAGGAAGGGCTGATCCGGCGCGCGCGCCCCGCCACTTGAGTCCGCCATGATCCGGCACGGCTGCCGTTCTTGGCGCGCTGTCTACGCCTAAAATCTAGGCTCTCTTCGCAAATCGCCTAATTTATAGGCATATCCTGGCGTCGAAGACAGCCGCTGCACCCTCTCGCTGGCGATAGCGCAAAAGAAGCTAGCCCTGGCAAGGCCCTGAATTTGCGCCCCCCGCCGCCCCGTTTCCGTGAACCAGCCCCCCGTTCTGGCACGCTAATTGAAAGGCCTGCGCCATCCCGGGGGCCTTGCGGCCCGTCCCGCCGCGCCGGCACGCCGGCGATCCGGCGCGGGATGCGGCCGGAAGCAGGGCAGGACAACAGGGCAAGGAAGAGACGACATGAAAATCGTGATGGCAGTTATCAAGCCGTTCAAACTCGAGGCGGTCCGCGACGCGCTGACCGCCATTGGCATTCAGGGGCTGACCGTGAGCGAGGTCAAGGGCTATGGCCGCCAGCGCGGCCATACCGAGATCTATCGCGGCACAGAATACGCGGTGAATTTCGTGCCCAAGGTGAAAATCGAGATCGCGGTGCCCGCCAGCGACAGCGAAAAGGTGGTGGATGCCATCATCGCCGCCGCCCGCACCGAACATATCGGCGATGGCAAGATCTTCGTGATCAGCCTCGACCACGCGGTGCGCATCCGTACCGGCGAAACCGACGCCGACGCCCTGTGAGGCGGTCCGCAATGAAGGAGAGCATAATGAAGAACAAAGCAAGCTGGATCGCGCGAACCGCCCTCGGCTCCCTCGCCGCTTCCCTTGTCGCCATACCGGTTCAGGCCCAGGAGGTCGCCCAGGAGGCGGCTCAGGAGGCCGCGCCGGCGTTGAGCAGCGGCGATACCGCCTGGATGCTGACCTCGACCGCCTTGGTGCTGCTGATGACGGTGCCGGGTCTTGCCCTTTTCTACGGCGGCATGGTGCGCAAGAAGAATGTCCTTGCCACCGTCATGCAGTCATTCGCCATCTGCTGTCTGGCCAGCATTCTGTGGATGGTGGCCGGCTACTCGATCGCTTTCAGCGATGGCGGCGCCATCAACACCTTTGCCGGCGGCCTCTCCAAGGCCTTTCTCGTCGGCATCGGCCCCGACACCCTGTCGGGCACCATTCCTGAACTGGTATTCGTCATCTTCCAGATGACATTCGCCATCATCACCCCGGCGCTGATCTGCGGCGCCTTCGCCGACCGCATGAAATTCTCGGCGCTGCTCTGGTTCATGGGGCTGTGGCTGCTCATCGTCTATGCGCCGGTGGCCCATTGGGTCTGGGGCGGCGGATATCTCATGGATGCCGGCGTTCTCGACTTTGCCGGCGGTACCGTGGTCCATATCAATTCCGGCGTTGCCGGCCTCGTCGCCGCCATCATTGTCGGCCGACGTCACGGCCACGGCACCGAGAACATGGCGCCCCACAACCTGGTCTACAGCGTCATCGGCGCCTCCCTGCTGTGGGTCGGCTGGTTCGGCTTCAATGCCGGCTCGGCGCTGGCCGCCAACGGCACCGCCGGGCTGGCAATGGCCAATACCCAGATCGCCACCGCCGCCGCGGCCCTGGTCTGGATGTTCGTCGAATGGGGGTCCCACAAGCGCCCCAGCGTGCTCGGCATCATCTCCGGCGCCGTCGCCGGCCTGGTCGCCGTCACCCCGGCCTGCGCCTTTGTTTCCCCGCTCGGTGCCCTGTTCATCGGCGCCATTTCCGGCCTCGTCTGCTACTGGGCGGTGGTCTGGCTCAAGCACCGCCTCGGCTATGACGACGCTCTTGACGCCTTCGGCATCCACGGCGTCGGCGGCATTGTCGGCGCCCTGCTGACCGGCGTATTTGCCAGCGAGGCCATGGGCGGCGCGCCCGGCCTGTTCGACGGCAATGGCGGCCAGGTCCTGACCCAGATCTACGGCATTGCCAGCACCCTGGCCTGGAGCGCCATCGCCACCACCGTCATTCTCAAGGTGATCGACATGGCCATCGGCCTGCGCGTCGACAAGGAAACCGAGGTCGAAGGCCTCGATATCCGTCTCCACGGCGAGGTCGTGCAATAGGCCCGCGCCGGCGCCGCGCCCAGCTCGTCCCGCGAGCGGCAGCGCGGCGCCGGACCGAGCCGTCGCAACCCGCCGTCACAACCGGCCTTCGCGACCGGCCCGGCGCCCCCGCGCGGACCGCACCGCCAAGGATTGTTATTGCCTAATCAATAGGCAATACGCCTAGGAAATATGCCCGCCAATTAGGCGGGCATTTTTTCATCACCATCCGGCTGCGCACATATATATTTGAAATATAAAAGCTTTTCCTAAAACGCCCGACTTGGCATGGTCATTGTTTAGGCATAGGAGCTGGCTCGCGCCTTTTCGGCTGCGGCCAGGCCTTAAAAAACAGCCGGTTCTACCGCCGGTCCATCAAGTCAGGGGTTTGGGGTCAATGGAAAATCAGCCGGCTGGAGCCGACGTCTTTTTTGTATTGCTGGGAGCAATTCTGGTCTTCGCCATGCATGGCGGCTTTGCCTTTCTCGAGGTCGGCACCGTGCGCCACCGCAACCAGGTCAATGCCCTGGTCAAGATTCTGGTCGATTTCGCCATTTCGACGATAGCCTATTTCTTCATCGGCTATCTGATCGCCTATGGCATCCATTTCTTTGCCAGCGCCGCCGCGATTTCCGGGGCAGCGGAAGGCTTCGGCGCCCAGGGCCTGACCCTGGTCAAGTTCTTCTTCCTCGCCACCTTCGCCGCCGCCATACCCGCCATCATTTCCGGCGGCATCGCCGAGCGCATGCGCTTCCTGCCGCAATGCCTGGCCACCGCGGCGGCCGTCGCCGTCATCTATCCCCTGTTCGAAGGTGTGGTCTGGAACGGCAATTTCGGCATTCAGGCCTGGCTGGAGGAAAGCTTCGGCGCGCCCTTCCACGATTTCGCCGGCTCGGTGGTGGTTCACGCCGTTGGCGGCTGGATGGCCCTTGGCGCGGTGATCCTGCTCGGCGCCCGGCGCGGGCGCTACGACCGCATGGGCCGCACCATCGGCATTCCGCCGTCCTCCATTCCCTGGCTGGCACTGGGGTCGTGGATGCTGTGCATCGGCTGGTTCGGCTTCAACGTCATGAGCGCCCAGTCGCTGGAATCGGTGTCCGGCCTGGTGGCCGTCAATTCCCTGCTCGCCATGGTCGGCGGCATCCTTTCGGCCCTGGTCGTCGGGCGCAACGATCCCGGCTTCGTGCATAACGGCGCCCTGGCCGGTCTTGTCGCCGTCTGCGCCGGCTCCGATATTTTCCATCCCATCGGCTCGCTCGTTGTCGGCGTCATCGCCGGCGCCATCTTCGTCACCGGCTTCAGCCTCGCCCAGAACCGCTGGCGCATCGATGATGTGCTCGGGGTATGGCCGCTGCACGGCCTGTGCGGTCTTTGGGGCGGGGTTGCCGCCGGTATTTTCGGCTCCGCCGCTCTGGGCGGCATGGGCGGGGTCGCCCTCGGCTCGCAGCTCATCGGGTCGCTGGCCGCCGCCCTCTATGCCCTCGCCGCCGGCTTTGTCGTCTATGGCATCCTGAAGGCGGTTGTCGGCCTGCGGCTGTCCCAGGAGGAGGAATTCCAGGGCGCCGACCTGTCGATCCACCGCATCAGCGCAACGCCCGAAAGCGACCTCACCCGGCACTGACGCGCTGGTGGCACACGGCGGCACTGGCGGCAGCGCGAGGCTGCGAGCCTGGCCGCCGGCAAGGCCGCCGGCAAGTCCGCCGGCAAGGCGCCGCCCACCGCTATCGTTCCGACCCCCTGACCCTCAGCCCCGGCCCCGCGCCGGGGCTTTTTTTGTCGCCGCGCGGCCCACAAGGTTAATCGCCGCTTAACCACATGCCGCTAGGGTTTTGCCGATGACGGAACCGCCCTGTTCCCCTGCCGGCAATACCGCTGCGGGACCGGCACCAGGAGCTAGCGCCGCCGGCGCCGTCACCGCCGCCGCGACGCAGGTGCGTCCGGCAGTTCGCAGGGAGTATTTCGATGGCCATTCTGGGCCGGTCCTTCGCGCCAGACCTTATTTTCCCCGACCGTCTTCGCCAGCTGGCAAGACGCCAATCGGGCATGGTGCTCGGCGCCGCGCTCGTTCTGTGCGGCGCCGCCCTCGCGCTCGCCCTGGCCACCTGGTCGGTCGGCGACCCCAGCCTCAACCACGCAACCGGCCGCGCAGCGCATAACCTGCTCGGCTTTCCCGGCGCCGCCGCCGCCGATCTGTTCATGCAGAGCCTTGGCCTGGCGTCCATCATCGCCGTCTACCCGCTGCTGCGCTGGGGCTGGATCTCTCTGAGCGGCAGATCCCTGCCGCGCCGCCGCCGCAAGCTGGCGGCAGCCCTCGCCGGCCTGCTCGCCGCGGCGGGCGCATTTTCCGCCCTTCCGGTGGCGGCGGCCTGGCCGCTGCCCGGCGGACTTGGCGGATTCCTCGGCGACCGGGCGCTGGCGGTGGCGATGTTCGTGCTCGGGCCGATTTTCGGCTTCTTCGCCTTCGTGCTGTGCGGCCTGCTGTTCGCCGCCCTGGCCATGCTGACCCTCGCCTATGCCACCGATACCCATTTTGCCGATCTGTTTGCCGAGCACGGCGAAGCCGCCGGGGCCGCGCCCGCGCGCCGCCGCTCCTGGTTGCCGCCAAGCGTGATGATCGGCCTTGTCGGCCACACCGCGCTGGCCGCCCGGGCCCGCGCGCTGCGCCTGATGCGCCGCTTGACCGGGCGCGCCAGCAGCAGCGCGCCATTGCCCGCGGGCATCCCGGGCCAGAATGGCGGCGAAGGAGCGCCCTTCGCCTTCGATGATCGCATCGAGCCTCATTTCGGCGCCGCCGAGCGCCGCCACCAAGAGCCGCCGATGGACGATTATGGCGACGATGGCGGGGCCGCCGCGGGGCGCTCCTACCATGTCGAGGCGCGCGCCCCGGACCCGCGCCCCGGCCGCCGCATCGAGGAAGAGCGCCAGCCCTCGCTTCTGCCCGGCGCCAGCTATCAGCTGCCCCATCTGCGCTTGCTTGCCGCCGCCAAGGAAAAGGCCAAGACCGCCGCCATGAGCGCCGAATCGCTGGAGCAGAATGCCCGTCTCCTGGAAGGCGTGCTCGAAGATTTCGGCGTCAAGGGCGAGATCATCAATGTCCGCCCCGGCCCCGTGGTCACGCTCTATGAGCTGGAGCCCGCCCCCGGCATCAAGTCCTCGCGGGTCATCGGCCTTGCCGACGATATCGCCCGTTCCATGAGCGCGGTCGCGGCCCGTGTGGCGGTGGTGCCGGGGCGCAATGTCATCGGCATCGAACTGCCCAATGCCGTTCGCGAGATGGTCTTCTTGCGCGAAATCCTGGCTTCGCTCGACTATGAACGCTCCAAGGCCCGCCTGCCGCTGGCTCTCGGCAAGACCATCGGCGGCGAAGCGGTGATCGCCGATCTCGCCCGCATGCCCCACCTGCTGATCGCCGGCACCACCGGGTCGGGCAAGTCGGTGGGCATCAACACCATGATCCTGTCGCTGCTCTACCGCCTCTCCCCCGAGCAGTGCCGCTTGATCATGATCGATCCGAAAATGCTGGAACTGTCGGTCTATGACGGCATCCCCCATCTGCTGTCGCCGGTGGTCACCGACCCCAAAAAGGCGATCGTCGCGCTCAAATGGACGGTTCGCGAGATGGAGGAGCGCTACAAGAGCATGTCGCGCCTCGGCGTGCGCAATATCGACGGCTTCAACCAGCGGGTCTCCCAGGCCATCGCCAGCGGCGAAACCATCACCCGCACGGTGCAGACCGGATTCGACCGCGAAACCGGCGAAGCGCTCTACGAGACCGAGGAAATGACCCTGGAGCCGATGCCCTATCTGGTGGTCATCGTCGACGAGATGGCCGACCTCATGATGGTGGCCGGCAAGGATATCGAGGGCGCGGTGCAGCGTCTGGCGCAGATGGCCCGCGCCGCCGGCATTCACATGATAACTGCCACCCAGCGCCCCTCGGTCGATGTCATTACCGGAACCATCAAGGCCAATTTCCCGACCCGGATCTCGTTCCAGGTCACGTCCAAGATCGACAGCCGCACCATCCTCGGCGAACAGGGCGCCGAGCAGCTGCTCGGCATGGGCGACATGCTCTACATGGCCGGCGGCGGCCGCGTCAGCCGCGTCCACGGACCCTTCGTTTCCGATGACGACGTCGAGCGCGTCGTTGCCTATCTCAAGAAGCAGGGCGCGCCGGACTATCTGGAGGCGGTGACCGAGGAGCCCGATGAAGACGGCGGCGGCGATTACCTGTCCGGTCTTGGCACTGATGGCGACGATCTCTACCAGCGCGCGATACAGATCGTGCTTGCCGACCGAAAGGCCTCGACCAGCTATATCCAGCGCCGACTTTCGATCGGCTATAACCGCGCCGCCACCATTATCGAGCGCCTTGAGCAGGAAGGCATCGTTTCCCCGGCCAATCACGCCGGGAAACGCGAAATCCTGCTCGAGCGCGGCGCCTGATGGCGTTTGCCGCCGCCCTATGCCTGGCGGAGCCGGATTTTCGACACAGTTCTATGGCTGGGTCTAGACCATGTTTTGCAGCTTAAAGAGGATGTTGCTGCCAATGACGCGGCTCGCAGATCGCTTCCTGAATCGCCCCGGCAACCGCGTTGCCGGCCTGTTTGTCCCGGCCATGCTCCTGCTCCTGGCCGCCGCCATGCCGGCGCTGGCCGGCACCGAAATGCGCCTCACCGGCGACCAGCAGGTCGAGCTGCGCAAGATCAATACCTATCTCAACGCCCTCAACACCATGCGCGGCCGCTTCACCCAGCTTGGGCCCTCGGGAGAATTCACCGAAGGCACCTTCTACCTTCAGCGCCCGGGAAAGATCCGGTTCGAATATTCTCCTCCCAATCCCATCCTCGTCATTGCCGACGGTTTCTGGGTTGGCATCGAGGACCGCAAGTTGAAGGACACCCAGAAATATCCTTTGTCGGCGACCCCGCTCAGCCTGTTGCTGGAAAAGCACGTCGATATCGGCAAGGAAGCCCGCATTGTCGGTTTTGAGGAACAGGGCGGCGATGTCATCGTCACCCTGGAAGCGCGCTCCGGCACCACGCCCGGCCAGCTGACCCTGATCATGGGCGGGCCGAATTTTGCCCTCAAGCAATGGATAGTAATCGACGCCCAGGGCCTGAAGACGGAAGTTTCGCTGTTCGATCTTGTCGCCGATGTGCAGATCGAGCCTAAACTGTTCTGGATCAACGACAATATGGTCGTCAAGACCGACTATCGGTAGCTGTTGCCGGAAGGCCGGGGCCGGCCCTGGCGGCCAGGCAGGAAGCGAACACATAGAACACATAATTGTGAGCGCGAATCAAACCTATTGAATTCGGCCTGCTGCTTGTTTATTTTAATTCCAGAAGTGGAAATGGCAGCAACATTCCGGTAGTGCCCCCCGTCTAGCCGGCTGACATTTCTGCTCGCGCCGGAATTCCCTCCCGGCGCGCCGCGAATAGCGGATCAATCGCCCGGTTCCACCTGGAACCGGGCGATTTTTTTGCTAGAACAGAGCAGATCGCGGCGGCGCCATGCGCCATCACCGCCCGCCGGCCCCGCCACCAGCAGTGAAACAAGCCCGATGACCCTGACCATCGCCACCTGGAACATAAATTCGGTGCGTCTGCGCCTCGACCAGGTCACCCGCCTGTTGCGCGAACAGGCCCCCGATGTGCTTTGTCTTCAGGAAATCAAATGCATGGAGGCCCATTTTCCCGGCGCCGCCTTTGCCGATCTCGGCTATCGCCACATCGCCATCGCCGGCCAGAAGGGCTATCACGGCGTCGCCACCCTGTCGCGCCATCCCTTTTCCAGCGTCGAGCGCGGCCCGTTTTGCCGCAATGGCGACGCCCGCCATATCGCCGTCGGCTTTGCCTCGGGCGGCCTTGCCGGCATTACGCTGCACAACTTCTACGTACCCGCCGGCGGCGACGAGCCCGATCCCGAACAAAACGAGAAATTCGCCCACAAGCTCGATTTTCTGGGCGAATTGCGCGACTGGTCGGCGGCGCTGATCGCTTCCGGCAACCGCTCCTCGATCATGGCCGGGGATCTCAATATCGCCCCGCTGGAAACCGATGTCTGGTCGCACAAGCAATTGCTGCGCGTGGTTTCCCACACCCCCATCGAGGTCGACGGGCTGAACCGGGTCCAGGCCGCCGGACACTGGACCGACGCGGTGCGCCGGATCATTGCCCCGGAAGAAAAGCTTTACAGCTGGTGGAGCTATCGCGCCGCCGATTGGGCCGCCGCCGATCGCGGCCGCCGCCTCGACCATATCTGGACCGGGCCCGATCTTGCCGGCCGGATCAAGGACGCCGCCGTTGTGCGCGAGGCGCGCGGCTGGGAGCGCCCCTCCGACCATGCCCCGGTCATCCTTCGCCTTTCGGCGCCTTGACGCAAAACCGGCCGCAGCCCGCGCGCCGCGGCGCCTCAGCGCCCGCCGCCATCCTCCTCCAGCGCGCCGAAACGGCTCTTGACCTTCTGCAAATCGCCTAGAAAGGCGCCGAAACGGCCGGACAGGCGTCCATGCAGGCTTTGCGCGATCTCGGGATATTCGTCCAGAACGCGGTGAAACACCGCGCGCGGCACCTCGAGGATCTCGCAGTCGCCCATTGCCCGCGCGTCGCTGGCGCGCTCGGTGGGGACGAGCAGGGCCATTTCGCCCAGCACCCCTCCGGGGCCGATTTGACCGTCATCGACGATTTTCTTGCCGCGCTGGCGGGTCACCGCGATCTGGCCCGAATAGACGATCAGCGCCGAACGGGCGGCATCGCCCTCGCGGTGAAGCATCTGCCGGTCGCCATATTTGCGCGTGCTGCAATTGAAGGCGACCAGCCGCAGCTGGTCCGGTCCGAAATCCTCGAACAGGGGCAGACCGCCAAGAAGGGAAACCTTGCTTTCGAGATTCACGGCATCCTCTCCGCGCGGCAGGCCGCCGCTCCCCGGCGCCTGCCCGCCAGGCATTCTTGCAGGACCGGCTTCACGGAACCAGCTTGTAGCCGCCGCCCTCGGTCACCAGAAGCTCGGCATTTGAAGGATCGCGCTCGATTTTCTGGCGCAGGCGATAGATATGGGTTTCCAGGGTATGGGTGGTGACCCCGGCATTGTAGCCCCAAACCTCGTGCAGCAGCACATCGCGGGTAACAACCTTTTCCCCGGTTCGGTAGAGATATTTGAGGATCGAGGTTTCCTTTTCGGTCAGCCGCACCTTGGCGCCGCCGTCGTCGACCAGGATCTTGGCGCTGGGACGGAAACTGTATGGCCCGATCGTGAATACCGCGTCCTCGCTCTGCTCGTGCTGGCGCAGCTGGGCGCGAATGCGGGCCAGCAGCACGGCGATGCGGAACGGCTTGGTGACATAGTCATTGGCGCCCGACTCGAGGCCGAGAATGGTGTCCGAATCGCTATCTTGCGCCGTCAGCATGATGATCGGGCAGGGAAATCCGTTCTTGCGCAGCAGCTTGCAGGCTTCGCGGCCATCCATATCCGGCAGCCCGACATCGAGCAGGACCAGATCGATCTGCTCCTGCTTGGCGCGCCGGACACCGGACCCGGCGGTGGCTTCCTCGATGACCTCGAATTCGTCATAGAGCCGCAGCTGCTCCGCCAGCGACTGGCGCAGATCGTCATCGTCGTCGACAACCAGTATCCTCCGCGTCCCGCTCATGGCCATGTCCTTGTTGGTCATTGATGACGATTGCACAGCTCCGCCCTCCATGTAAAACACCGCCATGGCCGGTTTCAACACTCTTGGCGGAGCATCTCGCGCGATCGTGAAAAAGCGTGTGCGCCTGGCCTGCGCGCCGCCGCCGCCCATTGCCGCGCGCGCCCTCTCCCTCGCCCGCAGCGACGGCCTGCTGATCGCCGCCGGGCGGGCGGCCCGCTGCCGGTTTGGCCGCTCCGGCCGGAGGGTCCGCAAGCGCGAAGGCGACGGCGCCAGCCCATGCGGCGTCTTTGCGCTGCGCCGCATCTTTTTCCGTCCCGACCGGGTTCCGCGGCCGGTGAGCGGCCTTCCCGCCATAGCCATCACCCCGCGGCTCGGCTGGTGCGACGATCCGAAAAGCCCGGTCTATAACCAGCTGATCCGCCTGCCTTCGCCCTGGCGCCATGAAACCATGTGGCGCGACGATCATCTCTACGATCTTTGCATCGAGATCGGGTACAACGACGCCCCGGCGCGCCGCGGCGCCGGCAGCGCGATATTTCTCCATCTGGAAAATCCGCAAGGCGGGCCGACGCAGGGCTGCATCGCCATTTCACGGCGCGACATGGCCCGCCTGCTGCCCCGTCTTGGCCCTGCCTCGCGGATCCGGATCGGCTGAAAGCGCCAATGCCGCTAGGCCAGCGCGCCGCGATGGCCGAACAGCGCGCTGCCGACCCGCACATGGCTGGCGCCGTGGCCGATGGCTTTTTCGAAATCGGCGCTCATGCCCATGGAAAGCCCGCTCACCCCGGCCTGTTCGGCCAGCGTGCGCAGCAGGGCGAAATGCAGGCCCGCTTCCTCGTCAAGCGGCGGAATGCACATCAGTCCGCTGATGGTGAGGGCGAATTCGTCGCGGCACTGGGCAACGAAAGCTGCTGCCTGCGCCGGCATCACGCCAGCTTTTTGCGGCTCCTCGCCGGTATTGACCTGAACGAACAGCTCCAGCCGGCGCCCGGTCTTCGCCATCTCCTCGCCGATGAGGCGGGCGATCTTGGGCCGGTCGACGGTGTGGATGGCGTCGAACAATGCCACCGCCTGCGCCACCTTGTTCGATTGCAGCGGCCCGATCAGATGCAGCGCAAGGCCGCCATGGCGCGCCCGCAGAGGAGGCCATTTGGCCGCCGCCTCCTGCACCCGGTTCTCGCCGAAGACCGTCTGTCCGGCGCCAATGAGAGGTTCGATGGCCTCGCCGCCAAAGGTTTTCGACACCGCGATCAGCGTCACCGAGCCCGCCGCCCGGCCCGCGGCCTGTTCGGCTTCGCCAATACGGGCGCGGATATCGGCCAGCGCCTGCGCCGCCCCGTCATCGCCGTCTTTCTGCTCTTGTCTGTTCATGCCGCTGGCATACACGATTCACGCCGGCGGCGGTACCGTGCGGATACAGGAACTGTTGACGCGCCCAAGGCTTTTTGCTCCATACCGGATAGATTTCGGCCGCCCTCCGGCTGGCCGCAGGCAGCGATTGGTGACAGGTCCCATGGCGGCGGAACGCTATAACGCGCGCGAAGCGGAAGCGCATTGGCAAAAAGTCTGGGCGGAGAAGGATATTTTCCGCACCCGCAACGAGGATCTGCGATCCAAGTATTACGTCCTGGAGATGTTTCCCTATCCCTCCGGGCGCATCCATATGGGCCATGTGCGCAACTATGCCATGGGCGATGTCGTTGCCCGCTTCAAGCGCGCCCAGGGCTTCAACGTGCTGCACCCCATGGGCTGGGACGCCTTCGGCATGCCGGCGGAAAACGCCGCCATGGCCAACAAGACCCATCCGGCCAAATGGACCTATGCCAATATCGCGGCAATGCGCGACCAGCTCAAATCGATGGGCCTGTCGCTGGACTGGAGCAGGGAATTCGCCACCTGCGACGTCGAATATTATGCCCGCCAGCAGAAGCTCTTTCTCGATTTCCTCAAAAAGGACCTGGTCTATCGCAAGCTGTCCAAAGTCAATTGGGACCCGGTCGATCAGACCGTGCTCGCCAATGAACAGGTCATCGACGGCCGCGGCTGGCGTTCCGGCGCCACCGTCGAGCAGCGCGAGCTGACCCAGTGGTTTTTCCGCATTTCCGCCTTTTCCGAAGACCTACTGGGCGCCCTCGACACCCTTGAGCGCTGGCCTGAAAAGGTCCGTATCATGCAGCGCAACTGGATCGGCCGCTCCGAAGGGCTGATGCTGCGCTTTGAAACCGTGGCCGAAACCGCCCCGGACGGCGCGGCCGATATCGAAGTTTTCACCACCAGGCCCGATACCCTGTTCGGCGCCAGTTTCATCGGCCTGTCGCCGGACCACCCGCTGGCCGCCAAGGTCGCCGCCGGCAACAGCGACCTTGCCGCCTTCATCGCCGAATGCCGGCGCATGGGAACCAGCGTCGCCGTGCTCGAATCGGCCGAGAAAAAGGGCTTGGATACCGGCATCAGGGTCCGCCACCCCTTTGTCGAGGGCGCGACGCTGCCGGTCTATGTCGCCAACTTCATCCTCATGGATTACGGCACCGGCGCCATTTTCGGCTGCCCCGCCCACGACCAGCGCGACCTTGAATTCGCCAGGGCCTACGGCCTCGACGTGGTGCCGGTGGTGCTGCCCGACGGCGCCGACAGGGCCAGCTTCGCCATCGGCGCGGAGGCCCATACCGGCGGCGGGGTCATGATCAATTCCGGCTTCCTTGACGGCCTGAACCCCCAGGAAGCCTTCGAGGCCGCCGCCAGCGAACTGGAGAACCGTCAGCTCGGCGGCCGCCCCCAGGGCGCGCGCAAGGTCAATTTCCGCCTGCGCGACTGGGGCATTTCGCGCCAGCGCTATTGGGGCTGCCCGATCCCGATCATCCACTGCGAGGCCTGCGGCGTGGTGCCGGTGCCAGACTGCGACCTTCCGGTAAAACTGCCCGAGGACGTCACCTTCGACGCGCCGGGAAATCCGCTGGCGCGCCATCCCGCTTGGTCGAAGACCAGCTGCCCCGCTTGCGGCGGCGCGGCGCGGCGCGAAACCGACACCATGGACACCTTCGTCGATTCGTCCTGGTATTTCGCGAGGTTCACCGCGCCCTGGGCCGATACGCCGACCGAGCGCGCCGCCGCCGACGCCTGGCTGCCCGTCGACCAGTATATCGGCGGCATCGAGCATGCCATTCTGCACCTGCTCTATTCGCGCTTCTTCACCCGCGCCATGAAGGCGAGCGGCCATATCGGCATCGACGAGCCTTTCGCCGGCCTGTTCACCCAGGGCATGGTGGTGCACGAAACCTACCGCGCCGGGGACGGCAGCTGGGCCAGCCCGGCCGAGGTCGCGATCAGCGGCGAGGGCGGCCAGCGCCGCGCCGTGCTCAAGGCCAGCGGCGAAGAGGTGCGCATCGGCCCACTGGAGAAGATGTCGAAATCGCGGCGCAATACCGTCGATCCCTCCGACATTATCGATTCCTATGGCGCCGACACCGCGCGCTGGTTCATGCTCTCCGATTCGCCCCCCGAGCGCGATGTCAACTGGACCGAGGACGGCGTCAACGGCGCCTGGCGCTTCGTGCAGCGCCTGTGGCGCCTGGTCGCCGAGAGCGGCGAAATCATGGCGCCCGTCGGCAGCCCGCCCCCGTCACCGGGCGGGGGCGCGGCGATGGCGCTGCGCAAGGCGGCCCACCGCGCCCTCCATTCCGTCGGCCAGGACCTGGAAAGGCTGCGCTTCAACCGCGCCGTCGCCGCCATTTACGAGCTTGCCAACCAGCTGGTGGCGGACGCCGCCGCCCTGCGCGACGCCCCTGGCGGCGAGCCGGACACGGCGGCCGCGCTGCGCGAAGGCATCGAGATCCTGAT
Source organism: Rhodobiaceae bacterium (assembly GCA_020441905.1). Classification (GTDB taxonomy): domain Bacteria; phylum Pseudomonadota; class Alphaproteobacteria; order Rhizobiales; family NORP267; genus JAGRLG01. The sequence goes on along the minus strand of JAGRLG010000016.1, from coordinate 17,263 downwards.
CCAGCTGATGGCGCCGATGATGCCGCATCTGGCCGAAGAGTGCTGGCGCGCCTGCGGCCATGATACCTTGGTATCGCAGCAGCCCTGGCCGCAGGCCGATGCCTCGCTTCTGGTCGAGGATACGGTGACGATCGCGGTCCAGATCAACGGCAAACGCCGTGATGAATTGACAATCGCCCGCGATGCGGCGAAAGAAGACATTGAATCGGCCGCACTGGCACTCGACAATGTAACCCGTGCCATAGCCGGCAAACCGGTGCGCAAGGTCATCATCGTCCCGCAAAGGATCGTCAATGTGGTTGTCTGACCTTCCCCTGCGACGTTTCGCGGCGGTTCTGGCCATGCTTGCGCTGGCCGGGTGTTTTCGGCCCATGTATGGCCAGTTGAACAGCCCCGGCGATAGCGCCTCCGGCGCCCAGCCCAATGGCAGCCCCTCCGTCGTCGAACGGCTTCGCCGCGTCGATGTCTCGGTCGATGACAGCCGTATCGGCCAGAAGGTGCGCAACGATCTGATCTATGCCTTCAATGGCGGCACCGCGGCCACCGATTCGGGCTACAAACTGACCATATCGCTGCGCCAGTCCAGCGAGGACGTGATTCTTCAGCGCAGCGGCGAGGCCGGAACCAAGTTTTACGAATTGCGGGCCAATTTCACCCTGATCGACGCCAATACCGGCCGCGTGCTCCATGGCGGCTCCGCGGTGTCCCGCACTTCCTATGACCGCAGCGACCAGATTTTCGCCAACCAGCGCGCCGCCCTGGATGCCGAGGATCGCGCCGCGCGGGTGATTGCCGGCACCATTCGCACCCGGATCGCCGCCTATTTCGCCGTCGGGCAATAGCAGGCGGCAGGACAGCGGAGCCGGGCAGCAGAGCCGGGCGACAACCGGCCGCCGGCCATGCACCAAGCTAGGCGAGGCGCCAGGCCGGGTTTCTTGCCGGATCCGGCCCTTGAAAGGCAACACGCGATGACCATTGTCAAGCCGGCTGGTGCCAACCGGTTTCTTGCCTCCCCGCCCGCCGCCATCCGCGCGCTATTGCTCTATGGACCCGATATCGGCCGCGTCAATGAACGTGCCCGCCAGGCCGCCGAGGGATTTCTCGGCGCGGACCCCGATCCATTCGCCCTGATACGCCTGCGCGCCGGCGACCTACAGGCCGACCAGGGCCGGATTTTCGACGAGGTCACCTCGCTCACCATGTTTGGCGGCCGGCGGGCGGTCTGGATCACCCCCGAAGGCGGTAATGTCGCGTCCGTCCTTGCCAAGCTGGAGGACGCAGTGCCTGACGACGTGCTGGTCGTTGTCGAGGAGGGCGATCTGAAACCGGCCTCGCCGCTGCGCAAGCTGTTCGAGACCGCTTCCAGCTTCGCCGCCATCGCCTGTTACCCCGACGATGCCCGCGATCTGGCCGAATTGCTCGACGAGGAACTGGCGGCCGCGCATCTTGGCATCGATGCCGACGCCCGCGACCTGCTGCTGGCCAATCTCGGCGGCGACCGCCTGGCCTCGCGCATGGAGATCGCCAAGCTCTGTCTCTATGCCCATGGCAGCCAAACCATCACCCTGGAGGATGTCGAGGCGGTCACCGGAGATGTTTCCGCCCTCGAACTCGACCGCATAGCCGACGCGCTCGGCACCGGCGCCCTGGCCGAACTCGACTACACCCTGCAACGCCTCGCCGCCGCCGGTTCGCCGCCGCCGCGCATTGTCGCCACCGCGCTGCGCCATTTCCTCACCCTTCACGCCATGCGCTGCGAGGTCGAGGCCGGCGCCAGTCCGTCCGCCGTTGTCGGCGCTGCCCGCCCCCCCGTCTTCTACAAGCGGCGCGATATCATGGCCGGGCAATTGCAGGCCTGGCCGCTGGCCCTTCTCGAACAGGCCATCGACCGCCTCCACGGCGCCGAAAAGCTGGCGCGCACGGCAGACGGCGAGCTGGCCATGGCCGCCACCGCCCAGACCCTGCTGCATATCTGCGCCCATGCTCCGGCGCGGCGCCGTTCAGGCGCCGGAAAATAACAATAACAGATTGATAATATTATATAATATGGGAGTCTAGTGACCGCCCTTGAGGCGCCGGCAAATGTCGTCGAGCTGTTCCAGGCTGCGATAGGCGATCTTCAGTTCGCCGCCCTCGCCGCCGCGATGGGAAATCGAAACCCGCATGCCGAGGACATCGCCGAGCGCCTTTTCCAGCGACAATGTGTCGGCATCCTTGACGACCGCGCCCGGCTGGCCGGCGGGCCTGGGATTGCGCGCCGCATTTGCCGCGCTTTCGGTGTCGCGAACGCTAAACCCGAGTTCGACGATCCGCCTCGCCAGCGCCTCAGGATCGGGATGGGTGATCAGCGCCCGGGCATGTCCGGCGGAAAGCTCGCCGGCCTTAAGATAGTCCTGCACCCCGGCGGGAAGCTTGAGCAGCCGCATCATATTGGCGACATGGCTGCGGCTCTTGCCGATGACCTTGGCCAGCGCCTCCTGGGTATAGTCGAATTCGCCGATCAGCTGCTGATAGCCCAGCGCCTCCTCGATCGGGTTGAGATCGGCGCGCTGGACATTTTCGACCACCGCCACTTCCAGCGCCTCGCGGTCGGACAGTGCGTAGACCAGCACCGGAACCTCGTGCAGGCCGGCGCGCTGCGCCGCGCGCCAGCGCCGCTCGCCGGCGACGATTTCGAAATGGTCGGCCTCGCCGTCGACGCTGCGCACGATGATCGGCTGCACGATGCCCTTTTCGCGGATCGAATTGGCCAGGTCCTCGATCTGGTCGGCGGCGAAGCTCTTGCGCGGATTGTGCGGATTGGGGCGAAGGAACGCGGTGGGCACGCGCTGGGTCGATCCGTTGCGCGGCGGGGCATCGGTTTCATTGCCCATATCGCCGATAAGGGCCGCCAGCCCGCGCCCGAGCCGCTTCGGCCGCGCGGCGTCTTCGCCGCCGGCGCCGCGCATCCCGCCTGCATTGCCGCCCTGTGCTGTCATCGCTCTGCCCCTGCCCAATCCAGCTTTTATTGTGCCTGTCGTTACGGCTATGAATCGAATCCGCGGCGGTGGTTAGGCCGCGCTCAATGCCCGCTCTTTCTGGATGATCTCGCTGGCCAGCGCCACATAGGCGCGGCTGCCGGCGCACTGATAATCATAGAGCAGCACCGGCTTGCCGTGCGACGGCGCCTCGGAAACCCGGACATTGCGCGGAATGATGGTGCGGTAGACCTTGTCGCCCATGAAGGCGCGAACATCCTCCACCACCTGGTTGGACAGGTTGTTGCGGGCATCGAACATGGTCAGCACGATGCCGTGGATGGCAAGATCCGGGTTTACGCTTTCGCGCACCTCCTCAACGGTGCGCAGCAGCTGGCTCAGGCCTTCCAGGGCGAAGAATTCGCATTGCAGCGGCACCAGGATCGCCTGCGCCGCCGCCATGGCATTGATGGTGAGCAGATTGAGCGAGGGCGGGCAATCGAGCAGGAAATAGGTATAGGCCAGTTCGCCCGGAGTCTGGCGCGCGGTGAAGGCCCGCACCGCATCGCGCAGCTTGAAGGCGCGGTCCGGTGCCTGCGCCACTTCCATCTCAAAGCCCAGCAGGTCGAGGGTCGAGGGCACGATGGAAACCCGCGGCACCGAGGTCGGGTGGGCCGCGTCCTCGACCTTTGCCGCCCCGGTCAGAACATCGTAGGAGGAAACGCGCCGCGAGGCCTGGTCGATGCCAAGCCCGGTCGAGGCATTGCCCTGGGGATCGAGATCGACAATCAGCACCCGCTCGCCGATGGCGGCCAGCGCGGTTCCCAGATTGATGGCTGTCGTTGTTTTTCCGACCCCGCCCTTCTGGTTGGCGACAACCAGAATCCGGGGCTCGGTCAGACGGGAATTCAGTCGCGTCATCTCATACTCGCTTATCGCCGCCTAAGGGAGTGCACCATCAATATCCGGCCTTCGGCCTCGGTCAAGCTCGGACATTGATCTGCACTGATTTTCCAACATCTAGATGCTTCGGTCAATTCAACATCAACATCTCGCCCCTTCATAAACAGAGCCTGTGCATGACCGGCCATGAAGGGCGCCGCCAGGCCAAACAGATCGGTGAGCGGGGCCAGCGCTCTGGCGGTGACGATATCCAGCTCGCCCGGCGGCTCCTTGGCCAATTCCTCGCAGCGCATGGCAAAGACCCTGGCCGGCGCCCCGGTTTCCCGGCGCACCGCTTCGAGAAAGGCGCATTTCTTCTGGTTGCTTTCCACCAGCCCGACAAAGGCGCCAGGCAGATCGGCAAGCAGGATCGCCAGCACGAGGCCGGGAAACCCTGCCCCCGAGCCAAGATCAAGCCAGCGCCGCGCCCGGGGCGCCAGCGCCAGCAACTGGGCGCTGTCGGCGAAATGACGGCCCCAGATCTGCGGCAGGGTGCGCGGCGCCACCAGATTGTGCACTTTCTGCCAGCGCTCCAGCAGCGTCTCGTAAATCCTGAGACGCGCCATTGTTTCACGTGAAACGCTGAAGCGGGCGGCAAACTGGTCCGCCGTCATCGCGCTGGAAAGTTCTGCCCGGCCCGTCATGACCGCCTATCCGGCCGCCGCCAGCACGCCGCGCCTGATATGGGCGATAATCAGCGTCGCCGCCGCCGGGGTCATGCCGTCGAGGCGCATCGCCTGGGCCAGGGTCGCCGGCCGGGCGCCCGCCAGTTTTTCCCTCAATTCGGCGGAAAGGCCGCCGATCGCGCGGTAGTTGATTGCCTCGGGAATGGCCAGCCCGGCATCCTTGCGGTAGCTCTCGATGTCCCGTGCCTGGCGCTCCAGATAGACCGCATAGCGCGCATCGATGGTGAGCTGGCTGGCGATGTCCGGGTCCAGGGCGCCAAGCGCGGGCCAGATCCGCGCCACATCGCCAAAGCCGACGCCGGGATAGGACAGCAGCTCGAAGCCGCTCCTCCGCACCCCGTCGCGATTGACGGTGAGGCCGGCGCGAATGGCTTCGTCGGGAGTGACGCTCAATGCCCGCAAGGCGGCCTCGCCATCGGCGAGCTTCTGGCGGCGGCGGACAAAGGCTTCGCGGCGCCCGGGCCCGATGCATCCCAGGTCGATGCCGAGGCCGGTCAGCCGCTGGTCGGCGTTGTCGGCGCGCAAGGCGAGGCGGAATTCCGCCCGCGAGGTGAACATGCGATAGGGCTCGGCAACGCCGCGCGTCACCAGATCGTCGATCATGACGCCAATATAGGCGCTGGCGCGGTCGAGAACGAACGGGCCGCGCCCGGCAGCATGAAGGGCGCCGTTGAGCCCGGCCATCAGGCCCTGAGCCGCCGCCTCCTCGTATCCCGTGGTGCCGTTGATCTGTCCGGCGAGAAAAAGCCCGCCGATGCGCCGGGTTTCCAGTGATGGGCGCAGCTCGCGCGGATCGACGAAGTCATATTCGATGGCATAGCCGGGGCGCAGGATCGCGGCGTTCTCCAGGCCGGGAATGGTTGAGATCAGCGCTTTCTGCACGTCCTCCGGCAGCGAGGTCGAAATGCCATTGGGATAGACCGTATCGTCGCCTATGCCTTCCGGCTCGAGGAAGATCTGGTGGCTGGCGCGGTCGGCAAAGCGCACCACCTTGTCCTCGATAGAGGGACAATAGCGCGGCCCCCGCGATTCGATCTGTCCCGAATATATCGGTGAGCGCGCCAGATTGGCCCGGATCACCTCGTGGGTCCGCAGCGTCGTCTTGGTGATATGGCAATCGACCTGGCGGCGCTCGATGCCCGCCGTGAGGAAAGAAAAGGGAACCGGCGGCGAATCTCCCGCCTGCGGCGCCAGGGCGTCCCAGACGATGGTCCGCCCGTCGAGGCGCGGCGGCGTTCCCGTTTTCAGCCGTCCCATGGCAAAGCCGGCGCGCTCCAGGCTTGCGCCAAGCCCCACCGCCGGGGCTTCTCCCGCCCGTCCGGCGGCGATCTGCCTTTCACCGATATGGATGATGCCGCGCAGGAACGTGCCGGTGGTAACGATAACCGCCGCGGCGGCGATGACCCGGCCATCGGCAAGGACGACGCCGGTGACGCGGCCGCGCCCCAGCGCCAGGTCGTGAACCTCGCCCTCGACAATCTCCAGCCCCGCCGTGGCCCTCAGTTCAGCCTGCATGGCGGCGCGATAGCGCGCGCGGTCGATCTGGGCGCGCGGACCCCACACCGCCGGCCCCTTGGAGCGGTTGAGCATGCGGAACTGAATACCCGCCTCGTCGGCCAGGCGCCCCATCAGACCGTCCAGGGCGTCGATTTCGCGCACCAGATGGCCCTTGCCGAGGCCGCCGATCGCCGGATTGCAGCTCATTTCGCCAAGGGTTGCCGCATGGTGGGTGACTAGAACGGTGCGCGCGCCAAGGCGCGCCGCGGCCGCCGCCGCCTCGCAGCCGGCATGACCGCCGCCGACGACAACAACGTCGCAATTGGCAACGCCGCCGCCGGACCCATCAAAACTTGCGAGCGGATCGTTCATGGCACAAACATCCTGGACTGGCGATCGGGGCTTGCTTAGCGCCCGCCCGCCCCGCCGTCAAAGCGATAACGCCTGGCGCCCCTGTTTCACGTGAAACATTCCGCAGCCGATTCGTTCCCTCCGGGCCGACTGGCGGGGACCGGCAGGGTCTGACGGGGACCGGCCCACCGCGGCCCCGGACCGCCAGCGGCGCTATTTCCCGATGCAGAACTGCGAAAAAATGGCGTCCAACAGATCCTCCACATCGACCCGCCCGGTAATCCGCCCCAGCGAATTGACAGCAAGACGCAGATCTTCCGCCTCAAGTTCCCCCATTGGCCCATTTCCAGCGGCAACCCGGCGCAGCGCCACCTCGCACGCCGTCAGCGCCAGGCGGTGCCTCATTCGCGTGATCACCGCTTCGCCGCCAGTGCCGCAAAGTTCCCCGGCCAGCCGCGCGAGCCGCGCGATGAGCGCTTCAAGGCCCCAATTCCTTTTCACCGAGATCGCCAGATCGGCGCCGTCCAGGGATTGATCCGGCTCCGAATCGGAAACGAGGTCCCATTTGCTGGCAATCTTGAGCCAGCATTGCCCGTCCCGCGCCAGTGCTGCCGGTTCGCGGTCCAGCCGGCCGCGATGGTTTGCGGCAACGCCCAGCCAGACCACGATATCGGCCCTTTCCAGCGCGTGCTGCGCCCGCCGCACCCCCTCGGCCTCGACGGCATCGCCGTCGTCGCGCAGTCCGGCGGTATCCGACAGGATCACCGCATAGCCGCCAAGGTCAAGATGGACCTCGATGACGTCGCGCGTCGTCCCCGCATGGTCCGAGACAATGGCGACATCGCGCCGCGCCAAAGCATTCATCAGGCTCGATTTGCCGGCATTGGGCGGCCCGGCGATCACCACCGCCAGCCCGTCGCGTACCCGTTCGCCGCGATGGCCGTCGCCCAGCACCGCCGCGATTTCGTCCGCCGCCGCGCCGGCCTCGCGGCGCGCCGCCGCGCCCTCAAGATCCTGAACCGCCGCCCCGACATCCTCCTCGTCGGAAAAATCCAACGCCGCCTCGGTTTCCGCCAGCAGCCGCACCAGCCGCTCGCGCCAGGCCTCATAGCGCCGACCCGCCTCGCCCTCCATCTGCCGCGCCGCCTGCCGTCGCTGGCCCTCGGTTTCCGCCGCGATGAGATCGCCGATCCCTTCCGCCTCGATAAGATCGAAGCGGCCATTCTCGAAGCCTCGGCGGCTGAACTCCCCGGCCACGGCCGGCCGGAACCCGGCAAGACCGGCGAGCGCCTCGCTCATCGCTGCCACCACCGCGCGCCCGCCGTGAATATGGAATTCCGCCATGTCCTCGCCGGAAAAGCTGCCCGGCCCGGGAAACCACAAGGCCAGTCCGCGATCGATCAGGGCGCCGTCGCCGGGCCGGCGCAACGCCCGCAGCACGGCGCGGCGCGGCTCGGGCAACGCTCCGGCAATCGTTTCGAATCCGAATCGGGTATCCGGCCCGGAAATCCGGAACACCGCGACGCCGGCCCGGCCCGCGCCGCTGGACAGCGCGAAAATCGTATCGCCCGCTTTCATCCCTGTTTCGCCGCCGCCATCCTGTTTCACGTGAAACACTCGCCTCTCCGCTGCCAACCCTGCTGGCAGCTCTCCTGCCGTCGCGCGTGATAGCCCTGGTGCGGGCCGGACCCGCCATCCCGGCCTTTGCCTGCCGCCAGGTTCCCTGTAGGCTTGCCTTAGACCGCTCGCGGTCGCCAAGGCAAGCACCGCTTGACCGCGCGCCGCCCGAATGCCGTTGCCCGGCCGGCGCCGCCTATCCTGGGCCGAGCCGGACCACCAGCAGGACCCCTTCAGCACTCATGTCGCATAATCTCCTCGGCCAGGAAACCAGCCCTTATCTTCTCCAGCACCGCGACAACCCGGTCCATTGGCGCCCCTGGGGCCCCGATGCCCTGGCCGAGGCCCGGCGCAGCGGCAAGCCGATCCTGCTCTCCATCGGCTACGCTGCCTGCCACTGGTGCCATGTCATGGCCCATGAAAGCTTCGAGGATGCCGAGGTCGCGGCGGCGATGAACGCCCATTTCGTCAATATCAAGGTCGATCGCGAGGAGCGCCCCGACATCGATTCCATCTACATGACCGCGCTCCAGCTCCTCGGCGAACCAGGCGGCTGGCCGCTGACCATGTTCCTGACCCCGGACGGCGACCCGTTCTGGGGCGGCACCTATTTTCCCAAGACCGCGAGTTTCGGCCGGCCCGGCTTCATCCAGGTCCTTGAAGAAGTCGCCCACGTTTTCGCCAACGCTCCCGATCGCATCGAGCACAACCGCAAGGCGCTGGCCGACCGCCTCAAGGCGCCGCGCGCCGATCAGGGCGGCGAAGCCTTGACCGCCGCCTTTGTCGATTCGCTGGCCACGCCTTTGCTCGAAATCACCGATTTCACCCATGGCGGCATGATGGGGGCGCCGAAATTCCCGCAGGTCCCCTTTCTCGAATTGCTGTGGCGCCTTTTCGAACGCGGCGCTGACGCGCGCTGCCGCAGCGGCGTCCTGACAACCCTCGATCACATGTGCATGGGCGGCATCTATGACCATCTCGGCGGCGGCTTCTCGCGCTATTCAGTCGATGCCTTGTGGCTGGTGCCGCATTTCGAAAAGATGCTCTACGACAACGCCCTTCTTCTCGATTTTCTGACCACGGTCTGGCGCGCCACCGGTTCGCCGCTTTATGCCGCGCGCTGCGGGGAAACCATTGGCTGGCTGGAGCGCGAGATGCTCACCGGTCACGGCGCCTTTGCCGCCAGCCTCGATGCCGATTCGCAAGGCGAAGAGGGCCTGTTCTATGTCTGGAGCGCGGACGAGTTGCGCGCCTTGCTCGGCGCCGACGACTTTGCCTTCTTCGCCGCCTGTTATGGCGTGCGCGACGGCGGCAATTGGGAAGGCAAGACCATCCTCAACCGCTTGCACGAGATCGCCCCGCGATCAGCCGGGGACGAAACCCGGCTCGCGCGCCTGCGCGCCCATCTTCTCGACCAGCGCGAAAACCGCCCCCGTCCCGGCCTCGACGACAAGATCCTCGCCGACTGGAACGGCCTTGTCATTCATGCCCTGGCCGACGCCGGATTTGCCTTCGCCCGCCCGGACTGGCTGGCAATGGCTCAAAGGGCATTTGATTTCGTCGCCGAATCGATGGTCGAAAACGGCCGTCTATGCCACAGCATCCGTGCCGGCCGGCAAAGGGGGAAGGGCCTCCTTGCCGACTACGCCGCCATGACCCGGGCAGCCCTGGCGCTGTATGAGCGCACCGGAAATGCCGGCGCCCTCGACCACGCCCGTGCCTGGAGCAAAGTCCTCGAAGACCACTTCGCCCACCCCGCTGGCGGCTATTACATGACTCCCGACGACGCCGACGACCTTATTCTGCGCCCCTATTTCGCCACCGACGATGCCATCCCCAATGCCAATGGGCTGGCCGCCCAAAATCTCGTGCGCTTGTGGCACCTTACCGGCGAGACCGCCTATCGCCAGCGCGCCGACCGGATCTTCGCCGCCTTCGCCGCCGATATGCGGCGCAATCCCCTGGCCTTCTGCGCCCTTATCAATGCCTTCGACCTTGCCCTGAGGGGGCGCCTCGCGGTCCATGTCGCGCCGCCGACCACGTCACCCCAGCCTGACGCCGGCCCGCTCGCCAAACTGCTGAGTGCCGCTTCGCCGCTGTCCCTGATTGTGAATTTCGTTTCGCAGGATGGCGCGCTCCCCCCCGGCCATCCCGCCCACGGCAAGACGGCGGGCACCGACGGCCCGGCGGTCTATCTTTGCGCTGCCGGCCGTTGCTCGCTGCCAGTAACCGAGGCCCAGGACCTTGCCGCCGCCCTCGCGGACCCAAAGGCCCACGCGGATCCGCCGGAAGACACCGCGAACTAGGTGTTCATCGAATCGAAGAATTCGCCGTTGCTCTTCGTCTGCTTGAGCTTGTCGAGCAGGAACTCGATGGCGTCGACGGTCCCCATGGGATTGAGAATGCGTCGCAACACGTACATTTTCTGCAACTGCGACTTTTCAACCAGCAGCTCTTCCTTGCGCGTGCCCGAGCGCAAAATGTCCATGGCCGGGAACACCCGCTTGTCAGCCACCTTGCGGTCGAGGATAAGCTCCGAATTGCCGGTGCCCTTGAATTCCTCGAAGATCACTTCGTCCATGCGGCTGCCGGTGTCGATCAGCGCGGTGGCGATGATGGTCATCGAACCGCCCTCCTCGATATTACGCGCGGCGCCGAAAAAGCGCTTCGGCCGCTGCAACGCATTGGCGTCGACACCGCCGGTCAGCACCTTGCCGGAAGACGGCACCACGGTGTTGTAGGCGCGCCCCAGGCGGGTGATGGAATCGAGCAGGATCACGACGTCGCGGCCGTGCTCGACCAGGCGCTTGGCCTTTTCGATCACCATTTCCGCAACCTGGACATGGCGCGAGGCCGGCTCGTCGAAGGTCGAGGAAATGACCTCGCCGTCCACCGTGCGCTGCATGTCGGTGACTTCCTCGGGGCGCTCGTCGATCAGCAGCACGATCAGATAGCATTCGGGATGGTTGGTGGTGATCGACTTGGCGACATTCTGCAGCAGCACCGTCTTGCCGGTGCGCGGCGGCGCCACGATCAGCCCGCGCTGGCCCTTGCCCAGCGGCGCCACGATGTCGATGACCCGGCTCGAGCGGTCCTTGATCGTCGGATCCTCGACCTCAAGGCGGAAACGCTCTTCCGGGTAGAGCGGCGTCAGATTGTCGAAATGAACCTTGTGCCGCGCCTTTTCCGGATCCTCGAAATTGATGGTGTTGACCTTGAGCAGGGCGAAATAGCGTTCCCCATCCTTGGGGCTACGGATATGGCCCTCGACGGTATCTCCGGTGCGCAGGCTGAAACGGCGGATCTGGCTCGGGCTGACATAGATGTCATCGGGCCCGGGCAGATAATTCGCGTCCGGCGAGCGCAGAAACCCGAAGCCGTCCTGGAGCACCTCGACCACGCCTTCGCCGATGATGTCGATGTCGCGCTGCGCCAGTTGCTTGAGCAGGGCGAACATCAGCTCCTGCTTGCGCAGCGTGCTGGCGCCCTCGACCTCAAGTTCCTCGGCAAAAGTCAAAAGCTCCGTCGGCGATTTCGCCTTCAGCTCTTTCAGCTTCATTTCCTGCATCAAGACTGTCTCCGGATTGATAAAACGCCGATGCGCCTATCGGGCCCTGGCGAGGACCCTGACATTTCATTTAGCGCGGCGATAACGCCTGGTCATGACAACCGAGGTAAGGGAAAACTGTTCGGAAAGGGTATCGCCCCCGGAGCGGAGCCGGGACCGCAGGCGGAACCAATACCCGCCGCCTGCGAACCATTCTAACAGCTTTGCGCGCCGCCCGAAAGATGGAACCGTCGCCTTGAAAATATGTTGCCGCCTGGCCGCTTCAGAACGGCCGCACCACCACCAGAACGACGATCACAATCATCAGTAAGGTTGGTATCTCATTGATTAAACGAAAGAATTTTGATGTTCTTGTAATGCTGTCCTTGCTGAAGGAACGCACGAAACCGGCCAGCCAGAAGTGATAGATGGTCATGAGCACCACCAGCACAACCTTGATGACAAACCAGATTTCGCGTTCCAGCGCACCGGCCCCCAAAACCAGCACTAGGCTAATGCCGAACACCCAACTCGCCACCATGGCCGGTGTCATGATCGCCTTGAGCAACCGCCGCTCCATGATCTTGAAGGTTTCGCCGATCGCGCTGCCCGCTCCCGCTTCGGCGTGATAGACCAACAGGCGCGGCAAATAGAACAGCCCCGCCATCCATGCGATCACCGAGATGATATGCGCCGCCTTCAGCGCCAGATAGATCACCGCCCCGCCTCACCTTCCATTGCAGCCACGCGCCTGATCCCAGCGCCGTATCCGCGCCACCAAAGCCTCGACATGGGAAATCGGCGTTTCCGGCGTAATGCCGTGGCCCAGATTGAAAATGAAGGCGCCGCCACCGAGGGTTTCGAGAATCCGGTCGATGGCGCCCTCCATCACCGCCCCGCCGGCGATCAGTGCCAGCGGATCGAGATTGCCCTGAACCGCGACCTTGTCCTGAAGCGCAGCCTTGGCCCGCGCCAGCGAAAAGGCGGTATCGATACTGACCCCGTCGGGGCCGATCCTCTCCACCAGCCGCACATATCCCTCGCCCGCACCGCGCGGAAAACAAATAATGGGCACATGCGGATGGCGGCTCCGCAACTCCTCCACCATCCGTTTGACCGGTTCCACGCACCAGCGGTCGAATTCATCCTCGGGAAGCGAACCGGCCCAGCTGTCGAATATCTGCAGCACATTGGCGCCGGCCCGCACCTGCGCGCTCAGATATTCGATCGAACTTTCCACCAGCACATCGATCAGCCGCGAAAATCCCTCCCGGTCGCGATACGCCCAGAGCCGCGCCGGAGCCTGGTCGCTGGTGCCGCATCCGGCCACCATATAGGTGGCTACGGTCCAGGGCGCACCGCAAAACCCGATCAGTGCGGTTTGCTCCGGCAAGGCCTCGCGTACCCGTGCCACCGTCTCCAGCACCGGCTCAAGATGGCCCAGCACCCGCCCAGGTTTCAGGCCCGCGATATCGCCATTGCCTTCCAGTGCTTCCAGCCTTGGCCCCTCGCCCTCGACAAAGCCCACCTTCTGGCCCAGCGCGTCCGGAATCACCAGAATGTCCGAAAACAGGATCGCGGCGTCGAAGCCAAAGCGCCGGATTGGCTGCAAGGTCACTTCGGCAGCCATTTGCGGGCTGTAGCACAGATCGAGAAAACTTCCTGCCTTCGCCCGCAACTCTCGGTATTCCGGCAAATACCGCCCTGCCTGGCGCATCAACCAGATCGGTACCTTTCCCGCCGTCCGCTCTTTCAGGACTTCTACCAGCCGCACGCTCTTGCCTTTCCTTTTTCCCGCCGTCCCGCGATCAACAGGTCTTATCAAACTAGAAAGATTGAATCTTGTTTTTGTTTCTTATTGGCCGTGATCGACGGGGACCCATTCTTTTCCCCACTTTTTCAACAACCAGACCCTTGCTGCCTCTCTTGCCGCTTCCTGGGGATAACCGCCCCTCTGACACTTGGCCCAGCCGCTCTGAAAACCAGCCGCGGCCTTGCATTCCCTGCCCGCCCTGAACCCATGGCGATCTTCATCGCCGTTCCGTCGCCCACCGGGGACGAACAGCGGATTAAGCCTGAATGAGGGATTGTTGCGAAAGCGGGTCGAGACAGGCGATTATGTTGATAAAACTCAAACCAGCGGGAACACTCAGTCCCGTCAGGAACCTTTGTTAACATTTTATTTACCATCATCCACAGCACATACATCAAACCCCGGTCAGGCGCCGTGCCAAACAAAACCAGCCATTTCCATATTCACCTTGTCTCCGACGCCACCGGAGAAACCCTTATCGCGGTGGCCCGCGCCGCCGCCGCCCAATATGCCGGCATGCGCGCCATCGAACATGTCTACCCCCTGATTCGCACCCAGGACCAGCTCAACCGCGTTCTGATGGACATCGGCAATGCCCCCGGCATCGTCCTATACACCATGATCGATTCGGACATTTCCGCCCGCCTCGATTCCCACTGCCGCGAGCTGGGACTGCCGGCGATTTCGGTTCTCGACCGCGTTCACGATGTCTTCCGGTCCTACCTCGGCGCCAAGTCCACTCCTCGCGTCGGCGGCCAGCATGCGCTTGACCAGGACTATTTCCGCCGTATCGACGCCCTCAATTTCACCATGGCCCATGATGATGGCCAATTGCCCGAGCATCTCGACCAGGCCGATATCGTCCTCGTGGGTGTGTCCCGCTCGTCCAAGACGCCGACCAGCATCTATCTGGCGAATCGCGGCATCCGCACCGCCAATGTGCCCATGGTGCCGGGCGCCGACATCCCCGAAGAGCTTGCCAAAGTCACCAAGCCGCTGGTTATCGGCCTTGTCGCCAGCGCCGAACGCATCATGCAGATCCGTCGCAACCGCCTTATTTCCCTCAATGCCGATGCCAGCACCGAATATGTCGATCGCACCGCCATTGCCGAGGAAATCGCCCAGATGCGCCGCCTCTGCGCCCGCTACAAATGGCCGGTCATCGACGTTACCCGCCGCTCGATCGAGGAAACCGCGGCGGCGGTCATCGATCTGTACCACCGCAATGGCGGGCGCCCGGCATGAAGACGGTTCTCAAGGAAGTTCCCGCTGCCGCGCCGGAAATCATCCTGGCCTCGGCCAGCGCCATCCGCGCCGCCCTGCTGGCCAATGCCGGGGTCAAGATACGCTGCCAGCCCGCCGACATAGACGAGCGGGCGGTGCAAACCGAACTTTCCGCGGCAGGCACGCTGCCCCCCGCCGAAATGGCTCTGGCACTCGCCAAGGCCAAGGCGCGGGCCGTCGCCGCCGCTCACCCGGGCGCCATCGTCATTGGTGCCGACCAGATTCTCGCCCTTGGTCTTGAAATCTTTTCCAAGCCCAACAACGCCGGTGAGGCGCGCCTGCAACTGATGCGCCTGCGCGGGCGCGCCCACACCCTTGTTTCGGCCTTTGTCTGTCTCCAGGGCGACCGGGTCATCGCCGAGCAGATCGCCAGCGCCGAACTGGCGATGCGCGATTTTTCCGATGCCTTTCTGGATGCTTATCTGGAGCAGGCGGGCAATGGCGTCCTGAGCTCGGTCGGCGCCTATCAGCTCGAGGGCCTCGGCGCCCAGCTGTTCGAGCGCATCGATGGCGACTATTTCACCGTGCTTGGCCTGCCGCTGCTGCCGCTGCTGGCGGTGCTGCGCCGCGCCGGAGCGATTCGCCAATGAGCGCCGCCGCCGGCCATCCGGTTCCCGAGCCGCGCGCCTGCGTTATCGGCTGGCCGGTCGCCCATTCGCGCTCGCCCCTGATCCACAATTACTGGCTGCGGCACTACCGCCTCGCCGGAACCTATGACCGCGCCGCGGTACCACCTGAGGAACTGGACACCTTCCTGCGCGGTCTTGGGGCCAATGGCTATGTCGGCTGCAATGTCACCGTGCCGCACAAGGAAGCGGCCTTTTCCCTCATCGCGCGGCCCGACGCCATCGCCCGCCGCCTCAAGGCGGTCAACACCTTGTGGCTGGAGGGCGGCGAAATCGCCGGCACCAATACCGATATTTACGGCTTTCTCGCCAGTCTCGACGCCCAGGTCGCCGGTTGGGACGCAAAGCCCGGCGCCGCCGTCATTCTCGGCGCCGGCGGCGCCGCCCGGGCCGTCGCCGCCGCGCTGGGCGAGCGCTGGCCGGGACCCCTTTATATTGTAAATCGCTCGCCGGAACGCGCCCGCCGCCTTGCCGCCGATCTGCAACTGGATGCGCGTATCGGCGGCCAGGAGGATCTTGCCGGCGCGCTTGCCGGCGCCGGGCTGCTGGTCAATACCACCTCGCTTGGCATGGTGGACCAGCCCGCTCTCGAGTTCGACCTGTCGCCCCTGCCGCGCGCCGCCGCGGTTTGCGACATCGTCTATGTGCCGCTGGAAACCGGCCTGCTTGCCGCCGCGCGCCGCCGCGGGCATCCTGTCGCAGACGGCCTCGGCATGCTGTTGCATCAGGCGGTGCCGGGATTTGCCCGCTGGTTTGGTCGCAGTCCCGAAGTCACCGCGGGCCTGCGCCGTTATATCGCCGCCGATATCGCCGCCGCGCTTGCCGCGGCAGGGGAGGGGCGATGATCGTAATCGGCCTGACCGGCTCCATCGGCACCGGAAAATCGGCGACGGCGGCGATGTTCGCCGCCCATGGCATTCGCGTCCATGATGCCGATGCCGCGGTCCACGCCCTGTATGGGCCGGGCGGCGAAGCGGTGGCGCCGGTCGAGGCCGCCTTTCCCGGGGTCAGCCTCGATGGCGCCATCGACCGCGACCGCCTGACGGCGCGGGTGATCGGCGATGCCGAGGCACTCAAACGCCTCGAGGCCATCGTTCATCCCCTGGTGCGGAGCCGGGAACTGGCTTTTCTCCAGGCCGCCCGCGCCGCCCGTGTCCACGCCGCCATACTTGAAATCCCGCTCCTGTTCGAGACCGGCGGCGCTGAGCGCTGCCATCTCGTTGTCGTCACCTCGGCGCCGCGCGACGTCCAGCGCCAGCGCGTCCTCGAACGTGCCGGCATGAGCGAGGCCAAGTTCGAGGCCATACTCGCCAAACAGATGAGCGATGAGGACAAGCGCCGCCGCGCCCATTTCGTCGTCGAGACCCAGCACGGATTCGCCGCCGCCGAAAAACAGGTCGCCGACATCGTGCGTGCGCTTTCCGCCTTGCCGGGCAGGGCGCCGTAAGGGATCGTTACGCAACCGATTCGGAAAAAGGCCCCATGCGCGAAATCGTTCTCGATACCGAAACCACCGGCCTCGATCCGGCGACCGGCGACCGCCTGGTCGAAATCGGTTGCGTCGAGCTGGCCAATCACATTCCCACAGGACGCATCTGGCACCAATATTTCAATCCCGAGCGCGACATGCCGGAAGGCGCCTTCAAGGTCCATGGCCTGTCGGCGGAATTCCTGGCCGACAAGCCGCTCTTCGCCGAGCTGGCCGGCGACTTTCTCGAATTTGTTTCCGGCGCCGATCTGGTCATCCACAATGCCGCCTTCGACACCGGCTTTCTCAATGCCGAACTGGCCCGAATCGAGCGTCCGCCACTGCCGGCCGATCGCATCATCGATACCCTGGCCATGGCCCGGCGCAAGCACCCCTCCGGGGGCAATTCGCTCGATGCCCTGTGCCGGCGCTACGGCATCGACAATTCCGCCCGCACCCGCCATGGCGCGCTGCT
>JAGRLG010000015.1 GCA_020441905.1 Rhodobiaceae bacterium | reverse complement strand
GCATCCGCCCGGCGGTGAACGTCGGCCTGTCGGTGTCGCGCGTCGGCTCGTCGGCCCAGATCAAGGCCATGAAGCAGGTTGCCGGCAAGATCAAGGGCGAGCTGGCGCAGTACCGCGAAATGGCGGCCTTTGCCCAGTTCGGCTCCGATCTCGATGCCGCCACCCAGCGTCTGCTGAACCGTGGCGCGCGCCTCACCGAGCTGTTGAAGCAGCCGCAGTTCTCGCCGCTCAAGGTCGAGGAGCAGGTCGTCGTCATCTATGCCGGCGTCAATGGCTATCTCGACAAGCTCGCGGTATCCGACGTGCGCCGCTTCGAACAGGAGTTGCTGCGGACGATCCGCGACAAGCACATGTCCATTCTCGATGCCATCCGCACCGAGAAGGAAATTTCCAATGCCACCGGCGAGTCGCTGAAAGCGGCCGTCGAGGCTTTCGCCAAGGCATTTGCCTGAGCGTCGGCGAGCGAAACGCGATTGAGGAGAGCGGCGGACCATGCCGAGCCTTAAGGACCTGCGAAACCGCATCGCCTCGGTCACGGCGACGCAGAAGATCACCAAGGCCATGCAGATGGTCGCGGCGGCGAAGCTGCGCCGCGCCCAGGCCCATGCCGAATCCGCGCGCCCCTATGCCGAGCGCATGGACGTCGTCCTGGCCAATCTGTCCGCCGCCATGCGGGGCCGCGAAGGCGCCCCGCGCCTGATGGTGGGAACCGGCGACGACAAGGTGCACCTGCTCATCGTCTGCACCGCCGAACGCGGCCTTTGCGGCGGCTTCAATTCCTCGATCGTGCGGCTGGCCCGCGACCACGCCAACAGGCTGATTGCCCAGGGCAAGCAGGTCAAGATCCTGTGCGTCGGCAAAAAGGGCCAGGACCAGCTCAAGCGCCTTTTCAGCCGCTATATTCTGGACACCATCTCGCTGCGCGAGGTCAAGCGGCTAGCTTTTTCCGATGCCCGCAATATCGGCGACCGGGTTCTCGCCATGTTCGACGCCGGCGAGTTCGATGTCGCCACGGTGTTCTTTTCGCGTTTCAAGTCGGTCATCGCGCAGATCCCGACGGCGCAGCAGGTCATTCCGGCCAATGTGCCGGAGATCGAAGCCGGCGAGGGCGCCGGATCGGCCTATGAATACGAACCGGACGAGGCCGATATTCTTGCCGACCTCCTGCCGCGCAACATCTCGGTGCAGATTTTCCGCGCCCTGCTGGAAAATGCCGCCTCCGAACAGGGCGCCCGCATGAGCGCGATGGACAGCGCGACCCGCAATGCCGGCGAGATGATCGACAAGCTGACGCTGAGCTACAACCGCCAGCGCCAGGCCCAGATTACCAAGGAACTGATTGAAATCATTTCCGGCGCCGAGGCTCTCTAGCCCCGCCGGCCGGACCGATTGACTTGAAGGGTGAGTGATAAAATGGCACGCAAACCTGCCGCAGCAGCAAAGAGCTCCAAGAACGCGGTCGGCCGCGTCACCCAGGTGATGGGTGCCGTCGTCGACGTCCAGTTCGATGGCGATCTGCCGGAAATCCTGAACGCGCTGGAAACCGTCAACCAGGGCCAGCGCCTGGTGCTCGAGGTCGCCCAGCATCTCGGCGAGAACACCGTGCGGACCATCGCCATGGACTCCACCGAGGGTCTGGTGCGCGGCCAGGAAGTCAGCGACAACGGCGAACCGATCGCGGTTCCGGTTGGCGACGAAACCCTGGGCCGCATCATGAATGTGGTCGGCGAGCCGGTCGATGAAGCCGGCCCCCTCAAGACCAAGGCCAAGCGCGCCATTCACCAGGAAGCGCCGGCCTATGTCGAGCAGTCCACCGAGGCCGAGATCCTGATCACCGGCATCAAGGTCGTCGACCTGCTGGCGCCTTACGCCAAGGGCGGCAAGATCGGCCTGTTCGGCGGCGCCGGTGTCGGCAAGACGGTTCTGATCATGGAACTGATCAACAACGTCGCCAAGGCCCATGGCGGTTACTCGGTCTTCGCCGGTGTCGGCGAGCGTACCCGCGAGGGCAACGATCTCTATCACGAGATGATCGAATCGGGCGTCAACAAGAAGGGCGGCGGCGCCGGTTCCAAATGCGCGCTGGTCTATGGCCAGATGAACGAGCCTCCGGGCGCGCGCGCCCGCGTCGGCCTGTCCGGCCTCACCGTCGCCGAACATTTCCGCGACCAGGGCCAGGACGTGCTGTTCTTCGTCGACAACATCTTCCGCTTCACCCAGGCCGGCTCGGAAGTGTCGGCGCTGCTCGGCCGCATTCCTTCCGCGGTGGGCTATCAGCCGACGCTGGCCACCGACATGGGCGCCATGCAGGAGCGCATCACCACCACCACCAAGGGCTCGATTACCTCGGTGCAGGCCATTTACGTGCCCGCCGACGATCTGACCGACCCGGCGCCGGCGACCTCCTTCGCCCATCTTGACGCCACCACCGTGCTGTCGCGCTCGATTGCCGAAAAGGGCATCTATCCGGCGGTGGATCCGCTCGATTCGACCAGCCGCATGCTCGATCCGCGCATCATCGGCGAGGAGCACTACGACATTGCCCGCCGCGTCCAGGAGACGTTGCAGCGCTACAAGGCGCTTCAGGACATCATCGCCATTCTCGGCATGGACGAACTGTCCGAAGAGGACAAGGTGGCGGTGGCCCGCGCCCGCAAGATCGAGCGCTTCCTGTCGCAGCCCTTCTTTGTCGCCGAAGTGTTCACCGGCTCGCCGGGCAAGCTGGTCGATCTGGCCGACACCATCAAGGGCTTCAAGGGCCTGATCGAGGGCGACTACGACCACCTGCCCGAGGCCGCCTTCTACATGGTCGGCACCATCGAGGAAGCGGTCGAGAAGGCCGAGCGGCTGGCTGCCGAGGCGGCCTAGGGCCGCCCCGGACCAGCAGGCGGCAATCAAACGGGACCACGGCGGTATGGCCAAGACCTTCAAATTCGAGCTTGTTTCCCCGGAGAAACTGGTGATTTCGGGCAATGCGACCCAGGTCGTGGTTCCGGGGTCGGAAGGCGCTTTCGCAGTGCTTCCCGGACATGCCCCGGTGATGTCGACCCTCAAGCCGGGCGTGCTCGACATCACCATGGACGGCGAGGCGGAAACGCGCATCTTCGTGCGCGGCGGCTTTGCCGAGGGCGGCCCGGAAAGCCTGACCGTTCTCGCCGAACAGGCCATTCCCATGGCCGAGCTCGACGCCGCGGCGCTGGCCGAGGAAGTGCGCAACGCCGAGGATGATGTCAAGGACGCGCGCGACGACGAGACCCGCGCCCGCGCCTCCGAACGCCTCGACCACCTCAGGCAGCTTCAAGGCTCGCTGTAAGCGCTATGCGCCGATGACCTGATTGATGCGGCCGGCGGGCATCCGCCGGCCGTTATTGTTTCCGCTGCGCGCTTTCAGGGCCGCGCCAGGTGGGAAAATTCCGCCACCACCTTTTCATAGACCGCGCGCTTGAAGGGCACGATCAGATCGACAAGGCGCCCGGCCTCGACCCATTTCCAGGTGTCGAATTCGGCCTTATGGCCATTGCCGGGGTTGGTGACGTCTATCTCCTGTTCGCTGCCCGAAAACCTGGCGGCAAACCATTTCTGCTTCTGCCCCCGGTAGCGGCCTTTCCAGGCCACCCCGAGCAGATCTTCCGGCAGATCATAGGTCAGCCAGCCGGCGCTCTCGGCGATCAATTCCACCGATGTGATGCTGGTTTCCTCGAACAGCTCGCGCAAGGCGGCAGCCTGGGGATCCTCGCCCTCGTCGATTCCGCCCTGGGGCATCTGCCACCAGTGGCCGCGGCCTTCATTCTTGTCGGTATTGCCCGCCCGCCGACCGACGAAGACCTTGCCGGCGCGATTGAAAACCATGACGCCGACGCAGGGGCGGTAGGGCAGGTTCGAGGGATCAATGGTCATGGCGGTATATGCGTTCCTGGGGGCTGACAAATACGGGGCGCAGGGGCAAAAATGAAGGGGGCGACCGCTCAGCTGCGGGGCGCTGCCGCGACGAGGCCGCTGACCGGCACCAGGACCAGGCCGCGCTGGGACAGTTGGCGCGACCACTCCGCGACGGCTTCGATGGTAGCCGGCAATGCCGTGCCGACGCCGATGGCGCGTCCGTTTTCGCGCGCGATCAGTTCCAGCCGGTCCAGCGCCTTGGCAATGGCTTCGCGGGTCTGCACGCCATCGATGATGACATCGCCGCTGCCCAGCGGCAGGTCGATCTGCCCCGCCAGCGAAGGCGCCACGCTGCGCGGCGAGGAGCCATCGTCTATATAGGCCAGGCCGCGGTCGGCGACCTCCTTGAGCACCGGGCGCAGCGCCGGCACATTGGCGGTGAATTTGGCGCCCATGTAATTGGTGACGGCGAAATAGCCGGTCACCCGGGCCAGCAGCCAGTGCAGGCGGGTGAGGTTCTCGACCGGCTCCGATGCCGCCAGCATGGTATGGGGTCCAGGATCGTTGTCGGGATAGTCGAAGGGTTCCATCGGCAATTGCAGCGCCACTTCGTGGCCGTTCTGGCGCGCCTTGTCGACCCATCTTTGCAGGTCGCGGCCATAGGGCGCGAAGGCCAGGCTGACCTCGCCAGGCAATTGCTTGATCGCGGTGTCGGAGGCGCTGGCGCTGATTCCCAGGCCGCCGATCAGGATCGCCACCTGCGGCGCCCCGGCCCCGGCGATTTTCGGCCCGCGCGGCCG
Organism: Rhodobiaceae bacterium; assembly: GCA_020441905.1. Lineage (GTDB taxonomy): Bacteria > Pseudomonadota > Alphaproteobacteria > Rhizobiales > NORP267 > JAGRLG01. The sequence continues at coordinate 69,053 of JAGRLG010000015.1, read as the reverse complement.
CGCATAGGCTTCGCTGGCCTTGCGTCCGGCCGCCGAGATCCGCGGCAAAGGGCCGACCTTGGCGTTTTCGACCAGTTCCCGGATCGGTGCCCGGGCCAGCTTTATGCCGTCGGCGCGGGCCGCCGGCTCGCTGTCCGGCTCGCTGTTGCCGCGATCCGCCGCCTGCCCGCTGCCGCCGGTTTGGGCGCCGGCGGGCAGCGTGATGCGCACCACGCCGCCAGGGGCGTCGCCGCCGCCATCGGCTTGCTGCCCGGCGTCGGGAAGGTCGCCCCGCTGCTCGCCTTGGGCGCCCCTGTCTTCGTCCCCTGCGGCCAGTGTCTCGCGCATTTTCGGCGCCGCGCCGCTATCCTGGCCCGGCCTGGTGAGAGAGATCGTCACCGCCGGTTCGCCGCCCAGGGGATCGTTGCGCAGGCCCAGCCAGCCCGCCAGCAGTACGGCGGCCAGAACCAGGCCGCCAAGGACCATCGGGCTGGGGCGTCTCAGGCGGGCCAGCAGCGCGCCGCCGCGCTTGCCCCCGCCCTCGCGCTTCAAGGGTGTGTCGAGATCATCCACCGCAATTGATCCGCACCGCCGGGTGAATGCCTCAATTCACCCGCCGGCCTTTCGTCCCTTTTTCAGTTCGCCACCGCCGCCTTCGGGTTGGGCGGGAATTCCTTGTCCGTCTTGACGCCGCGCAACAGATCCAGCGCATAGGCAAGCTGCTTGTCGTCCTTTGGGTCCGGCGGCACATAGGCGGTCGAAACCGTCTGGTCGCTGTTGTCCTCGCATTCGCCGAGATTTTCCAGATGTCCGGGAAGCGCTTCCTCGCCGCGCGGCCGCTCGGTGGCCGGCGCGCTCTTCAGGTCTTCCGGCAGCTCCTGCTCGACGAATATGTCGGGATGGATGCCCCGCGCCTGGATCGAGCAGCCCGCCGGAGTGTAGTAGCGCGCCGTGGTCAGGCGGATGGCGCCGTTGACGCCGAGCGGAATGATGGTCTGCACCGAGCCCTTGCCGAAGGAGCGCGTGCCGAGAATGGTCGCCCTGCGGTGGTCCTGCAAGGCGCCGGCGACGATTTCCGAGGCCGAAGCCGAGCCGCCATTGATGAGCACGATGAGGTTGCGGTTTCCGGTCAGGTCGCCCTTGCGCGCATTGTAGCGCTGAATGTCGTCCTCGGCGCGCCCGCGCGTCGAGACGATCTCGCCGCGATCGAGAAAGGCGTCGGAAACCGCGATCGCCTGGTCGAGCAGCCCGCCCGGATTATTGCGCAGGTCGAGAATGAATCCCTTCAGCTTGTCTTTGCCGATTTTCTCCTCGAGCTTGGCAACCTCCTCCTTGATGCCGTCAAACGCCTTTTCATTGAAAGTCGTGATGCGCAGGTAAGCGACATCGTCCTCGACCCGCGAACGCACCGAACGGATCTGGATGACGGCGCGCACGATGGTGATGGTGAGGGGCTCTTCCCGGCCCTTGCGGATCACGGTGAGGCGGATCGAGGTATCGACCTCTCCGCGCATGCGCTCCACCGCCTTGGCCAGCGTCATGCCCTGCACCGGTTCGTCGTCGAGATGGGTAATCAGATCGCCGGCCAGGATGCCGGCCTTTGCCGCCGGGGTGTCGTCGATCGGCGTCACCACCTTGACGACGCCGTTGTCCATCGTCACCTCGATGCCGAGGCCGCCGAATTCGCCCCGTGTCTGCACCTGCATGTCGCGAAAACTCTTGGGCGACATATAGCTCGAATGGGGGTCGAGCGCCGTCAGCATGCCATTGACGGCCGATTCGATAAGCTCGCCGTCATTGGGCTCGACGACATAGTCGGAACGCACGCGCTCGAAAACGTCGCCGAACAGGTTGAGCTGCCGGTAGGTCTCCGAACTTCCGCCCGCTGCCTGCGCCGCCAGAATCTGCGGCAGGGCCACGGACAGACCGCCGGCAAAACCGGCCGCCAGCGCCAATACCGGAACAACTACTTTTCGCATTATCCGCGCACCTTTTCTGCTGCACTTGCCCACCATGGAGTGGGATCTATAGAACTGCCGTCCTTGCGGAACTCGACATAGAGCACCGGGCGATCGGCCGGACCGCTGGCCGCAATTGCCTGTCCGCGCGTTGCTCCGCTTCCCATGACACCGACGGGTTCGCCGGCGAGCACGAATTGGCCAAGCTCAACGCTGGTCCGCTCCAGTCCGGCGAGGACGACATGATATCCGCCCCCGACATTGATGATCAAGAGTTGTCCATAGCTCCTGAACGGTCCCGAATAGACCACCCAGCCGTCGGAGGGCGATGTAACCTGGGCCTCCTGGCGGGTCGAAATCGAAACGCCGCGCGCCGGCGTGCCGAAACCGTCATCCTCGCCATAATGTATCACCATATTGCCGTGAACAGGCAGCGGAAGCAGGCCCTGGGCACTGCCGAACGACATCGCCGGGCGGATCCGCCCCGGATCCTTCAGCGCCGCGCGCCGCTGCGCCGGATCGAGATCGTCTGGCCCCGGGCGCGCCACCAGCTGGATCTCGGCGTCCATGCGCGAGATCAGGTCCTTCAGGCTCTGGGTCTGTTTGGCCAGGCGCTCGGCGTCGCGCCTTGCATCCTCGAATTCCGCCAGCGTCGCCGCCAGCGAACTGCGCCGCGATTCGATCAGCGCCTCGATGCGCACCCGCTCGCGCGACAGCGCCTCGGTGTCCAGCGCCAGGCGCTGTTTTTCGGCGTCGATCTGGGACCGCAATTCCACCAATTCGCTAAGATCATTGGCCAGCGCCTGGGCCTCGACGCGCAGTTCCGGCACGATGGCGCCCATCAGGATCGCCGAGCGGATCGCTTCCAGCGCGTCCTGGGGGCGCACCATCAACGCCGGCGGCGGCGTCCGCCCAAGCCTTTGCAGCGCCGCCAGCACATCGGCCAGCGATTCGCGGCGCGCCTTGAGCGAAGCGCGCAAAATGCGCTCGCGGTCGCCGAGCCGCGCCAGCTTGGCCTCGGCCTCCTCGATCTGCGCTTCGGACTCCTTGATTCGTTCGGCGGTTTCGATCAGGCGCCGCTTGAGTTCGGTGCGGTCGGCCTTGATCTCCTCGGCGGTGCTCTGGAGTTGCGCCTGGCGCGCGAGGGTCTCCTTGGCCTGGGCGCTGAGCTGCTCCAGTTGCACCTGCGCTGTCTCCCGCTTGTCGGCGCCGTTGGCGCCGCCCGACGGCGCCAGCAGCACAACCGCCGGCAGCAGCGCAACAGCGGCGCGCGCGGCGCGGCGAAATGCGTTGGCAGGCGGTCTATTCAAACCCATTGCGCTTCCACGGAAATCCACTTGGCCCCAACCCGGCCGCATGCCTATCCGTAGCTCAATCGCGTTAAGAGATTGTCAATCATAAGCAGGCGAAACGATGGCAAGGGCGCAAATTCCAGACCCGCCCGCCAAACCTCGCCCCGCTCCCGGCCCTAATCGCGATGATAGGGGTGGCCGGCGAGCACCGTCATCGCCCGGTAGACCTGTTCGGCGATCATGGCCCGCGCCAGCATATGCGGCCAGGTCATGGCGCCCAGCGCCAGCACCAGGTCGGCGCGTTCCAGCACCTCCTTGCCGTGACCGTCGGGCCCGCCGATCAGCAGTGCGCAGGAGGCGGCGCCCTGATCGCGCCAGGCGCCAAGCTTGCCGGCGAATTGACGGGTCGTCAGCGCCTTTCCGCCCTCGTCAAAGGCGATCCTGTGCCCTGCCGCGGCGCCCACGCCCAGCAGCTTCGCCGCCTCCTGATTGCGGCGCCCGGCCGCCTGGCGCGCGCGGGCTTCGTCATATTCGAGCGTTTCGGGACCGGAAAAGCCTATCCCGCGCGCCAGCTGCGCCGCGCGCTGGCAATAGCGCTCGGTGAGATCCTTTTCCGCGCCGGGGCGCATCTTGCCGATTGCGGCGATGACGATCTTCATCCGGTCAGCCGGCGAAAAGAGGTCCGCGGCCTCAACTGGCCGCCTGTTCCTTGGGCTGTTCCGCCGACCACATCTTTTCCAGATTGTAGAAGGCGCGCACTTCGGGCCGGAAAATGTGCACGATGACGTCGCCGGCATCGATCAGCACCCAGTCGCCGCTTCGGATTCCCTCGGCGCGGGCGCGGCCGAAACCGGCCGTTTTCAAATCCGACAGCAGCCGCTCGGCCACTGCCGCGACATGGCGCTGCGAGCGTCCGGAACTGACGACCATGTGGTCGCCAATCGACGATTTTCCCAAAAGCGGAATGGTGACCGTTTCTTCGGCCTTGGATCCGTCGAGACTTTGAATGATCGTCTCGAGAAGCTGCGGCCGCGCCGACCTCTGCCGGCGCGCACGCTTGTTTTGAGGCGCGCCCTTACCGGCGCCCTCTTTGGCGCTTGTCATTGTGCGGTGAAAGTCCTTCTGTCATTCATCCATGGCCTGAGATCAAGTGCCGGGAAAGGTCCGGTACCGACTCAACCGAAAGCTTGCTTCAGATAGACAACAATAGTGTGGCGCCGTGGGTCTTTTCAACAATTCCCTCGCGCCGCCGCTTTTCCAACTTCTATGCCGCCGCGCTGCCGCGCAGCCTGGTCGAGGACAGCGGATTGAGCAAACCGCTGAGAAAACACCAGGATGGAGCCGGCAGGAAGGCCAGCCCGGCAGCGTCGCTCTCGTCGATGCGGCTGGCGGAAAAGCGCTGCGCCGCCGGCGAGGCCAAGGCGGCGAAGCGGTATCCTGGGCGGTCGATCACCGCGACCGGCACCAGGCGGAAAAGATCGCCCCAACGCTCCCAGCGGTGAAAGGTGGCCAGATTGTCGGCCCCCATCAGCCAGACGAAGTTGATGTCGCGGTGGGACCGTACCAGCCGTCTCACCGTGTCGTGGGTATAGGTCAGCCGTGCCTCGTGCTCGATCCGCGAGATCTTGATGCGCGGATGGCGGGCCAGGCGTTCCGCGCCCGCACAGCGCTCCTCGAAGGGGGCCAGCACCGATTTGTCCTTGAGCGGGTTGGCGGGAGACACCAGCCACCACACCTCGTCCAGGGCGAGGCGCTTGAGCGCCATCTCGCTGGCCTCGACATGGCCTTCATGGGCGGGATTGAAGGAGCCGCCGAACAAGCCGATGGCACGGTGTTTTTGCACGGTATGGCGTTGCCAGGCCAATTTAGGGACGGGTCTGGCCGCTGCCGCGGACCTGGTATTTGAAGCTGGTAAGCTGCTCGACGCCGACCGGCCCGCGCGCATGCATGCGCCCGGTGGCGATACCGATTTCCGCCCCCATGCCGAATTCGCCGCCATCGGCGAACTGGGTCGAGGCATTGTGCAGCACGATCGCCGAATCGACGCGGGCGAGGAACTGCTCAGCCGCGGCGGCATCGTCGGTGATGATCGACTCGGTATGCTGCGAGGAATGGGCGGCGATATGGGCCAGCGCCCCTTCCAGCCCGTCGACCACCGCCACCGAGATGATGGCGTCGAGATACTCGGTATCCCAGTCTTCCGGCTTGGCCGCGATCACGCGCGCGTCCGCCGCCTGCGCGGCCTCATCGCCGCGCACCTCGCACCTGGCGTCGATCAGCGCCGCGACCAGGGGCGCGAGATGCGTGCCGGCAAGGGCGCGGTCCACCAGCAGGGTTTCCGCCGCGCCGCAAATGCCGGGCCGGCGCATCTTGGCGTTGACGACGACGCGCTTTGCCATCTCCAGGTCGGCGGGGGCATGGACATAGACGTGGCAGATGCCTTCAAGATGGCTGAAAACCGGCACCCGCGCCTCCGCCTGCACCCGCGCCACCAGGCTCTTGCCGCCGCGCGGCACGATAACGTCGATGCAGCCGCCAAGGCCGCTCAGCATCAGCCCCACCGCTTCGCGGTCCCGGCTCGGCACGATCTGGATGGCGTCTTGCGGCAGGCCGGCGGCGCGCAGGCCCTGCTCCAGCGCGCCATGAATGGCACGCGCCGATTCATAGCTTTCTGAGCCGGGGCGCAGCAGCGCGGCATTGCCCGCCTTCAGGCACAGCGCGCCGGCATCGGCGGTGACATTGGGCCGGCTCTCGAAAATGATGCCGATCACCCCAAGCGGGGTGCGCACGCGCGAAATCTGCAGCCCGTTGGGCCGCGCCCAGCTCGCCATCACCGTGCCGACCGGGTCTTCCAGGTCCGCGATCTGGGCCACGCCGTCGGCCATGGCGCCGATCCGCGCCTCGTCGAGGCGCAGCCGGTCGATAAAGGATGCCGGCCGCTGCGCCTTTTCCGCCGCCGCGACATCGATGGCGTTGGCGGCGAGAATCCTGGCGCTGGAGGCCCTCAGCGCCGCCGCCATGGCTTTCAGCGCCTCGTCCTTCTGCGCCCGCGGCGCCTCGGCCAGCACGCGCGCCGCCGCCCGCGCGCGGCGGCCGATTTCCGCCATCTGCGCGGTCAGCGACCCGGCCTTGCCTGTGCCGTCCCGGTTCACCTTCTGGTCCATTTCCTTCAGTCCCGCCTCAACACCAGATCGTCGCGGTGGATCAGTTCCGAGCGCCCAGCATAGCCCAGGATCTGCTCTATTTCACCGCTCTTGCGCCCGGCGATGCGCGCCGCATCGTCGACGTCATAGGCCGAAAGCCCGCGTCCGATCTCGTGGCCCTCGCCGTCACGCACGATAATCGCGTCGCCGCGCCGGAAGCTGCCCTCTATTGAGACCACCCCCGCCGGCAGCAGGCTGGATCCCCGGCCCAGGGCCCTGGCCGCGCCGGCATCGATGGTCACCGTGCCGCGCGGCTCCAGCGTTCCGGCGATCCAGGCCTTGCGTGCCCCCGCCGGGTTGGCGGCGGGAATGAACCAGGTCGCCACGCCGCCATCGCCCAGCCGGTTCAGCGGATTCATCACCTTTCCGCTTGCGATCGCCATATGGGCGCCGGCGGCGCAGGCGATCTTGCCCGCCTCGATTTTCGTCATCATGCCGCCGCGCGACAGTTCCGACCCGGCGCTGCCGGCCATGGCCTCGATGTCGCGGGTGATTTTCTCGACGCGGGGAATCAGCGCGGCGCCTTCAATGCCGGGAGGCGCGCTGTAAAGCCCGTCGACATCCGACAGCAGCACCAGGCAATCGGCGCTGATCATGCTCGCCACCCGCGCCGCCAGGCGGTCATTGTCGCCATAGCGGATCTCACTGGTGGCCACGGTGTCGTTCTCGTTGATCACCGGCACCGCCTTCAGGCGCAGCAGGGTCTTGATGGTGCTGCGGGCATTGAGATAGCGCCGCCGCTCCTCGGTGTCGCCCAGGGTAAGCAGGATCTGCGCCGCGGTCAGGCCATTGGCGCCAAGGGCCTCCTTATAGGCGTGGCCAAGCTCAATCTGGCCCACCGCCGCCGCCGCCTGGCTTTCCTCCAGCGCCAGCGCGCGCGTGCCCAGCCCCAGCAGGCCGCGCCCCAGCGCAATGGCCCCCGAGGAGACGATCAGCACCTCGGCGCCGCCGGAAGCGAGCGCCGCGACATCCCTAGCCAGCGCGCCGAGCCACTGCGAGCGCAGTCCGCTCTTGCGGTCCACCAGCAGCGAGGAACCGATCTTGACCACGATGCGGCGGAAATCTCCCAGGCGGGGCGGCGCGCTCATGGCTGCCAGGCTCCCTCTTGCGCCCGCGCCTCGTCCTCGCGCTGGCGGTCCATGATCTGGATGAGCCGCGACAGCACTTCGCGCACGCCCTTGCCGGTGGCCGCCGACAGGGTGAGCACCGGCCGCCCGGCTGCCTTGGCGAGATCGGCGCCGATGGCCTTGATCTCCTCCGCCGCCACCGCGTCGCATTTGCTCAAGGCAACAACCTCGGCCTTTTTCTCGAGCCCATGGCCATAGGCGGCCAGTTCCTCGCGCACCGTTTCATAGGCCGCCACCGGATCCTCGCCGCTGGCATCGACCAGATGCAGCAGCACCTGGCAGCGCTCGACATGGCCGAGAAAGCGGTCGCCGATGCCGACGCCCTCATGGGCGCCCTCGATCAGGCCGGGGATATCGGCAAGGACGAATTCGCGGGTGTCCAGGCCGACCACGCCGAGATTGGGGTGCAGGGTGGTGAAGGGGTAGTCGGCGATCTTGGGCTTGGCCGCGCTCACCGCCGCCAGCAGCGTCGACTTGCCGGCATTGGGCAGGCCGACGATGCCGGCGTCGGCGATCAGTTTCAGCCGCAGCCAGACCCACATTTCCACCCCCGGAGCGCCGGGATTGGCGCGCCGCGGCGACTGGTTGGTCGCGGACTTGAAATGGGTGTTGCCGAAGCCGCCATTGCCGCCGCGCGCCAGGACGATTATCTGGCCGACCTCGGTCATGTCGGCAATCAGCGTCTCGCGGTCGTCTTCCAGAATCTGGGTGCCGACCGGGACCTTGAGCACGGCGTCCTTGCCGCCGGCGCCGCTCCGGTTCTTGCCCATGCCATGGCCGCCGCGCGCGGCCTTGAAATGCTGGTGGTAGCGAAAATCGATCAGGGTATTGAGGCCATTGACGCATTCGACGACGACATCGCCGCCGCGCCCGCCGTCACCGCCGTCCGGGCCGCCGAATTCGATGAATTTCTCGCGCCGGAACGCGATGCTGCCGGCGCCGCCATCGCCGGAGCGGACATAGACCTTGGCTTCGTCCAGGAACTTCATCGCGCTAAATCCCGCGCCCGCGCTTTCGCCCGGCGCCTTTTACTTCGGCGAAATGGCCGCTTTTCCCCCGATATGCTCTAGCCGAAACTGGCTGCGGCGCAAAGAAAAAGGGGAGATGACTGTCTCATCTCCCCCTTGTGCGGCCTTTTCGGCTCCGCCGGTTCAATGAGACGCCGGCGAACTCAAAACTGGTGGCGCCGCGCCTATTCCGCTGCCTGCGCCGCCGGCTCCACCGAAACATAGGTGCGCCCCTTGGCCTTGGTGCGGAACGCCACCTTGCCCTCGGTCAGGGCAAAGATGGTGTGGTCCTTGCCGATGCCGACATTGGTACCGGGATGCCACTTGGTGCCGCGCTGGCGGACGATGATATTGCCGGGAACGACCTGTTCGCCGCCAAACTTCTTCACGCCCAGCCGGCGACCGGCTGTGTCGCGTCCGTTGCGGGACGAGCCGCCTGCCTTCTTATGTGCCATGGCCTGATCTCCTTAAATCCGGGGTCGTGATCCCCGCGAAAAACCTAGTCGTCGGACTTCTTTGCCGCCGCCTTCTTGGCCGGCGCCTTTTTGGCGGCGGGCTTTTTCGCGGCTGTCTCGCCGGCCGCTTCGGTTGCCTTGGCCGGGGCCTTCTTGGCCGGCTTGGCCGCCGCCTTGCTCGGCTTCTTGCCGTCGGTCAGGATCTCGGTGATCTGGACCCGAGTCAGCATCTGGCGATGGCCGCGCGTGCGGCGCTGATGCTTGCGCCGCTTCTTCTTGAAGCTGATGACCTTGGGCCCGCGCGCCTGCTCGATCACCTGGGCGGCGACGCTCGCGCCGTCGACCAGCGGAGCGCCAAGGGTCAGCCCGGCTTCGCCTTCGACCAGCAGCACCTCGGGAAATTCTACAATATCGCCGGCTTCGCCAGCGATTTTTTCGACCGACAGGATATCGTCGGGGGCGACACGATACTGTTTGCCGCCTGTCTTTATGACAGCGTACATGCCAAATCCGTCCTCATTTTTCACCCGCACCCTTCGGCGCCGCGAATGGACGCGGACTTTGATCGGCCGATCTCATCCAGCTTGTCCAAGCTGGCGGATCTCATATGCCTCGGGCAGCGCTTTGGGCGCCGAAGACATAAGCCCCCGGCGCGGATCGCGGCGCACTATAGACGCGCAGCCCCGCCTGTCAACAATTTGCAGGGCCCCCGGCGCCCGGGGTCTTGCACGCTCCAGCGCCCTTGTGCAGCGGCGAAACTGTGTGCTATTGGCGGCGCACCGTTCGGCGCGATGCAGCGCCGTCCCTGGAGGGGTGCCGGAGTGGTTGAACGGGGCGGTCTCGAAAACCGTTGTACGTGCAAGCGTACCGAGGGTTCGAATCCCTCCCCCTCCGCCATCAATCAATTGATATCATTGTATTTTGCGAAGGATATGATCCCTCGGCAGCTTTCGTGTGCGTTCCGCGGGGGCGGTGCGGGCGCGCGCGGCAGCGAACCGGAGATGCCCGTGATCGCGATGTTTTCGTTTGATTCCCGCCTGCGCCGCCCGGCCCGTTCAGGAAAGATTGGCGGCGAGGAAGGCCGCGGTGCGCTGATGCGCCAGTTCGGCAGCGTCGGCGACGTAGCTCGGACGGGCGTCATTGGCAAAGGCGTGGCCGGCCTCGTAGATGTGAATCTGCATGTCCGGCAGATAGGCCCTGGCCGCATCGAGCATCTCCGGCGGCACGTGATCGTCCTTGCTGCCGAAATGGCCCAGAAGCGGCGCCCGCAGCGGTGAATCGAGATATTGCGGAAGGCGGGTGCCATAGAACGCGACAGCGGCGGCGATATCCAGCTTCTGCGCCGCGCGCAGCGCCAGGCCGCCGCCCCAGCAAAAGCCTATGACGGCAACCTTGCCGCCCCGTGCGGCCAGCGTTCCGACAGCGGCATCGATATCGCGCATCGTCTCGTCGAGATCGGCCGCCAGCATCAGGTCGCGCCCGCGCGGTCCCTGGTCGAAAGGAATGACCGCGCCCTTCTCCTTGCGGTCGAAAAGGGCGGGAATGGCGACGGTGTAGCCGAGCGCGGCATAACGCGCCGCCACGCCCTTGAGCTGGTCGGTGACGCCGAAAATTTCCTGGACTATGACGATCCCGCCCCGGCTTTCGCCCTTGGCCGGTTCGATCCAGCAATCCAGCCTGTGCCCGTCCGAGGCGGATATCTCGGTCATCATGTGACGGCGCTCCTTATCCTGCATTTGCCGCGTGCCTGAGCAGCGATGCGAGGGGTCGCCCTGGCGCGGCCCCTCGCTGTTCCGCGGTGCTAGTTGCCGACCGGAATGCCGGCTTCCTTGAAGTAACGCAGCGCGCCGGGGTGGTAGGCCACCTTGCTCGCCGGCGCCATTGCTTCCTTCTTGGCGGCGCCAAAGGCGCCGAACGATGCCTTGAGAGCTTCGTTGTTTTCGGCGATCGCCTTGGTCATTCGGTAGACGAGTTCCTCGTCCGCCTTGGCATGGGTCAGCATCATCCACGGGATCTGGATGATATTCGCCGCCTTCTTGAGGCCTGGAATATTGTCGTTCTGGGGCATCGAAATAATGTCGCCTGCGGGCAGGAATTTCTTGAACGCGGCGAGGCCCTCGGGCGAATTGTCGAGCGATACATATTGCAGCCCGCCGCGGCCCTGCAGCTTCACCTCGGCTTCCTTGCCGGCGCCGGCATTGAGGCTGACCAGCGCGATATCGACCAGCCCGTCGCCCAGCGCGTGGATCCCGGCGACGAAGCTTGCCACCGGCACCTTCTGGAAGTCGTCATAGGTCATCCCGCCATTGGCGAGCGCGCCGCCGATATAATAGGGAATGATCGTCGAGGAGGTATATTCGGAGGCGATGCGAAGCTTGCCCGTCTGTGCCTTGAGGTCCGAGATCGTGGCGATTCCGGTATCGGCCGGGACCATGATCCCGGTGCGCAGCGGAAACATGACCCCGACCAGCCGCAGATTGGGGGTGGCGCGGTCATAATTCCCGGTGCCGGTCAGGGCGTATTCGGCCTCGACACCGTTGGAAAAGCCGAAATCGATCTCGCCGCTGTCGAGCAGCGGCAGGTAGCCGACCAGCGGCTGGGTACGCGCGACGATTCCCACATCATTCGCCACCTTGGCGACCGCCTGGCCGGAATTATAGGCCAGCGATCCCTGGGCCCCGGTGGCGATGGTCACCACTTGCGCCGACACCGCCGTGGCCGACAGCGCAAGGGCGGCAAGCCCCGCGGCGATGGTTCTTTTCAAGGTCTTCATGTTTCTCTCCCTTCTCTCTGGTGCCTTGCCGCACCGTTTCATACAGTTTTCGAGCTGCCGCCGCTTGGCGCGCGCCGCGCGCCGCGAATGGTGAGTCCGGCGATAATGGCGGCCACCGCCATGGCCGAGGGAATGTGCAGCGCCTCGGCGCCCGGCACAAAGCCGAGCGGCAGCGCCATCACGCCGAGCAGCATCAGCGCGGCGCGCGCCGCCAGCCCGAGTGGCCGGCTCCAGAACCCCACCATTGCCGCCGTCACCGCTCCGATGCCGGCGATCGACAGCGAGAATGTCGCCGCGATCTCGCCCCAACTGCCCTCGAGGAGAAGCGCGGGCGAGGCGACAAAGACGAAAGGCAGGATGAACGAGGCCCAGCCGATGCGCATGGCGGCAAAGCCGGTCGCCAGCGGATCCGCCTTGGTGATGGTCGCCGCCGCGAAGGCGGCCAGCGCCACCGGCGGCGTGATCATCGACATCATGCCGAAATAGAGAATGAAGAGATGGGCCGCGATCGGCTCGATGCCGGCCTTGACCAGCGATGGCGCGACCAGCGCGGCGAGCAGGACATAGATGCCGGATGTCGGCATTCCCATGCCAAGGACGATGCAGATCAGCGCCGACATGAAAAGCAGCAGGATGACGTTTGAACCGATGGTATCCACCAGAACCAGGGTGAGGGCGAAGCCCAGCCCGGTAATATTGAGCACGCCGATGACGAAGCCCGCCGCGGCGACGACGAGGATCAGGTCGACCATCGAGGTTCCTGTCTCGACGAACACGCGCCCGAGCGCCGGCAGGGTCAGGCGCTGGCCACGATAGCCGCGCAGGAAGCCCACCACGACGATGGCGATCGAGGCCAGCAGGGCGCTGTCCTCAGGGTCGATCCGCCACCAGAAGAGCGCGGCCAGCAGCACTCCGAAGGGCAGCGCGAAATGCCAGCCCGCGCCCAGGACCTCGCCCACGGTCAGGCTGTCGCTGTCGCTGGAGCGGATATGGTCGCGCCCGGCAATGAGGTCGACCTGTAGGAATACGCTGAAATAATAGAGCGCCGCCGGGAGCAGGGCTGCCGCCGCCACCGCCATGTAGGAGATGTCGAGAAACTCGGCCATCAGGAAGGCCGCAGCGCCCATGATCGGCGGCGTCAGTTGGCCGCCGGTCGAGGCGACGGACTCGATCGCGCCGGCGTCGCGGCTGGAATAGCCGCCCTTCTCCATGAGCGGGATGGTCACCACCCCGGTGGTCACCACATTCGACACCGCGCTGCCCGAGATCGAGCCGAACAGCGCCGAACCGACGACCGAGATCTTGGCGCTGCCGCCCCGCGACCTGCCGGTCGCCGCCATGGCGAGATCGGTAAAAAAGGCGCCTCCGCCGGCGGCGAACAGCAGCCGGCCGAAGAAGACGAACAGCAGAACGATGATTGTTCCCACCGCCAGCGGCGAGGAAAAGACGGCGCTGGAATCAAAGCCGATATACTGCACCAGCCGCACCGGGCTGAGTTCCTTGCCGATCAGGCGGCCGGGCACCTGGTCGGCGAACAGGGCATAGACGAGAAACACCGCGACGATGGCAAAGAGCATCGATCCGGCGCGGCGCCGGATGCCTTCCATCACCGTGATCGTCACCACCGTGCCGATCACGGTGATCTGCCAGGGGCGGTAGAATTGCTCGCTCAGGAGCCAGGAAAAATCCCAGGCCGCATAGAGAAGCGTCATGAAGGCAATGGCCGCGATGGCGCCGTCGAACCAGCCGATCCGCGTCTTCGCCTTGCCGGTAAAACCGAAGCGCAGATAGGCGATTGTCAACGCCAGCCCCAATTGCAGGGCCATGTATTGCTGGGTCAGGACGGCCACGCCGAGGCGCGTCGGCGCTTCGATATTCCACAAGATGCAGGCCACGCACATCGCCGTGGACAAGGCCGCGATCACCCAATTGGTGAGCCGCGCGGGGGTCTGCTCGAGCGTCATTCGGGGTTCCTCGGGCAAATAGCGGCGCGCCGGATCGGTTGCAGGCGGTTCCCGTCGACAAACGGGAGCAAGGGGACCTCACCAGCAGACGTTATTTTTATTCCAAGTTGAGATTAGGTAGCGGCCAAACATTTTGCAAATCAATGGTATTTATGTATATCATCATTCAAATTAATATATTAGGCGCTGCCGGCATGCTGCGAAACTTCGACATGAACCTTTTCATCGTCCTTCACGCCCTGATGGAGGAACGCAGCGTCACCCGCACCGGCGAACGGCTGGGCAAGACCCAATCGGCCATATCCAACGCGCTCAAGCGCCTTCGCGAACAATTCGATGACCCGCTTTTCGTGCGCACGCCGGGCGGCCTGATCCCGACGCCGCGGGCCGAAGAATTGGGCCGTGCCGCCGAAGAGATCATGCTGACAACGCAACGATCCCTTTCCCGCGCCGCCGATCTAGATCCGGCAACCAGCACGGCGCAATTTGCCATTGGCGCCCCGGACCGGCTCAGCCTGCCGGTATTTCTGCCCTTTCTCGGCGCACTGGCCAGGCTCGCGCCGGGCATATCGATCGATTTGCGCACCAGCGACCGCGACCACGCCATTCGCCTGATCGAAAGCCAGGAAATCGACCTTGCCCTGGGCTGGTTCGACCAGTTGCCGCCCCGGATCATGAGCAGTCCCGCCTTCAGCGAGGAACTTGTCTGCCTGTGCCGGCCGGATCACCCGATCAAGGACCGCCGCAAGCCGTTCGACATCGACGCCCTGCTGTCGTTTCCCCATCTCGTCGTCAGTTCCGGCGGCGACCGGAAGGCGGCCTTCGACACCATGCTGGCGCGCATTGGGCGCGAACGGATCGCGCGCATATCGCTTGGAAATTTTACCCTCGTGCCGAGCCTGCTGAGGCAAAGCGATTTGATCGGGGTCTTCACGCGGCGCACCGCGTCCTATTTTGCCGACCATTTCGCCCTTGCCACCCATCCGCTGCCCTTCGACATCGAGCCGATGTCTCACCAGCTGATCTGGCACCGCCGTCTCGATACCGACAAGGTGCACCGCTGGGTGCGCGGCCAGCTTCTGCGCCATTGCCAGCCATGAAGCGGGCATAGTGACGCGACAAAACGTAAATCTGTTGCCTTGGCGCGGCGATCGCTTCAAAGTCTTGACCCGGCGTGAGGGGGCGTAAGGGACTGATTAACTTTGAATATTTCTAAAGTATGGAATGGGCCGGCGGCAGACCACATACGCGGCCATATTCTTGCGCTGGCGCCCACCAATGCGGGCCCGGTCGGGCCCGGCCAGTGCCAGGCCGCCGGGGCGCCGCAAGGGCAGGGTGAGGCGATAATCGGAACACGGGGGGATTCAGGTTGATGCGCGAGATCATCATACTCGGCCGAGGCGGCCAGGGCGCACAGACCGCCGGCAACCAGTTGGCGCAGGCCTTCTATGCCGAGGGCAAGTTCGTCCAGACCTTTGCCACCTATGGCGGGGCACGGCGCGGCACGCCGGTCACCTCCTCGATCCGGGTCGACGACAAGCCGGTGCGGCGGCGCTGCAACATCGAGCGCGCCTCGGCCATGCTGTGTTTCGACGGCAGCCTGCTCGACGCCAATTTCCTGCGCAACGTCGACAGCGAAACCGTGATCGTGGTCAATACCGCCAAGGGCCGGGACGCTTTTGACGCCCTTGGCGACTACCGGATTGTCACCGTGAATGGCGCCGAGATCGCGCGCAGGTTCGACATGGGCAAGGTGGTCAATTCCGCGCTTCTGGGCGCCTTTGTCGCCACCCTGGACCAACCCGGCATCAAGACCATGTGCGGCGTCATCGAGCAGACGGCACCGGCCAAGAAACAGCAGAATATCGCCGCCTGCCAATATGCCTACGACCAGGCGCGCGGCGCCATCTAGCGGGAAAGCGGAGCGATGAATCTACTGCAATCTTCCCTTTGGACGACCCAGTCTTCCCAGTCGCGGCTCACCGGAACATGGCGCAGCGCCATGCCCGACTATCGCAACCTGCCTTCGCCCTGCCTTGGCGCCTGCCCGGTTTCCGGGCGCATCGCCGAGTGGATCCGCCATGTCGGCAAACAGGACTACCGCGCCGCCTGGGAAACGCTCGTCGACAACAATCCTTTCCCGGCCATTGCCGGGCGCATCTGCCATCACCCTTGCGAGAGCGCCTGCAACCGCCAGTTCCATGACGAAACGGTGAGTATTTGCAGCCTGGAGCGCTTTGTCGGCGACAGCGCCCTGGCCGAGGGCTGGCGCTTCGATGCTCCGGCGGCCGAGCGCGGCCAGTCGGTGGCGATCGTCGGCGGCGGCCCGGCGGGGCTGTCGGCGGCCTATCAGCTGCGCCGCCGGGGCTTGCGCGTCGTGCTGTTCGAATCGCGCGGCCAGCTGGGCGGCCTGCTGCGCTATGGCATTCCCGACTACCGCCTCGACAAGGCGATCCTCGACGGCGAAGTCCAGCGTATTCTCGATCTCGGCGTCGAAGTGCATCTCAACAGCGAGATTCTCGATGCCGCGGCGCTGGAGAAACTGCGCCGCGACCATGACGCGGTCTATCTCGCCACCGGCGCCACCTCGTCCAAGGTTCTGCCCGGCCTCGATT
Organism: Rhodobiaceae bacterium; assembly: GCA_020441905.1. Taxonomy (GTDB): domain Bacteria; phylum Pseudomonadota; class Alphaproteobacteria; order Rhizobiales; family NORP267; genus JAGRLG01. The sequence goes on along the minus strand of JAGRLG010000015.1, from coordinate 52,680 downwards.
ATGCCCAGCCCTGGGTCATCGACAGCGCCGAATTTCTCGCCGCGGCCAATTCCGGCGCGCCGAGCCAGACCGGCCCCCGCGTTGTCGTCGTCGGCGGCGGCAGCGCCGCCATGGATGTCGCGCGCACGGCGCGCCGGCTCGGCAAAGAGGTCACGGTGCTCGCCCTTGAGCCGGAGCACTTGCTGCCGGCGCAAAGGGTGGAGGTCGACGAAGCGCTGGAGGAAGGCATCACATTCGTAACCGGCGCCATGATGAAGTCGCTCGATGCCGGGGCCGGCGGCCTGACGCTCAGCTGCATCCGCGTCGATTTCAAGCCCGGCGACAAGCGCGGCGAATTCTCGCTCGCGCCCATGGCGGGCACCGAGTTCGAGCTTGCCGCCGACGCGGTCGTTCCCTCGATCGGCCAGAATGCCGACACCTCGCGCTGGAGCGGGCTCATCGACAGCGCCGGACCGCTTGTCGCCACCGACGGGTCCTGGCAGACCAGCGCTGCCGGAATCTTCTCCGGCGGCGATGTCGCGTCCATGGATCGCTTCGTGACTCAGGCGGTCGGCATGGGCAAGGAGGCGGCAGCCGGAATCGCCCGCTTTATCGGCGCCGAGGCGGACGGCGCCGCTGGCGCCAAAGGGCCGGAAGTGCCCTTCAGCGAGATCAACACCCACTACTATCCGCCGGTTGCCCGCAATATCGCCGCCACCGCCGGGGTCGCCGAGCGGCTTGAAGGTTTTGGCGAAGTGCAGCAGGGCCTGAGCCGCGCCGCGGCGCTGGCCGAGGCCAGCCGCTGCTTCAGCTGCGGCACCTGCATCTATTGCGACAACTGCTATTTCTATTGTCCGGATATGGCGATCACCAAGCTCGAGCACGGCTACGAGGTCAAGACCGACTATTGCAAGGGCTGCGGCCTCTGCGTCGAGGAGTGCCCGACCGGCTCGGTCATGATGTACGAAGACACCCGGGGGTAGACAGATGCACGGAAATGCCAACGGCCTGCTTTTGAGCGGCAATCACGCAGTGGCCCACGGCGTCCGGCTGGCCCGCCCGGACGTCATACCGGTCTATCCGATCACCCCGCAGACGCCGATCCTTGAAAAGATCACCGAGTTGCAGGCGGAAGGGCAGATCGCGGCCGAACTGCTGACGCCGGAATCGGAGCATTCCGCCATGTCGGCCTGCATTTCAGCCTCGCTGACCGGAGCGCGGGTCTTCACCGCCACGTCGTCCCAGGGCCTGCTGCTGATGCACGAATTGCTGCACTACGCCTCCGGCGCCCGGGCCTCGATCGTCATGTGCAATGTCAACCGCACCCCCGCCGCGCCCTGGGGCTTCTGGCCCGATCAGCTCGACAGCCTGGCCCAGCGCGATACCGGCTGGATCCAGCTCTATAGCGAAACGCCGCAGGAATCCCTCGACAGCGTCATCCAGGCCTTCCGCGTTGCCGAAACCGCCAGGATCCCGGTCATGATCAGCCATGACGCCTTTTATGTCTCCCATGCCGTCGAGCCGGTGGATGTACCCTCCCAGTCCCTGGTCGACGAATTCCTCCCCGCCTTCAGGAGCGATATCCGCCTCGATACCGAGATCGGCCGTTCCTTTGGCGCGCCCAACGACCAGGCCAACTGGAACCGCAGCCGGCGGGAACTGGACGCCTCGATGCAGACGGTCAACGATCTCGTCATCGACGCCGGGCGCGACTGGGGCGCCCTCACCGGGCGCAGCTACGGCCCGCTGGAATTCTACCGCACCGAGGACGCCGAGGTGGTGATTGTCACCATGGGTTCGATGTGTGGCACGGTGCGCGACGCCGTGGACGAAATGCGTGACAAGGGGGTCGCGGTGGGCATGCTGAAAGTCAGGCTGTTCCGCCCGCTGCCCGTCGCCGCGCTGCGCGAGGCGCTGGCCGGCGTGCCATGCGCCCTGGTGCTCGACCGCAACTATTCGCCCGGCACCGGCGGCGTTCTGCACCAGGAGCTGAAAAGCGCGCTTTACGGTCTGGCCGGCGCGCCGCGTCTCCACGGCCTGCTCACCGGGGTTGGCGGCGTCAATGTCGCGCCGGGCAGGATCGAGCAGCTGGTCAGCGAATTTTCGGGCAAAGAACCGGTCGTCGGACCGGTCTGGGTGGAATGAAGCCATGGAACTGATCAAATACCAGGACGAGGGCCAGTTTTCTTCCGGGCATGTCGCTTGCGGCGGCTGTGTCGAGGCGCTGGCCTTGCGGGTCATCCTCAACACGGTGGGAAAGGATGCGATCGGCGTTGTGTCGCCGTCGTGCTCCGCCGTCATCTGCGGCGGCTACCCGATGAGCGCGGTGAAGATTCCGGTCTTTCACACCACGCTGGAATCCGGCGCCGCATCGGCCAGCGGCATCAAGCGCGCCCTGCTGGCACAGGGCAAGCCGGACACCACGGTAATCTGCCTTGCCGGCGATGGCGGCACCTATGATATCGGCCTTCAGGCCCTGTCCTCGGCGGCCGAGCGCAACGAGGACATCCTCTATATCTGCTTCGACAACGAGGGTTACATGAACACCGGGGGGCAGAAGAGTTCCTCGACGCCGAAAAACGCGGTCACCGGCAGCACCCCGGCGGGCAAGACGACGCGCAAGAAGAATCTCATCGAGATCCTTGCCGCCCATCGCATTCCCTATATCGCCACCGTCAGTCCGTCCCATCTCAACGATCTTGCCGCCAAGGTGGAAAAGGCCAAATCGATCCGTGGCACCAAGGTCATCATCGTCCTCGTGCCCTGCCTTCCCGGCTGGGGGCTGCCCGATAACGCCGCCGTGCGCACGGCGCGCAAGGCGGTGGAATCGGGTGTCTTCCCGCTCTTCGAGGTTTTCGACGGGGTGGACTACCGCCTCAGCGTCGGGACCCGGAGCCAGAGCGTGGAAACCTATCTGAAGGAACAGAAGCGCTACCGCCACCTGTCGGCGGACCAGATCGCCGGTCTGCAGGCGGAAACCGATGCCGAATGGGACCGGCTGCAGGCCCGCGCCGTGGGCGGGCAAGTCTAGCCCGCCGCGCCTTTCACCGTCCGCGCCTTCGCCGACCGCAAGTGGCAGGCTAAAGACCGTTCCCCTATTACGGGGCCGGCCACAACGGCCGGGCGATCCGGGGCAAGCAACGACCGGGGCAAAGGATGAGGGAGCGCCTGCAAACCGCCATCGCCGCCGCGCGCGCCGCCGGCGGCATCCTGAATCGCGGCCACGGGCGCGGCTTCGATGTGCGCGAAAAAACGCAGTCGCGCATGAGCGTCGTCACCGAAATCGACCTGCATTCCCACGAGGCCATTGTCGAGGTGCTGGCCGCCGCCTTTCCCGATGACGCGATCTTGAGCGAGGAAGGCACCGTCGGCGATATCGAAAGCGGCTCGCTATGGGTCGTCGACCCCCTCGACGGCACCGCCAGCTATGCCCACGGATTTCCTTTCTACTGCGTCGCCATTGCCTATTGCGATGGCGGCGGCGTCGCCCTGGCGGTGGTCTACGACCCGCGCCATGACGACCTGTTCACCGCCGTGCGCGGCGAAGGCGCCTTTCACAATGGCCAGCCCATGGCGGTTTCCGCGACCGCCGGCCTGCGCGGCGCCATCCTGGCGACCCAGGTGCAGTCGGAGGATCCGGCGGTGCTCGACAATTTCGCCTGGCGCGTGCGCCAGTTCGTCGCCGTCGCCCGCGATGTGCGCACCACCGGCGCGCCGGCGCTGGTGCTGGCCTATGTCGCCAGGGGCTGGCTCGATGCCTTCTGCGAGGAGGCATTGAGTCCCTGGGATACCCTCGCCGGCGCGCTTCTGATCACCGAAGCAGGCGGCCGGGTGACAGCTTTCGATACCGCGCCGCGCCCCTTGCTCGCCAGCTCGGACATTCTCGCCAGCAACGCCATTCTTCATGATGACCTGGCCGCCATCCTCGCCCGGCGCTGATCGTTACAAGAATTTGCGGATCTCCGCCGCCATGTCCTCGGGCGAGGTTTCATGGCCAAAGCTGGTCAGCGCCACGCCGTCGGGGCCGGTCAGATAGGTGGTCGCGGTATGCCCCATGAAGTAGTTCTCTTTGTCGCCGTCCTCGCCGTCGAGGCGTACATAGCGCGCGTTATAGGCCTTGGCGGCATCCTCGATCTGCGCCTCGCTTCCCGTCAGCCCGACCAGCCTTTGGTGAAAATTGGCGACATAGTCCTTGAGTTGCTCCGGGCCATCGCGCGCCGGATCCACGGTGATGAACAGCGGCGTCACCCTGGCCGCGTCGGCCCCGAGAAGGTCCATGGCCTGTGACATCACCAGCAGCCCGGTGGGACAGACATCAGGGCAATGCGTATAGCCGAAAAAGACCAGCAGGAACTGGCCGCGAAAGCTTTTGTCGCTCACCTTCTGCCCGTTGTGGTCGGTCAGGGTGAAGGGGTGCGTCTGCTTGGGCGTGAAAGGCGCGCTCGCCATGTCGCGAAGCGTTCCAAGGCTGGGCCGGCCTTCATTCAGCATCCGGTATCCGGTGAAAACGAGAAACAGCGCCAGCGCCGAATAGATAATGATACGTGCCATGGGATGTCCTTCCCCCCTCATGCCTTGCCGCCTCCGGCCGGATTGCCGGACCGGCCAGCCCGGGGGGGCCCGATGCGATGCGGGCAGGACCGCATCTGGCTCGCCCCCCGGGAAGCCGGAGTGCGGCCGCCAGAAAAGGAGGTATCCCGGCGGCCAAAATCACTCCGAATTTCGGTCTAGTGGTTCATTTTCATTGCGCCGCCGGCACCAATCTTCTTCACCGGAACCTCGAGCGCGACCTCGCCGCCCTTCTCGAATACCAGCGTCAGCGGAAAGCTGGCGCCGTCCTCGAGCGGCTTGTGCAGGCCGATGAACATGATGTGGTAGCCGCCCGGTTGCAGCCTGGCGCTCTCGCCGGGCAGGAGGTCGATGCTCTCGACCCGGCGCATCTTCATGATGCCGTCTTCCATGAGATTGTTATGGATCTCGGTTTTTTCGGCAATGTCCGACTTGGCGCCGATCAGGCGGTCGGCTTCGCCGCCATGATTGGCGATGGTCACATAGGCGGCGCCATTGCCCTCATGTCCGGAGGATGCGCGGGCCCAGGCGTCCGACAATTCAAGAGGCCCCGCTTTCATGCCCTCGGCGTGAAGTCCCGGTGCCGATACCGCAATGAGGGCGGCAATAGCGGCCGCCGCCGCATATAGTATTTTCATGATTCAATTCCTTTCGCTTGTCCTGTCGCGCTGTCGGCCCGGTGCGGACTGGCCGCCGCCGGCATCATTGCCGGCCACGGGCGCGAAACAGCGGATTTTCGCTCGCGCCGTGCGCGAGCCGCTGGTCAGGCGAGGAAAGGCGGTGCCCTTGAGGGCGGCGGCATCTCCGTGATGGAGCGCGGGCGCAATGTCACCGCAAGGGCGGCAGGCTGCCCGATTTTGCCGTTTTCCGGCAACAGGATGGCAAGGAATGACGGGATCAGCTTGGCGCCAGGCGCGCCAGCCTGGCACACCAGGCACAGCGTGCAGGACAGCGGCTTGTCCGAAGGCGCCTGCGGGACGGCAGGATTGGTTTCGTGGCCGCTGGCCTGCGCTGCCGCAGAGCAGATCACGGCGCCGGGGTAACCGGAAAATTCGCTGTCCGCCAGGGCCGAAGCCATCAGCCCGTGAACAAGAGGTGCCGCCAGCTGCAATGCAAGTGCGAGCAAACCGGCCCAGGCGATCAGCCTGCGGCGCCTTCCGGCCGCTTTCCAGCACTGCTGCAAGTCGGTTCGACTGCTCATAGGCCACCGGACATAGGTGAAAACATGATGGAGGGCAACAGACAGTTGGGACCCCGGCGAGCGATATTCAATGGTTGCGCGCCCGGGCAGCGCCTATTCGGGAAACACCACGGTCTTGCTGCCATTGAGAAAAACCCGGTCCTGAAGGTGATAGCGCACCGCGCGCGCCAGCACCCGCCTTTCGATGTCGCGTCCCTTGCGCACCAGATCGGCGCCGCTGTCGCGGTGGCTGACCCGTTCGACATCCTGCTCGATGATGGGTCCCTCATCGAGATCGGGAGTGACGTAATGGGCGGTGGCGCCGATCAGCTTCACGCCGCGCTGATGCGCCTGATGATAGGGCCGCGCGCCCTTGAAGCCGGGCAGAAAGGAATGGTGGATATTGATGCAGCGCCCCGCCAGCCAGGTCGACAGATCGTCTGACAGGATCTGCATGTAGCGCGCCAGCACCACCAGCTCGCTTCCCGTCTCGTCGACCAGCGACTTGATCTGCTGTTCCTGCGTGTCGCGGCTCTCCTTGTTGACCGGGAGATAGTGGAATGGCACTCCGGCGAAATTGAGATGGACATAGGTTTCGCGCGGGTAGTTGGCGATGATGCCGGCGATTTCCATCTCCAGTTCCCCGGTCTGCCAGCGATAGAGCAGGTCGGCCAGGCAATGGTCGAATTTCGATGCCAGCAGCATGACCTTTCGCCGCCGGCTCTGGTCGCGCAGCCCCCAGCTCATGGCGAAGCGCTCGAAAACCGGTGCCAGCACTTCTTCCAGCGCCGCTTCGCCCCCTTCGCCCGCGCCGGGCGTGAATACGATGCGGGCAAAGAACCGGCCGGTTTCCAGATCGTCATATTGCTGCGAATCGAGAATGTTGCAGCCATGCTTGAAAAGCGCCGTCGACAGCGCGGCGACGATTCCGGGCCGGTCGATGCAGGCGGTGGTCAGTATGTAGGACGTCTGGGCCATTGATGCCTCTTGTTGGTTGTTTGGCGCCGGGGCCGGCCGCGCGCGCAAGCCGGCCGATTTGCCGGCCCGGCGAAGATAGCCAGATCGGCCGTCCCAAGTCTCCCACAAAACACGCCCTGGCCGGCAACGAGGCCCGCTGCGGCGCCGCCGCCGGTCGAGGATTGCCAGGAGGCCGCGGAGCGCTTAAGTGAAACCGCCATGGGCTGCCGGGGCCAGGCCGGACCGGCAGTCCGCCGCCGCTGCCGCCATCGCCGTGCGTCTTGAAATGCCGCGCTGGCGGCCGGGCCTGCAAACGCGTGAGCTGATCGGAACAGAATGAAGATTGTCCAGGCATTCACCTTCGAGGCGGCGCACCGCCTGCCCAGGGTTCCCCAAACCCATCGCTGCCATCGCATCCATGGTCATTCCTACCGCATCGAGCTGGAGCTGGAGGGCGATGTCGATCCGGCCAGCGGCCTTGTCGTCGATTTCTTTGACGTCGAGCATGTCTTCGCGCCCCTGCTGGAAACCCTCGACCATCAGATCCTCAATGAGGTCGAGGGACTGGAAAACCCGACGGCGGAAAACATCGCCGTCTGGGTGTGGCGGCGCGCCGCGCCGGCCTTGCCGCTGCTGTCGAAGGTAGTCCTTCACGAGACGGATATGTGCCGGGTCGAATATGACGGCCGCTAGATGATGGCCCGTCCGCAAGCCGATAGCGCTGGTGACGGCGCGCTGGTGCTGTTTTCCGGCGGCCAGGATTCCACCACCTGCCTGGCCTGGGCGCTGGAGCGCCATTCCCGGGTCGAAACCCTGGGTTTCGATTATGGCCAGCGGCACCGGGTCGAACTGGACTGCCGGGCGAAACTGCGCTCCGGAATTTCGGCGCTCAAGGCTAGCTGGGCGGCGCGTCTCGGTGAGGACCACACCCTCGCTCTGGGCGCTTTGAGCGAGGTTTCCGATACCGCGCTGACCCGCCAGGTCGAGATCGAGATCGGCGAACACGGCTTGCCCAACACCTTCGTTCCGGGGCGCAACATCGTCTTTTTGACCTTCGCCGCCGCGCTGGCCTATCGCCGCGGCCTGCGCCATATCGTCGGCGGCATGTGCGAAACCGATTTCTCCGGCTATCCCGATTGCCGCGACGACACCATCAAGGCTCTCCAGGTGGCGCTCAATCTCGGCATGGAAACCCGCTTCGTCCTGGAAACCCCGTTGATGTGGATCGACAAGGCCGGCGCGTGGCAAATGGCGCTGGATCTCGGCGGCCGGGCCCTGGTCGACCTCATCGTAAAGGACAGCCATACCTGCTATCTCGGCACCCGCGGCGAGCGCCACGACTGGGGCCATGGCTGCGGCGCCTGCCCGGCCTGCAAGCTTCGCGCGCAAGGGTATTACCGCTTCATCGAAGGCTAGGACGAGGACTTGTAGACACGCGACCAGCGGCAAAAGCGGTTTGTGAAGTCGCGTGCGGGCCGCAGCGGTCTGGCGGATCGAATGGCCGAGGCTCCTCTTGAAGCTTGAATTGTGGCTCTGGCCCGCGGTTCGATCCGCATCGGTCCATCGGCTGTCATTCCCCCATATCTGCGTCGCTGAATCTTCCCCCCGATCGTAGTAATACCAGCTAGGATATTATCCTGCGGCGCATTGCTGCCCGGCATTTTGTCGAAGGTTCTTGAGGTCATGGCTTCCGGCCAATTGGCGGCGTGTCTGAAAACTGGGGCGGCTATCATGTTCAGAATTCTGGTGATTTCTCTCTTGCTGCTATCAGCACCGGCACAAGCTGTGGCCCAAAGCGAGAAGCTTTGGAACTTGTGCGAGGGCGATGATGCTGATGCCGTCATATCCGCGTGTACACGCCTGCTGAAGTCTGGAAAGCTCGACAATTATGACCGTTCCGTTGCCTACAACAACCGCGGCATAGCCTACCGCCAAAAGGGTGATTATGATCGCGCCATCGCCGACTATGACAAAGCCATCAAGCTCGACCCGAAGGATGCCAAAGCCTACTTCAACCGCGGCCTGGCCTACGGCGACAAGGGCGACTATGACCACGCCATCGCCGACTATGATCGGGCGATCAAACTCGACCCGAAGGATGCCGACGCCTATTTCAACCGCGGCATGACCTACGACGATAAGGGTGAGTATGACCGCGCCATTGCCGACTATGACAAAGCCATCAAGCTCGACCCGGATGACGCCGACGCCTATTACAACCGCGGCTTGGCCTACCGCGAAAAGGGTGAATATGACCGCGCCATCGCAGACTATGACAAAGCCATCAAGCTCAACCCGAAGGATCCTGACGCCTACAATAATCGTGCCTGGAGCTACTTCAAATGGGGCAAGGCTGAGCAGGGCTTGCCCGATGCGAACAAGGCGCTCGAATTGGACGCGAAGGACGCCGATTCCTATGATACGCGGGCTCACATTTACGAGGTCATGGGTCAGAAGGACAAGGCAATTTCCGACTACAGGAAAGCACTCGAGCTGGACCCGTCCATGGAGGAAAGCAAGGAAGGCCTAAAGCGTCTGACTGCTGCACCCTGAAGAGAAGCACCGCCTGGCAAACCGGCCGCCAAGGCGCAAGCCGTTGACGGCAATGCGGCGCCCGAAAAAATGGAACTCGGCTTCTGTACCAGCGTCGAGGATGGCGATAGACCGGCCATGCCGCAGACTTATCTCGATCAATCTCGGCAAGATTAGGAAAGCCCCAAGGAGCTGTCATTGCAACGTCGCTCGACGCAGCCGCTTTTGATGGGTACGGGCTCTGGTTTTACGCGCCGTCCGGTTGCCGCGCGGCGGCAATAGGGTAGGATCGCGAAGAGTTGGGCGTATAAGGAGAAGACTTCATGGACGCGGAACCGGACTATCTCTCCAGCGGCGACTATATCGATTCCGCCCATCCAGCCGTGATCGAATTTGCCCGCGAAACCGTGGGCGGGGAGCGCGATCCGCTCAAGCAGGCCCTGGCGCTCTATCTCGCCGTGCGCGACCGGATCGCCTATGAGCCTTATCTCGACTACACCGACATGGGCACCTACCGCGCCAGCGACGTGCTGGCGCTGGGGCGCGGTTTTTGCGTCGGCAAGGCGGCGCTGCTCGCCGCCGCCGCACGTGCGGTCGGCATTCCCGCGCGCACCGGCTATGCCGATGTACAGAACCACATCACCTCCAAGCGCCTTCAGGATCTGGTCCAGACCAATATCTTCTATTGGCACTCCTATACCGATCTGAAGCTGGAGGGGCGCTGGGTCAAGGCGACGCCGGCCTTTGACGCCGCGCTGTGCGAGCGCGCCGGCCTGGTGCCGCTGGAATTTGACGGCCGGACCGATTCCCTGTTCCAGCCCTTCGATGCCCTGGGCCGCAAGCGCATGGAATATCTCGCCCAGCGCGGCACCTATGCCGATGTTCCCGCCGACGAGATCCTGGCCTCGTTCCGCCGCCACTACCCGGCGCTGATCGCTGTCGGCATTCCCGAGGGCGATTTTGCCGCCGAGGCCCATGGCGCTGAATAGGGGCGCCGAATAGGGGCGCCGAATAGCGTTTAACCTCCCGGCCTGGCCTCGATCACCACCAGCCGCGTCTTCATTGCCTCGCGCGGCAGCGACCGGGGGTCCGTCCATTCAAGGCGCGGGCGGATGTGCAGCTCGGCGCGGAAGCGCTCCAGCATTTCCTTCTCCAGCGCGCCCAGGTCCTGCGCCGCCAGCGCCTCGCCGCGCTCCAGGCGGATGCGCAGCGGCGGGGAAACCGAAGGTCCGGCTTTGCCGAGCACAATGCGAAAAGCGCCGGTGATGCGGGGCCGGAAACCGGCGATCACGCCGGCGATCGCCTGGGGATAGACATTGACCCCCTTGACGATAAGCATGTCGTCGGCCCGCCCGATGATGCGGATGCGCGGCCCCGGTTGCCCGCAAGGGCAGGGATCGGTCGCGATCTCGACAACATCGCCCATGGCGTAGCGCATGAAGGGGCCGCCTTCCCAGCCGAGGAAGGTCCACACCATCTCGCCGCGCGCGCCGTCGGTGATCTCGACGCCCGCCTTGCTGTCCGGGTCCACCAGTTCGAGCAGGCAATGGTCCTCTGAGACCAGGTGCAGGCCCTTGAATTCGCCCGGCGGCTGGTCGCAGGAGATGGCGTGAAAGGCGTGGCCGCCGCCGGTATGGTCGAAGATCCGCGCCCCCAGCCCTTGGGCCAGCATGGCTCGAATTTCCGGATCGCCGCCGCCGGCCTCGCCGGCGGAAAAGAAGCGTTTGATGCCGAGCGCGCGCGCCGGAACGCCGGCGAGCTTTTCGCATTCCTCGATCAGGTGGCGGGCAAAGGACGGTGTCGCGATCAGCGCCTCGGGCTTGGTCAGCCGCGCGAATTGGATCACCCGCGCCGTGCCGCCTTCCACTCCGACCGGCACCACGCAGGCCCCCATGTGCTGGATGCCCTGGCTCAGGGGCAGCCCGCCGGTGAACATGCTCAGCGAAAGCGCCTGGAGCATGACGCCGCCAGGCCGCATGCCGGCGCGCCAGTATTTTCGCGCATGCATCTCGTTGACGACGCCGACATCATGGGCAGTCAGCCCATAAAGCGTCGGCTCACCTGTCGTGCCGGAAGTGGCGTTGATGCGCACGATCTTTTCGCGCGGCGCGCAGCCGAACAGGGCGAAGGGATCGCCGAACTCCTCCAGCCCGCGCGCCTGTGCCTGCCGGTGGGCTTCCTTGTCCATCAGCGGCAGCTGCGCGAAATCGGAAAATGAGTGGATATCCTCCGGCCTGGCGCCGGCCGCCTTGAATCTTTCGCGGTGAAAGGGGCCATTGGCATGGTTATAGGCCAGTTGCCGCTTCAGCCTTGCCAGTTGCAGCGCGCGCATCTCGTCCGCGCTCATGGCCTCGGCCGCCGGGTTCCACAGTCGCCTGTCCGCGCCCCCGCTCACGGCGCGACGTCCTTGTCCGGCTGGCAGATCTCGAACAGCAGGCCGGTTGCCGCGTCGGGTTGGTAAAAGGCGACCCGGCCGTGGGCGCCCTGGCGCGGAAAGCCGGGCTGGATTGCAAAACCGGCCTCGGCCAGTTCCGCCATCGCCGCCTCGAGGTTGTCGACCCGGGCCGAGATGTGGTTGAGACCGGGCGCCGCGCCCATGACCTGGCGCGCGAAAGCGCTGTCGCCGCCGCTGCAATATTGCAGCAGCTCGATGGTGACATTGGCAGTCTCGATCGCCGCCACCTTGAGCCCGACCTCGGGCAGGTCCTTGACATAGGCCGGCGCGGCCTTGAACAGCAGCTTCATCAGCGCCAGCGCCTGGTCGAGGTCGGCGACGATGACGCCGATATGGTCGATGGCCGGCTTGCTCACGGCTGGCCCTTCCGCAATGCCGCCGTCGCCTCCTCGTCAACGGCGCATGTTGCCGGATCGACGGCAACGCCATACTCGCGCCGCGCTGCTTGCGCGCTCACCACGCCGTTGCGCACCTCCCGCGCCACCATGGCCGCCGGGCGCTGGAAAGGATCGCCATAGCCGCCGCCACCGCCGGCATGCTGGAAAAAGATGCTGCCGCGGGCAATGTCGCGCAGGATCTGCTTGGCCTTGGCGCGGCGCACGGCACCGTCGGGGGCGGTCAGTTCGATCCGGTTGGCCGAGCCGGCATGCCCGCCGTAAAGGCCGAAGGCCCGCGCTTCCTCCTCCAGCCCGTCGCCAAAGGCAACGCCGATGACCTTCTCACCCTCGATGACGAATTCGGTCTCGATGCCGAGCCCGCCGCGCCAGCGCCCGGCGCCCGCCGAATCGGTGGCATATTCGTGGCGGATGAGGCGGTGCGGGTCCTGAAGCTCGAACATCTCGTAATCCTGCGCCAGGATGCCGCCGGCGCAGTTGATGAGGCCGATATGGTCATAGCCGTCGGCGCCCTTCACCGCCCCGGAGCCGCCCTTCAGGGCGATGAACAGGATATCGACATATTTCTCGTAGCCGTGCTGCGGGTCCTGTCCGGTGATGGTAAAGCCGAGCATGCGGTTCCAACCCGCGCTGACCATGCCCGGCAGCGCTCCGGCGAAGGCGCGGAAGATGGCGTCCGATGTCGGCCCGGTCAGCGAATTGCCGAAGGTGGTTGCCGCCGGATAGGCGGCATTGAGGAACGAGCCCTGCGGATTGACGATGGAAATGGCGCGGGTCAGCCCGTCATTATGGGGAATGTCGGGATTGATCAGCATCAGGAAGGTGAGAATGACCGCCGATGCGGTGGCGGCATAGGGGGCGTTGACGAAGCCTTGCGTTTGCGGGGCGGAGCCGGTGAAGTCGAAGCAGATTTCCTCGCCGGCGACCGTCACCTTGAGGTTGATCGCCATGCGCGAGCCGTCGTGGATGCCGTCATAGAAGGCGGTGGAGCGGCCCTCATAGACGCCGTCGGGGATCTGGGCGATCTCGTGTCGGACCATGCGCTCTGTGGCATCGAACAGATGCGCGACATGGGCCTCGATCACTGCGGCCCCATGGCGCTCGAACAGCGCCTGGATGGCGCGCTCGCCCACCGTGCAGCCGCCGATCTGGGCCCGGATATCCTCCTCGACGATTCTGAGCCGGATATTGGCGAAGATCAGATTCCACACGTCGCGCCGCACCTTGCCGCGCTCGATCACCTTGATCGCGGGAATCCGGAACGCCTCCTGCCACACCTCGCGCGCTTCCGGGTTGTAGCCCCCGGCCACCGCGCCGCCGATATCGGCCTGGTGGCCCTTGCAGGCGGCCCAGGCCACCAGCCTGTCATTGTGGAACACCGGCTTGAAGGCGGCGACGTCATTGTTCTGGTTGCCGCCGGAAAAGACGTCATTGTGCAGGAACACGTCGCCGGGATGGATATCGCCGGCGAATACTTGCGCGATATGGGCGCAGACCGGTTGCAGGGCGAAGGCCAGCACCGGAATATATTCGGTCTGCTCCAGCATCCGCCCGCTGGCGTCGTAGAGCCCGGTCACGAAATCGCGCGCTTCGTTGAGGATCGGCGAGCGGGCGGTGCGCAGCAGGGTAAGCCCCATCTCGCGGGTGATCGCCTTCAGCCGCTTCTGTAGCACCGCGGCCAGGATGGGATCGATTGTGACGGGCACGTCCACCCCCTTGCTTGCGCCGGCCGCCGCCGGCACGGCTCTATTCGATCCAGCGCGGCAGCCAGGTGCTCAATGCCGGGAAGGCGATCAGCAGCACCAGCGCCACCAGTTCCATGGCGATGAACGGCAGCGCCGAGGCATAGATCGACCGCATCGAAATGTCCTTCGAGGCGACGCCGCGCATGACATAGAGCAACAGACCGAAGGGCGGCGTCAGCAGGCTGATCTCCATCGCGATCAGGAACAAGACGCCGAGCCACAGCATGTCGATGCCCTGGATTGCCGCCAGCGGCAGGAAAAAGGGCAGGGTCAGCAGCAGCATCGACACCTGGTCCATGAAGGCGCCGAGAAACAGCAGCACCGCGAGCATCACCAGCACCGCGCCGAGCGGACTCAGCGCTAGCGCCTGGATCTGTTGCAGCAGGCCGTCGGTGGCTCCGGAAATGGCCAGGATCTGGGAAAAAGTCAGCGATCCGGCAATGATCAGCATGATGATGGTGGTGACCTTGGCGGTCTCGCGCACCGACTTCATGAACGAGGCCCAAGTCAGCGAGCGATAGCACGCCGCCGCCACGGTTGAGGCGACGCAGCCCAGCGCAGCGGCCTCCGACGGCGAGGCGATGCCGAAGAATATGCTGCCCACCACGACGATGAAGATCGAGAACAGCGGCGCCACATAAATGAAGAACGGCATCCAGCGCTCGCGCAATGTGAAGTCCTGCACCTCATAGACCGGCGCCAGATCGGGGTCGCGCGTGCAGCGCCACAGGATATAGCCGACGAACAGGATGCTCATCATGATGCCGGGGATGATGCCGGCGATCAGCAGTTGCGACACCGGGATATTGGCCAGGCTCCCCAGCAGCACCGACAGCGCCGAGGGCGGGATCAGCATGGCGATGCCGCCCACCGCCATGATCGGTCCCATGGCGATGACCGGCTTGTAGCCGCGCCGGGTCATTTCCGGCAGCAGCACCGAGCCCAGCACCGCCGTATTGGCGATGGTCGAGCCTGAAAGCGAGGAAAACATGGTGCCGCCGACAATTGCGACGATCGACAGCCGTCCCGGCACGCGGGCGATCAGGCGGTCGACGGCGCCGATGGCCTTGAAGGCGACGCCGGAGTGGAACAGGATCTCGCCCATCAGGAGAAACAGCGGGATCGGCGCGAAGGTGAAATTCGCCGTCGCCTCCATGATCTGGGCGGCGGCGAGGTTGAGTCCGGCGCCGCCGGAAAAAATCACCGTTCCGGCAAGATTGGCGCCAAGAAAGGCGAAGGCGACCGGCAGGCCCATGGCCATGGCGCCGATCACCAGGCCGAGCATGATTACCAGCGAAGCGGCCCAGCCCATGTCAAAAGCCCTCGGTTGCCGGTTCGGCGCGCTCGGCGCTGCCGGTCGCCAGCGCGCGGCGCGCCCGCAGCACGAATTCAATGGCCATCAGTCCGGTGAACAGCGGAACCACGGCAAACAGCGCCCATTCGGGCCAGGCCAGGTTCTTGTACTGGATCGTATTGTCGCTCCATGCATCGGCCACCGAGACGCCGCCGTAATACAGCAGCGCGAGGCAGATTACCGCCCCGGAAAGATCGGCGAGGATCTCTACGGCCAGTGCCACCGGCCTCGGCAGCAGGGTCAGCACGATATCGACGCGGATATGGGCGCCCTGATGCAGCACCCAGGGCGCGGCGGCGAAGGTGCCTGCATAGATGGCGAACTCGATGGTCTCGTTGAGCCAGGAAATGCCGCCCTGGCCGAAATTGCGCATCGCCACCTCGATGCTGATCATCACGGCGATCAGGGCGATCAGCAGGCCGACCAGGGTTCCGGTCGCATCGAGAATCTTTTCATAGAAAGCGCCAAGCGCAGACTGTTCGGGCATGGCCGTCCTGGAAAGTAGAGAAATGGCGGGCGAATTGGGGGCGCCCCTTTCGCGGGGGCGCCCCTTGAGCCTTGCTCAGTTCTTGGTGAACAGCTTGCGCAGCTCCGGGCCGTGCTGCGGGCTGACCTTGATCACCCCTTCCCAGCCGGCTTCCTTGGCCGTATCGAGCCACTTCTTCTCGTTGTCATCGGCCATCTTGATAACCTCGATACCGGCTTCCGCCTGGCGCTTTGCCTCAGCTTCGTTGAAGGCGATGACATCGCTGTTGTGGGATTCCTGCTCGATCATCATGTCGTTCAGGAATTTCTTCTGCTCGTCGGACAGCTTGTCCCAGAATTCCTTGTTGAGCAGGATGTGGATGTCGGCGGAATAGAATCCCGGATCGACGCGGTATTTGGTCACCTTCTCCCAGGAGAAGTCGAAGATGCCGCTGATCGGCCAGCCGTAGCCGTCGACGACGCCGCGTTCGAGCAGTGAATAGACCTCCGGCGCGGTCGAGCGCTGGGCCGAAGTGGCGCCAAGCGCGAGGAAGAAGTTCTGGTAGATCGGCGAAA
The DNA here is from genome assembly GCA_020441905.1 of Rhodobiaceae bacterium. Taxonomy (GTDB): domain Bacteria; phylum Pseudomonadota; class Alphaproteobacteria; order Rhizobiales; family NORP267; genus JAGRLG01. Next base: position 36,473 of record JAGRLG010000015.1, on the reverse strand, counting down.
CGCGGATCTTGAGGCCGGTCAGGTCCGGCTTGTCGATCTTCTTGTTGAGATAGAGGTGGAAGGGCACGAAATCGGTGTGGCGGCCGAGATAGTGGACGCCCTTTTCCTCATGCAGCTTGGCCATGTAGTCGAAGCCGCCATTCTTGCGCAATTCCTGCACCGACAATTCGGTCAGCTTGAAGGCGTCGGCTTCCGGCAGCGTGTTGGTGTAATAGGCGCCGGTCGTGCTCACCATGTTGAACACGCCTTCCTGGAGCTGCTTGACCAGCTGGAACGGGCTGCCGATGGCCGGCGCGCCGCCCTTGTAGTCGATGCGGACAAGACCCTTGCCCTTTTCGTTGACCATCTCGACCCAGCCCTCGAAGGTCTTGGAAAACAGGGTCCCTTTGGGAAAGCCGCTGGCCGCCGAGATGACGACTTCCTCGGCGCGAAGCTGCGGCGAAAACAGCACGGCGACGGCGAGAGCCGCCCCTGCCGCTATGCGGGTAAACTTGGTCATTCCTTCTAACCTCCCATCCAAACGATCGGCTCTGTTTGGCCGATTTACTGCGGACCTTGCGGTCCAACATGCCAGCAATTTAGCGTCAATCCGCAACTGGCGGGCGAAAAAGATCCATGTCCTTGATCAGCGCGACCATGCGCGCCAGCTTGTCCTTGCGCCAGGCGGCGGTGTCCATGGCGGCGAAATCGTAAAACCCGCGCCCGGCGGTCAGCCCGGTTGCCCCGTCCTCCATGTTGCGCACGACGATATCGGGCGCCGTGTAGCGGTCCGCGGCGAGTTCCTTTTTCAGATAGTTGGAAGCGTAATAGAGCGTGTCGCCGCCGCCCCAGTCGATGAATTCCAGCATTCCCATGGCGGCAAAACGGATGCCGAAACCAACGCGCACCGCGCGGTCGACATCCTGTGCGCTCGCCACCCCTTCCTCGACCAGCCGCGCCGCCTCGTTCATGGCGATGGCCTGGATGCGCGGCACGATATAGCCAGGGGATGCCGTGCAGCGCACCGGCACCTTGCCCACCGATTCAAGAAAGGCGCAGAAGCGGTCGGTGACAGCGCCGTCGGTGGCGCTGCCGGCGCTGATTTCGACCAGCGGGATGAGATAGGCCGGGTTGAGCCAATGGGCGTTGAGGAAGCGTTCGGGATGGTCGACGAGGGCGGCCAGGGCATCGACCAGGATGGTCGAGGTGGTCGAGGCGATCACCGCGTCGGCGCGGGCATGGGCGCCGATCAGGGCCAGCGCCTCGCCCTTGGCGGAAAGCGTTTCCGGCACCCCTTCGAAAATGATATCGGCCTCGGCGAGGGCCGCCGCCGCTTCGTCGCCGCCGGCAACGGCGATGCGGGCAAGAATGGTATGGCAGACCCGGGGCGCGAACAGGCCGAGGCCGGCAAGCAGGCCCAGATTGGCTTTGATCTCGTCCAGCGCCTCGGCGAACAGCGCGGCGCGCGCCTTGGCGCTGCGCTCCTTGAGGTCGATCAAGGTCACGCCGTGGCCGGCATAGGCGAAGACCTGGGCGATGCCGCGCCCCATTCGCCCGGCACCGGCGGCAACGATGTTTCTGGGGGCGGCCGCGGCGGTCATGGTGCCACCCCGCCGCGCAGCAGGGCGGTGAGTTCGCTGCGGCTTAGACCGCTCAGCCCCAGCCTCTCCCAGCTGCGCCCGTTCACCCGCAGGTCCTCATCGACCACCGCCGAGGCGATGGCCAGCAGCCCTTTTGCCACCGGCATGTCGACGCCGGCCCATTCGCCAAGAGAGACATAGAATGTCAGGCCCAGCGCGATGTCCTCGCGCATATAGCGGTGGGTCGTCAGATCGATCTTCTCGCGCCAGTCGCCGCTGCCGGTCAGTTTTTCGTGGGAGCTGTCGCCATACATCCACTCGTCGCGCTCGTCGTCGTAATGATCGGCGAGCGGAAAATGCGGCGCGCCATAGCCCAGCGCCTCGCGCAAGGCCACCCGCTCGGCGTCGAGCGCGTTGGTGACGCGGCGGATCGAGGGCTGGGTGCCTTCGTTGTGGATGTCCCAGGCTTCGAAATGCTCCAGCGGCCCGGCATTCATCAGGATCAGGGGCGGGTGAATGATCGGGCCGGCATTCATCAAGGCGCCGTCCAGCAGATCCGAAAGCGGCTCGACCGCCGGATAGGCCCGGGCAATGACGCCTAGCGCGCGCTCACTGTCGCTGGCCGGCAGCACCCCGGTCGGCAGCCGCGTGGCGCGCACCGATATCGTCACCGAGCGCTCCGAGTGCTTGCGCGCCAGATAGGGCAGGGTGCCGGTTTCGGCGAAGGCGACGCGGGCATGGTTCCCCGCCTCGATCATGGCCTGGGCCATGAGATAGCCGCCAAAGGTGCCCGGCGGCAGGAACACCACCTGGCCCTCGGCGAGCAGCGGCGCCAGATCGCCCGCCAGCCCTTCCTGCGCCGTCGCCGGCAATGGCACCACCACCAGTTCGGCGCCGTCAAGGGCGCGGGCAAGGTCCGTGGTGGCCAGGGAAAGTCTCACCTCCCTGGTGCCGCGGGCGTCGGTCAGGGCGATGGTCTGGCTCTCCAGCACCTGGGCGAAATGCGTGCCGCTGCGGCGCCACAGCGCCACCTCGTGCCCGGCCAGGGCGAGGTCGGCCGCCGCCGCATAGGCCCCGTTGCCGCCGCCGAGCACCGCGATCTTCATCGCGCCAGCCTTTCCGCCCGCTCGGTCATCCGGTCTTCAACTCCTCGTCGAAGCGGGTGAGGTCGTGCAGGAAGTCGGCGAGCACGGCGCCATTGCGGTTGATGTGATTGCGCGCCGCCTGCATGGCCCCCCCGGCATCGCCCTCCACGATCGCCGCCACGATCAGTCCGTGTTCCTCGTAGGACTGGTGGAGCCGCCCCTGGCGCAGGAAATGATTGCGCCGATAGGGCGCGAAACGCTGACGCAGGGAGCGCAGCTGTTTCTCCAGCAGCTCGTTATGAGTGGCGCGATAGATGGCGTCGTGAAAATCGACATCGAGGTGGTAATAATCCTCGATCCGGTTCTGTTCCGCCGCCCGTGCCATGATCTTGTGCAGCCGGACAATGCCGGCGCGCTCCCTGGTGCTGGCGCGCTTTGCCGCCAGGGCGCCGCTCAACCCCTCGAGTTCGGTGAGCACTTCAAGCCCGTCGATAAGATCCTGCGGCGACAGCGCGGCGACCACCGGGCTGCGCCCTTTCCGCATTTCCAGCAGTCCGATGGCGCCAAGCTGGTGCAGCGCCTCCCGCACCGGGGTGCGGGAAACCCCGAACCGGCGCACCAGCGATGGCTCGTCGAGGCGCATGCCGGGGGGCAGGGTGCCTCCGACGATCTCCAGCTCCAGCGTTTCCTTGATCTGGTCCGCTCTCCGCACAATCATCCGCAGTCTCTGTTGAACGCCACAACCGGCTCAAATGATACCAAAAATCGTATACGATATTAATTGTTCCGTATACAGAAATTCACGCAGATCGCCCATTCGTGGAGCCATGGCGCCCGTCTCAGGGCGCCGAAACCGGGCCGCCCAGGTCTTCGCTCACTTCGCCGTTCAGATTGTCGAGCACCAGCAAGGCGTCGTAATAGCTGATGCTCGGCTCGCAGCCGAAACGCTCGCGCACGCGCTGGCGAAACTCGGAGCCATGGGCGCGCTCGGCCGCTTCGCGCGAGCGCCAGAGATAAAAGCCGTAAGTGCGGTTGTCTTCGTCGAGCAGATAGTGCTTGCGCAGCAGGTCGCCATTGGCCTGCCAGCCCGGCACCGTGTCATAGGCCGCCGCCAGCACGTCGTCCCGGCTCATCCCGGCGGGAAGCTGGAACATCACCATTTCCGCAATCATCTTGACCTGCTCGCTCGCTGTCGGGCCGCATTCGCCGCAAAGGCTAGCATGCTGGCTGGCGCTTACGAACCGTCCAATTATTGCGTTATCAGCTCGCCGCGCCTGGCCCGCGCGGCGCTGGCGGCATCGAGGCGCAGGGTCAGGCAGAAGGCGCTGCCGCCGGAGCGCAGGAAGGAGGTCAGGGGCACCTCCTCGACCGCGTAGCCCGCTGCGGCGAGCCTGTTTCGCAAGCCGGGCCCGCAGGACGACATCACCAGCCTGGTGCCGATGCACACCGCATTGCCGGCCAGCCGGTTCGCATCTTCCTCGCCGAGTTCGATGCGCTGGTCCGGCGTCGTGCGCGCCGCGATGGCGGCGCGGCCGGCGGGCGAAAAGGCATGCGGAACATAGACCAGTTCGCCGCCGGGCAGCGGGCAAAGCGCGGTATCGATATGATAGAAGCGCGGATCGACCAGTTCCATGGCCTGCGTCGCGACGCCGAACAGGCGCGCGGCGAAATCGGCCGCCGCCTTGCTTGAGCGCGGTCCGTGGCCCATCCAGAACATCTGCCGCGCGCTATCCCAGACGCAGTCCCCGGCGCCCTCCAGCAGCATGCCGTCCGGCAGCGTCGCGATGCGCTCGACCAGGCCGCGCTCCCTCAGCTCCGCAAAGGCTGCCGCGAAGATCCTCTCCTCGCTCTGGCGCTGGGGATAGCGGAATCGCGCCAGCAAGGCGGTGCCGTCGAGTACCACCGCGCCATTGGCGGTGAACACCAGGTCGGGCAGGCCGGGCAGGGGGTCGATCAATTCGATCCGGGCGCCAAGGTCCGCAAGTTTGCGATGGAGCCGATGCCATTCCTCATCGGCCCGCCTGGCCAGCGCGCCATCCTCGCGCGCCCATGCGCCAGGATCCATCCAGGGGTTGATCGAATAGGTCACCTCGAAATGCTCCGGGCGGCACATCAGGAAGCGCGCTGCGGGCGCGGTCCCGGGCGTGCCCGCCCTCCTCGCCCTGGCCCCCGGGCGGCGCGCCCGCACCGTCTCGCCAAGCACGTCCTCAAAGGCATCGAGGGCGCGGTCGAGATCGTCCCTGCCGATCACCAGCGGCGGCGCCATGCGCACGACGCTGTCATGGGTTTCCTTCGACAGCACGCCCTTGTCCAGCAGCCGCTCGCAGATCTCGCGGGCGCTGGCGATCGCCGGGCTGATCTCGGCGCCGGCCCACAGCCCCCGCCCGCGCACTTCGCCAAGGGCTTCGCTTCCGATCGCCCGCAGCCGTTCCATCATATGGGCGCCCAGCTCGCGGCTGCGTTCCACCAGCCCTTCCTCGGCAATGACATGGAGGGCCTCCAGCGCCACCGCGGCAGCCAGCGGATTGCCGCCAAAGGTCGAGCCGTGGGAGCCGGGATCGAACACCGCCATCAGGTCCTTCGTTCCGGCAAAGGCGGATACCGGCAGCACGCCGCCGCCCAGCGCCTTGCCGAGAATGAGCCCGTCGGGCCGGGCAGCCTCATGCTCGAAGGCGAACCAGGCGCCGCTGCGCCCCAGCCCCGACTGCACCTCGTCGAATATGAGCAGGACATTGCGCGCGTCGCAAAGGGCGCGCAGGCCGGCGAGGTAGCCGGGGGGCGGCACGATGATGCCGGCCTCGCCCTGAATGGGCTCGATCAGCACCGCCGCCGTGTTGGCGCCGATCGCCGCTTCCATCGCGGCGATGTCGCCGAAGGGCACACTGCGAAAGCCGGGGGTGAAGGGGCCGAAATCGTCGCGATATTCGCCATCGGAGGAAAAGCCGATGATGGTGGTGGTGCGGCCGTGGAAATTGCCCGCCGCGACGATGATCTCGGCCTTCTCTCGCGCCACCCCCTTGACCCGGTAGGCCCAGCGCCGCGCCGCCTTGATCGCGGTTTCGACCGCCTCGGCGCCGGTATTCATCGGCAGCATCGAATAAAGGCCGGTGAGGCGGCACAATTCGGCGGCGAACGGCCCCAGCTTGTCGTTGAAATAGGCGCGCGAGGGCACCGCGAGGCGGGCCGTCTGGGCGGCAAGCGCGGCAAGGATGCGCGGGTGGCCATGGCCATGGCTGGCCGCCGAATAGGCGCTCATCATGTCGATATAGCGCCGCCCCGCGATATCCCACAAATGGGCGCCCTGGCCGCGCGCCAGCACCACCGGCAGCGGCTCGTAATTATGCGCGCAATAGCGCTTTTCCAGCTCCATCGGGTTCACGGCAATCGCTCCAGCAAAGCCATTTTACGCCCGAAATCGTCGCCGATGTGGCGAATTCTCCAGCCCCGGCGGCGCCAGCCCCCCGGAATTGGCCGCATGCCGCCTTTCGCTGCGCCCCCGGCCGGCATATGGTTCGGCGCGGCCGCCCCGGCAGTAGCTTTCGGCGCAGGCAATCGGAACAGGCGATCGGCACAGGCGATCGGCACAGGCAATCGGAACGGAAGATCGGGGTGACAGGGGGGGTGTAATGAGCGGCGAAATCGAAATCCTGGTCGATGCCGATGCTTGCCCGGTCAAGGAGGAGATCTACCGCGTTGCCGGGCGCCACGGCTTGCGCGTCGTCCTGGTCGCCAATTCCTATATGCGGGTGCCGCGTGGCGGCGGCGTCGAACTGGTCGTGGTCGGCGACGGGCTTGATGCCGCCGATGACTGGATATCGGAGCATGCCGGGCCGCGCACCATCGTTGTCACCGCCGATATTCCTCTTGCCAGCCGCTGCGCTGCCGCCGGCGCGCCGGTCCTCGGCCCCAATGGACGCTCTTTGGGCGCGGATACCATCGGCGCCGTGCTGGCGACCCGGAATCTGATGGACAGCCTTCGTTCCGCAGGCGAAATAACCGGCGGGCCGAAACCGTTCTCGCCGGCTGATCGGTCGCGGTTTCTCTCCAGCCTTCATCAGGCGGTTGTGCGGACCATGAATGCGAGGACGGGCCAATGAGCGCTCTTGCCATTACCGGCGACATCACGATCGACGCCAGCGAGCTGGAAGAAAGCTTCATTCTCGCCTCCGGCCCCGGCGGTCAGAATGTCAACAAGGTGGCGAGCGCGGTCCAGCTGCGCTTCGACGCCGCCCGCTCGCCGTCGCTGCCCGAGGACGTGCGTGCGCGCCTCAAGGCGCTGGCCGGCCGCCGCCTGACCGGGGCCGGCGTCATCGTCGTCACCGCGCGGCGCTTCCGCAGCCAGGAACGCAACCGCGCCGATGCCCGCGAAAGGCTGGCCGAACTGATCCGCCGCGCCGCCAGCCCGCCGCGCCCGCGCCGCGCCACCCGGCCCACCCTGGCCAGCAAGACACGGCGCCTCGAGGCCAAGAAGAGCCGCGGCCAGATCAAGCGCGCCCGCGCCGTTCCCCGCGAGGACTGACGCCAGGCGCGCGCCTCACGGCCAGTCGGCGAAGCTTGCCGGCTGCACCGAGCGGTCGGCGGCCTTGGCCACCTGCTTGCGGTAGCCGCCTGGCGTCATGCCGGTAGTGCGCTTGAAAAAGTGGCTGAAATGGGCGGGGTCGCGAAACCCAAGCGAATAGCTCAACTGCTCGATGGTCAGCGCCGAGCGTTCCAGCCGCAGGCCGGCTTCCCTGGCCAGCCGCTCCGCGACCAGGGCTTTGGGGGTGCGTCCCAGTTCACGGGTGCACAACGCGTGCAGCCGGTCGTGGGAGATAGCGAGCGCATCGGCATAGCGGCGCACCGGCCAATGTTCGCGAAAGCGCATTTCCACCAATTGGCGGAATCCCTGCAGCAGCGCCCGATGGCCGCCGCGCCCGACCATTGCTGCGCTTTCGCTGCCCGACACCCGCATCATCGACACCAGGACGATGCGCAAGTAGGCGGCAACCAGCATCGCCGAACTGGCCTGCGACATGTCGAGTTCGCGCAAGATGGCATGCAGGCTGGAAACGATGTCGGCGGCAATCACCCTTTCCCCGTCAAGCGAGAGCTGGAAGCTGCGGTCGACCATATAGCGCAGGCCCACCGACTCGGCATGGTCGCCGATCGCCCGCACCAGCATTTCGTCGTCGATCTGGCCGATAAAGCCGGTCGTGCCCGCCGCGGTCTTGACATGCCCGCTCTGGAATTCGCCCAGCCAAAGGATGGCCGGCGCCGTCAGCATGTGGTCCTCGTCCCGCGTTTCCGCCCCGCCGCTGCCATCCGTCAGGCACAGGAATAACCGAGCCGGAGCGTCGGCCGGCCGGTTGAACGGCCAGCGGCGCTCATGCAGGGCGCTGGTGATGCGCTGCAGACGGATATTCTGGAACAGTGGCTTGCCCAGCGTGGCCACAGACCATCCTCCAGGGTTTGCGTAGCGCCCGCGGCGCCAGTTAACTGCAAAAGCACAATACCAAAAAAATACAATAATTGACCAATTATACGCATTATTACCCAGGTTGAAACTATCCTAATATGATAAGCGGCGATGCCAGCAAAGCCTGCCGAGTGATCCGACCGCGATCGCGCGCCGGCGCCAAAGACAAAACGGCCGCAAAGCGGACGAATACGGCATCGCTACAGGGAGGAACTGGGAGCGTGCTTGAAGCTGCCCTGCTGATAGACAATGAGCCGGTGGCCGCCGCCGCCACCTTCGAGCGCATCGATCCGGTGACGCGCGCCGTGGCGACGCGGGCCGCCGCCGCCAGCGTCGAAGATGCCGAGCATGCCGCCAATGTGGCCGCCCGCGCCTTTGCCCAGTGGTCGGCCAGCGGCCCGGCCGAGCGGCGCGACCACCTCAATGCCGCCGCCGATGTCCTGCTCGCCAGATCCGGCGAATTCGCCGATGCCATCATCACCGAGACCGGCGGCACCCGCGACTGGGCCGCCTTCAATTGCCGCCTGGCCGCCGCCGTGCTGCGCGAGGCGGCCGCCATGACCACCCAGCTCACCGGCGAAACCATCCCCTCCGACAAGTCGGGCTCCTTCGCCATGGCGGTGCGCCAGCCCTGCGGCGTGGTTCTCGGCCTGGCGCCGTGGAACGCCCCGGTCATTCTCGCCGCCCGCGCGCTCGCCATGCCGCTGGCCTGCGGCAACACGGTCATCCTCAAGGCGTCCGAACTGTGCCCGCGCACCCATGGCCTTCTCGGCGAGGTCTTCCAGGAGGCCGGGTTGCCCGCCGGCGTCATCAATATCGTCCACACCGCGCCCGACGACGCGCCGCGCATAGTCGAGGCGCTGATCGCCCACCCCGCGGTGCGGCGCGTCAATTTCACCGGCTCGACCCGCGTCGGCCGCATCATCGCGCAAAGCTGCGCCCGCCACCTCAAGCGCTGCCTGCTCGAGCTTGGCGGCAAGGCGCCGCTGATCCTGCTGGAAGATGCCAATCTCGGCGCCGCCGTCGATGCCGCCATGTTCGGAGCCTTTTTCCATCAGGGCCAGATCTGCATGGCGACCGAGCGTGTGCTGGTCCACGAGGCCGTCGCCGACGCATTTCTCGACCGCTTTCGCGCCCGGGCCGAGCGCATTCGCGCTGGCGATCCGCGCGATCCGGCGGTCAAGCTCGGCGCCATGATCTCCGAGGCCGCGGCGCTGCGGGTCAAGGGGCTGATCGACGATGCCGTGCGCAAGGGCGCGGTTCTGGTCACCGGCGGGCGCCAGGATGGCGTCTTCATCGACCCCACCATCCTCGACGGCGTCAACGCCTCGATGCGGCTCTACTATGAGGAATCCTTCGGCCCCGTCGCCTCGGTCATCCGTTTCGGCGATGTCGACGAGGCAGTGTCGATGGCCAATGACACCGAATACGGCCTCGCCGCCGCCATCTACAGCCGCGATGTCGCCGGGGCCATCAGAATCGCCCGCCGCATCGAAAGCGGCATCTGTCACATCAATTCCCCGACCATCAATGACGAGCCGCAGATGCCGTTTGGCGGCGTCAAGGCCTCCGGCTACGGCCGCTTCGGCGGCAAGGCGGGAATCGACGAATTCACCGAGCTTCGGTGGATCACCATCCAGACCGGGGAGCCGCCGCCCTACCCGATCTGAGGCAATGCGTGAATGAGTGAAAGAGCGTGGCTGCAAACAGTTTTGACCCAAGGGAGGAATAAAAATGAAACGGAGAACGGTTCTCAAACTGACCGCTTCGGCACTGCTCGCCGCCGGAATCTTCGCCGGCCCGGCCTTTGCCGAGGGAGACGTGCTGAAATTCGGCGCCAGCGCGCCAAAAACCGGCCCCTTGGCCGGCGGCTCGGCCGTCACCCATTGGCCCGCCATCAAGCTCTGGGTCCACGACGTCAATGCCGCCGGCGGCATCAAGGTCGGCGACAAGATGATGAAGGTCGAGGTCATCGAATATGACGACCGTACATCGGGCGAGGAGGCGGTGAAAAATATTCAGCGCCTGATCAATGTCGACAAGGTCGATTTTCTGATCGCGCCCTATGGCACCGGGCTCAACCTCGCCACGGCGCCGCTGATCGCCAAGCACGGCTATCCCCATATCGCGGTCACCGCGGTCACCGACAAGGCCGACGAGTTCGTCTCGCGCTGGCCCAACAGCTTCTGGACCCTGGGCACCTCGACCGCATTTGCCTCCTCGGTCGCCGATGTCCTCAAGACGCTGCGCGACAAGGGCGTGATCGGCAACAAGGTGGCGGTGGTCAATGTCGCCGACGCCTTCGGCATCGAGCTTGCCAATGCCGGCAAACCGGCGCTCAAGGAAGCCGGGTTCGAGATCGTCTATGACACCTCCTATCCGCTTGGCACCCAGGACTTGGCGCCGGTCATCAGCGAAGCCAAGAAGGCGGCGCCCGATGCCTTTGTCGGCTTCTCCTATCCGCCGGATACCTTCGCCCTGACCGATCAGGCCAAGCTGGCCGATCTCAAGGTCGGCGCCTTCTATGTCGGCGTTGCCACCGCCTTCCCGGCCTATATCGGCAAGTTCGGCGGCGCCGCCGAGGGCGTGCTTGGCGCTGGCGGCATGAACCCCGACACGCCCGTCATGCAGGCCTATCTGAAGCGGCACAAGGAGGTTACCGGCATGGATCCCGACTACTGGGCCAACCCGGTCACCTATGCCAGCCTCGAGATCCTCAAGCAGGCGATCGAGCGTGCCGGCACCATCGACCGCGCAAAGGTGATCGAGCAGCTCAAGAACGGCAGCTTCGACACCGTCGTCGGCACCATGACCTTTGACGGCAACATCAACCGCAAATTCTGGACCGTCGGCCAGTGGCAGAACGGCGTCTTCCAGGGCGTTTCCTCGACCGGCGTCGGCGGCGAGAAAGAGCCTGTCGCCAAGAAGGGCTGGAACTGAGTGAGGGGGGACTCCCGGCGCCGTCCGCCGCATCAACCTGCATTCGGGCTGAATCGCCTGAATGCAGAAATGTTGATCGGATTCGAAAGGATGGAGCAGCTTTTCCGCGTCCGATCGGACGCCGGCTGCTCCTGGGCGGCGCCGGGAGGAATTCCGTTTTCTACCCAAAGCCCGGCCGCCGCGTGCCAGCAACCGGAAACCGGCCTATGCTGAGATCTTGAGCTGATGGAAATTATTGTAACAGGCGTGTTGCTGAGCGGCACCTATGCACTCATCGCCCTAGGGCTGACGCTGCAATATGGCGTTGCCCGGATCATGAATCTCGCCAATGGCGAAACCCTGGTCGCCGCCTGTTTCGCCGCTTTCTGGATCTATACCGCGACCCAGGTCAATCCGCTGTTCGCGCTGGTTGCCGTCATGCCGGCCGCCTTCGCGCTCAACTGGGCCATCTATTCGCTGCTTCTGCGCCCCCTGGTGCGCCGCGCCAAGAACCGCGGCATGCTGGAAGTCGATTCCATTCTCGCCACCTTCGGCCTGCTCTTCATTCTTCAGGGACTGATGCAACTGGGCTTCGGCGGCGGCTATTACAGCTACACATTTCTTGCCGTGCCCTTCACCATTCTTGGCAGCCCCTTCGGCCTCAACCGGGTGGTTGCCTTTATCGCCGCCGCGGTCATCGCCGTGGCGCTCTATCTTTTTCTCAACCGCACCCGCCAGGGCACGGCGATCCGCGCCGTCGCCGTCGATCCGGTTGCCGCCGGCCTGAGCGCCATCAATGTCGACAGGGCCTCCGCCTTTGCCTTCGCCCTTGGCGGCGCCCTCACCGCGGCTGGCGGCACCCTGCTGTCGACCTTCTATACCTTCGATGCCTCGATGGGCGTCGTCTTCACCATGAAGGCGCTCATCATCGTCATCATGGGCGGCGTCGGCGATGTGCGCGGGGCGGTGGTCGCCGCGCTTCTGCTCGGCCTTGCCGAAACGACGGTCGCCAGCCTCATCGATCCCGGCCTGACCCTGGCCGCGACCTACTTCCTCTTTGTGCTGACCCTGCTCTTTCGCCCCCAGGGCATTTTCGGCAGGAGCACGGCATGAGCGCATTTTCAGGCCGCGAGATCCGCGTTTTTCTAGCCGCCGCCGCCCTGGCGCTGGCCGCCGCCCTGCCGCTGGCCGATCAGGGCTATTATCTGTCGCTCGCCGTCAATGTCGCCATGTATGCCGTGCTGTGCACCGCCTGGGCGCTGTTTTCGGGGCCGACCCACTATATCTCGCTGGCCACCGCTGCCTTTTTCGGCCTTGGCGCCTATACCGTCGGCCTCGGCATCGACACCGTGCCCTTCGCCGCCCTTATCGCCATTGCCGGCCTTGTCAGCGCCATTGTCGCCGCGCTTGTCGGCCTCGCCACCTTGCGCCTGTCGGGGGTCTATTTTGTCATCTTCACGCTCGGTCTTGCGGAACTGACGCGCCAGGTGGTGACCTGGCTCCAGACCAATTTCACCACCGGGGTCGGCCTTTATGTCTTTACCGATCTAGCCGAGCGCCACATCTACTGGATGCTGCTGGCGCTCGGCGCCGCGGTCTATCTCAGCGGTTGGCTGATTGCCCGCTCGCGCCTGGGCTTTGCCATGCGCATCATCGGCAATGACGAGACCGTGGCCGCCCATGTCGGCATCGATACCGCGGTTTCCAAGGTTCTGCTGTTCATGATCTCGGGCGCCTTCATCGGCATGGTCGGCGCGATCCTTGCCCCCCGTTTCGCCTATATCGAGCCGCCGGCCGCCTTCAACCCGATGATATCCTTCCAGGTCGTCATCATGGCCCTGCTCGGCGGCAGCCAGCGCCTCTGGGGCCCGCTGGTCGGCGTCATTCCCTTCACCATCCTGTTCGATTTCGTTTCCGGCCAGTTTCCCAACCACACCAATCTGATGATCGGCGCCGCCTTCATGCTGGTCGTATATTTCATCCCCAATGGCATTGTCGGCGTGATGGAAAGGTTGCGCCTGCGGCTCGGCCTGCGCAAAACGCCATCGGCATCGGGCCAGGAGAAGGCGGCATGAGCGTCCAACCCGCCATCTCCGTCACCCAGGCGCGCAAGGCCTTTGGTGGGCTGCTCGCCGTCAATGACGTTTCCTTCGAGGTTGCGCCAGGCGAGCTTCTCGGCCTGATCGGCCCCAACGGGTCGGGCAAGACCACCATGCTCAACCTGATCTCCGGCGCCCTCAAGCCGACCTCGGGGTCGATTGCGCTCGGCGGCCAGACAATTTCCGGCCTGCCGGCGCACAGGATCGCCCGCGCCGGCATTGCCCGCACTTTCCAGCTGGTGCGGATACTGCCCTCGCTCAGCGCGGAGGAAAACGTTCTGGCCGGTGCCGTGTTCGGCCATATGCGCCAATGGGGCGGCGAAGCGCGCCGCGCCGCCCGCGACCTGTTGGCCCGGGTCGGCCTTGGCGGGCTTGGCGCGACGCCGCCCTCGGCGATGACCTATATCGACCAGAAGAGGCTTGAGCTGGCGCGCGCCCTGGCCGGCAATCCGCGCGTGCTGCTGCTCGACGAATGGCTGGCGGGCCTCAACCCCAGCGAGCTCAAGACCGGCATAAACCTGATCGCCGAATTGCGCGCCGAGGGCCGCACCATCATCATGGTCGAGCATGTCATGGATGCCATCCGTTCCCTGTGCGACCGCTGTGTCGTCATGAGTTCGGGCGCCTTGATCGCGCAAGGCAGGGTCGAGGACGTGCTTTCCGATCCGGAGGTGGTGCGCGCCTATCTGGGGGGCGGCGATGCTTGAGGCCAGGAACCTCACTGCCTCTTACGGCCGCCACCGCGCCCTCGACGGCGTCACCGCCCATGTCGATGTGAGGGAGATCTGTGTCGTGCTCGGCGCCAATGGCGCCGGAAAGACAACCCTGCTCAAGGCCATCGGCGGCATCGTGCCGGTAAATGGCAACACCGACATCACCATGAACGGGCGCTGCCTCAAGGGCCTCAAGGCCCATGAGATCGTCGAGGCGGGCATCGCCCTGGTTCCCGAGGGGCGGGGCATATTCGCCGACCTGACGGTTGAGGAAAACCTGCAATTGGGCGCCTATGCCGCCCGTGCCAGGTCCCATGAAGCTCATAACAGGGAAATGGTTTTCGACCTCTTCCCCCGCCTTGCCGAACGCCGCCGCCAGTTGGCGCGCACCATGAGCGGCGGCGAGCAGCAGATGGTGGCGATCGGCCGGGCGCTGATGTCGGATCCGGAAATCCTGATGCTCGACGAGCCTTCCCTCGGCCTGTCGCCGCTGCTGTGCTCGGATCTGTTTAAGTCCTTGAAGGAAATCGGCCGCACCGGCGTCGGCATTCTGCTGGTCGAGCAGAACGCCAAGCTCAGCCTGGCCATCGCCGATCGCGGCTACCTGCTCGAAAACGGACATATCATCGGCCACGACAGTGCCGCCAACCTCATCAGCGACCCGGCCGTGCAGCGCGCCTATCTCGGCGGTGGCGACACCCGGCAAGCGCTGCCGGCGGGGCGTGATCGCGGCCCGGTGCGGCCAACCGGCTACGCCCCGGCCGACGATGAAATGGCGGCCGGCCTGGCGGCGCGCGCCGCCAAGATCCAGGCCAGCCACATAATCGAGCTGCGCCACACCGGCCCGGTGCCCAGCGCTTTCCGGCATTTGAAAGAGACAGACATGCGCGCAATCCGAACACCCCCTCCGCCTGGCGGCGCCGCCCTTCCCGACGCCGCGCAATTGAGCCGGATGGCCGGCCACCTGGCCGCCGAGGCCGCCGCCATTCACAGCGCCCATATCGAGGCGCGCCGCGCCGCCGCCGCCGCGCGTTCGGTCCGGACCGAGGCGCCTCCTGCGCTGCAATCCCCGCCATCGCCGCCGTCCGCGCAGCCGCCCGCGCAACTGCCCGCCGATGCCGGCGAGCTGAGCCGGATGGCCGGTGATCTGGCAGCCCGCGCTGGCGCCATTCACGCCGCCCATATTGCCGCCCGCCGCGCCGGCCTGGAAATGCCGCCGGTCGGCGCGCCGGAAACCGGAAAGCCCGGCAAGGCCAAAAGGAAGAAGGGCGGAAAGCGCGCCAAACAGCGCCTTTGCGACAAGGACCCGAGCAAGGTCTGCACCTGTTCGAAGGCCGCTGAAGAGAAAAGGCACAAAAAGAAGAAATCCGGCAAGAAAAAGCATAAGTCAAAATAAATATATAAATATCAACTGGATAGCAATTGGAGGCAAATATGGCCAAGCTCATGGAAGGCATGTATATCGGCGGCGGCTGGTCCTCCGCGAAACACATGTTCAAGGATCTCAACCCGTCAGACGATTCGTTGTGGGCCGAGGTGCCTGATGCCGATGCAGGCGATGCCCGCCGCGCCATCGAGGCGGCCCAGGATGCCTTTGCCGAATGGTCGGCGCTGCCCTTCACCCGCCGCGCCCAGTTCATGCTCCGCGTCGCCGAGATCTTCGAAAAGCGCAAGATGGAAATCGTCGAGGCGCTCCAGGGCGAGGGTGGCGGCTGGTTCGGCAAGGGCATGTTCGAAACCGGCTATGTGCCGGAGATCTTCCATGCTGCCGCCGCCTCCAATTATGCCGCCATCGGCGAGGTGCTGCCTTCCGAACACGGCAAGGTATCGATGGCGGTGCGCCGGCCCATGGGCGTCGTCTCGGTCATCAGCCCGTGGAATTTCCCGGTGCTGCTGACGGCGCGCGGCCTCGCCTTTCCCATTGCCGCCGGCAACACCGTGGTGCTCAAGCCGTCGGAAGAAACGCCCTATTGCGGCGGCCTGCTCTTTGCCGAGATCTTCGAGGAAGCCGGAGTGCCGGAAGGCGTTCTCAATGTTGTCACCTGTTCGCGTGACAGGGTCGCCGAGGTGGGCGACGAGATGATCGCCAATCCTCTGGTCAAGGGCATATCCTTCACCGGCTCGACCGCCGTCGGCCGCCAGATCGCCGCCAAGGCCGGCGCCCATCTGAAGAAATGCTGCGTCGAGCTGGGCGGCAAGGACAGCCTGATCGTTTGCGAGGACGCCGACATGGAGCGCGCCACCGCGGCCGCCAATTTCGGCTCCTTCATGCATCAGGGCCAGATCTGCATGTCGGTGGAAAAGGTGCTGGTGCACGAAAAGATTTTCGACGCCTTCCTGAAACGTTTCGTCGAGCGGGCAGCCAAGCTCACCGTCGGCGATCCGGGCAAGGACAAGGGCAACATCATCGGCCCGCTGATCAACGACAAGCAGCTCGCCAAGGTGCGCGAGCAGCTCGAGGACGCCATCGCCAAGGGCGCCAAGGTGGTGCTCGGGGGCAAGATCACCGGGCGTTTCGTCGAGCCGACGATTCTCACCGGCGTCACCCCCGACATGAAGCTCTACCAGCAGGAAACCTTCGGCCCGGTGGTGCCGGTCATCCCCTTCAGAAGCGATGATGAAGCGGTCACCATTGCCAACGATACCGAATATGGACTGGCCTCCGGGGTCATGACCGGGGACGAGGCCCGCGGCCTGGCCATCGCCAATCGGTTGGAAACCGGCAATTGCCACATCAACTGCTCGAGCGTGAACGACGAGCCCCATGTGCCCTTCGGCGGGTTCAAGGCCTCAGGCGTCGGCAAGCATGGCGGCCGCTGGTCGGTCGAAACCTTTACCGAAACGCGCTGGATCACCATGGAGCGCGGCGGCCGGCCGTTCCCGCCGATGTTCTAGGGCGCCCTTTGGTCGGGACCCGGACCCAATCACGTCCCGCCGGGGCGGCCATGCCAACTTGGCTGGCCGCCCTTTTTTTGAGCGCGCTGCCAGGGTGCCTTTGGTGAGGCTATTTGGCCCCGAGCGCCTCGAAATCCTTGCGTTCCAGGATCCAGGACACGGCAAAACCGATCACCAGCGCCCAGAACGGCGCGCCGATGGACAAGATCGGTACATTGGCGACTGTGACCAGGAAGGTGACGGCGGCGCCAAGGGTGAAGGATCCGGCAAAGGAGACGACGAAGGCGCGTTCCAGAATCCGCACCAGGGCGAGGCCCGCCAGGGTTGCGATGAACACTTTCGGCGTTGCCAGCATGAAGCGGGTAAAGACCGGCGAAAACAGGCCGAAGGCCAGTGCCAGCAGCGACACCACGACGCCTCCGCCATAATGGCGGTCCTTTTCGCCGCCGCTGGACAGGATCGCGTTGACCGGCCCGGTAAAGCAGGTCGACACCGTGCCGAATAGCGCCGTGACCAGTGAGCCGGCGCCGCAGGCGATGGTGACGGCATTGACCGGCGGCTTGTGGCCCACCGCCTCGAGCACGGCGAAGCCTTGCGCATTCTGCGCCGCCAGCACGGTGATCGCCAGCGGGATCACCAGTTCCACCATCGAGCCGATGGAAAATTCCGGGGCATAGAGATTGGGGCGCGCGATCACCCCGCCGGCGCCGCCGGAAAATTCGAACTGGCCAAGCGCCAGGATGAGCAGCACGCCGAGGATCAGGGCGCCGATCAGCGGCGGCAGCTTGCGCCCCAGCGCCGGAACCGCCGAAAGCGCGATGAAGGCGGCGGTCATCGGCGCCGCGATGAGAAAGCCGTCGCGGATGGCGAAGATCAGGTTGAGGCCGAACTGAAGAAAGACCCCGGCGACCATGGCCATGACGATCGGCATCGGCAGCAGGTTCATGATCTTGCGGATCCAGCCCGACAGTCCCAGCGCCAGCATCAGCGCCCCGGTGGCGTAATAGGTGCCGATGACCTCGGCAAAGCTCAAGTGATCGAGCGCCTGGCCGACCAGGACCGTGCCCGGAATGGTCCAGAAGAACACCAGCGGCTCGCGGTAGATCAGGCAGAAGATCAGCGAGATCACGCCGTTGACGAAGAAGCAGCCGAACAGCCATGAGGCGATGTCGCTTTCGCTCAATCCCCCCGCCTCGCCCGCGGTGAGGATGATGGCGACCGGCGCCGAGGCCGCGAAGATGAAGGCGACCAGCGCATTGACGGCATAGATGCCGCCCATGGAGCCGAGCAGATGGGCGGCACCGAATTTTTTCGTCGTTGGCCGTTCGATGATCATGGGCTGAAGCTTCGAGCTGAGAGGACGAGTGAACCGGGCTTGGCCAAACTTACCCGCCGGGCGTCTTTGTTCAAACCGTTCCTGGCCGCACACACCGTAAAAAAGTGGCCTGCAACCGGCGGGCGCCCCGCCCGTCCAAGGGGCATTTCCATGCCACGCGCGATATGCCCGTAAATTAGGCAAGATGTTGCAATGCACAAAAAATATGCGCAGTGCATATTAAAAGGCAGCTCGATTTTCCGGAGCGGCACTGGAGAATTATGTAGGAAATCTAAAAAGGTAAATAAAAACAATAAGATAACGAATGATATCTTTCTTGGCACAAAGCCTGCAGATAAAGCGGCAACAAGGCGGAATCCCAGGCCGCGGCGACGGCAAGGCAGCACAAGGAGAGCCAAAATGGCCGAAAAATTGATTGTGATCGGGAACGGAATGGCCGGCTGCCGCGCAGTGGAAGAGCTGCTGGCGCGGGCGCCGGGAAAATACGACGTCGAGATCTTCGGCGCCGAACCGCAGGTCAATTACAACCGCATCATGCTCTCGCCCGTGCTTGCCGGCGAAAAGCGGTTCGATGAAATCATCATCAATGGCCGCGACTGGTACGACGACAACGCCATCACCCTGCATGCCGGGGTCGAAATCACCGCCATCGATCTTGAACGCCGCCGGGTCGCCGATGCCGGGGGCCGCCTCTATCCCTATGACAAGCTGCTGATCGCCACCGGCTCAAAGCCGCTGATGATCCCGATACCCGGCAATACCCTGGAAGGCGTCATGCCCTTCCGCGACATCGGCGATGTCGAGAAGATGACGGCGGCGGCGAAAACCTACCGCAATGCCGTGGTCATCGGCGGCGGCCTGCTCGGCCTCGAGGCCGCCAACGGCCTGCGCGCCAACGGCATGGAGGTCGCCGTCATCCACCTCGTCGACACCCTGATGGAACGCCAGCTCGACGAGGCCGCCGGCTTCCTGCTCAAGCGCGAGCTCGAGGCGCGCGGCATCAAGGTGCTGACCGGCGCCACAACCGAATCCATTCTCGGCGAAGACCGCGTCAGCGGGGTGCGCCTCGAGGATGGCCGTATTCTGGACGCCGACCTTGTCGTCATGGCGGTCGGCATCCGTCCCAATATCGCCCTGGCCGGCCAGGCTGGCCTGGCCTGCAACCGCGGCATCATGGTCGACGACCACATGCGCACCTCCGATCCCGCGGTGCTCTCGGTCGGCGAATGTGTCGAGCATCGCGGCCAGACCTACGGCCTGGTGGCGCCGCTCTGGGATATGTGCAAGGCGGCGGCCGACAGTCTGGCCGGGCTGGAAGGCGAGGGCTATGGCGGCAGCGCCATCTCGACAAAGCTCAAGATCACCGGCATCGACCTGTTTTCCGCCGGCAATTTCGCTGGCAACGAGCACACCGAGGACATCATCCTGCGCGACGCGGCGCGGGGCGTCTACCGCCGCCTGGTGCTCCATGAAAACCGTATCGCCGGCATCGTCATGTTCGGCGATGTCACCGACAGCGCCTGGTTCTACCAGCTGCTGCGCGAGGGCGCCGACGTCTCGTCCATGCGCGAAATCCTCATCTTCGGTCAGTCCTACGCCGGAGGCGCTCAGCTGGACCCCATGGCGGCCGTCGCGGCCTTGCCGGATAGCGCCGAAATCTGCGGCTGCAACGGCGTGTGCAAGGGCACCATCGTCGGTGCCATCCAGGCCAAGGGCCTGACCACGCTGGAGGAGGTGCGCGCCCACACCAAGGCGTCGTCCTCCTGCGGCACCTGTTCCGGCACCGTGGAGCAGCTCATGGCCCATGTGCTGGGCGAAGGTTTTGCCCGCAACGCCGTGCCTCCAATGTGCCCCTGCACCGATCACGGCCATGACGAGGTGAGGCGCATCATCGCCGCCGCCAAGCTGAAATCGATTCCGCAGGTCATGCAGGAGTTGGGATGGAAGACGCCGGGGGGCTGCGCCAAATGCCGCCCGGCTCTCAATTTCTATCTCATCGCCGCCTGGCCCGGCGACTATGCCGACGACTATCAGTCCCGTTTCATCAACGAGCGCGTCCACGCCAATATCCAGAAGGACGGCACCTATTCCGTGGTGCCGCGCATGTGGGGCGGCCTCACCACCCCGGCCGAGCTGCGCGCCATCGCCGATGTCGCGGAAAAATTCTCGATCCCCGAAGTCAAGATGACCGGCGGCCAGCGCATCGATCTGCTCGGCGTCAAGAAGGAAGACCTGCCCGCGGTGTGGGCCGATCTCAACGCCGCCGGAATGGTGTCGGGCCACGCCTATGCCAAGGGGCTGCGTACGGTCAAGACCTGCGTCGGCACTGACTGGTGCCGGTTCGGCACCCAGGATTCCACTGGGCTCGGCGTCAAGCTGGAAAAATTGCTCTGGGGGTCCTGGACTCCGCACAAGGTCAAGCTGGCGGTTTCCGGCTGCCCGAGAAACTGCGCCGAGGCGACCTGCAAGGACTTCGGCGTGGTCTGCGTCGATTCCGGATACGAACTGCATTTTGCCGGCGCCGCCGGCATGGAAGTCAAGAAGACCGAGATCCTCTGCAATGTCGCAAGCGAGGACGAGGTGCTGGAATATTGCGCCGCCACGGTCCAGCTCTACCGCGAGCAGGGCCACTATCTGGAGCGCATGTACAAATGGGCGGCGCGCGTCGGCGCCGATGCCGTCCGCGCCGCCATCGCCGGGGACGAGGCCGGCCGCAAGGCGCTTGCCGACCGCTTCCTCCATTCGCAGAAATTCGCGCAAGTCGATCCCTGGGCCGAACGCGCCAGCGGCGGCGTCGATGCCCATGAATTCGCCCCCCTTGGCGATGTCACCTATCTGGAGGCGGCGGAATGAAAAAGAAGAACGATTGGATTGATCTTGCGCCGCTCGATGCCGTGCCCCGGCGCGGCGCCAGATGCGTCAAGGCGCCGGGCGGCCGCATTGCCGTCTTTCGCACCGAGGACGACCGCATTTTCGCCACCGAGGACAAATGCCCCCATGCCGGCGGTCCGCTGTCGCAAGGCATCGTTCACGGCGCCTCGGTGACCTGCCCGCTGCACAACTGGGTCATCGATCTTGAAAGCGGCGCGGTGGCCGGTCCCGACGAAGGGCGGGCCCGCACCGTTCCGGTGCGGGTCGAGGACGGACGCATCCTTATGGCCGCGGCCCCGCTTTCCTCCGCCGCCGAATAGCCCGCTCAACACCAGATATTTCAACAAGGAGAAAACAGAAATGGCCTACCTCGCCCCCGCCGAATTCGTCGCCAAGATGATCGATGCCGGCGAATCGAAAATCTTCATGTCGACCAAGGACACCCTCATCCGCGCCTATATGGCCGGCGCCATCCTCGCGCTCGCTGCCGCCTTTGCGGTCACCATCAATGTCAATACCGGTCAACCGCTTGCTGGCGCGGTCTTGTTTCCGGTCGGCTTCTGCCTGCTCTATCTTCTCGGCTTCGATCTGCTTACCGGAGTGTTCACCCTTGTCCCGCTGGCCCTGATCGACAAGCGCCCCGGCGTCACCATGAGCGGCGTCCTGCGCAATTGGGGCCTGGTGTTCGCCGGCAATTTCGCCGGCGCGTTCACCGTCGCCGTGTTCATGGCGATCATATTCACCTTCGGCTTCGATACCGAACCCAACAAGATCGGCCAGGTTATTGCCAGCATTGGCGAGTCGCG
This sequence comes from Rhodobiaceae bacterium, assembly GCA_020441905.1. GTDB lineage: Bacteria > Pseudomonadota > Alphaproteobacteria > Rhizobiales > NORP267 > JAGRLG01. The sequence continues at coordinate 14,735 of JAGRLG010000015.1, read as the reverse complement.
CACCCTCGGCTATGCCGAACATGGCGCCCAGGGCATGCTGACCCTCTTCATCCGCGGCGTTCTGTGCAACTGGATGGTATCGACCGGCGTTGTCGCCGCCATCATGTCGACCTCGGTTTCCGGCAAGATCATGGCCATGTGGATGCCGATCATGCTGTTCTTCTATATGGGCTTTGAGCACTCCATCGTGAACATGTTCCTGTTCCCCATCGGCATCCTGCTTGGCGCCCACTTCACCTGGGGCGACTATTTCCTCTGGAACGAAATCCCCACCGTGGTCGGCAATCTCGTCGGCGGTTTGACCTTTGTCGGCCTGACCCTCTATTCCACCCATTTCAAGACCTCGCCCAAGCGCCAGCCCAAGGGGGTCTATTCGCTGGTGGATTGATCCCAGCGCAGAAACATCAAGCCCCGCCTCATTTGAGGCGGGGCTTGAATGATCCGGATGAACCATGCCGAACAGCCTTGCAGTATCCATCGGCCAGTTTTCCTCCCCCGGAGTGAAGGAGGACAACCAGGATTTCCACGGCGCCCTCATCCCCACCGGGGCCGATCTCAGCCTTAAGGGCGTGGCGGTGGCCATTGCCGACGGCATCTCTTCTAGCCCGGTAAGCCGGATCGCCGCCGAATCGGCGATCAAGAGTTTTCTCACCGACTACTACTGCACGCCTGAATCCTGGACCGTGCCGACCTCGGCGCAAAGGGTGATCAATGCCGTCAATTCCTGGCTCCATTCCCAATCGCGCGCCGGCCAGTGCGGCCATGACCGCGACAAGGGATATGTCACCACCTTTTCCGCCCTGGTGCTGAAGTCGCGCATGGCCCATCTGTTCCATGTCGGCGATTCCCGCATTTCCCGGCTTGAGGGCAAGTCGCTAGAGCAATTGACCATCGATCACAGGGTGGAGATTTCATCGCAGCAGAGCTATCTGGGCCGCGCGCTCGGCGTCAATCCGCATGTCGAGATCGACTATCGGGCGCTGCCGCTTTCCCCCGGCGACGTGTTCGTGCTCGCCACCGACGGTGTTTATGACTGGGTCACGGCGCCCTTCGTCGCCGGCGCCATTGGCGAACTGGCGAACGATCTTGATCAGGCGGCAAGAATCATCGTCTGCGAAGCGCTCGCCAATGGCAGCCAGGACAATCTGACGATCCAGATCCTGCGCGTCGATGGCTTGCCCGACGGCGAGGGCGAGGAAATTCTCGGGCGCGCGGCCGATCTTCCCCTGCCGCCGCTGCTCGAGGCGCGCATGGAATTCGACGGCTTCAGGATTATCCGCCAGATCCATGCCAGCAGCCGCAGCCACGCCTATCTGGCCGAGGATCTGGAAACCGGCGGGATCGCCGTCATCAAGATCCCCTCGATCGATCTGCGCGGCGATGCCGCCTATCTGAAGCGCTTCATGATGGAGGAGTGGATCGCGCGCCGCCTCAACAGCGCCAATGTGTTGAAGACTTTCCCCCGCGACGGCCGCCGCACCCATCTCTATGTCGTCTCCGAATTCGTCGACGGCCAGACCCTGACGCAATGGATGATCGACCACCCGCGTCCCGATGTTGAGACCGTCCGCGGGCTGCTCGAGCAGATCGCCGTCGGACTGCGCGCCTTTCACCGCAAGGAAATGGTGCATCAGGACCTGCGCCCCGAAAATATCATGATCGATCGCGACGGCACGGTGAAGATCATCGATTTCGGCTCGGCCAAGGTCGCCGGCGTACTCGATGCGGCCCCCGACCTTGGCGGCGACGCCCTGCTCGGCACGGCGCAATACAGCGCGCCGGAATATTTTCTCGGCCAGAGCGGCACCTGGCGTTCGGACCAGTTTTCCCTCGGCGTCATCGCCTATCAGATGCTGACCGGGAAATTGCCCTATGGAGCGCAAGTCGCCAAGACCCGCACCCCGGCGCAGCAGCGGCGGCTCAACTACCGGCCCGCTTCCGCCATCAACCCCGAAATACCGGTATGGGTGGATAGCGCGATCCACAAGGCCGTCGCGATAGATCCCGCCAGGCGGCACGAGGCCCTGTCGGAATTTCTCTATTATCTGCGCCACCCCGACACCGAATCGCGCAGTTCCGCCGAGGCGGCGCTGAGCGAACGCAATCCGGTTCGTGCCTGGCAGCTTGCCACCCTGTTTCTGGCCCTGACCGTGCTGTTCCTGATCACGCTTCTGGCGAGGTGAAGCCGCCCGGCTTGCACCAAGCCGATGCGGCCCGATCGCCTGCCTCAGGCCTTTGGCCCCCTTTCATTGATAGGGGCACCCCCGGCCTCGCCTCGCAGGGGTTGCAGCAGCATGCGGTCGAGGCGCAGCTCGCGCGCGTCGCGGAACTGCTCAAGGCCGATGGTCATGCCGGCGTGGCCGGCTAGCGGCTGGGCGCGGTAGGTGCCGAACAGCCGGTCCCACCACGGCAGGTTGAAGCCGAAATTGGAGTTGGTCTCGCGCACCAGCGCCGAATGGTGCACGCGGTGCATGTCGGGGGTGACGACGAGGAGGCGCAGCCAGCCGTCGAGGCGGACTGGAAGGCGCACATTGCCGTGGTTGAACATGGCGGTGGCGTTGAGCAGCACCTCGAAAACCAGCACGGCGACCGCCGGCGCGCCGAGCGCGGTGACGACGGCAAGCTTGATCACCATGGAAAGCAGGATTTCCACCGGATGAAAACGCAGCCCCGTGGTGACGTCGAATTCAAGGTCGGCGTGGTGCATGCGGTGCAGCCGCCACAGCGCCGGCACGGCGTGAAACAGCACATGCTGGAGATAGATCGTCAGGTCGAGCAGCGCCACCGAGGCGGCGAAGGCCATCCAGCGCGGCATGGCAATGGCGTTGAACAGGCCCCAGCCGCCCTGTTCGGCGGCCAGCGCGGCGCCCGCCGCGGCAAGAGGAAAAACCAGACGCAGCGCCAGCGTGTCGATAGCGACGATGCCAAGATTGCCCGGCCATCTCGCCCGCCGCGAAATCGCCTGGGGGCGCCTCGCCGCCAGGGCTTCCCATAGCGCCATGACGGCGAGAACAAGGCAGAAGGCGCCAAGGCGGACCGCCGCTTCATGGGCCAGCAGGAAATCGTCCATGCCAAATGGTTCCCTCGCGTCGAAATGCGGTCACGCCGGCCGCTGCGGGCCGGGGGGGCGTTCGGATACCGGCGCCATATGGGTCGAGGGATCGGCAATGACCACCACCGGCGCATCGAGGGTGACCCGCGCATGCAGATCGATGATGTCCTGGTTGAACAGACGAATACAGCCCGAGGAGAGGGACTTTCCGATCGACCAGGGTTCATTGGTGCCGTGGAGGCGGTACAGCGTGTCCTTGTTGCCCTGGTAGAGATAGAGCGCGCGCGCCCCGAGCGGGTTCTGCAAGCCCGGCTCCATGCCGTTGTCGCGATAGGGTTCCAGTTCCGGCTGGCGGTCGATCATTTCCGCCGGTGGAAACCATTTCGGCCAGGCCTGCATGTCGCCGATGCGTGCCCGCCCCGACCAGGAAAAGCCCTGCCGCCCGACGCCGATGCCATAGCGCATCGCCTTGCCCTCGCCGAGAACGAGATAGAGAAAATGGTTCGGCGTATCGACGATAATCGTGCCGGTCTGCTCCGCTGTCGGGTAGTCGACGATCTGGCGCAGCAATGCCGGGTCGATCTTGGTGACATCGAGCGCCGGGATCGGGTAGGGCTCATAGGGCTGGGCCGCATACATCGACAGCGTTGCCCGTTTCTGGGCGCTCTCGGTGTCGCTATAGGCCGCCCGCCGCTCGCTGGCGCAGCCGGCGAGCAGCAGCAATCCGAGGAAAAATACGCCCGCGCATCTGCCGCGCTGCAAGGCTCGCGTCATCGCCCACTCCTTCAGCATGGCACGATTGCCGGTGCCCCCACCGGAAGGCGCCCGCGTCACCGCACATTGCGCAAAGCCGGATCGCCGCATTGCGCCGCAGATTTCGCGGACGGCCGCCCACGGTATCCTCGTGCCGTGGAACGATTTCATTGTCGCTCTTTTGATGCCCACTGAAAAGGGCCAAGGAGCGGATCAGCTGGCGCCGCGCCTTGCCGATAGGGCTTGTGCCGCCGCTTCGGCGCCGATCAGCCGCGCCGCCCGCTCGATCTCGTCGCGGCTTGTGAACCGGCCAAGGCTGAGACGCAGGGTTGCCCTCGCCGCGCCGTCGTCAAGTCCGATGGCCCTGAGCACGTGGGATGGTTTGCCCTGGCTCGACAGGCAGGCCGAGCCGGACGCCATCGCCAGCTCCGGCAGGCGGGCGAGCAGGAGATCGCGGTCGGTGCCGGGCAGCGTCAGGCTGGTGATGCCAGGCAGGCGCGCTGCCCCGGCGCCGTTGATGCGGGCGCCGGGACAGCCTTCCAGCAGGCTCCGTTCCAGCAGCTCGCGCAGTCCGGCAACGCGCGCCATGTCGCTTTCCATGCCGGTTCCCGCCAGGCCGCACGCCGCGCCGAAACCGACAATCGCCGGCACATTGAGCGTGCCGGGGCGCAAGTCCCTTTCCTGCCCGCCGCCATGCAGCAGCGGCGTGATCTCTAGTCGCGGCCTGGTACTGCGTATATAGAGCGCGCCGGCGCCCTTGGGGCCGTGCATCTTGTGCGCCGAGAAGGAGAGCAGGTCGGGGCCGGCGGCCATATCGAGTGGGATCTTGCCGGCGGCCTGCGTCGCGTCGGAATGAAAGGGAATGCCGCGCGCCCGCGCGATCTGCGCGATTTGCGCGACCGGTTGCACGGTGCCGATCTCGTTATTGGCGGCCATGACCGAAATCAGCACGGTATCGGCATGGAGCGCCGCCGAAACCGTGTCCGGATCGACGCGGCCCTCGCCATCCACCGGCACGATGGTGATGGCGACGCCATGTCTTTCCAGCGCCTTGCAGCAATCGCGCACCGCATTGTGTTCGATGGCGCTGATGACGATATGGGCGGGGCGGCCTTGCCCAAGCGCCGCCCAGGCAACGCCCTTGAGCGCCAGGTTGATGGATTCGGTAGCCCCCGAGGTGAAGATGATCTCGCCGGGCCTGGCGCCGATCAGCGCCGCCGCCTGTTCGCGCGCCGCCTCGACGGCGCCGCCCGCCTTTCGCCCCGGCCCGTGCTCGCGGCTTGAAGGATTGGCGAATTTTTCGGTGAAGAAAGGCAGCATGGCGGCGAGCACGCGCTCATCGACGCGGGTGGTGGCCGCGTTGTCGAGATAGATCGGCTGGCTGTCACCGCCGCTCAAGGCTCGATGCCCTTTTCCTTGTAAAACACCGCAAGGGCGGCCTTGTATTCCTCGACCATCTTCTCGCTCACCGGCTCGCCGCATTCATAGCATTCCGCCTTGTCGTCGAGGCGGTCGAACCAGCGGCAGCCGCAGGCATCGCAGGCAAGCTCCGGCGCTCCGGCGGGATTGCGGAAGATCATGGCTTCTTCCCTCCTGTGCAAATCAGCCTGCTATCTGCATGCACCGAGAAAACCGAAGCCCAGCCGCTCCATGAATTCCTCATAGCCGGCATCCAGCAGATCGCCTTTCGGCGCGATGTAGAACAGCATGGCGTCGCCCGAGCGCACCGGTCCTTCCAGCGCGCCAAGCCCCTTGTCCGGCCCCGCCGCCGCAACTTCGTCCAGCGCTTCGTCAGGCACCAGGAACACCATGTCGGCGGGCGCATCGGCAAAACCGGCAAAGGGGGCAAGGGCGGTCGTCGGGCCTTCGGGACCGGCCTGCCACACCACCATCCGCGCCCCCGGTGCCTGGTTCATTTCCGCTTGCGAAATCAGGCCGACGCGGGCGCCCGGTTCGAGGGCGGCGAAGACCTCGCGGCTTGCCTCCCCCATCTCCCGCCAGCGCTGAAGCGCGCCGCAAAGTCCCGCATCGGTCACTGTTTGGCCCATCACCCCGCCTTCAGATCCGGCAGCCAAGCCGGTAGCCGTCATGAATGGCGCTGGTCATGCCGCGCGGCGCCATGGCGTCGCCGATCATGTGCACCTCATCGACCATCCATTGCAAGGCCTGGAACACTTCCTGGTTCGGCTTTTGCGGCGCGGCATAGATCACCATGTCGGCGGCCAGTTCCTTCTCCTCGCCTTCCGCATTGACGACGGTGGCCGAGGACGCGGTCACCCTGGTGACACGGGTCGAGGTCATGACCGGGATCTTGAGTTCCTTGATCCAGGACGTGTGCCGCCACTTCCAGGTCGGCGCCACGTCGTTGCCGACCCGCTTGGAGCTTTCAACGATGATCGCCTCATGGCCCTGGTCGGTCAGCGATTCGGCCAGGGTCAGGCCGATGCGCCCGCCGCCGATCACGACCACCTTCTTGCCCGGCTTGATGCGGCCCAGCGCCACTTCATAGGCGTCGGTCAGCACGCCGCCATCGGCGGTCTTGGGGCGCATGTTCTCGTCGTTGCGCGCCCCGGCGGCGACGATGGCGACATCGAACTGGTGCAGAAGGTCGCGCATCAGCTTGGGCGTCACCTCGACCCCGAGCTTGACCTCGATTCCGAGCTTCTTGGCCATCACCTCGTAATGGCGCACCACCGAGAGCATATCGTCGCGATTGGCGAGGTCATTGGCGGCATAGCCGCGCAGCAACCCGCCGATGGAGTCTTCCCGGTCGAACACCGTGACCTCGTGGCCGCGCTGCTTGGCGGCCATCGCGCATTCCATGCCGGCAGGGCCGGCGCCGATGATCATGATGCGCTTTTTCACCGCCGCCGGGGTGATGTGGTATTCCGGCTCGACCTCGTGGCCCAGCGCCGGGTTCATGGTGCAGGTATAGGGCAGGTCGCGGAACAGCCGCGACAGGCAGTTCAGCGAACCGATGCAGCGCCGGGTCTCCTCCAGCCGGTCTTCCGCCGCCTTGTGCAGAAGCTGCGGGTCGGCGAGCAGCGGCCGGCACACTTCCCAGTAGTCGAAATCGCCCTTCTCGATGCACGCATTGGCCATCACCGGATCGGGCAGGCGCACGCCGAAGGCGATCGGCACATTGGGCAGTTCCTTCTTGGCCCGCGCCGCCAGGCGGTTCCAGTGGCCGGGAGGCACGTCGCGGCCGATCGAGGATTCGGGAGCCTCCTGCCAGCCCACGGTGACCGAGATCATGTCGATGCCGGCATCGCCGGCCATCTTCATCAGCTCAAGGCACTCGTCCTCGCTGTTGCCGCCCCACTTGTCCATGAGTTCGGCGCCGTTGAGGCGTGCCACCAGCATGTAGTCGTCGCCCTGGGCTTCCTTGATCTCGGAAATCAGCTCGCGCATGAAGCGTCCGCGATTCTCCACCGACCCGCCATATTCGTCGTTGCGCTTGTTGGTGAAGGGCGAGCAGAAATTGGCCAAGAGGTAGCCCATGAAGCTGGTGATCTCGGTGCCGTCGAAGCCAGCCTTGATGGCGCGTTTCGCCGCGTCGGCATGTTGCTTGATGGTTTCGCGGATCTGCTCCTTGGTGATCTCCCGCGGCGGGCGGAAATGGGGCAGGGTCTGCGGCACCACCGAGGGCTGGATGCAATAGCCCAGATCGATGCCGCCATAGCGCCCGGCATGAAGGATCTGCTGGATCGCCATGCCGCCATTGTCGTGGATATAGCGGGCGATGGTCTCGAACTGGGGCAGGAACTTGTCGTCGAACAGCGCCACCTGGCTGAAATAGGCCTTGCCCTCGCCCAAGGGATCGGGATAGGCGCCCTGATTGGTGATGATACCGGCCCCGGTCTCGGCGATGACCTTGGTGCGCGCCAGTTCGCGCGGGGTGATGAAGCCGTCGCGGGTGTTGAAATTGGAGACGCAGCAGGCGCCATATTTGACCCGGTTCTTGATCTCGAAGCGGCCCCATTTCACCGGCTCGAACAGGTGTTTCAGCTTCTTCTCGCCCGCTTTGCGCTCGTCCATTTCTACGCTCCTTCTATGCCTGTCCGGTGCAGTGTTACGTTGGTGTTTCTTGCCGTCCTGGCCTATCGGCTCGCGGCCTTGCTGCCGTCGCCATAAAGACCGGCATAGCACTCCCGCAGCGCCGCCTTTTCGATCTTGCCCATGGCATTGCGCGGCAAAGCATCGACGGCGATGACCTGCTTGGGGATCTTGAAGGCGGCCAGCTTTCCGCCCAGCGCCGCGGCAATTTCGGCGCCGTTCACCTTGCTTCCGGCGCGCGCCGCCAGCACCGCGGTCACCGCCTCGCCGAAATCGCCATGAGGCAGGCCGATCACCGCGCTTTCGGCTATGCCGGGCAGGGCGTCGAGCGCCGCCTCGACCTCGGCCGGATAGACGTTCAGGCCGCCGCTGATGATGAGATCCTTGTCGCGGCCGACGATCGAAACATAGCCGTCGGCGCCGATTTGCCCCAGGTCGCCCGTGATGAAGAAGCCATCGTCGCGGAAGGCCTCGCGCGTTTTTTCCGCGTTGCGCCAATAGCCCGGCGTGACATTCGGACCCCGCACCTCGATGACGCCGATCTCGCCGGGGCCAAGCGGCGCGCCGCTGTCCGGGTCGGCGATGCGCAAGTCCACGCCGGGCAGGGGGTGACCAACCGTGCCGGGCTTGCGCTCGCCCTCATAGGGATTGGATGTGTTCATGCCGGTTTCGGTCATGCCGTAGCGCTCGAGGATGGCATGGCCGCTGCGCGCTTGGAATTCCTGGTGGGTCTGCGCCGACAGCGGCGCCGAGCCGGAAATGAAAAGGCGCATATTGGCGCAGGTTTCGCGGCTGAAATCGGCGCGCGCCAGCAGCCGCGAATAGAAGGTCGGCACTCCCATCAGCACCGTGGAGCGCGCCAGCGCGGCGACGACCGCGCCGGCGTCGAATTTCGGCAGCCAGATCATCGACGCCCCGGCCAGCAATACCGTGGACAGGGCGACGAACAATCCGTGGGTGTGAAAGATCGGCAGGGCGTGAAGGAGAACGTCGTCCCGGTTCATCCGCCACAGTCCGGCAAGGGTCCGGGCATTGCTCGCCAGATTGCCGTGGCTGAGGATTGCGCCCTTGGCGCGCCCGGTGGTGCCGGAGGTGTAGAGGATCGCCGCCAGATCGCCGCCATGTCGCGCCCTGGGCGCAAAGTCGCTGTCATGCCCGGCGACTATTTCGGGCAAGGTGCCGCTACCATCCGCGCCAAGGGTTTCGATATGGGCCAGGCCGCAGCGCGCCGCCACATCGGCGAGAACGGAAAACCGCGCCGGGTCGCAAATCAGAATGCGCGGCTGGGCATCGGAGAGAAAATATTCGACCTCGGCCGGCGTGTAGGCGGGATTGAGCGGCAGATAGACGGCGCCGGTGGCAAGGCAGCCAAGATAGAGCAGCAATCCCTCGACGCTTTTCTCGCCTTGAACCGCGACGCGCTCGCCGGGCTGGGCGCCGAGGCTGGCGAGGGCTGCCGCGTAGCGCAGCGCGCCGCCGAATAGAGCGCCATAGCTGAGCTGGCGCCCCTCAGCTGTGGTCAGAAAGATCCGGCCTGGCCCCGGATTGGCTTCCTGGAAGGCGTGAAACAGGCTCTCCGACATGCGCTCCCTGTCCAGGCTCGCCCCCCGCGCCGGGCATTCGCTGGCGCGGGGGGACGTTGGCTGGCCCGGAACAAAGCCGCAAAATTATGGACTATGCAACCTGTTTCTGTAACTTCCCCAAAGGTCAAGCATTGCAGATAAAAGCTTACGTTAGGGGAAGATTTTGTTCCTGTCAGAACGGCAATTCCGCAGGCTGAAAACCGTCCCGTCAGCTGCCCCGGTTGACGTAGTCGCCATAGCCCTCGGCAACTAGCTTTTCTTCCGGGATGAAACGCAGCGCCGCCGAGTTGATACAGTAGCGCAGGCCGGTCGGTGCCGGGCCATCATCGAAGACGTGCCCGAGATGGGAGTTGCCATACCGGCTGCGCACCTCGGTACGCACCGAGAACAGGCCCCGGTCCTCGCGCGTGACGATATTCTCCGCCACCAGCGGCCGCGTGAAGCTCGGCCAGCCGGTTCCGGAATCGAACTTGTCCTTCGAAGAAAACAGCGGTTCGCCGGAAACGATGTCGACATAAATGCCGGCGCGCTTCTCGTTCCAATAGGGATTCTCGAAGGGGCGCTCGGTGCCTTCGTTCTGCGTCACGTCATATTGCAGGTCGGTCAGCTTGCCGCGCAGATCTTCCTGGCTCGGCCGCGTGTAGCGCGCGCCGGTGGGCCGGTACTTGGAATAGTCCACCTTCAGGTCCTTGCCCCAATACTTCTCCTGATAGGCCGGGCGCCCGGAATTTCGGGTGTAGAAGCGGTAGCGGATGGGATTCTTGCTGGCGTAGTCCTGGTGATAGTCCTCGGCCGGATAGAAGCTCTTGAACCGGGTGATCTCGATCGTCACCGGCTTGTCAAAACGCCCCGAGCGGTCGAGTTCCTCGCGGCTCTTCTCGGCCGCCTGTTTTTCGGCCTCGGTGCGATAGAAAATCGCCGGCCGGTATTGGCGTCCGCGATCGACATATTGGCCGGCGCTGTCGGTCGGGTTGGAAATCCGCCACAACGCCTGGAGCAAGCCTTCATAGGTGATGACCTGGGGGTCGTAGCGGATCTGCACGCTCTCGGTGTGCCCGGTGGTGCCCGAGGAGACTTGCTTGTAGGTCGGGTTGGGCTCGTCGCCGCCGCTATAGCCGGATACGACATCGCGCACGCCCGGCACCTTTTCAAAGCCGGACTCCGCGCACCAGAAGCAGCCGGCGGCAAAGGTCGCCACCGCCAGTCCGCCTTGTTTCGCCATCGGGCCGCCTTCGGCCGCGCCGTTCTGCTGGGCCTGGAGCGAATAGATGCCTCCGGCAGCGATGAGCGCCAGGACCATAAGGAGAAATTTCTTCATCGTTCGGTTCCTTGCCTTGTCCTTGCGGCCAGCCACATGCCGGCCGCATCCTGTGTCACAAGGATATGGTGCGGCGCCCTCACACCGTCGTCACGACGGTATCACAATTTTCTAACGGCCCCGATTTGGGCGCGGCCGGGGTGTTTCGATTGGCGCTGCGGCCTTGCCGCCGGGCAGCCGCTAGTCCAGCGGCAGAGTGGCCGGGCAGCCGCTAGTCAAGCGGCAGAGTGAATGTGAAGGCGACGCCCTGGTTGGCCACGTTCTCTGCCCTTATGTCGCCGCCCTGCAATTCCATGATGCGCCGGGCGATGGCAAGGCCGAGCCCGGCATGGCGCCGCCCCGGCGCGCCGCCTTCGCCGCGGTAAAACGGCTCGAACAGATGGGCGAGATCCTCGTCGCCGATCGCAGCTCCGCTGTTGCAGACCCTCGTCTCGACACCGCCGCCGGCCACCGCCAGCGCGATTTCGATGCGGCCGCCTTCCGGCGTGTGGCCGATCGCATTGTCGAGCAGGTTGTCGAACACCCGCTCCGTCATGCCGATATCGCCGCGCACGAAAGGCAAGGCGTCGTGGCTGCGAACCTCGATTGAAATTCCTGCCTTTTCCGCCCGCAGGCGGTATTTCTGGGCGACATCATGGGCAAGCTCCGCCGGGGCGAAGGCGATGCGCTCCGGCATGCGCTCGCGGGCGTCCAGGCTGGCCAGCTCGAACAGTTCCGCCACCATGTGCGACAATTGCTGCCCCTGCCGCAGCGCCGCGTCGAGGAATTCGGCGCGCTGCTCCGCGCTCAGCGCGTCGCCCTTCATTTGCAGCGATTCGACATAGCCCCGCATCGCCGCCAGCGGCGTGCGCAGATCGTGTGAGATCTGCGCCACCAGCCGCCGCCGCAGCTCATCCTGGCCCTTGAGCTGCTCGATCTGGTCGCCGATCCGCGCCGCCATGGCCTGGAAGGAATGTCCGAGCCGGTCGATTTCATCGCCCTTGCCGGCCTCTCCTGCCGCGCCCGCCGGGACATTGGTAAAACCGCCTTGCTCGAAGGCCTCCATGGCACCGGCCAGCCTTTGCAGCCGCCTGGTCAGCAGGCGGAAGGCGACAAGGCCCGCCAGCAGGCCGACGCCAAGGCTGATGGCCACGGCAAAGCCGCTCATGCGCACAAAAAAACTGTCGCGCACCATGTTTTCCGCCGAATCGAACTGTTCGCCCCGCAGCACCACATAGAGATAGCCATTGGCATTGCCCGCCGAGGGCACCGGGGTTACCGAAAACGCCTTCTGCCGATCATGGCTGCGCGGATCGTCGCCGAGCAGCGGATAGGGGTGTTCCATGGTCAGGAAGGCCCGGATCGGCGCCAGCGACACCCTCTTGCGCTTTATTTTTGCCGGGTCGGCCGAGAACGACAGGATATTGCCGTCCAGATCGAGCAGATAGATCTCGATGCCCGGATTGATGTCCATATAGAGATTGAAGGTTTCCTTGAGCGCCTCCTCGTTGAGCCGGCCCTCGCGCACCAGGTCGCGATCGGCGACCAGGGTCTGCGCCAGGTTGCGATTGAGCTGCTGGTTCAGCTCCTGCAGCGCGTGGCGCGTGGCGGTCGTGGAGATCACCGCATAGAGCAGGCCGATCGCCACCAGCAACAGTGCCAGGCCGGTGGCGAGCTTGGCGTAGAGGGTGCGGAACATGGCCCGGCCTCAGTCGGCGAATTTGTAGCCGACACCCCAGACGGTCAGGATGTGGCGCGGGCTGGCCGGATCGGCCTCGATCTTGGAGCGCAGGCGGTTGATATGGGTATTGACGGTGTGCTCGTAGCCGTCGTGGTTATAGCCCCACACCTGGTCCAGCAACTGGGCGCGGCTGAAGACCTGCCCGGGATGGCTGGCGAAATGGTGAAGCAACTCGAATTCGCGCGCCGTCAGGTCCACCGCCCGGCCGTCGATGCTGACCGTGTGCCTGGCGGCGTCCAGCTTGAGTCCGCCATGCTCGATTATGGTCCTGGCCTGCGCCTTGTCCGCTTTTTGCGCCAGTGCCTCGACCCGGCGCAGCAGCGCCTTGATGCGGGCCATCAGCTCGGAGATCGAAAACGGCTTGGTCAGATAGTCGTCGGCGCCGATCTCCAGCCCCAGCACGCGGTCGAGTTCGGACGACTTGGCGGTCAGGATCAGGATCGGCACATAATCGCCCGTGGAGCGGATCTCGCGGCAGATCGACAGCCCGTCCAGCCCGGGCAGGTTCAGGTCGAGCACCACCAGCTCGAATTTGCGCGCCTGAAAGGCGCCAAGCCCGGCGCGGCCATTGGCGAAGATCTCGCCCTCGCAATCAATGTCTTTCAGATGCATCGCCACCAGGGCGGCGATGTCGGGGTCGTCCTCGATGATCAGGACCTTGCGGCTCATGGGAGTCTTGAACACCAAAAGAGGGGAGGGGTGCAACCGCCTTTGCCGGTTGTACCCCTCTTCATGGGCGAAAGGCGCCGCTACTTCTTCATGCCCTCTTCCTTTTTCATCCCCTCATCCTTCATCATCTTGTCGTCCTTCATTCCCTCGTCCTTCTTCATTCCCTCTTCCTTGGCCATCGTTCCGTCCTTGGCCATGGTGTCACCGTCCTTCTTCATCTCGGTGTTTTCCATGGTGTCCTTTTTCATTTCGTCCTTCTTCATCGTGTCCTGGGCAAGGGCCAGGGCGGAACCGGACATCAACATGGCGAAAGAAAGGGCGATTGCGGTGAGCGGTCGTGACATGGGTGTTTCTCCGTGAAATGGCATGTTGCCGTGGGGTGTCGAACTGAATGGGCGGAGGCGCGCCCCGCTCCAGACACGGAGAAGACACTCCAGCTGTCACACCACCATTACGAAGAAGTTACAAATCTATAACCTTGGCCGCGGGTGCGCCGACCTATCGGTCGCCGGCTGCAGTGATCTGGGCATAGAGCCGGGCCAGCGTTTCGGCGATCCAGTTGCTTGTCTTGTCGATGCCGCCAAAGGGGTAGAAATGGGCGCCGGACACCTGGCTGTGCTGCATTTCCGCCAGCACCACCGAAATCCCGCGCAACACGTCCTGCGGCCCTGTTTCGCCAAGCAGGCGGCCGATGACATTGGTCCGGCTCTGGATTGCCCGCATCGAATTGCCGATGCCGCAGCGGATGGCGAAGCGGATCAGGGTCGCCGCCGTTGCCGGCCCGGCCACGCCAATGCGCACCGGAACGCTTGGGGCGGTGCGGGACAGGTTTCGCAGCCAGGCGATGACCGGATCGGGCTCGAAACAGAACTGGGTGACCAGGAAGGGGGAAAGACCCGAGCTGGCGGCAAATTCCAGTTTCTCGGTCAGTGCCAGGTCCAGCGCCCGCGGCGAAATCGAAACATGGCCTTCCGGATGGCCGGCAAATCCCACCGACCTGATGCCGCGGGCGGCAAAAAGATCGGTGCGCAGCAGCCCCATGGTCGAGGCGAAGGGGCCGGCTGGATGATCGAGATCGCCGGCGATCAGCAGCGCCCGCGTCACATTCGCCTCGGCGGCGAGGCGGGTCAGGAAATCGTCGAGCTGGGGCAGGTTGAGAATCGAGCGCGCCGGCACATGGGGCACCGGGTTGAATCCGGCATGGCGCAGCGCCGCCGCCGTCTTGACCACCTCCTTGTAGTCGCCGGTGGGCAGGAAGCTGATAAAGACATCGGTCCCCGGATCGAACTTGTCGCGCAGCAGGCCGGCGGCCTTGTGGGCATGGGGCGACACCTCGACCGAGGCATGGTGCAGCAGGTCGATCATCGGCTTCTGGAATCCGCCGCCAGCCGGCGGCGCCGTTGGCGCCTTTCCTCTCTGGCGCCCGTCCGTGCTCGCTGTCATTTTGCCTGACCCTCCGCCGTTCTTTAATGAAACAGCCTATCCGACCTCGCTGGCGATTTTGTCGGCGAGGTCGGTTTTCTCCCAGGAGAACCCGCCGTCGGCCTCCGGGCTTCGCCCGAAATGGCCGTAAGAAGAGGTGCG
>JAGRLG010000078.1 GCA_020441905.1 Rhodobiaceae bacterium | reverse complement strand
TCGCCGCCGGCCAGCTTCTGCGCGTCGCCGGCAAGGCGCACCAGCGGGCGCGACAGGCCGCGCGCGATCAGGAAGGCGCCAAGGGCACCCGCCAGCGACACCACAAGGACGATCCACAGCCCGCGGTGAATATCCGATGACATCGCCTGGCCGGCGCTGCGCAGGCCGACACGGGCATCGCGCGCCGACAGGTTGGCGATCTCCAGCAGGCAATTGGTCATGGTGTCGGCGTGGCGGCGCATCAGCTCAGCGGTGGGGATACTGGTGGCGGGCGTCACACCAAGCAGGATCAGGGCGTTCTTGTTCCAGGCCTCGAATTCGCCCGCCATCCTGGTCACGGCCGTCGCCATGTCCGCCGACAGCACCACCTTCTCAAGCCTGGCGATGTCCTTGGCGAGATGGCCGGAATGGGTGGCGAACTGGGCTTCGACCGTTTCCGCGTCCAGCAACTGCGTCATCGCCGTCACCTGGTCGACAATCTCCTGCGCCTGCTCGAAATCCACCATCGCCTTGCGGCTCGCCTCGGCGCCCTCGATCGCCCGCTCGGACTGCTGGGTCAGGATCTCGAGCCCCTTGTCGGCCTGGTACGTCATCCAATAGCTGAGGCTGGCGGCAACCAGCAGCGCCAACAGGAGCGGAAGAAAGATCTTGTTGCGGATCGACATATGAGTGCTCACCGGCTCATCAATTGGGAAGGATCGGCATCGCGGTCTTGGTCTTTTCCGCGGTGAGGGAATGGAGGAAGGCAATCAGCTGGCGCCGCTCGTTGTCGTTGAGGTCGACCGGATGCATCAGCGGCGACAGCGAGGGGCGCTGAATGCCGCCATTGGCGAAGTGATCGATGACCACATCAAGATCCGCCATCAGCCCGTCATGCATATAGGGCGCGCGATAGCTGATATTGCGCAAGGAGGGCGTCTTGAAGGCATAGCGGGCGCGCGGATTTTCCGGCTCCACCGCGCCGCGGCCGATATCGTCGGAATAAAGACCGATGTCGTGGAACTGGTTGTCGGTAAAATTCCAGCCCGAATGGCAATTGGCGCAGCCCGCCTTGCCGGTGAACAGCTCGAAACCGGCTTTTGCATCCTGCGAGATGGCATAGTCGTCGCCTTCGGCCCAGCGGTCGAACGGCGCCCAACCCGAAACGATGGTGCGCTGGTAGGCGGCAAGGGCCTTGACGATGGTCGGACCGCTCAATCCCGCATCGGGAAACAGCTTGTCGAACCAGCGCTGGTAGTCCTCCACCATGTAGAGGCGTTCGACGATGGCGCCGATATGACCACCCATCTCGTCCGGCTCGGTGATCGGATGGCTCGCCTGTTCTTCCAGTGACGGCGAGCGGCCATCCCAGAAGAAATGCGGCACCCAGGCCACGTTGAGCACGGTCGGGGCATGACGATTGATCGGCTTGCCCAGGGCGCCAACGGCGCGCGGCACCGGCGTCTCGAACCCGAAGGACGGGTTGTGGCAGGTCACGCAGTTCATGTTCTCGTTGCCGGAAAGGCGCGGATCGAAGAACAGCATCTTGCCCAGGGTCGCCAGCTGGGGCGAGAACGGCTCGTCTTTCGGCATCGGCACCGTCAGCGGCCTCAGGAAGCTTTCCTTGGTGGCTGGACCCTCGGCTTTTGCCGGCGCCCCCGCCAGGGCGGCGCCCAGGCCAAGCCCGAGAGCGAAACGTAGGACTATGGAACGAATCAAGACGCCCCCCTTGCGAAATGCAATCTGGTCGATTCCGCGAGAGTGCCGCCGCACGAGTATATTTTTAGTAAATCTGCCGCGATTTATGCTGATTTTTCAGCGCTGTATCGGATTGCCTCAATTCAGTGGCTTAAGCTGTGAACCTGCTGGCGCAGGCACCCTGATATTTGGAATTGCTTTTATAGCCAAGGTCATCTCGGGCCGTTTTTCGTATAGACGGACGCTTCCCCTACGTAATCCACCGCGCGTCGGGCAATCCCTCGCCAATTGTCCGCCGGATGATATGTTTGGCACAATGCCCGGCGGCGCGACTCGGTGACTGCCGCCCTGACTGCCACCCTGACTGCCCTGCCGCCCGCTGCCTTCCGGCTTGGCCCGCGGCGTCCGGCGCGGGCGGAAAAACGGAGAACCTGGCTCCTTGACGTCGAAAAACCTGCCCAAGCCTTCTGGCCCGGTCCCGGCCAGCCCAGCCGGCGAGTATGAGCTTCGCCCCGGCGGCATCGCCGCGCGTGCCCGCGCCGCCGCCGCGCCGGCCTATCTGGCGGCGCTCAATAGCGAGCAGGGCGAGGCGGTGGAAAGCCTCGACGGCCCCGTTCTGGTGCTCGCCGGCGCCGGCACCGGCAAGACCCGCGTGCTGACGACACGCATCGCCCATATTCTCGCCACCGGCAGGGCGCGGGCGGGCGAGATCCTCGCCGTCACCTTCACCAACAAGGCGGCGCGGGAAATGAAGGACCGGGTCATCAAGCTGATCGGCCCGGCCGCCGAGGGCATGCCCTGGCTCGGCACCTTCCACTCCATCGGCGGCAAGATCCTGCGCCGCCATGCCGAACTGGTGGGGCTGAAGCCCGATTTCACCATTCTCGACACCGACGACCAGATCCGCCTGCTCAAGCAGATCATCGCCGCCGCCAATATCGACGACAAGCGCTGGCCGGCGCGCCAGCTTGCCGCCCGCATCGACCACTGGAAGAACCGCGGCCTCATGCCCGATCAGGTGCCGGCCGGTGACGGCTTTGCCTTTGCCGACGGCCGCGGCGTCGAGTTCTACGCCGCCTATCAGGAACGCCTGCGCATCCTCAATGCCGTCGATTTCGGCGACTTGCTGATCGGCTGCCTGAGATTGTTCCGCGAAAACGCTGATGTCCTGGACATCTACCGCAAGCGCTTTCGCTACATGCTGGTCGACGAGTATCAGGACACCAACGTCGCCCAGTATCTCTGGCTGCGCCTCATCGCCGGCAAGGACGGCAATGTCTGCTGCGTCGGCGACGACGACCAGTCGATCTATGGCTGGCGCGGCGCCGAGGTCGACAACATCCTGCGTTTCGAGCACGACTTTCCCGGCGCCAAGGTCATCCGCCTGGAGCGCAACTACCGCTCCACCGCCCATATCCTGGCCGCGGCCTCGCATCTGATAGCCCATAATGAGAGTCGGCTCGGCAAGACCCTGCACACCGAGGGCGAGGATGGCGAGAAGGTCCAGGTGCGCGGGGTCTGGGACGGCGCCGAGGAAGCGCGCGCCGTCGGCGAGGAGATCGAGCAGCTCCAGCGCCAGGGCCACAGCCTGGACGAAATGGCCATTCTGGTGCGCGCGTCCTTCCAGATGCGCGAATTCGAAGAGCGCTTCATCACCCTTGGCCTCGACTACCGCGTCATCGGCGGCCCGCGCTTTTACGAGCGCGCCGAGATCCGCGATGCCATGGCCTATCTGAAGGTCATCGCCAATCCGTCCAACGATCTTGCCTTCGAGCGCATCGTCAACACACCGCGCCGGGGCCTTGGCGAATCCAGCCTCCAGGTGCTGCACGAATTTGCCCGCGCCGAGCACATTCCCCTCGCCGAAGCCGCCGCAATCCTGGTCGAAACCGAGGAATTGAAACCGCGCCAGCGCCAGTCGCTCGGCGGCCTGCTGGACGATTTCGCCCGCTGGCGCGAGCAATCGGCCCATCTTCCCCACGGCGAACTGGCCGAGATCGTTCTCGACGAATCCGGCTACACCCAGATGTGGCTCAACGAGAAATCGGCAGATGCGCCAGGCCGCCTGGAAAACCTCAAGGAACTGGTCCGCTCGATGGAGGATTTCGACTCCCTGGCCGGCTTCCTCGAACACATATCTCTGGTCATGGACAATGAACGCGGCGGCGAAGGCACCGAGCGCGTCTCTCTCATGACCCTGCATTCGGCCAAGGGCCTGGAATTCGACACCGTCTTTCTGCCGGGCTGGGAGGAAGGGCTGTTTCCCCACCAGCGCGCCATCGACGACGCGGGCCGCGCCGGCCTGGAGGAAGAGCGCCGCCTCGCCTATGTCGGCCTGACCAGGGCGCGCAAGCGGGCGCGCATCTCCTTTGCCCAGAACCGGCGCATCCACGCCTTGTGGCAATCCTCCATTCCCTCCCGATTTCTCGATGAACTGCCGGACGGCAGCGTTGAAATTGCCGACAGCGACACCTCTTTCGGCGGCGGCATGGCGAGCAATTACGGCGCCAGCCGCTTCGACCGCGACCAGGCTTTCGCCGCCAGCTACGAGACACCGGGCTGGCGCCGCGCCCAGCGCAATGCGCCGGGTGGGCAGCGGCGCGGCGCCGGCGGCGGCCGGGCGCCGGTCATCGATGCCGAGCCGGTGGCGCGGGAGGTTTCCTCTACCGCGCGTTTTTCGCCCGGTGAGCGGGTCTTCCACCAGAAATTCGGCTATGGACGCATCCTTGCCGCCGACGGCAACAAGATGACCGTCGATTTCGAGAAGGCCGGGCGCAAGCGCGTGATCGACTCCTTCCTCGAGCGCCACTGACCCTTGCGCGAAAACGCCTTCCGACCGGAGCCTGAAATGCCCGAAATGCTGGAAATTGCCGAAGCGAAATGCGATCCGGGCACCGCGCTGATGGTGTCGGAACTGATTTTCGACCTGTTTTCCGAAAGCGGCCTGATCGTTTCGGCCGACGAGGAAAGCGGCGATTGCTGGCGTGTCGAGGTGATCCTGCCACCCGACCGCTTCTGGGCCGAATTCGAGCCCACGCTCAATCTCGCCTTTCCCGGGCTGCCCGCCTTTTCGGTGCGCTATATCAACCGTCATGACTGGGCCACGCGGCCCCAGCCCGCCCGGGCGCCGGTGCGCGCGGGGCGCTTCTATATCCATGAGGAAGACCAGCCCGCGCCGCCCGCCGGCAGCGCCATCCCGGTCACGATTTCGGCCGGCATGGCCTTTGGCACCGGACATCATGAAACCACCAGCGGTTGTCTGATTGCGCTGGAAAATGTGCTCAGGCAGACCCGCCCCCGCGCCGTTCTCGACCTTGGCTGCGGCACCGCCATCCTGGCCGTCGCCTTTGCCAAGGCGGCCCGCGCGCCGGTGCTGGCCAGCGACATCGATCCTGTCGCCGTGGCGGTGGCGCGGCGCAATGGCATCGTCAATGGCGTCGGCCCCTTGCTGCGCTGCGTTACCGCCGCCGGCGTCCGCCACCGCGAGATCGCCGCCCGCGCGCCCTACGATCTCATCATGGCCAATATCCTCGCCGGACCGCTCATGGCCATGGCGACACCGCTCGCCGCCCTGCTCGCCCCCGGCGCCCGGCTCATCCTGTCCGGCCTGCTCTTGCATCAGGCACCGCGCATCATCGCCAGATATCGCGCTGCCGGACTTGTCTTCCAAAAACAGCTGAACAAAAGAGAATGGGCGACCCTGACGCTCGCCGCGCCCGGCCGCCCATTCTAGCGAAGGATGGAAAAGCGGAATTCAGATGAAATAGGGAGCCTTGGGCGCGCGCTCGATCTCCTCGCGCGTAATCCCCAGTTCCGCCAGCGTCTTGTCGTCGGCCAGCGCCAGATAGCTGTTCACATAGCGCGCCGCTTCCTTTTCACGCGCCTCGATGAGCCGCTGGCCCAGACCGGCCAGGTAGTGGCCAACACGGGCCAGAAAGCCTTCTGAATGCCGTTCAAAATAAGTCACACTTGCCATTGTTCTTGCTTTCTTTCTTTGCCTGGCGCCGTCCGCGGCTGTTGCCCGCGGGTCCGTCTCGCCGCCTTGTTCAGGTTCGCTGCACCTTAAGTAGACCCATGGCGGCGTCCTGCAATCCCCTGGAGAGGCATGGCAGGGTTGCATTTTTTGCATATGCGAAGTGATCGTATTGCAATGCAACAAAACAGCGGCGGCGCGAATGGCAAAACGGGGTGGGTCCGGAGTGCGTTAAGCGTTTATTATTCATAAACACACGCACACTAGATTCGCTTTCATGTTCCAGACCTTCGACGCCATTTCGGATCCCGCGCGCGGCAAGGAGCGCATCGCCGCGCTGCGCGCCGAGCTTGAGCAGCGCGGCCTTGAAGGCTTTATCATTCCCCATTCGGACGAATATCAGAACGAAAGCCTGCCGCCGTCGGCGCAGCGCCTTTATTGGGTCACCGGCTTCACCGGATCGGCCGGCTGCGCCATCGTCCTCAAGGACCGCGCTTCCATTTTCGTCGATGGCCGCTATACGCTCCAGGTCGGCGAACAGGTCGATACCGGGGTGCTGACGGTCCGCCATCTCATCGAGGAACCGCCCTATCGCTGGCTCGAACGCGAGCTCGCTTTCGGCGACCGCTTTGGCTATGACCCCCGACTGCACACCTCGGATAATATAACCCGGCTGGAAAAGGCCTGCGCCTCCGCCGGCGCCCGCCTCGTCGCCTGCGATACCAATCCGGTCGACGCCATCTGGAGCAACCGCCCGGCGCCGCCCGCCGGGATGGTGTCCCTTCATGCGCCCGAATATGCCGGCGAAGCGGCGGCCGACAAGCTGACGCGCCTGCGCCGCGAACTGGAGCACGATCGCGTCGACATGCTGGTCATGACCCAGCCGGAATCCATCGCCTGGCTGCTTAATATCCGCGGCGCCGACATTGTCCATACCCCGGTGCCGCTCTGCTACGCCATCGTGCCCGCCATGGCCGAGGAGAAACCCCGGCTCTTCATCGAACCGCGCAAGCTGGACGGCAAGGTGCGCCAGGAACTGGGCAAGGTCGCGACATTGCATGAGGAAGGCGAACTGGCCGCGGCACTGGCCGAACTCAAGGCCCGCGACCTGACCATCCGTCTCGATCCGATGGTGGCGGCGCACTGGTTTGCGCAGCAGCTGACCGGCGGCCTGGCCCGCATCCAGAACGGCGCCGACCCCTGCGTCATGATGAAGGCACGCAAGAACGCCACCGAGATCTCCGGCGCCAGGGCCGCCCATATCCGCGACGGCGCCGCCATGGCCCGTTTCCTGTGCTGGTTCGACCGCGAGGTGCCGCGCGGCGGCATCGACGAAATCACCGCCGTGCAAAGGCTGGAGGCCTATCGGGTCGAAACCGGGCAGATCAAGGATCTGTCCTTCGACACCATTTCCGCCTCCGGCCCCAACGGCGCCATTGTCCACTACCGGGTGACCCACGCCAGCAATCGCCAGTTGCGCAACAACTCGCTCTATCTCGTTGATTCAGGAGCGCAATATCTCGACGGCACGACCGACGTCACGCGGACGATCGCCATTGGCCAGCCCAGCGACGAGATGCGCGACCGCTATACCCGCGTGCTCAAGGGCCATATCGCCATCGCCACCGCGCGCTTTCCCATCGGCACCACTGGCACCCAGCTCGACCCCTTCGCCCGCCGCGCGCTGTGGGATGCCGGCATCGACTACGATCATGGCACCGGCCACGGCGTCGGCAGCTACCTTTCGGTGCATGAGGGCCCGGCCCGCATCGCCAAGACACAGAGCGTTGCGCTGGAACAGGGCATGATCCTGTCCAACGAGCCGGGCTACTACAAGGCCGGGGAATATGGCATCCGGATCGAGAACCTGGTCCTTGTCCGCGAGCCGGTCGAGATCAAGCAGGGCGAATATCCCCTGCTCTCCTTCGAAACGCTGACCATGGTGCCCATCGACACCCGCCCCATCGCCCCCGGCCTTCTGACACCGCAGGAAATCCAGTGGGTCGATGCCTATCACGAGCAGGTCCGCGACGCCCTGACCATCCATCTCAACCAGGAAGAGCAGGACTGGCTGGCCAGGGCGACGATGCCGATCGGCCGCCACTAGAAGCAAGCGGCCGGCAGCGCCCCGTCTCAAGCCCCCGCGATCAGCGCCAGCCAGCGATCCTCGTCGATCACCTCGACGCCGAATTTTTCCGCCTGCTTCAGCTTGGACCCGGCCCCCGGCCCGGCAACGACGAGGTCGGTGACCTTGGAAACCGTCCCCGATACCTTGGCGCCCATGGCCTCGGCCCGCGCCTTGGCCTCGGCCCGCGTCATCTTCTCCAGCGACCCGGTAAAGACCACTGTCTTGCCCGAAACCGGACTGTTCCGCGCCGCCGGCGCCATGTCGCTGACCGCGACCTCATCGAGCAGATTGTCGACCACCTGCCGGTTGCGCGGCTCGGTGAAAAATTCGGCCACCGAACCGGCCACCGCTTCGCCGATACCCTCGATGGCCGACAGTTCGCCGATCATGTCTTCGCGCCTGTCCACCTCGCCGCTTACCGCGTCGAGAAAAGCGGCAAGGGAGCCATAGGCGCGCGCCAGCCGCCGCGCATTGGTTTCCCCCACATGGCGAATGCCGAGCGCGAACAGAAAGCGGTCGAATTCGATCTCGCGCCGCTCGTCGATGGCATCGAAAAGTTTGCCGGCCGAAACCTCGCCGAAACCCTCGCGCTCCTTGAGCGGCACCGCCCCATCCGCCCCGTCGCGGGCGCGCAAGGTGAATATGTCGGCCGGTTCGCGGATCAGCCCCTCGTCCCAGAACAGGGCGATCTGTTTTTCGCCCAACCCCTCGATATCGAAGGCGTTTCGCGAAACGAAATGCTTGAGGCGCTCGACGATCTGCGCCGGGCAGACAAGGCCGCCGGTGCAGCGGCGCACGACGTCGACCTTGCCGGTCTTTTCGTTGATCTCGCGCACCGCATGGCTGCCGCAGACCGGGCAGGTTTGCGGAAATTCGTATGGTTCGGCATCGGCGGGGCGCTCGGCCAGCACAACCTCGACAATCTGGGGAATGACGTCGCCGGCGCGCTGCACCACCACCGTGTCGCCAATGCGCACGTCCTTGCGCTCGATCTCGTCCTGATTGTGCAAGGTGGCATTGGACACCACGACCCCGCCCACCGTCACCGGCACCAGCTTGGCAACCGGCGTCAGCGCCCCGGTGCGCCCGACCTGGATCTCGATATCGCGCAGGATGGTGATTGCCTTTTCGGCCGGGAACTTGTGGGCGATGGCCCAGCGCGGCGAGCGCGAAACAAAACCCAGACGCTGCTGCAGATCGAGCCGGTCCACCTTGTAGACGACGCCGTCGATGTCATAGCCAAGCCGCGGCCGCGCCTGCTGCAACTCGCCGTAAAAGGACAGGATCTCGCCGCCGTCGCGGCAGAGGCGGAAAAACTCCTGCACCGGAAACCCCCAGCTCGCGATCCTCTCCAGCGCTTCATGCTGGGTATCGGCGATCGCGCTGCCGGTTTCGCCCCAGGCATAGGCGAAAAAGCGCAAGGGGCGGCGGCGGGTGATCTCGGCATCGAGCTGGCGCAGCGACCCGGCGGCGGCATTGCGCGGATTGGCGAAAACCTTGTCACCGGCCTCCTGCTGCGCGTCGTTGAGGGCGGCAAAATCGGCATGGCTCATATAGATCTCGCCGCGCACCTCCACCGGGTCCGGCCAGCCGTTCCCCGCCAATTCATGTGGAATGTCCTTCACCGTCCGAATATTTGCCGTGACGTCCTCGCCGACCCGCCCGTCGCCCCGCGTCGCCGCGCTCGCCAACAGCCCACCCTCATAGCGCAGCGAGATCGAAAGGCCGTCGATCTTCGGTTCGGCGGTAAAGAAAACTGATTCTTCATCAGGGACCTTGAGGAACTTTCGCACCCTCTGCACGAACTCGAAAACGTCCTCCTCGCCAAAGGCATTGTTCAAGGAAAGCATCGGCACGGCATGGGCGATCTTGCCGAACCCGGCAGATGGCGCGGCGCCGACGCGCCCGCTCGGGCTGTCGGCGCGCACCAGGTCCGGGAACAGCGCCTCGATGGCCGAATTGCGCCGGCGCAGGGCGTCGTAGTCGGCATCGGACACCACCGGCGCATCGGCCTGATAATAGGCGGCGTCATGCGCCGCGATCTCGCGCGCCAGGCGCGCAAGCTCGTCCCGCGCCTGCCCGGCGGTCAGCGCATCGGGGGCAATCTTCGCCAAGTCGTTGTCTGGAGTTGTCATCCCCGCTCCGTGCCGCGCACCCGAGTCGCTTCAGGGCGAGATTACGCGCCCCTAACCGCCACTCGCAAGCAGCCGCTCGGCCTGGGCGCGCGCTTCCTCGGTCACCTCGGCGCCGGACAGCATGCGGGCGATTTCCTCCTGCCGGCTCGGCGCGTCAAGCATGGCGACCTGGGTCACCAGCGCCGCGCCGGCCTGGCCCTCGTCCTTTGAGATGCGCATATGGCTCCCCGCCCGCGCCGCCACCTGCGGCGCATGGGTCACGGAGATCACCTGCACGCCGCCGGCAAGGCGGGCGAGGCGCTGCCCGATGGCATCGGCCACCGCGCCGCCCACCGCGGTATCGACCTCGTCGAAGACCAGCGTCGGCGCGCTGCCGCGATCGGCCAGCGCCACTTTCAGCGCCAGGATGAAGCGCGCCAGCTCGCCCCCCGAGGCAATCTTGCGCAAAGGACCGGCGGCAGTGCCAGGATTGGTGCGCACCCAGAATTCGGCGCGGTCGATACCCGACGGCCCGGCGAAAGCCGCGTCGCTCTCCAGACGGACGGTGAATTCGGCGCGCTCCAGCTTGAGCGGCGCCAATTCGCCGGCCACCGCCTGTTCCAACGCCCTGGCGGTATCCTTGCGCGCCGCGCTGAGCCGGGCCGCGGCGGCATCATACTCACCCCGTGCCGCCTTCAACTCACGCTCCAGCCGCGCGCCGCGTTCCGCGCCCTCGTCGATCGCCGTCAGGCGCTCCTGCAAGGCGGCGCGGAGCGCCGGCAATTGATCAACCCGGCAGTCGTGCTTGCGCGCGGCGGCGCGCAGGGCGAACAGGCGCTCCTCGGTGCGCTCCAGTTCGCCGGGGTCGAAAGCAGCCTGCTCGACCGCCCGTTCCAGCGCCCCCATCGCCTCGCCGGCCTCGGTAAAGGCGCGCTCGAGGGCGCCCACCACCGGCCCCATCAGCTCCGGCGCCTGGTCGTGCTGGCGCTCCAGCTTGCGCAGCACGGCGGAAAGGCGCGACGTCAGCGAGCCATCGCCGTCCAGCGCGGCCAGCGCCGCCTGCAAATCGCCGGCAACCTTTTCCGCTTGCATCATCAAGGCTCGCCGGTCCGCCAGCGCCTCTTCCTCGCCCTCCCGGGGCGCCAGAAGGTCCAGTTCCTCCAGCGAATGGGTAAGGAATTCGCGCTCGCGCGCCGCCGTTTCCGCCTGCTGGCGCTGCGCCGCCAGCTCGCCGCGCAGTTTTTCGCAAGTGCCCCAGATCGCGCGCAAACCCGCCACCTCGCCGTTAAGCCCGCCATAGGCGTCGAGCAGATTGCGGTGTTCGAGGGGATCGATCAGGGCGCGGTCGTCGTGCTGGCCATGGATCTCCACCAGCAGGGCGCCGACCGAGCGCATCAGCTGGGCGCTGACGGGGCGGTCATTGATGAAGGCGCGGGTGCGCCCGTCGCTGCTCTGCACCCGGCGCAGGATCAGGCTGCCCTCATCCGCCGTGATGCCGTTGTCGGCCAGCAATTGCCAAACCGGATGATCCACCGCCGGCTCGAACAGCGCGCTGACCTCGCCGCTTTCCGCGCCCTGGCGCACCAGCGCCGCGTCGCCGCGCGCGCCCAGGCCCAGCGCCAGGGAATCGAGCAGGATCGACTTGCCGGCGCCGGTTTCGCCGGTGAGAACGCTGAGGCCCGGCCCGAAGGCGATATGCAGGCGTTCGATGAGAACGATGTCGCGAATGGTCAGGGCCGCCAGCATCGCGGCCCCTAAAGCCCGACGGTGGCTTTCCACGCCCTGGAGAGCCAGGACTTCTTGTCCTCGCGCGGCTCGAGGCCGCCGCTCTGCAACAGGGCGTAGGCATCCTTGTACCAGGGGCTGGCAGGATAGTTGTGGCCGAGAATGGCGGTCGCGGTTTGCGCTTCGCTGGTAATCCCAATCGCCATATAGGCTTCGGTTAGGCGCATCAGCGCTTCCTCGACATGGCTGCTGGTCTGATATTCGGTGACCACGGTCTTGAAACGGTTGATCGCGGCAACATAGTCCTTGCGGACCAGATAATAGCGCCCGATCTCCATCTCCTTGCCGCCGATCTGGTTGAAGGCCTGCTGCACCTTGTGCCGCGCGTCGCGGGCATATTCGGTATCGGGATAACGCCGCGCGACCTCGCGCAGCGCCTCCAGCGCGCGCTGGGTGCGCTCCTGGTCGCGGGTCACGTCGGGGATCTGGTCATAATAGGACTGAGCAATCAGGAACTGCGCATAGGCCGCATCCTCGCTGCCCGGATGCAGCGCCAGATAGCGCTCCGCGGCCTCTATGCACTCGTCGTATTTGCCTTTTTGGTAATAGGCATAGGCCGTCATCACGATGGCCTTGCGCGCCCACACCGAATAGGGGTGCTGGCGTTCCACTTCCTCGAATTTTTCCGCCGCCTCGGTGTAGCGCCCGCGCTCGAGGAAATCGAGACCCTCATTATAGAGCTTGCCGACCGGTTCTTCCTTGAAGGCCAGATCGGCGCTCTTCTTGCCCGAGCAGGCCGAAACGCCAAGACCCAGCACCAGCGCAATTGCCAGCCAGAGCCCGGCGCGCACGGCACCGCGTCCCAAGCTGGTCAAAATCGCCGAAATCCGGCCAGCGCAAAGCCGCATGAAACAAAGCCCGCTAAAAATCCGATTTCCCCGCAAAAGCCGCATGTGGCGATCTTCCGCCGCAACGCACACCGCCAGTGTCATAGCGCAAACGCCCCGGTGCCGCCAGCATTGGCATGAGAAATACGGTCCTTTTGTGACCAGTGACGGCAACCGCCAGGAGCTGCGCGCGCTATCCGCGCCCCGCACTCAAAAGCGCTGAGCTGTCACGACAGGTCGGGACCGAAGGCCGGGGTCGCGATGCCATGGGCGAGTTCGGCGTGGCCGCTCTCGCGCCTTGCCGCACCCTCGACCCAGCACCAGGCGCTGCGATCTGCGGCAAGGGCCTTCAGCATCTGGTAATTGAGGTGATGTCCGCCGCGCACCGAGCGGTAGCGCCCCATGATCGGGGCCCCGGCAAGCGCCAGGTCGCCCAGCGCGTCGAGGGCCTTGTGGCGCACGAATTCATCGGCCCAGCGCAGCCCTTCCGGATTGAGCACTTCGTCCTCGCCAAGCACCACCGTATTTTCCAGCGAGGCGCCCATGGCGTAACCGGCCGACCACAATTCCTCGACCTGGCCGATAAAGCCGAAGGTGCGGGCGCGCGCCAGTTCCTTTACGAAACTGTCGGGCGTGACATCGAGAACCAGTTGCTGGGTGCCGATCGCCTTGGTGTCGAAAGCGATCGTCACATCGAGCGCAAAACCGTCATGGGGGAGGAATTCGCCGACGCTGCGGCCCTTCTCGACCCGGATCGGCTTGATGATCTTTATGAAACGGCGCGGCGCGTCCAGGGTGCGGATGCCAGACTGGACGATGGCTTCGACAAAAGGCGCCGCGCTGCCATCCATGATCGGCACCTCGGCGCCCTCGACCTCGATAAGCGCGTTGTCGATGCCGAGCCCGCTCAGGGTCGCGACCAGGTGCTCGACGGTGGAAACCCCGGCGGCCTTCATATCGCCAATGGCGGTGCAGAATTCGGTGGCGCAAACGGTGTGCAGTGAGGCGACGATTTCTTTGCTGCCTTCGAGATCGCCGCGAACGAAGACAATTCCCGTATTGGCTTCGGCGGGATAGATCGTCAGCGAGGCGGCGGCGCCGCTATGCACGCCGATTCCGCTGAGAACCACGATGTCCGCAACAGTTTTCTGCCATAAAGGCATGAGTCGTCCCATGTGCCCCACGCTCTCGCCCCGTGCTTTTTAGTAAAGCATTCTCTGCCGACTGCCCCCAGGTCGTATCAGAGAGCCCCGCGCCTTGTTGGATTTGAAATCCGGCTTAAAGAGCAACCCGAACGAAACGACCAATTATCAGCACACAACATACCGGCCGGCCCCTACCGGACCAAATCACGCTTTCTTACCTTCTGTTACGGTTTTCCCTTCATGGCCCCGAAAAAGCGAATGGATGCAAAACGGCAAACGGGGCGGGCGCTTGCCGCGCCCACCCCGCTGCTCATCAGGCTCTAAGGTTTCGCCGCGCTAGTTGGCCTGGCGGCGAAGGAACGCAGGGATTTCCATTTGGTCATCCTCACCAGCGTCGAGCGGACCGCCGGCAACCCGCGCCGTACGCACAGCCTGCTCCCCGCTGTAGTCACGCCCGCCCATATCGCTACGCCGGGCTGCCATTCTGGGAGCGCTGGACTCAAGGGCGGGTTCGGTGCGCCGGGTGTTTTCTGATGGCGCCGATTCTGAGTCGCCTTCGTCGAGCATGCCAAAACCGGCATGGGCTAAGCGGCTGAAAAATCCACCTTTTTTCCTATGCGCCTCCAGCCCGGCTTCCGGCGCCTGGCCGCTGGCGGCCCGCAACTGGTTGCGCCCTGGCAGCGGGAATTCCTCCACTGCCGGCATACGGATCGTCTGCGGGCGGACCGGCTCTGCGGCCGGCGGAATATAGGGCTCGTCGATCTCGGCGGCGATTTCGCTTTCCGCCGGCTCGTCAATGGCCTGCGGTTCCGGAGCAAAGCGAAGCGGCTTCAGCGTCACGCCGTCTTCGGTGGTGCGGGCCGCCGGTTCGCTGGCCTCATAAGGCTGTTCGGCGGCATAGTCCGCCTCGCCCTGCCACTCCGCCACCGGGGCGGCGGGCGCAGCTTCCTCGCTGCGGATGTGAACCGGGGCGTGGCTGTAAGTGCTTTCGGCGGCGGGGGAAACCGCTCCGGCCTCGCAGTCGATGCCGGTCGCGACCACCGAAACCCGGATCACGCCTTCCAGAGAATCGTCGAATGTCGCTCCGAGAATGATATTGGCATCGGGATCGACTTCCTCGCGGATCCGCGTCGCCGCCTCGTCGACCTCGTAAAGGGTAAGGTCGTTGCCGCCGGTGATCGAGATCAGCAGGCCGCGGGCGCCGCGCATCGACACGTCGTCCAGCAGCGGGTTGGAGATCGCCGCTTCGGCGGCTTCCACCGCCCGCTTGTCGCCCGAGGCTTCGCCGGTCCCCATCATCGCCTTGCCCATCTCGCTCATCACCGAGCGGACGTCGGCGAAGTCGAGATTGATCAGGCCTTCCTTGACGATCAGGTCGGTGATGCAGGCCACGCCGGAATAGAGCACCTGGTCCGCCATGGCGAAAGCATCGGCGAAGGTCGTCTTTTCATTGGCGACCCGGAACAGGTTCTGGTTGGGAATGACGATCAGCGTATCGACATATTTCTGCATCTCGATGATGCCGGCGTCGGCCGTGCGCTGGCGCCGCTGGCCCTCGAACTGGAAGGGCTTGGTGACAACGCCGACGGTTAGAATGCCCTGCTCGCGGGCAACGCGGGCGATGACCGGGGCCGCACCGGTTCCGGTGCCGCCGCCCATTCCCGCGGTGATGAACGCCATGTGGGCGCCCGACAGCTGGTCGCGCAGCTCGTCGATCACCTCTTCGGCGGCGCCGCGCCCCACTTCGGGATGCGAGCCGGCGCCCAGACCTTCGGTGAGGTCGGTGCCCATCTGCACCCGCCGGTCGGCGCTCGACATTGTCAGCGCCTGGGCATCGGTGTTGGCGACAACGAAATCGACCCCGGTCAGACCGGACTGGATCATGTTGTTGACGGCATTGCCACCGGCTCCGCCGACGCCAAATACGGTAATTCGTGGTTTGAGTTCCTTCATGTCAGGAACCTTCAGGTTGATTGTCATGGGACCCCCTTGCTTCGCCTGATGACACGCTTCCGGCCAGGCCGTGCCGGAAACGCGAGGTGCGGGCGCATCTGTGCTTGTGTTCGACACCCGATGGACGGCTTGGTCTGTTGCCAGGCTCGCTCATCAAAAACTCTCCCTGATCCACTGTCCGACCCGCGCCACATAGCCGCCCGCGGCTACCTTGCGCGGAGTCAGATTCTGGAAATCGATCGCTTCCCCGCCTTCGATCTGCGGATATTGGAGAAGCCCGGCAATGGCGGCGAAGGCCGGGCCGCTGGTCGCTTCCGGCATGCCGGAAATGCCAAGCGGGCGCCCGATGCGCACCTGTTTGCCAAGAATTCTTGCCGCGACTTCGCGCGCGCCCTGCAACTGGCTGGCGCCGCCGACGAGGACGGCGTGCTTGCCGGCATAGCGGGCAAAGCCGCTGGCGTTGAACCGGTCGCGCACCAGTTCCAGCGTTTCTTCCAGCCGCGGGCGGATAATGCCGGTCAGCATGGACTTGGGAACCTGATTGACGGCGTCGGTGCCGTCGTCGCCGACCAGCGGCACCGAAATGATCTCGCGCTCGTCCGACTGGCTGGGCAGCGCGGTGCCGTAAAGCGACTTGATGCGCTCGGCGTCGCCGAGCGTCGTCGACAGGCCGCGGGCGATGTCGTTGGTGACATGCTTGCCGCCCAGCGTCACCACATCGGCATAAATGAAGCCGCCATTGCAGAAAATCGAGGCGCTGGTGGTGCCGCCGCCCATGTCGATAACCAGCACGCCGAGCTCGGCCTCGTCATTGACCAGGCAGGACAGACCCGAGGCATAGGGTGTGGCGACCATTGCCGCGATCTTGAGATGGCAGCGGGAAATGCACAGCGACAGGTTGCGCAGCGGCGCCGGATCGGCGGAGACGACGTGAATATCGACGCCCAGCGTGCCGCCCAGCATGCCGCGCGGGTCGCGGATGCCGTTCTGGCCGTCCAGGGTATATCCCAGGGGTATCGAATGGACGACATAGCGGCTGTCGTCGGCCGAATATTCGCGCCCGGCGTGAAGCACGCGCTGGATGTCGCGCTCCACCACCTCGTGGCCGTCGATGGAAACGCTGGCGGAAAAAGCCTCCGAATGGATACGGCCGCAGGAAATATTGAGAATCACCGATTCGACGGTGATGCCCGCCATGCGTTCGGCGGCCTCGACCGCAGAGCGGATGGCGTGTTCGGCGGCGTCCATATCGACGATGACGCCGCCTTTGACTCCGCGCGACAGTTGATGGCCGATGCCGAGCACCGAAATGTCGTGGCTGTGGCCGGGCAGACCGGGGCCGGGCAGGCCGGAACCATGCGTCCGCGGCTTGAGCTTGGCGATGATGCAGCAGATCTTGCTCGAGCCGATATCGAGCACGGCGACGATCGAGGACCGGTTTTGCGGCAGCGGCCCGTTGCGTCCGCTATGGGCATGGCGTGTCAGGGCGGTCATGTTTCCGTCTCCGCCCGCTTGGCCTTGGCCTTGCCCTGGGCCGCCCGCCGCTGTTCGGCTGCCGGATGGCTGAGGCGGATCGTGATGCGGTCTGAAAGGCGCAGGTCGACAGCCGCGATATCGCGCTGCAACAGGCCGTAGGATTCTTCCAGCGCCGCCAGTTCGTCGAGCGCCGCCGCCACGCCCACTTCCGGCAGGCGGATATCGACGCCGTTGAACAGGCGGATATTCCAGCGCCGGTCGGCGACGCGAACCGCGGCGCGCATGCGCGGACGCAGCGCCGGCCAGCGCGCCAGCAGCTCGAACAGCGCGGCGGCCTCCTTGTTGGCGCCGGTGCCGACCACCAGCGGCAGCGCCGCGTAGTCGTCCTGGCTGGCGGGCCCGATGACGACGCCTTCCGCATCGATGACCGACAGGTCGCCCTGCCACTGCCACACCGCGAAGGGCGGACGCTCGGTTACCTTGACCTTGATGCTGTCGGGCAGCAGGCGCAGCACTTCGGCCTGCTTGACCCAGGCAATCTCCTCGACCCGGCGCCG
Source organism: Rhodobiaceae bacterium (assembly GCA_020441905.1). Taxonomy (GTDB): domain Bacteria; phylum Pseudomonadota; class Alphaproteobacteria; order Rhizobiales; family NORP267; genus JAGRLG01. The sequence goes on along the minus strand of JAGRLG010000078.1, from coordinate 19,284 downwards.
CGCCTCGCGGGCATTGAGGAAGACGATCGAATCGCCCGCCTTGACCCCGAGCGCCGCGGCCACTTCGTCGCGCCGCCCGCGGGTTTCGCCGCTGATCTCGATATTGGCGATGCGCAGCGGCACCAGATTGCCGAGCGACCAGACGCCCTGCGACACCGCCGCCGCCGGCCCTTGCGTCATCCGCGCCACGGACCCGTTCAGCGCCGCGCCGTAAATTCCGGTAAGCGCATAGAGCGCCGCGCAGGCGCCGACGCCGGCGCCGGCGGGCAGCAAGCGCTCGCCGGCAACGATGCGGTTCCACAATATCCGGATCCGGCCCGGGGACGGCGCCGCCTTGCGGCTCTTGCCGGACGTTCCGGCGCGCGCCGGAACGCTGGAGAAGGGGAAGAAAAACGCGCGCACGCCACGCCGGGCCCGGAAGCTGCCGCTTCCAGCCGAACCCTTGCGCGGGGACCGCCTTTTCCCCTTCATCTGTCGCACGAAGCGTCCTCCACCATCCACCGCACCAGCTCGCCGAAAGAGTGCCCGGCATGTGCCGCAAGCTCGGGCACCAGCGACGTTTCCGTCATGCCCGGCTGCGTATTCACTTCAAGGCAGACCAACTCCCCGGTATCGCCATGCCGGTCGTCGAATCGGAAATCCGCCCGACTGACTCCCCTGCACCCGAGCGCTTGATGCGCCTGAAGTGTTAATTTCTGTATAAATTGGTAAATATTCGGTGAAATTTCTGCCGGCAGAACGTGGATCGACCCGCCTGGAGCGTATTTTGCGCGGTAATCGTAGAAGCTTTCCGCCGGACGGATGTCGATGACGCCCAGCGCCACGTCCCCGATCACCGCGCAGGTCAGTTCGCGCCCGGCGACATATTGCTCCACCAGCACCTGGTCGCCCGCCTTCCAGTCGCTGGCGGCGAGATCCCGCGGCGGGTGCTCCTCGCCTTCAAAGACGATGAAGACGCCGACGCTGGACCCCTCGCAAACCGGCTTCACGACATAGGGCGGCGGCATGACATGGGCGCGCGCGGCCTCCAGCCGGTGCACCACCTTGCCGCGCGCCACCGGAATTCCGGCCGCCTTGAAGGCGATCTTGGCCTGGGCCTTGTTCATCGCCAGCGCCGAGGCCAGCACGCCGGAATGGGTATAGGGAATTTGTAGCACCTCGAGGATGCCCTGGACGCAACCGTCCTCGCCGAAGCGGCCATGCAGGGCATTGAAGGCGACATCGGGCTTCAGCTCCGCCAGCACGCTGGCGACATCATGGCCGACATCGATGCGCGACACCTTGTAGCCTTCGCCCTCCAGCGCGCCCGCGCAGGCTGCCCCCGACTTGAGCGAGACTTCGCGTTCCGCCGACCAGCCCCCCATCAATACCGCCACATGCCTGGCCGAATCGCCCATCGCGTGTTCTCCCGAATTTTGATGCCGTTGACATAAACTTGGCCCCCGCGGGCCGGGCTAGAGATCGAGCGAAACGCCGACCCGCCTGATTTCCCATTCCAGTTCCACGCCGCACGCCCTGGCGACGCGGGACCGCACCTCCTCGCCCAGCGCTTCCAGGTCGGACGCCGTCGCGGCGCCGGTATTGATGAGGAAATTGCAGTGCTTTTCCGAAACCTGGGCACCGCCGATTTCAAGGCCCCGGCAGCCCGCCTTGTCGATCAGCTCCCAGGCCTTGTGCCCCGGCGGGTTCTTGAATGTCGACCCGCCGGTGCGGCTGTTGACCGGCTGCGCGGCGCCGCGCTCGCGGGTGATCTTGTCCATCTCCTGGCGGATCGCCTCGCGCTCCCCGGCCTCGCCGCCAAACAGCGCTTCGGTAAAAATCAGGTCATCGGATGCTTCGCTGTGGCGGTAGGAAAATCCCATGTCTTCAATGCTTAATACGTGGATCTTGCCACTACGGTCGAGCGCCCTGGCCTCGACCAGGCAGTCAGCAACCTCGCGGCCATAGGCGCCCGCATTCATGCGCAGCGCGCCGCCAACGGCGCCGGGGATGCCGCGCAAGAAGGACAGCCCGGCGATCTCGGCATCGGCCGCCGCCCGCGCCACCTTGACGTCCGCCGCCCCGGCGCCGGCGCGCACGCGGTATCCATCCTCGATGGCGATGGCGCTCATGGTGCGGCCGATGCGCACCACGATGCCCGGCACGCCGCCGTCGCGCACCAGCAGATTGGAACACTGGCCGATGACCAGCAGCGGCATATGCGCCGGCAGGTTCTTCAGGAACAGGGCAAGATCGGCCTCATCGGCCGGCTCGAACAGCACTTCGGCCGGGCCGCCGACGCGAAACCAGGTCAGTTCCGCCAGCGGCGCCTCGCCGGAAAGCTGGCCGCGCAGACCGTCCATGCGCGCCGCCAGCGCTTCGGCAAGCCCGGCGCCGGCGCTCACGATCCCGCTCCCGCGTCTTCCGCCTTCGCGCCCAGGGCCTCCAGTTCGCCGGGCAGCGCATTGGCCCACTGGCTGATCGAGCCGGCGCCGAGACAGACGACGAAGTCACGGTCATGCGCCAGCGCCGCGACCACCCCGGCCAGCGCCTGCGGACCATCCAGCGCCACCGCATTGCGGTGGCCGCGGGCGATGATGCCGCGCACCAGGCTGTCGCGGTCGGCACCCTCGATCGGGCTTTCCCCGGCGGTATAGACATCGGCGACGACGACGATGTCGGCATCGTTGAAACAGGCGCAGAACTGGTCGAACAGATCGTGCAGCCGGCTGTAGCGGTGAGGCTGGACGACGGCGATGACGCGCCCCTCGCAGGACGCCCGCGCCGCCGCCAGCACCGCTGAGATTTCCACCGGGTGATGGGCATAGTCGTCGAAAACGGTGACGCCGTTCCAGCTTCCGGTGCGGGTGAAGCGGCGCTTGACGCCGCCAAAACGGGCCAGCCCGGCGCGGATGGTTTCGGCGTCTATGCCAAGTTCCAGCGCCACCACGATCGCCGCCAGCGCATTGAGGGCGTTGTGAAGCCCCGGCATCGGCAGGCGCAGACCCGCGATGACCTGCCGCTCCACCCCGGCGCGCTCGCGGATCAGGGCGTCAAATCTTGTCCCTCCCGGATCGGAGACCAGGTTGGTCAGCCGCACATCGGCCTGCGGGTTCTGGCCATAGGTGATGATGCGCCGGTCTTCGATATGGCCGACCATGGCCTGCACTTCCGGGTGATCGAGGCAGGCGACGGCAAAGCCGTAAAACGGCACTTTCTCGACAAAGGCGCGAAAGGCCGCCTTCACCGCTTCGAAATTGCCGTAATGGTCGAGATGCTCCGGGTCGATATTGGTGACCACGGCGATCTCCGCCGGCAATTTCAGGAAGGTGCCGTCGGATTCGTCGGCCTCGACCACCATCCAGGTGCCGTCGCCGAGCCTGGCATTGGTGCCATAGGCGTTGATGATGCCGCCATTGATGACCGTGGGATCGAACTTGGCGGCATCGAGCAGCGCCGCGATCATCGAGGTCGTCGTCGTCTTGCCATGGGTGCCGCCGATGGCGATGCAGGATTTCAGCCGCATCAGTTCGGCCAGCATCTCGGCCCGCCGCACCACGGGGAGATGACGCCGCCGCGCCGCCGCAAGTTCCGGGTTGTCGCGCTTGACGGCGCTCGACACCACCACCACCCGCGCTTCGCGCAAGTTGGCCTCGTCATGGCCGACGGTGATGTCCACACCCATATTGCGCAGCCGCGTCACATTGGCGTTGTCGGCCTGGTCGGAGCCTTGCACGCTGTAGCCGAGATTGTGCATGACCTCGGCGATGCCGCTCATGCCGATGCCGCCAATACCGATAAAATGAATGGCACCGATCTCTTGCGGGGTCTTCATGAAGCCCTCTCCTTAAGTTCTGTTTTGCCGCCGGCGCCCATTTCCGCCACCAGGTCGGCGAGACGCGCCACCGCGTCCTGGCGCCCGAGCGCCCGTGCCGCGGCGGCGATTTCCGCCAGCTTTCCCGAATCGCCCAGCAATTCGCCGATGCCCGCGCAAAGCGCTTCAGCTGTGAGGCCCGATTGCGGCATCAGGCGGGCAGCATGGGCGCGCTCCAGCGCCCGCGCATTCATCAGCTGGTCGTTGTCGATGGCGCCCGGCAGCGGCACCAGGACCGCCGGGCGGCCGATGACCGTGAGTTCGGCGACCGTGCTGGCGCCCGAGCGCGATATCACCAGATGCGCCTGCGCCATGCGCCGGGGCAGGTCGTCGAAGAATGGCTCGACGACGGCCGGGATCCCGGCCTTGCCATAAGCCGCGCGCACCCTCTCCACATCCTCCGGCCTTGCCTGCTGCACCACCGAAAGCCGCCGGCGCAAGGTTTCCGGCAGCGCCGCCAGCGCCTCCGGCACCAGCTGCGAAAAGGCGTGCGCGCCCTGGCTGCCGCCAAAGACCAGCAGGCGCAGGGCGCCGCTGGCGAGGGGAACGTCATACACCTGCCGCGCCGCCTCGATGACCGCGCCGCGCACCGGTATCCCGGTATGGCGCAGCTTGCCTCTCGCCGCCTCCGGGACCAGGTCCATGGCCTCGAAACTGACCGCGACGGCGTCGGCGAACCGGCTCAGGAAACGGTTGGCGCGGCCCATCACCGCGTTTTGCTCGTGCAGGATCGAGGGCACCCGCCGCAGCCTCGCCGCCAGCAGCGGCGGCAGCGTCGGATAGCCGCCAAAGCCGACCACAACCCGCGGCCCGAGCCGCCCGATGAGAAAGAAGGCGCGAACCAGGCCATGGGCCAGCGTTGCCGCCGTGCGCGCCAGGCCGATGGGCGAGCGCGAGCGGATCGTGGCGGCGGGCAGCACATGGATGCCCTGGGCGGGAAAGCGCCCCTTGAGGCCGCCGCCGCGCGCGTCGGTCGCCAGATGCACGACAAGGCCGCGCCGCTCCAGCTCCTCGGCCAGCGCCTGGGCCGGAAACAGGTGCCCGCCGGTGCCGCCGGCACAGATCAGCACCGGCGCCGCCCCTGCTTGCCGCGGCGTCAGGCGTGCCACCGGTTTCCGCTTTCCAGAAGACCGCCGCCGATCATCGCCTCGGCGCCGACCCGCCGGCGCGTCAGCCCCACCACCATGCCCAGCGCATAGCAGATCGACAGGGTCGAGGAGCCGCCGGCCGATATCAGCGGCAGGGTCATGCCCTTGGCCGGCAGCAGCGCCAGGTTGACCCCCATATTGATGACCGCCTGAAGGCCGAACATGACCACCAGCCCGCTGGCGGCAAAACGGATGAAGATGTCGTGCTCGCGGAAGGAACGATAGAGCACGCGAAGCACGATGAAGGCGAAGACGGCAAGCAGCGCCAGGCAGACGATGATGCCGAATTCCTCGGCGGTAACGGCGAAGACGAAGTCGGTATGCGAATCCGGCAGCACCCGCTTGATCGTGCCCTCGCCCGGCCCGCGCCCGAACCAGCTGCCGCGAGTCACCGCCTCGAGCGCGGTATCGACCTGATAGGTATCGCCCGACGCCGGATCGAGAAACCGGTCCACCCGCTCGGTGACATGGGGCACCGTCAGATAGGCGGTCACGAACCCGGCGGCGCCAAGACCGGCCAGGCCGCCAACCCAGCGCCACGACATGCCGGCCATGAACAGCAACGCGCCCCACACCAGCGCCAGCAGCAGGGTCTGCCCGACATCGGGCTGGAGCAGCAGCAGCGTCGCCACCAGCGCCAGCATGCCCGTGGCCATGGCAACGCCGGGTATTTCCGGCCGCCGCTTGCCCTCCGCGAACATCCACGCCGCCAGCAGCACAAAGGCCGGCTTGACGAATTCGGACGGTTGCAGCGAAAAGCTGCCGATATCGAGCCAGCGCCTTGCGCCCTTGATTTCGGCTCCCTGGAACAGCGCCAGCACCATGGCCGCCAGGCCGACGACGAAAACCGCCAGGGCGATGCGGCGCATCAGGCGCGGCGAGGCCAGCGAAACCGCCACCATGAGCCCCAGTCCGGCAACGACAAAGACCGCCTGCCGCTTGACGAAATGGAACTCGTCAAGTCCGAGCTTTGCCGCCACCGGCGGGCTCGCCGCCATCGAAAAGACGATGCCGAACACGGCCAGGCACAGGATCGCCGCCAGCAGCGCCCGGTCCACGGTCCACCACCAGTCGGCAAGCGCCGAACGGTCGGCACGGCCAAAGTTGAACATCGATCTCAGCTCCCGTTCTGGTCCCAAGGGTCCCCGCTCGATCGAGCGAGGGTCCTAGAGCCGCTCCACCGCCTCGCGGAATGCCCAGCCGCGCGCCTCGAAATTGGCGAACTGGTCGAAAGAGGCGCAGGCCGGCGCCAGCAGCACCACCGGCTCGTCCGCCTTGGATCCGGCGGCGGCCCGCGCCGCTTCGGCTACCGCGCTATCAAGATCGCCGCTTATGGTAAACGGGACCTTTCCATCCAGCGTTTTGGCAAAGCTTTCCGCCGCCTCGCCGATGAGAAAGGCGTGGGCGACGCGCCCGAAAAACGGCTTCAGCGCCTCGATGCCGCCGCTCTTGGGCTGGCCGCCGGCGATCCAGTAAATGGGTTCGAACTCGCCCAGCGAGCGCGCCGCGGCATCGGCATTGGTGGCCTTGGAGTCGTTGATGAACAGCACCTTGCCGATGCGCCGCACCTCTTCCATGCGGTGGGCGAGGCCGGGAAAGGAGGAAATGGCGCGCTGGATGGCCGCGCCATGCAGGCCGAGCGAGCGGCATACCGCAAAGGCCGCGGCCGCGTTCTGCCAGTTGTGGGCGCCGCGCAGGCTGGCGATTCCGGCGAGGTCGCCGACCTCGTGCACGCTGTCATCGAGGGCCTGGAACAGCTTGCCGTCCTCGGCGAAGATTCCGCGCTCGACCGGACCCTGCGCCGAAACCCGCAGCACCCGCCCGCCCGATTTTTCCAGTCTGAGCGCGATTCTGCGGCTTGCCGCATCGTCGGCGCCGATCACCGCCAGGCCGCGCCGCGCCGCTGCCCGCGCCAGCCTCTCCTTGACCTCGGCGTAATGCTCGAAGCTGCCATGGCGGTCGATATGGTCCTCGGACAGATTGAGCAAAACCCCGACGCTGGGGTTGAGCGAAGGCGTCAGGTCGATCTGATAGGAGGAATATTCGATGACATAGGTCATGCCGTCGGCGACATCGTCGAGAGCCAGGATGGGCACCCCGATATTGCCGCCCATGGCCACCGGCACCCCGGAATCGGCCAGGATATGGGTGATCAGCGCCGTCGTCGTCGACTTGCCGTTGGTGCCGGTTATCGCCACCAGGCGCGAATTCTTCGCCCGCAAGGCGCGCTCGCGCTCGAACAGCTCGGTATCGCCGACAACCTCGGCACCGGCCGCGCGCGCCAGTTCGACGCTCCAATGGGGCGCGGGATGGGTCAGCGGCACGCCGGGGCTGAGCACCAGCATTTCGACGCCGGCCCAGCTGATGCCGGACAGATCGGCCACCGTCAGCCCGTGGTCGCGGGCATGGCGGCGTTTCTGGCCATTGTCGTCCCAGACGATGACCTGGGCGCCGCCGGCCTCCAGCGCCTGCGCCGCGGCGACCCCGGACAGGCCAAGCCCGAACACGGCAACCTGCCGGTCCGCGCATGAGGTGACCGGGACCATATGCGCCTACCGCAGCTTCAGTGTGGCGAGCCCGACCAGCGCCAGCACCACCGAAATGATCCAGAACCTGACGACGATGGTGGCTTCTGCCCACCCCTTCTGCTCGAAATGATGATGCAGCGGCGCCATGCGGAATACCCGCTTCTTGGTCAGTTTGTACGACACCACCTGTACGATCACCGACGCCGCCTCGAGCACGAACAGGCCGCCGATGATCGCCAGCACCAGTTCGTGCTTGGTGGCCACCGCAATGGCGCCGATGGCGCCGCCAAGGGCCAGCGACCCGGTGTCGCCCATGAAGATCATCGCCGGCGGCGCGTTGAACCACAGGAAGCCGAGTCCGGCCCCGATCAGGGCGCCGCACAGCACCGCCAGCTCGCCGGTGCCGGATACGAAAGTAATTTGCAGATATTCGGAAAATACCGCGTTGCCAACGAGATAGGCGATAAAGCCGAAGCTTGCCGCGGCGATCATCACCGGCACGATCGCCAACCCGTCGAGCCCGTCGGTGAGATTGACCGAATTCCCGGCGCCGACGATGACAAAGGCGGCGAAAGCGACGAAATACCAGCCGGCATTGAAAGCCAGTTCCTTCAGGAACGGGACCGAAATGGTGGTGCCCAGCGGCTCCTTGGCGACATAGACGATGGCGATGGCGGCGATGGCGGCGATGGCGATCTCGCCCAGGATCTTGGCCTTGCCGGAAAAGCCCCTGCTGGAGGACTTGGTCACCTTCAGATAGTCGTCGTAAAGCCCGATGGCGCCATAGCCCAGCGTCACCAGCAGAACGATCCAGACATAGGCGTTGGACAGGTTCGCCCACAGCAGGGTGGACACCGAAACCCCGGCGAGGATCATCAGCCCGCCCATGGTCGGCGTGCCCTGTTTGGCCAGGATATGGCTCTGCGGCCCGTCCTCGCGGATCGGCTGCCCCTTGCGCTGGCGCACCCGCAGCATGGCGATGGTCGCCGGCCCGAACAGAAACACGAACATCAGCGCGGTCACGATCGCGCCGCCGGTGCGGAAGGTGATATAGCGAAACAGGTTGAAGACCGGCACCTGGTCGCTCAAGGCATCGAGCAAATACAGCATCTGGCTTTCACATCCCCGCCGACCCGGCGCGCATTTCATATTTGGCCGCAAGATTGCGCTCGAGACCCTGTACCAGCACCCCGAGCCCGGTGGCGAACGACCCCTTTATCATCACCACGTCGCCGGGGCGCACTTCGTCGAGCAGCGTATCTTCCAGTTCTCCCGCGCGCTCGGCGTGCCCGGCGCGCACCGACCGCTCCAGCGCGTCGCGCAGGTTCTCCATGCGCCGGCCTACCGTGAACACCAGATCGATCCCCGCTTCGCCCAGCGGCCCCGCGAGGTCGCGGTGAAGCGCCGCCTCGTTGGGTCCAAGTTCGAGCATATCACCGAGCACGGCGATTCGCCGCCCGCCCGCCGCGACCTCGCTGCGGCCAAGAGTAGCGATCGCCGCGCGCATCGACGCCGGATTGGCGTTGTAGCTTTCATCGACCACCGTCACCGGCCCGCGCGGCGTGCGGAAGACATGGCGCCGCCCGCGCCCCGATGGCGCGCTCCAGCTTGCCAGCGCCAGCGCGGCCAGTGCCAGGTCCGCGCCGGCTAGACTCACCGCGGCCAGCACGGCCAGCGAGTTGTCGACCAGATGCTGACCCGGCGCACCGATCTTGTAGGTCACCTTCTGGCCCATGATATCGGCGGTCGCGGTTGAGCAATCAGCCAGCAGCGACACCTTTTCCAGCCGCGCCTCGGCCCATTTGGTATGGCCAAAACCGATGATGGTGTCAGCGCCGAAAACCTTTGAAGTTGCACTAAGATAGGCAAAATAGTTGTTATCTGAATTGAGGATTGCCGCGCCCCCCGGCTCCAGCCCCTCGAAGATTTCCGCCTTGGCCCCGGCAATCTTGTCTATCGACTCGAAATTGGCCAGGTGCACCGGCTCCACCGTGGTGACGATGGCGATATGCGGCCGGATCAGCTTCGACAGCGGCTTGATCTCGCCGGCATGGTTCATGCCAACCTCGAAGACGGCGAAGCGGGCGCTCTCCGGCAGCCGCGCCAGCGACAGCGGCACCCCCCACTGGTTGTTGTAGGAGGCTTCCGAGGCATGGGTTTCGCCGCTGGGTGACAGCGCCGCGCGCAACGCCTCCTTGGTGCCGGTCTTGCCGACGCTCCCGGTTACCGCGATCACCCGCGCCCTGGAGCGCGCCCTGGCGGCGCGGGCAAGGCCGCGCAGCGCCTCCAGCGGGTCGGCGACCACGACCAGCGGGCGGGCCGAAATCGCGCCTGCCCTGTCCTGCCCGACAACCGCCAGCGAAGCGCCCGCCTCCAGCGCGGCGGCGGCAAAGTCGTGGCCGTCCATGCGCTCGCCGGCAATGGCGATAAAGGCCTCGCCCGGCTCGATGGTCCGGCTGTCGATTGAAACCCCGCTAATGCCCCCGGGCGCCGGGCCCTCGAGCCGCCCGCCGGTGGCGGCCAGGAAATCTTCGACCGACCATAGGAATTTCGACTCAACCACTCCGGCCACCCCTTCTCAAAGCGCTCGCCACCGCCTCATGGTCGCTGAACGGAATAACGACATCGCCGACAGTCTGGCCCGATTCATGACCCTTGCCGGCGATCAGCAGCACATCCCCCGCCCCGGCCATCTTGATCCCGGCGGCAATGGCGGTGCCCCGGTCGCCGATCTCCAGGGCCTGCGGAACCGCCGCCATGATCTCGCTCCGTATCGCGGCGGGATCCTCGCTGCGCGGGTTGTCATCGGTAACGATGGCGATATCCGCGAGTTCCGAAACCACCTTGCCCATCATCGCCCGCTTGCCCCGGTCGCGATCGCCGCCGGCGCCGAATACCGTGATCAGGCGGCGGCTGGTATAGGGCCTGAGCGTCTCCAGCACTGTCTTGAGCGCATCCGGGGTATGGGCATAATCGACAAAAATCAAGGCCCCGCGAGAGGTTTGGCCGACCATTTCCAGCCGGCCGGTAGCACCGCGAAGCCGCTCCAGCGCCGCCAAGGCCACCGCCGCGTCCAGCCCGGCGGCAATGGCGAGGCCCGCCGCCACCAGCGCATTCGACGCCTGGAAATCGCCTACCAGAGGCAGCGTCAATTCATGCCGCCGGCCCGCCGCCTCGACGACGAGGTCCTGGCCCTGCGCGGCGCGGCTGTGGCTCACAAGGCGCAGCGCGCTGCCGGCCTCGCCCACCGTCAATACTTCAAGGCCGCGCCTGGCGGCAACATCGGCGACCGCCCCGGCATGGTCGCTGTCGGCATTGATGACGGCAGCGCTTCCAGGCGCCATCACCTCGCCGAACAGGCGCAGCTTGGAGCCGAAATAGTCCTCGAAGCCCTGGTGATAGTCGAGATGATCGCGGCTGATATTGGTAAATCCCGCCGCCTTGAATTTCACCCCGTCGACGCGGTATTGCGCCAGGCCGTGGGACGACGCCTCGAGCGCGACATGGCTTATGCCCTCGTCGCTCAGCTCGCGCAGCATCTCGTGCAGGGCAATCGGGTCCGGCGTGGTGTGGCTGAGTGCCCGCTCGCCCTTCGCCGTCACCAGCCCGACGGTGCCGATGCTGGCGGCGCCAAGACCGGCCTGAAGCCAGATCTGGCGCAGGAAGGACGCCACCGAGGTCTTGCCATTGGTGCCGGTCACCGCCACCGCGCATTCGGGCTGCCGGCCATAGAACCGCGCCGCCGCGAGCGCGAGCGCGCGGCGCGGATTTCCGCTCGTGATAACGGGAATTGCCTGGGCTTCGCGCGCCTGCTGCGCCGCCGCCCCGGCCAGAACCGCCGCGGCGCCGCGCTGGCAGGCATCGGAAATGAACCGCGCGCCGTCGGCATGGCTCCCCGAAAGGGCGAAGAAAAGATAGCCCGGCGCAACCTTGCGGCTATCCGCGGCAAGTCCGGTGATCTCGACATCCCGCCAGGGCGCCGTGGCGGGCGAGTTATCGTTCAGCAATTCTCCCAGATGCATGGTCTGGATGATCCGTTCTCGCGTGCGCAGTCCGTCTTCCCATCCTCGGAACCCCCATTCCTAAGCGGGAAGCCCATTACTCAATAGGACGCAAGTGTCACCCCACTCTTGCCTTTGCCGGGCTCGTCCAGCCGCGGCTGGATGCCGAGCATGGGCGCCACGCGGCGGATGATATTCCCGGTCACCGGAACCGAATTCCAGCCCGCCGTGGCGTATCCATGGGTTTCCGCCGATCCTTGCGGTTCGTCAAGCATTACGAGTACCACATATTGCGGATCGTCCATCGGGAAGGCCCCCAGGAACGAGGTCAGCAGCCGGTTCTTGGCATAGCGGCCATTGACGATCTTCTCCGCGGTGCCGGTTTTGCCGCCGACACGGTAGCCTTCGGCATCGGCCTTGGTGGCGGTGCCGTTGGTCACGTTGAGGCGCATCAGATAGCGCATGTCGCGGCTGGTGGTGGCGCGCAGCACCGGGCGGGCCAAGTCGCGCGCCTCGGCGCGGCTGCGCGGAAGGAAGGTGGCAGGAAGCAGATAGCCGCCATTGACCAGCGCCGCGGCGGCGCTGGCGGCTGCCAGCGGCGTCGAGGATATGCCATGGCCGAAGGACGCGGTGATGGTCGTCACCTCGCTCCAGTTTGCCGGCACCAGCGGCTTGGCCTTTTCCGGCAGTTCCCCGCCCGGCGCGTCAAGCAGCCCAAGGCGGGTAAGGAAGGCGCGGTGGCGCACCTTGCCGACATCCAGCGCCATGCGCGCGGCACCGATATTGGAGGAATAGATGAAGATCTCGGGCACCGTCAGCCAGCGCCGCTTGGCGTGATAATCGTCGATGGTGAAAGATGAAATCCGGATCGGCTTGGTGGCGTCATAGCTGTCGCTCAATGTCGCAGAGCCCTCGTCGAGCGCCATTGCCGCGGTAAAGGCCTTGAAGGTGGACCCCAGCTCATAGACCCCGCCCGTCACCCTGTTGAGCCGCTCCGGGTCGAGCGCTTCGGCGGGAGTATTGGGATCGAAGTCGGGCAGCGAAACCATCGCCGCCACTTCGCCGGTCCTGGCATCCAGGATCACGCCGGCCGCCGCCTTGGCTTCGTACCGCTCCATCGCCGCCGCCAGTTCCGCGCGCAGCGCGTGCTGGACGCGCAGATCGATGGTAAGGGCAACCGGGCGCTGGGCGCCTTCGGCCGAAAGCCCGGACTCGCGAAGCACCTTCAAGCCTTCGTCATCGAGATATTTCTCGATGCCCGCGCCGCCTTCCTGATCGACATTGACATGGCCGAGGACGTGGGATGCCTCGTTTCCCGCCGGATAGACGCGCCGGTTTTCCTCAACGAACCCGAGGCCGGGAATGCCCAGCCGGTGCACCGCCGCCTGCTGGGCCGGCGTGATCTCGCGGCGCACGAAGACAAAGCCGCGGTCGGTGGCAAATTCGTGGCGCAGTTTTTCGCCGTCGAGGTCGGGCATCACCGACATCAGGCCGTCGATCGCCTCATCGACGTCGATCAGCTTGCGCGGCTCGGCGTAGAGCGAGGGCGTCTTGATGTCGGTGGCGAGAATTTCGCCATTGCGGTCGAGAATGTCGGGGCGGCTGGCAGACAGCGCCTGGCGCGCGCTGTAGCCGACGCTCTCCGCCGGCGCCGGGGCCACGGCAAGAACGATGAGCCGCGCCGCGAGCACCGCAAAGCACAGCAGGAACATGCCCATGGCCAGAACAACGCGGCTGCGGTCGCGCTCGCGCTCGCGCTTGCCCGTCCCCTCCAGCAGCAAGGCGTGCTGGCGCCAGCACGAAGTCGAATGCGAAAGTCCCCGTTCCGCCATGTCAGCGATTTCCGTTCCTGGTGCCGGTGTTCGGAGACACCGCACCGTCCTGTGCCCCACTCGCCCGTGCCGGTTCCGCTTCAAGCGGACGGCCGGGAAGATCCTGCAAGGTTACGATCTGGCGCACCTCGACCGGCTTGAGGTCGAGATGGCGCATGGCCAGCCCCTGGAGCCTGGCCGGCTGGTTGAGATGGCTCCATTCGGCGCGCAATACCGCCACCAGATCCCTCTCCTTGACGATCTCCTCGCGCAGTTCGGCGACATTGCGGGCAATGGCGCCGGATTCGTATTTGACCCGGTACAAGGTGACCGAAACCAGGATGATGATCGCCACCGAGATCAGATTGACGGCACGGATCATTGCCACCCTCCCGCGCGCGCCTCGGGCAGCGGCGCCAGTTCGGGCACGCCAAGCACCGTGGCGGCAATGCCGCGCGCCGGCGCCAGGGTACGCTCGCAAGCCCGCAGCCGCGCCGAGCGTGCCCGCGGGTTTGCGTCCACTTCCCCCTGCCCTGGCGCCAGTCCGCCGCGATGCAATTCCTTGAAGGTCGGCGCCTCGCCCTCCTCCGGCAGCGGCTGATGCCGCGAGGTTCCCCCGGTCTTTCCGCTTGCCGCGGCGATGAAGCGCTTGACCATGCGGTCTTCCAGCGAATGGAAGGCAACCACCACCAGCCGGCCGCCGGCGCAAAGCACCCGCTCCGCCGCATTGAGGCCGCCGGCCAGCTCGTCGAGCTCGCGGTTCACATAGATGCGCAGCGCCTGGAAAGTGCGCGTCGCCGGATGCTTGCGTTCGCCGCGCCGCCCGCCAAGCGCCGCCGAAACGACCTCCGCCAGTGCGCTGGTGCGGGTAATCGCCGCCGTATCGCGGGCGCGGACAATGGCGCGGGCAATGGCGCCGGCGCGCTTTTCCTCGCCTAGAACTCGGATCACCCGGGCCAGCTCCTGCACCGGCAGGGCATTGACCACATCCGCCGCCGAAGCCCCGCCTTGCGGGTCCATGCGCATGTCAAGCGGCCCGTCCTCCATGAACGAAAAACCGCGCCCGGCCTCATCCAGCTGCATCGAGGACACGCCGATATCGAGCGCGACGCCATCGACGCGGGTCAGCCCGGCGGCGGCGACATGGTCGTCGAGCTGCGAGAAGCATCCCGCCCGCAGGATCAGCCGGGGCGCATAGGCGGCAACCAGGGCCGCGCCGGCCTCGCGCGCCTGCGGGTCGCGGTCCAGCGCCAGCACCGTGCATTCGGCGGCGTCGAGAATGGCGCGGGTATAGCCGCCGGCGCCGAAGGTGCCGTCGACATAGATGCCGCCGTCCCGAGGTGCCAGCGTCGCCAGCACCTCGGGCAGCAACACGGGAACATGGCGGGCCGGTCCGCCAGCGACACCCCTGTCAGGGTCGCGGTCCGCCATCATTCCCTCACTCCCCCCGCATCGGGCCCGGATCGGCGCCTGGCGCCGAGAAGCGTTTTGAGTTCGCGCAGACTCCGGCGTCCCTTGTCGAGATTCGCCTGGAACTGCTGCGGCTCCCAGATCTGGAATTTGTCGCCGAGGCCGACAAAGGTCGCCTGGTCGGTGATGCCGGCATGGGCCCGCAGCCTGTCGGACAGGATGACCCGGCCGTCGCCGTCGAACTTGACCATTTCCGAAACGCCGAACAGCGCGGTTGCCAGATGGTCGCGCTCGTCGGAGTAAGGGTCGAGATTGTCGAGAAGGCTGTGGATGGTCGAGATCAGGCGGTTGCCGCCGGCGTCGATGGCACCGGCATCGAGCGCCGGATAGCAGAACACGCCGTCGCATTCGTCCTTGGCGAGAATGGCGCGGAACGAAGCCGGCACCGAGACGCGGCCCTTGGCGTCGATGCGGTTCGTGAAAGTGGACACGAAATGGTCCATCCGCCCCTCTGATACCTTGTCCTCACCGCCCCGTGCCTGACACCCCCAATCCCGGCCAGGCGCCGCTTTCTCCGGGCAGGACCCAGAACCTGCGGCACGCAAGGGGAACGGCTATCTGACGGGCAAGAACCAGAATGCTGACGACCGTAGACCCCATCCGCGCAATCGGGATGTTATGGGATACCATGGGATATTATGGGCGTCAACGTTTGAGGGCAGCAAAACCGGGCGCAACGGCGCTTATCGTCAATGGATCGTAAACAAGCAGGATTAACGAAATCTTTCCCGCCGGAATGCGCCATCGCGACGCCGCGCGCCTCTGCATGCGCGCCGCCAAAAGACGAAAAACGCCACGCCTTGGCGGCAAGCCATGGCCATGCCGGAAAGACGCCGGGCAAGGGCCGCAAGGGCGCTGGGGAATTGCCGGGAATGGGGGAAAAATGGTGGCGCCCCCGCCCCGGACAGGGACGAGGGCGCCATATTTTCCGGCCCCTCCGAACATTTGTCCGGCGCCGGATGTCAGCTGGCCTGTAAGCCGGGTTCTGTCATCCGGCGGCACGCGGACGCACCGCCGGACAGGCGACCATTCATCTTGGGTGCCCGTTGCCGGACACCTCATGCAACCAACCCGGACGGCAGCCTGGAAACAGGCCTGGGGCACGAAGCTCCGCGCCATCCCTATTCGGTCTTGCTCCCGGTGGGGTTTGCCGTGACCGCCCCTGTTGCCAGGCGCGCGGTGCGCTCTTACCGCACCCTTTCACCCTTGCCGCTCACACCCGCATCCGGCGAACCGGATGGGCGATGAACGGCGGTTTGCTTTCTGTGGCACTTTCCCTGGGATCGCTCCCGCCGGGCGTTACCCGGCACCGTGTTTCCATGGAGCCCGGACTTTCCTCTCCGCCGGCAAATACGCGCCGAACAAACGGAGCAGCCGCCCGGCCACCTGACAACAAAGTCAATATGTTGTCCGGCGCCGCCCCGTCAAGTGTGCGGGCAATCGGGGCAGTCCCGCCGCAGGTGAAATCCCTGCCCCGATTGCCCGCAGGCCCCAGCGCCGCAGGCCCCAGTGCCGCAGGCCCCAGCGCCGCAGGCCCAAGTGCCGCAGGCCCCAGTGCCGCAAGCCCAAGTGGCCGACGGCCTCAGGCGGCGCTGTCGCCGCTGCGCATCAGGGCCTGGACCTTGCCGCAATAGCGCCGGGAGACCGGGTTCATGCGCCGGGCGCCATGGCCCGCATTGTAGCGCAGGATGGTGCCGCAAACGTCGCCGCCCGCCAGCTTGTAGGCGGTGGCGAGATAGGACATGCCCCACTTCAGATTGGTGTCGGGATTATAGAGCGCGCTGGCCGAGCCGGAGAAACCCAGGCCCCGCGCCGTTGCCGGCTTGATCTGCATCAGACCGATTTCGCCGGCGCGGCCGCGAACCTTCGGGTTGAAATTGCTTTCCACCTTGACCACGGCCCGCGCCAGCTTGACGGGAACGCCGTGAGCCTGGGCATGCCGCAGGATCAGGTCGTTGATACGGCCCTTGCCGCGATCGCCACCGTCCTCCCTGCCGCCGTCATGGCCGGGAAAATTGGAGCCGAAGCTGAAGGAAGGGTCATTGTCGACGCCGTAGCTGGCCGCCGCGGGGGCCGCGAAACCAACTGCGGCCGCCATGGCCACGCCAAGGCCGGCGGCCCGGATTGTACTGATTTGCATTGGGTTACTCCATTTATTGCACTGCAACATGACCCTTTCGTTAAGGGCAGACATTGGCGCAAAAATGGAGTGATCATGTTCAAAATGTGATCATTTTGTGATTATCACTAGATTATTACACATTATTACATAAGTATTCATTATGTATAGCCAATATACACATATTTCTGACTTTGCGCACGCCAAAGATTAAAAACATCGATATTACTATAATATATAATATTACTTCGAAAACGCTGGAAGTAATTTTTTGAGCGTCATGATTGTGGAAATATCGGCGCGCCCATCCACCAGTTCGGGCCGGAAGTGGCGCTGGAAGGCGGCAACCACGGACAAGGTGGCGGCATCAAAATGGCCGCTGGCTTCTATGCCGTAACCGATACGCGCGAGGTTGCGTTGCAGGTCCTCGACATCGCCCCCCGAAGAACCGGTGGCAAGAACCGGGCCGGCGGCGAGCGGTTCCGCCTGGCGGTAAACCCCGGCCCCCGCGCGCGCCAGGCGCGCCCAGTCGAATTTTTCTCCCGGATCCGATTTGCGCCCCGGCGCGACGTCGCTATGGCCGAGCACCCGCGCCGCAGGGATCGCATTGCGGGCGACGATGTCGGCGCACAGGGCGGTAACCGCCGCCATCTGCGTCTCGGGAAAATCGGGATAGCCGCCATCATGCCCCGGATTGGCGATCTCGATGCCGATGGAGCGCGAATTGATGTCGGTTTCGCCCTTCCACGACGAGGCCCCGGCATGCCAGGCGCGCGCCGTCTCCGCCACCAGTTGCAGGCAGCGCCCATCCTCGAAAACGAAATAATGGCTGCTCACCTTCGAGGCCGCGTCGCACAGCCGTTCCAGCGCCTCCTGCGCCGAGGCCATGCCGGTATAATGCAGGATCAGCATATCGGCGGGTCCGCCGCGCCGCGGTTCGAAATTGGGCGAGGCGCGCAGCTGCGCCACCAGCGGTGAATCGGCGGCGAAGCTCACAGGCCGCGCTCCCTGGCGATCTGGTCATAGGCGGCATTGATCGCCGCCAGCCGGTCATTGGCGATGCGCAGGAATTCCTCCGGCACGCCGCGCGCGATCAGCTTGTCGGGATGGTTCTCGGCGGCAAGGCGGCGGTAATGGCGCCGGAGTTCGCCATCGCTGACATCGCGCGCCACGCCGAGCACGCGGTAGGGATCGCCCGCCCCCAAGCCGACATGGCGGGCGAGGATGATCTCGAACTCGGCCTCGCCGATGCCGAAGATCCCGGCAACCTGATGCAGGAAACCGAGCTCATATTCGTGCACCACGCCGTCGGCCTTGGCGATCTCGAACAGGCCATCGACGATATCGCCGAAAATTTCATGCTCGTCGGGATAGAGCCGGGCGATGCGCCTCGCATAGACGTCGAACCCGGCGACATCCTGCTGCGCCATGGCGAACAGGCGGGCGACATTGGCCTCCTCGCCTTGCGGCACCTCGAACAATTGGCGAAATGCGTTGATCTCCGATTGCGCCACCACGCCATCCGCCTTGGCCATCTTGGCCGACAGCGCGATCATGGCCACCGAAAAGGCAACCCGGCGGCGCGCCTCTGGCGAGGCAAAGGACGGCAGCAACTCGGCAATACGATCGATGATC
Organism: Rhodobiaceae bacterium; assembly: GCA_020441905.1. Lineage (GTDB taxonomy): Bacteria > Pseudomonadota > Alphaproteobacteria > Rhizobiales > NORP267 > JAGRLG01. The sequence goes on along the minus strand of JAGRLG010000078.1, from coordinate 719 downwards.
GTGCCGATGGGGGCGGCCTTGCTGATACGGCCGGCGATTTCGCCTATGCGCTGCCAGATCGTCATGAGCTAACTTATTCGTAATTTGGCGCCCGGCGCGAGCGCGATGGAAGTATCGGGGTTAATCGCCGGCTGAACTATTCATAAAAGGACGCAGGCGGACGCCAGGTCCCCTCGATATGGTCATTCCCCCAATGGCACATCGCCACCAGTATAGGCTTGAAGGCGCGCCCGGCTTCGGTGAGGTGATAGCCATAGCGTTTCGGGCGCTGCTGATAGGCTTCGCGGGTAATCAGTCCGGCGGCTTCCAGCCGGCCGAGGCGCTCGGATAACAGGTTGGTCGGTATGCGCTCCGGCGAACCGGCGAACTGGTTGAAACGTTCCTTCCCGGTCATCAGGTCGCGCAGCACGATGAGCGTCCACTTGTCGCCGACAATGTCGAGCGTACTGGCAATGGGACAGGGCGAACGCGCAAGGCCGCCCTGCACCGTCGGCGCAGCTTGCCCGGACTTGCCGTCTTTTGTGCTCATGGCGCCTCGCGCTTTCCTAAAGCCCCCTAAAGCCCCACGGACCCACGGACCCACGGACCCACGGACCCACGGACCCACGGACCCACGGACCCACGGACCCACGGACCCACGGACCCACGGACCCACGGACCCAGCCTGGCGGCCTGGCGGCCTGGCGGCCAGACACCGGCCAGACACCGGCCAGACACCG
>JAGRLG010000077.1 GCA_020441905.1 Rhodobiaceae bacterium | reverse complement strand
GAGTTCGACGCCATTTTGCAGCGCATCAAGCTGCCGCCGGGCTTCAAGATTTCCATCTTCGCCAAGGTGCCGGAGCCGCGCTCCTTCGCCATCTGCAAGCCGCTCAACACCATCTATGTCGGCTCACGCCATTCGCAGATCCACGTGCTGCGCGACAAGAATCTCGACGGCGTTGCCGACGAGGTGATCGAGCGCGCCAATGACCTGCGCGTGCCCAATGGCCTCGCCTGCCAGGACAGCCAGCTCTATATCGCGCTACAGGACAGGATCGTCTTCTGGCCGGTGCCGGCGGAGATCGACGTCAAGGTGCCGTTCCAGCCGTTGCTGCCGGTCAAGGAGGGACTGCCGGACAAGTTCCTCCATGGCTGGCGCTATGCCAAGTTCGGCCCCGACCGCAAGCTCTATGTCGCCATCGGCGCGCCCTGCAACATCTGCGATGTGCAGGGGCTGGAAGGCTCCATCATCCGCCTCAATGCCGACGGTTCGGGGCTGGAGACGGTGGCGAGCGGGGTGCGCAATTCGGTCGGCTTCGACTGGCACCCGAAAACGAAGGAAATGTTCTTCACCGACAACGGCGCCGACGACATGGGCGACGACGTGCCACCCGACGAGTTGAACCGGGTAAGGGAGATCGGCGGCTTCTACGGCTTTCCCTATCTTGGCGGCAAGTCGGTCAGGCTGACCGGCTTTACGGACAAGACGCCGCCGAAAGAGCCGGTGGCGCCGGCCGTCGAGTTCCAGGCCCACAGCGCCAATCTCGGCATACATTTTTATGACGGCAAGCAGTTCCCGGCCGAATATCGCGGCGATGCCTTCGTTGCCCAGCACGGCTCGTGGAACCGCACCGAGCCGGTGGGCTACCAAATCATGCGCGTGCGCTTCGACGACAAGGGCGATCCGGTCGGCACCGAGGTTTTCGCTTCCGGCTGGCTGAAGGACGGCAACGCGGTGGGCCGGCCGGTGGACATCGCCGAATTGCCCGACGGCTCGCTGATCGTATCGGATGACTTCGCCGACGTGGTATATCGAATATCCTATGGCAAATGACGCCCGGGCGGTCCGGAGCGGCAGTCCAGCGTATTTGCGGAGCAGGCGGCGGTGTCGGCTTCCAGTTCGGGCAGTTCGGGCAGTTCGGGCAGTTCACGCCATTCGGGCGGTGGGAATGATGGCGCGCCGCCCGTATCCCTGGGCGAAGCCACGAAGGTATGGCTGCGCGTCGGTGTGCTCAGCTTTGGCGGTCCGGCGGGGCAGATCGCCCTCATGCACCGCATGCTGGTCGATGAGCGCGGCTGGCTCGGCGAGCGGCAGTTTCTCAACGCCCTCAACTACTGCATGCTGCTGCCGGGCCCCGAAGCGCAGCAACTCGCCACCTATGCCGGCTGGCGCCTTCACGGCATTCGCGGCGGGCTGATCGCCGGAACCCTGTTCGTGCTGCCCGGCGCCATGGTGCTGCTCGTGCTGAGCACGATCTACGCGCTCTACGGCCAGACCGGCCTGGTTGCCGGCCTGTTCTATGGCGTCAAGGCGGCGGTGCTGACGGTTGTCGTCGAAGCTCTGGCGCGGATCTGGCGGCGGATGCTGCATTCGGCGGCCGGCGTCGTCGTGGCGGCCCTGGCCTTCGCCGCGATATTTTTCCTGCAGGCGCCATTTCCGCTCATTGTCGTTGCCGCCGGAGTTTTCGGCTATGGCGCGGGCCGCTGGCGGCCCGGGCTGCTGGGCGGAAAGAGCGGCGATCCGGACCCGGGGCCGGCCGTCGGGGAGGGCATCTCCTGGCGGCGCATGGCCATGCTGATCGCAGTGTTCGGGCTGCTGTGGCTGGCGCCGTTGGCGGCCCTGGCCCTGCTGGCGCCCGATGGCGGCGGCGTGTTCCTGGCCGAGGGCCTGTTCTTTTCCAAGATGGCGGTGGTGACCTTCGGCGGCGCCTATGCGGTGCTGGCCTATGTCGCCCAGCAAGCGGTGGAAACCTATGGCTGGCTGGCGCCGGGCGAGATGCTGGACGGGCTCGGGCTGGCCGAAACGACACCGGGACCGCTGATCCTGGTGCTGCAATTTGTCGGGTTTCTGGCGGCCTTCCGCGAGCCGATGGGGCTATCGCCGCTGCTGGCGGGCGGCCTCGGCGCCGCCCTTACGCTCTGGGTCACTTTTCTGCCCTGCTTCCTGTGGATCTTTCTCGGCGCGCCCTATGTCGAGCGGATCGGCCGCAGCAGGGCGCTGAGCGGGGCGCTGGCGGCGATCACCGCCGCCGTGGTCGGCGTCATCCTGAATCTCGCCGTGTGGTTCTCGCTGCACGTGTTGTTCGAACGTGTCGGCGAAGTCCGGTTCGGTCCAGCGCGGCTGCTGGTGCCCGAATTGGCGAGCCTCGACTACGTGGCACTCGCAATGTCGGTGGCGGCGGCTCTGGCGCTTGTCCGCTTCCACTTCAGCCTTCCCGGTGTGCTTGGAACAGCGGCGCTGGCCGGGTTGGCGGCGCTGATATCCGGTCTGGCGCCCTGAAACTGGCGTCTAAGCATCGGCGCGCCAACCATAAATCCAGTCCTGGCGCTCGGCAAAAGACTCGGGCGACATGGAACTCAGCCGCCAGTCGCGCAGCAGGTTGACCGGCGAAGACATGTGAAAAATGCGGCCATTGCGCCGCGACTGGCGCTGCATCTGCGCGGTGCGGCCCTTGCGCGCTTCCTCATAGGAGTGCAGCGCGCCGGCGATGTTATCGGGCGCGGCGGCCAGCGCGCGAGCCAGCACGGCGGCGTCCTCGATCGCCGTGGCGCCGCCTTGCGCGATGAAGGGCAGGGCGGGATGGGCGGCGTCGCCCAGCAGGGTCACCCGGCCACGGCTCCAGCGCGATGCCGGCGCGCGGTCGAAAAGCGGCCAGCGCAGCCATTGGCCGACGCCGGCAATGAGGTCGCGCGCGGGCTCGGCCCAGCCGGCAAAAAAGGGATCGAGGGCGCCAAGTTCGCAGCTCTCGCCCCAGTCCGGCGCCAGCGCGTCGGAAGAAACGATTGCCACCACATTGACGATTCTGCCGCTGCGCAGCGGAAAGTGGGCGAGATGGGCGCCGGGGCCGATCCAAAGCCCGGACTCTCGCCCGGCCAGTTCCTCCGGAACGGCGTCGGCCGCCATGGTGCCGCGCCAGGCGATATAGCCGGAAAATTCCGGTTCGCCGTCACCCAGCAGCAGGCGCCGCACCGACGAACGCACGCCGTCGGCACCGACCAGGGCCGAGCCGGAATAGGTGTCGCGGTCATTGACGGTTACCACGACCTGCTCGGAATTCGATTCAAAGGATTTGAGCTGGGCGCCAAGGGCGATCCGGCATGCCGGTTCGGCCTCGACGGCCGCTGCCAGCACATTTTGCAGGTCGGTGCGGTGAACGACCCAATAGGGGCTGCCATATCGGGCCACCGCGGCAGCGCCCAGTTCCATGCGCTGCAATATTTTGCCCGATCGCCCGGCGCGCAGGAGCAGCGCTTCCGGGGCGACGGCATATTCGGCCAATTGCGCGCCGAGACCCAGTTCGAGCAGAAGATGGGAGGCGTTGGGAGAAATCTGGATACCGGCGCCGATCTCGGACAATTTGGGCGCACGTTCCAGGATGGTGGAAGAAAAACCGCGGCGGGCGAGCAACAAGGCACAGGCCAGGCCGCCGATGCCGGCGCCTGCAATCAGGACATGGCCCTCGCGGCCAGTCGCCCCCCGGCCGGCCCCGGAACCCCGGGCGCCAGCGGCTTCAGGCCGACTGTTCGTAATGGCACTCTGCGGGTTCGGACTCACTGGGCTTCAGGCTCGCACGGTGCCGGTAGAGAGTGGAACAGTAGGGGCAAACGATCTCGTCCTCGTCGCCCAGTTCGAGAAAGACATGCGGGTGGTCAAAGGGCGGCTTGGCACCAATGCACTGAAACGCCGTGGCGCCGATATTGATCACCGCCACGCCCGCGTCGTTGTGAAAATGCGGTATTCCCTTGTCAGCCATGTCTGCCTCACGACCCCTTCGCAGCGAATCTTTTGCCAGCCTTTCCGGCCGACTGTCTCGCGGCGGACCATAACGGCAGCACCGGCTGATGAATAGAGCTTATTTGGTAGCAGGGTCATTGTGTGAATCAATACCTTGCCTTGCGCGCTTTGAAGGCTATTTTCCACCAGGCGCGAAAGTAACGGCAGGTCTGGCACATACGCATGGATCATTTCAATTCCGACGGTATCGACATCGCCTATCTCGACCAGGGCGAGGGCGACCCAGTTCTGCTCATCCACGGTTTTGCCTCCAATGTCCGCATCAACTGGATCTCGACCGGCTGGGTCGAACGGCTGGTTTCAGCCGGACGGCGGGTGATTGCCATCGACAATCGCGGCCACGGCGAATCGGGGAAGGTCTACGACAAGGCGGCCTATGAGTCGCCGATGATGGCGGAGGATTCGCGCCGTCTGCTCGATCACCTCGCTATCGCACGCGCCGATGTGCTTGGCTATTCGATGGGCGCGCGGATTTCGGCCTTTCTCGCCCTGAACCATCCGGAGCGCGTCGGACGGGTGATTTTCGGCGGCCTTGGAATCAACATGGTCAATGGAGTTGGCGATCCGGAAGAAATCGCCGCCGCGCTGGAAGCGCCAAGCCTTGCCGATGTGCCCAGCGCGCGGGCCCGCACCTTTCGCAAATTCGCCGAATCGGCGGGCGGCGATCTGGTCGCGCTTGCCGCCTGCATGCGTTCGTCGCGCCAGAAGATAAGGGCAGAACAGGTTGCCGGCATCGGTTGTCCGGTTCTTGTCGCGGTGGGGACAGCGGACGAGGTGGCGGGATCGGCGCGGGAACTGGCGGATCTCATTCCCGGCGGCGAGGTTCTCGACATTGCCGGCCGCGACCACATGCTGGCGGTGGGGGCGGAGGATTTCAAGAAAGGCGCGCTCGCCTTCCTGGCTGCCGGCAAGTGAAGAGGGCGAATCGGCAAATGCGTGAGGGCGGCGGGCAATGATCACTTTCGAAGGCAGCGAGGGCAATGCCCTAGTCGGCAATTTGGTTGGCGACACGGCGGCGCCGGTGGTGCTGCTGCTCCATGGCGGCGGGCAAACGCGCCATGCCTGGGCGCGCCCGGCGCGCGAGTTGGCCGAGGCCGGATGGTGCACCATCGCAATCGACCTGCGCGGCCACGGGCAGAGCGACTGGGTTGAAAGCGGCAATTACGCCTTTGCCGATTTCGCCGCCGACAATGCGGCGGTGGCGTGCCAGATCGAAGCCCGCTTCGGTCACAAGCCGGTGGTTGTCGGCGCCTCGCTGGGCGGCATATCGGCGCTGCTGGCGCAGGGCGAGGCGGAGGAACCGCTATTTGCCGCCCTGGTGATGGTCGATATCACGCCCCGGGTCGAGCGCGAGGGCATCAACCATATCCGCGGCTTCATGAGTTCCAAGGTTGCCGAAGGCTTCGGCACTATCGAGGAGGCGGCGGAGGCGGTTGCCGCCTATCTGCCCAATCGCAAGCGTCCGCCATCCATCGACGGGCTGAAGAAGAACCTGCGCCTGCATGATGACGGGCGCTATCGCTGGCACTGGGATCCGCGTTTTATCAATGGCCCGCGGCCGATCGACAATGGCCGCGACGACGTGGAGCCGCGTTTCGTCGCCGCCGCCCAGGGTATCGATATTCCGACCCTGTTGGTGCGCGGGCGTCAGAGCGAACTGGTCAAGGATGTCCATGTGCGCGATTTTCTCGATCTCGTGCCACATGCCCGCTACACCGATATCAGCGACGCCGGCCATATGGTCGCTGGCGACAAGAACGACATCTTCGCCGCGGCGGTGGCGGAGTTCCTGCACAATTTCCGCCACGATCCGGAAGCCCTGCTGTCGGCCAAGGGGCGCTGAACGCGTCTGCGCCGGGGCTTGCCGCCTATTTGCCGCGAAACACCGGCTTGCGCTTTTCGGCAAAGGCGGCGCGCCCTTCCGCGTAGTCGGCGCTTTCGTAACAGGCGCGGGCGAGGCTCTCCGGGTCGGCCTTGCCGCCGCCGCTCGCCTGTTCGATGCAGGCCTTGGCGCTGGCAATGCTCAAGGGTGCGTTGGCGGCCAGCCTGGCGGCATAGTCGTTTGTTTCCCCAGCCAGATCCGCGCTCTCGCAGACGCGGTTGATTAGCCCAAGGGACAGTGCTTCGCCGGCATCGAGGGTGCGTGCGGAGAACAGGATGTCCCTGGCCACCGCGGGTCCGCACAGGGCGGTCAGCCGGTTAATGCCTTGCAGCGGATAGGCGAGGCCCAGGCGGGCAGCGGGAATGGCGAACTGGGCGTCGGTTGAGGCAAATCGCAGGTCGCAGGCCATGGCAAGCGCCAGCCCGCCGCCCATGCAGAAGCCGTGAATCATGGCGATGACGGGCAGGCGGCTGGCACTGAGGGCATCCTGCGCGCGCTCAGAATCCTCATCATAGGTCCTGGCGGCCCCGGCGGACGCGCGGATGGCGCCGAATTCGGAAATATCGGCGCCGGCGCTGAAGGCTGCTTCCCCGGCGCCGCGCACGATCAGCACCCGCACCGCCTCATTGGCCTCGATGTCGGCGACGAGTCCTGGAAGCGCCTGCCACATGGCGGCGTCGAAGGCATTGCGCCGCGCCGGTTTGTCGATCACCAGGGTTGCGACCGGGCCTGTGATTCTGGCCGAAAGATGCGGACTTGCGGATGCGATGGCGTGTGTCATTGATCCCCCCCGGGTGCAGCGCCGCATTGCCCTGCCGGGGGCGGAAAAATATCACCGTTCCGCGAGACAGGACATTGAGCAGTGGCAAACGAGCTGTGCTAGCATTAAATCAAGTGACGAAAAAGCGCGCGGGTGCTCCGCCGCCGCAGCGCGCCTGTGAAGGAGTATGCCGATGGCGAACAATGCCGCAACCGGCCGGACGGGCGCCAAACTGCGCGAGGTCGATCCGGTCTGGAACCAGGTTCGCAAGGACGCCGAGGCGATCGTCGAGGCCGAGCCGGCGATGGCCAGTTTCGTCATCCAGACGGTTCTCAACGAGCACTCGCTGGAAGAGGCGGTGTGCCACCGGGTGGTGAGCCGCCTCGATCATGGCGATGTCAGCGGCGAGCTGGTGCGCCAGGCCTTTGACGAAGTGCTGGCCACCGATGGTTCGATGGGCGAAGCCTTCCGCGCCGACCTGATGGCGATCTATGACCGCGACCCCGCTTGCAGCCGCCTGATCGACCCGCTGCTCTACTTCAAGGGGTTTCACGCCTTGCAGACCCAGCGCCTGGCGCATCGCCTGTGGCTGAAGGGGCGGCGCGATCTCGCCTATTACCTGCAAAGCCGCGCCTCGACGGTGTTCCAGGTCGATATTCACCCGGCGGTTCCGATCGGCCGCGGCATCATGCTCGACCATGCCACCGGGCTGGTGGTTGGCGAGACGGCGGTGATCGAGGACGACGTGTCGATCCTGCACAATGTCACGCTGGGCGGGACCGGCAAGGCTGCCGGCGACCGCCATCCGAAGATCCGGCGCGGGGTCATGATCGGCGCCGGGGCCAAGATCCTGGGCAATATCGAGGTCGGTGCCTGCTCGCGCGTTGCCGCGGGCTCCGTGGTATTGCGCAACATACCGCCAAAGTCGACGGTGGTCGGCGTGCCGGCCAAGGTGGTAGGCGTTGCCGAGTGCATGGAACCGTCGCGGGTCATGGACCAGTTTGTGGCCAGCGAAGACGATTAGGCACGAGCGCCGGGGGCAAGCCTTGGCCTGGAGCCCCGGACGGGATAAATCGCCGCCGCCCCTTGGCATCGCGCGCGCTGCCCCGTACAAACCGGGCTCGGGAACGAGATTCGGGAGCAAGCAAGTTGGACGCACGTGAAATCCAGCGCGTGGAAGCCTATTTCCAGCGCACCTTCAGATTGCCCGAGATGCGGGTGATGCAGAGGCCGAAGAAGGAAGATTCCGCCGAGGTCTATATCGGCGATGAGTTTATCGGCGTTCTGTTCCGCGACGACGAGGACGGCGAATTGTCCTATTCGTTCCAGATGGCCATTCTCGACTTCGATCTCGAATAGGCTGTCCTGGGCGCTAGCGGGCGCGCATGCGCCCGATAAGGCCGGACACCGCGCTGTCGATGCGGCGCCACTGCGCGAGAAGAGCCGCGTCGAAGCGGTATGTCGCCTGCAATCCGGCGCCAAGGCGCAAGGTGCGCAGGCAGGAAACCGGCGCCGATTCGAACTCGGGCGCCGGACACCGCGCGTAGAAAAGCGAATTGGCGGCGCCGGGCATGGCCAGGCGGGGTTCAAAATAGAGGATCTCTCCGCCATAGCCGCTGCCTTCGCTCAGGCGGCGCCCGGCGAGGCCGTCTGGACCGTTCAGAACCTCGCGCTCGAAAAACGGCATCAGGATGCGCTGGAAGCGCTCCCGGGGCTGGATCGGGTCGGCGCGCGCGCTCAGCGACAGGTAGATGCCGCGCTGGCCCGGCGCCAGCGGCTCCAGGGCGGGCCAGCTCAGGTTCAATTCCACAAGTTGCGTTTCCGGCGGGGTCCCGGCTCCGGCGGCGCCGTTGCCCGCATTTGGTGCAAAGCGCATGGCGGCCGCCGGAACGGTAAGGACTTCTTTCCCGATCACGACCTTCATCCCGTGCGGTGGCGCCGCGGGCAGCGCCGCCTGCGCGCGCGGTGGCACCGAGCCATGGCGTTGCAGGGCGGTCATGTCGGCCAGGCGGAACAGGGAAATGAAGGCAGCCATGGAAAGCAGAACGATCAGCATCCGCAGGCTATTGGACCAGGCGGACGTGATCTGGCGGTCCTCAACGGCGATCATCGGCGGTACTCCGGACACAAGATACGCAACAGATCCCGCTAAAAAGCCGCATCGTGGTTAAAATCGATTTAAGCGCTGCGGCGGGTGTGCCGAAATGGCGCGGGTGGCAGGCGGCGTTGTGCCGCGATGGGGCTGGCGCGGAGCCTTGCGCAATTGCCAGGCGCTGGTGAGGCGCTGGCCAGGCGCTGGTGAGGCGCTGGCCAGGCGCTGGCCCGCGAGCCGCACCAATTTTGATCCGATTGGAAAAAAGAAGACATTACAACGGCCTGTAAGTGACTTGCCGGCTGATGGATGCCTTGCCTGCGGTGCCGCGGACGAGAGGCGCGCCCCGCCGGCGCGCCAGCATAGCCGTGGCACGACGCTTGCGCTGCCAGACACGAGTGCCTTGCCCCCTGGAGCGGGCGGTACCGGGAGATGGAGTATGGCGGCGTGAACGACATTGTCTCGATGCAGGAAATCGGCTCGGTTCTGTTTGCCGTTGCCGTCGGCTATACCGCCGGCGGTCTTATCGGCAGCCTTCATCAGGCGATCACGCGGCGCCCCGCCAGCTTTGCAAATCTTGGCGAGGGCACGGCGGAGCGCCTGTGGTCGGCGCTCGTCATCGTGCTCGGCGGGCCGGTGATCCTGATGCGCAACGCGCTTCGCGGCCGCCTCATCGAGCGCCGCCCGGCGCCCTGGCTGGCGGCCTCGACGGCGCTGGCCACCGGCTGGAGCTTCGCCTCGGGCGTGGTGCTGCTTCAATTCGCGCTTGGCGCCTGAAAGCGGCTCATTGCCCAGCCCCGGCTGCGCCAGGCAACGATTTTGCGCCAGCCGGGCTTGCAAGTTTCCCTCTTTATGGCCATGAAAACGCGTTGCCGGGCGGGCACGGCGGGACACGGGCGCGCGGCGCTGGCAAGAGGAGGGCCTGATGGCACTTTATGAACTCGATGGCGCGGCGCCGCAGCTGGCGGCAGACGGGCAATGCTGGGTGGCGCCGAGCGCGGTACTGATCGGCAATGTGATGGTGGCGCGCGATGCCAGCGTCTGGTGGGGCAGCGTGGTGCGCGCCGACAGCGAGCGCATCGAGATCGGCGAGGGCAGCAATATCCAGGACAACTGCACCATGCATACCGATCCCGGTTTCGTGCTCAAGGTGGGCAGGGGGGTCACGGTGGGCCACATGGCGATGGTGCATGGCTGCGAGATCGGCGATTTCGCCATGGTGGGCATGGGGGCGACGGTCCTCAATGGCGCCCGCATCGGCGCCCGCTCCATTGTCGGCGCCAACGCGCTGGTGGCGGAAGGCAAGGAAATTCCCGAAGGCGTGCTTGCGGTCGGCTCGCCGGCGCGCATCGTGCGCGATCTCACGGCCGACGAGATCGCGCATCTCGAAACCGTGGGGCAGACCTATATCCGCAAATGGCGGCGCTACGCGGCGGGCCTCAGGGCGCTTTGACGGCGCGAGATAGCGCTGTTTAGCCAGGCCCCGGTTGCCAAAAAAAGTGGGAGCCGGCTCTTGGGGGGGAGCCGGCTCCCTGGCATTTCCGGTCTATCGGGGATGGGGAGGGTGGGACGCGACCGGACGCCAATCCTCATGCCTTTAGCGCGCGGCGACGGGGTCTGCCGGATCGAGGCGCAGGCCTTCGACCGGGGACAGCGAGACCCACTCGCGCGGATCGATTTGGGACTGCCGCTTCTGAAACTTGTAGGGCGTATCCTGCCAGTAGTTTATGCCGCCATTCTTGTTATCGAGGATGAAGTCGCCATGATCGGTGGCCACGGTCAGGATGGCATGGCCGAGATTATCCTCGTCGCGCACTACGGTGATCAGCAGCGAACTGGCAGGCCAGCCGCGCTCGATCAGCATGCGGCGCTTGGCCAGAACATAATCCTCGCAATCGCCTTCGCCCTGCGGATAGGTCCAGAACTCGACGGTGCGATAGAGTTCCATGTCGGTGACCGGCGCCACGCTGGCGTTGACCAGGGTGTTGACTTCCACCAGTTCGGCCCAGCGGGCCAAGGTAAGGCTGGCGCGGGTTTCGGCGCTGTTGGAGCGGTCGCAGTCGGCGGGAAAACGCTCGCAGAAGGATACGAAGCCGAAGGGCGCGCGGGCACTGCCGAATTCGCGCATGGCGGTGCTTTCGGCGTTCTGGCCCGGCGTCGCGGCCCATTGCGCGGCGCTGGCGCTGCCGGCGAATGTCAGACCAAGTCCCGCGGCCAGCACTGCGGCCAGCATCATCTTCTTCATTGCAGCCCCCTGTTATCGTTGGGGGCACTATCTCACAAAGAATTTTCCGCCACGCTAAGCGTCACATGACTGTTTTATCAGTTGTTTTTGGCTTCTGTTAAGCATGTTGCCGCTGGCCTGCGGGAGCGCCCGCGCATGGCCGCGCGGCGGCGCGGGCCGGCGCGCCGGCGAAAAACAGCGAAAGCGGTGAAGGGCCGGTCAGGCGGAAAGGGCGATGCCCTTGGGATCGTCCCCGGCGAGGCGGTGCGGTAGGGCGCGGGAGTTCTGAATGTCGGCGAACTGGACCGCTATGCCTTCGGGGAAATGGCGCACCACCCGGGCGCGCATGCGGCCCAGGGTGACTTCGGTGCCGAGAGCCGGGCGCACGTCGATCTTGACGGCGGCGCCGCTGATCGACATGTCGATGACCTGGCAGGTGTAGGTGCGCCCGTCCGGCAACTTGATGTGAGAACTGGGGTTGCGCGGCTGCACGCGTTCGTGGCGGCGATCCTCGCGCATGCCGAGAAGGGTGCGGTTGGCAAGCCAGGTCAACTGGTTCGCCAGCTTGTCGCGCTTGCGTTCGGTGGCGTGGATCTGCACCGCGAAGCCGCCGTTGAAGACGCGCGCGATGACACCCTCGAGGCGGCCGATCTCGTCAAGATAGACAATTATCCGCTCACCCTTGCGCCCGATGATGGAAGAAACCAGCGCGACGCCGCCGGGCGACATGTTGGAGGTCTGGCAGGGATATTCCTCGCCGTCGGACAGCATGAAGCGGCCAATAAGATTCACATTCACCCTTTGATGGCGCCGTTTCTCTTCGCTCAGGGGCAGAATGTGGGTTGGCATGGTGTTCGCGGCTTCCTGTCGAGCATTCAAAAGGAGTCCAAGCGTAGCTCGCCAAAGACCAGTTCACGAGGACAGCCAATGTTACTGGTTAAAGGGTAAACAGTTGGTTATGGCGCGCGCACCGAAGCGGCGGCGAAAGGCGGTGCCGGGCGTGGCGGCAAGAAACGGGCAAGGGGTTGACGATTCAGGCGTTATCCGGCGGCAGACGCCGCGCCGGCGGCGCGGCGCGGGCTAGTCCGCCTTGCGCCCGCCTTCATAGACATCGAGATGGGCGACGCGGCGCACCGGAAGGCGCGGCTGCTCGATCCCGCCATGAATGGCGAGGGCGTCGTTTTTGAGCCGTGTCGCGGCCGAGCTCTTGAACACGGGGGTTTCGAAATCGTCGGGGCCGAAAATGCGGATGGAGCGCAATTCGACATCGACAATTGGCTCGGAACCGAGCCAGAAGGGCAGGTCGTAGGTGACCATGGCACCGAGCATGCGGGTGATTTGCGGCCCGCCCATGGTCAGGGGCAGCAGGACGAGTTCGCCGCTGACATGATTGGCGCGTGCGGTGTGGCCGCGCCAGCCGAGGACGCAGCACTGCTTTTGCCGGCGGATGGTATCGAGCGCGGAGGCGACGGTTTCGCGGCTCTGCTGGCGCCAGAGCCCGGTGAAATCGGCGCCGCGCAATTCGCGGTTGAAGAGAACGCAAATCCGGGTGCCGGCGAGGCGGAACTGGGCCGGCTGGGAAATATCGCATTCGAGCACGAAGGTATCGCTGAGCAGGCCATGGATATCGGAAGGCTCGATATCGGCGCGGCTGGGCGCCGGGCGGCCCTGACGGCGGTTACGCCAGTACTCGTACAAAGACCTGGTCGTCCGGTGTTTCATGGCGTTCCCCCGAATTTCTCCACCGCTGGTTTTGGCTCCCTGTGGCACAGCCTTGTGCGGCATTGGCACAAATGGCAGCGTCATGGGCAGTTGCAGCCATAAAAATGCAGGCGGCGTGCCAGTTTCCGCCGGGCGCGGCTTTCGGATGGCGCGGGTGCGTCTTGATCCCGGGCAGCGCGACGGGATAGATGGCGCGGCGGGAAAATGCGGGTGACCGGGAAGAGACATGACCGAGGCGGAGCCAAGAGCGTTCAATATCCCGGCCAGCGTGGTGTGGATGCTGGCCCTGCTCGTCGCCATTCACGTTCTGCGCGGCCTGCTCGGAGACGAAACCGACACGCAATTGCTGGTCACCTTCGCCTTCATTCCGGCCCGTGCCGCCGGATTGGCGGGCAGCGGCTGGCCGGAAGGCATGGGCCATGACGCCTGGACCTGGCTGAGCTATGCCTTCCTCCATGCCGACGCCACCCATCTGACCGTAAACGCGATCTGGCTGGTGGCGTTCGCCAGCCCGGTGGCGCGTCGCTTCGGCATGGCGCGGTTCTATCTGCTGGCTGTTGCCTCGGCTTTGGCCGGCGCTCTGGCCCATCTGCTGACCCACTGGGGGCAGGTCGCCCTGCTGGTCGGCGCCTCGGCGATGGTGTCGGCCTATATGGGAGCGGCGATTCGCTTCGTTTTCGATGGACCGGGCGGGCTGGCCGGACTTGGCGCCGGCTCCGGGCGCGCGGCGCAGGCCCCGGCGCGGCCGGTGCTGGCGGCGCTGCAAAACCGGACCACGGTGACATTTCTGCTGGTCTGGATCGCGATCAATTTCCTGTTCGGGCTTGGCGCGCTGGTGGTGCCGGGCGCCAGCGGAGGTATCGCCTGGCAGGCCCATCTGGGCGGCTTCGCCGTAGGATTTTTCGGCTTTGCCTTGTTCGATCCGCCGCAGCGGCCGGGAAGCCCGCCGAAAGGCCGCGCGCCCTGGCAGGATCCCGAGGGCGGAGCGCGGAGCGGCAACGGTCACGATGGCGGCCATGGCCGCCTGCATTGAAGCTTCAGCGAAAACCGGCGGCGCGGTTTCGCGACATCGCCGCCTGCCCGCAATGACCGTCTCCGCCGCCCTAGCGCCAAAGCGCCAAGTCCTTGACGAGACGGCGCTTGTGGAGCGTTTCGAACATGAATACGCTAGGGTTCAAATGCCGCAGCCTGGCAAGGGGATGCGTGATGCTTGCACGCGGTGACGAACCATCGCATCATTAGACTAAAGGCTGATGTTTTGGATCTGGGATTGGCTGGCAGGTCTTTGGCTGGCGGCGGAGAGCACAGACAGAGTGGAGGGACGCGATGACAGTTGCTGCGATCTTGAGTGAGAAGGGGCGCAAGGTGGTGACGGTGGACGGCGAGATGCCGATCAGCCGGATCTGCGCGACCCTTGCCGAAAACCGTATCGGCGCGGCAGTGATCGTCGATGGCAACCAGAATGTTCAGGGCATCATCTCCGAGCGCGACATCGTCAAGATCGTCGCCAGCACAGGCGGCGCGGCACTCAATCAGCCGGCGTCTTCGGTCATGACCCGCGAAGTGATTACCTGTTCGGAAGAGGAAACCATCGGCACGTTGATGGAGAAGATGACCGAAGGCAAGTTCCGCCATCTCCCGGTGGTTCACAATGGCAAGCTGACCGGAATTATTTCCATCGGCGACGTCGTCAAGCGGCGGATTGCCGAGGCGGAAATGGATGCCCAGGCGATGCGCGAATATATCGCCGCCGGCTGATAGCGACTACCAGACCAAGAAACAGAGACGTGCAAGCGAAAGCGGGGCTTGGACTCAAGCCGCGATGATGGCGCGCGTATTTGCGGTCCGATCGCCGCGTGCTTGGCGAAAGCGGTATGCGGTTGGTGCCAATCCCTTTCCTGCACCAAGGCTTGCAGAAGCGCAGAAGGCGGTACAAGCTGCGAAAAATGGTGTTGATTTTCCGCCATTGCGCAGGGTTGCGGCGAGCCGCGCATAGGGTCGCGCGGGTTGTTGACGGCGAATTTGCCGGGGTCGGCCAGACCGCCACGCCGGCAGGTCGGCTGATCCGCGGACTGATCGGATGAAGCAAGATATAACGCCGGATCGCGTGCAACCTGAGCCATGGAGTGGGACCACCCCGCCTCCCGCTGTCAGATTGATCCTGCTGGGTGGATTCCTCGCCCAAATGGCCTGCATGGGGCTTGGCCGCTTCTTCTATACCCCGATGCTGCCCCTGATGCAGGAGGACATGGGGTTTTCCGATGCCGTCGGCGGTTGGATCGCCGGGGCCAACTTCCTCGGATATCTGGTTGGCGCGCTCTGGGTGACCGTGCTCAAGACGGCCAGGAGCCGGTGGTGGATGAACGCGGGAGGGTTGGTCCTGTGCGTCGTGGGGACTTTCCTGTCCGGCGCGTTTGAAGATGAAAGCGCCTGGGCGGCAGTTCGGTTCCTGACCGGCGTCGGCAGTGCGCTGGCCATGGTCCTGTCCATGGCCCTGGTCCTGGAAAATGTCGAGGAGCGACATCGAACCCGGGCGTCGGGCTTCTTGGTTTCCGGCGTCGGTGGCGGGATCGCCCTCAGCGGCCTGCTGACCCTGATCCTCAAGTCCTACCTGTCCTGGCAGGCATTATGGTTTGTGGGTGGCGGTCTTTGTCTCGTCATGGCGATCCCGGCGATCGTGTGGACCCCTCGGCACCAGGCTTCCCGGCCGGAAAAGGGCGAGCGAACCGCCACCGCCTGGTGGATCAACACGCCCTACCTCTTGCTGACGGTGGCCTATTTCCTGGAAGGTGCCGGCTATTCTGTCAGCGCGACCTTCCTGGTCGATCTGCTGCAAAATGCCGGTTCGGCGAGCTGGCTTGGAGACGGCGCCTGGATTGCCGTTGGCCTTGCCGCCGCGCCGTCGGCCTGGCTTTGGGGCCGCGCGGCGAGCCGCTTTGGCGGACACCGGGCGCTTGTGATCGCCTATTGCTTCCTCACGCTGGGGGTGGTGGTGCCGGTCTATTCCACCCAGCCGGTCTTTGCATTCCTGGCCGCCATCATGTTTGGCGGCACCTTCCTTGGCATAGTCGGCATGAGCCTCGCGGTCGGCACGCAAATGGTTCCCCAGGCCGAGGCCAAAGCCCAGGCTCTAGCGGTCCTGACCATCGCTTTCGGGGCGGGCCAGATCATCGGTCCGGTGTTTGGCGGCGAGACCGCCATCGCATATGGCGGCTATCAGGGGGCTCTTCTGCTTGCCGGCGCCGTGTGTGCCGGAGGATTGGTATTCACCGTGCTATCCCAGATCGCCTACCGCAGGCAGGGTATTCCCGCTTAGAATAGCGCTGCCATCGAAATCGGGGGGCTGCATTCGTGCGCCTGGCCCGCCGCTGAAACCGGCGGCTGCCGGCCGGAAGCGCAAGCCATGGACCCTCGTCCGGTCCTGCCCAGGTCAGGACAGGGCAACCACCGCATCGTCGATATTGGCCAGGACGCGTTCGCTGGCGCGGGCGCCGATTTCGATGGCTTCGGCGGCGCGATGGAATTCGAACAGGCCGATCTGGCCGACCTGCGGGCTGATGGTGATGTCGGGCGGATCGCCGGCAAGGCGCGAGCGGGCAATGCGGTCCTGAACGATGTTGAAGGCATCCACCATGACCGCCGAGATGCCGGGCGGGCTGCCGGGATCACTGTCGCCGACCAGCTGGCGGCGCAGCAGGGTGCGGGCGCCATCGGGAGCCGATTCGCTTTCGCTGTAATCGGGCTCGGGGCGCGGGCTGCGGGCAACAGGGTCGTGAGAGCGGACCACGGTGCCCTTGCCGTAGATATCCGTGCTCAGATTGACGGCGATGACGAGGCGGGCGCCGAAGGCGCGGCATGCCGAAACCGGCACCGGATTGACCAGGGCGCCGTCGATGAGCCAGCGGTCGTGGACCTTGACCGGCTTGAACAGGCCCGGCATGGCGTAGGAACCACGCATCGACTGCACCAGGTGTCCCTTGGACAGCCAGATTTCATGGCCCGTTCCGAGTTCCGTGGCGATGCAGACGAATTTGTGCTGGAGGTCCTCGATCTGGATATCGCCGAGGCCCTTCTTCAGGATCGTGGCCAGGCGGTTGCCGGTAATCAGGCCGCTGCCGGCGAAATTGAAATCCATCAGGCCGAAGACGCGCCGCTTGGAAAGATCGCGGGCGAACTGCTCAAGCTCGGTAATGCCGCCGGCGGCATAGCAGCCGCCAACCACGGCGCCGATCGAGGTACCGGCGATGATGTCGGGCACGATGCCGGCCTCAACCAGTTTCTTGATGACGCCGATATGGGCCCAGCCCCTTGCCGCCCCGCCGCCCAGCGCCAGGCCGATGGTCGGGCGGGCGCGCTTTTGCACCGGCCTTTCATGCAAGTGCAGATCGTCCTGACGTCCGTTCCAGGGAAATATGCCGGAGTCAAACATACGCAGCTACCCGTATTGCAGACCGCCGCCAGAACAGTTCGAGGTATATGTCTGTCGCGGCCCGGTTGGTTCTTTTACTGGTTCCAGAATAGCACGTGTTTGTGAACCGTGTATTAACCATAGGGAGTGGTACGCGGCCGGAGTCGCCCTGGGCGGACATGGGCGGACCTGGGCGCGGCGCGGCTGGGGGGCGGCGCGGCTGGGGAGTGGTCTTAGCCGCCGTAGACGGCGTCGGGATCAAAGGCGGGGTCGGCTTCTTCGAAGCGCAGCGAGATCTCGCTTCCGGTCCCAGGTTCCAGAACCACCGAGCGGAAGAAACAGGAGCGGAAACCGGTGTGGCAGGCGGCGCCGGGGCCGTCGACCCTCACTTTCGCCAGCAGAACGTCCTGGTCGCAGTCGATGCGCAGCTCGACGACATGCTGCACCATGGAACTGGTTGCGCCCTTGTGCCAAAGCTCGCCGCGCGAGCGTGACCAGTAATGCACCTGGCCGGTATCGATGGTCTTGCGCAGGGCCAGCGCGTTCATCCAGGCGAACATCAGCACTTCGCCGCTCGCGGCGTCGGTGGTGATGCAGGGGATCAGCCCGTCAGGACCAAATCGGGGAGTAAAGCTCTTGCCCTGTTCCAGCTCGTCCTTGGCGCCGGGCGCGGCGAATGTAGAACCTGAGGGGGCTTCTGACGGCATTGATGTCGTTGGCTCCCGGTGATGTGCCGATCAGAGTCCGTTGCCGCGGATAAGGCTCAGGAACCGCATCTGTTCCTGGGTATCTTCCTGGAAGGCACCGATGAACTGGGTGGTGATGGTGGCGACATCCGGCTTGTGGACGCCGCGCAGCGACATGCACTGGTGCACGGCCTCGATCATGACCGCGACGCCGCGCGGCTTGAGCGCCTGGTCGATGGCATGGGCGATCTGCGCCGTCATCGTTTCCTGGGTTTGCAGCCGGTTGGCAAAAATATCGACGAGGCGGGCCAGCTTGGAAATGCCGACCACCTTGTCGGTGGGATAATAGGCGACATGGGCCTTGCCGATGAAGGGAATCATGTGGTGTTCGCAATGCGAATGCACGTCGATATCGCGCAGCAGCACGATGTCGTTATATCCCCCGACCTCGTCGAAGGTCCGCGACAGGGCGTCGAGCGGGCACTCGTTGTAGCCCTGGAAAAACTCGGTATAGGCGTCGGTGACGCGGCGCGGCGTGTCGCGCAGGCCCTCGCGGTTGGGATCATCGCCGGCCCATGCGATCAGGGTGCGGACCGCGGCCTCGGCTTCGGCGCGCGACGGGCGCTCGATTTCCGGACCCTTGCCGATATCCGGAATCTGGCCAGGGAATTTCTTAATCACAGCATCCATCAGACATGCCCTTCAGTTACCACCATAATATACAGCCATTTTTTTCAATTCGCCGGCTATTTGCTTGGTGGCGCCGTATTTTGTTGCGGCTTGCAGCGCTCCTGTTGCCCGCTCGCGCGGGCTGGTGATCGTCCCTGCCCACGATCCCTTTTCGAGGGCGCAGTGTTGCCTGCGCGGGGCCAGGTATACACGCAAACGGCCCGACTTGGCATCAGCAAGGGTAGCGTCGCGAAACGGAATGCAAGATCGGCGATGCCGTTCGCTTCCGTTGCGCGCCACGAAAGCATATATATGGTCTGAGCGGTTTGCCGCAAGTCCAAGTGGCGGGATTTGGCGGCACGAAACATGGCGGCGTGCGCCAAATGGCCGGGACAGGACATGCTGAACGATATCTACAACAAGAAAATCCTGGAGCTGGCAGGCAATATTCCCCGCCTCGGCCGTCTTGAGGCGCCCAGCGCCTCGGCCACGGCGCACAGCCGACTGTGCGGCTCGACGGTCACCGTCGATGTCGCGATGGATGGCGACAAGGTCGCCGATTTCGCCCATGACGTGCGCGCCTGCGCCCTGGGGCAGGCGTCATCCTCGCTGATGGCGCGCCTCGTTATCGGCTCCAGCGCCGAGGAATTGCGCCAGGTCCGGGCGCAGATGTATGCCATGCTCAAGGAAGAGGGGCCGCCGCCGACCGGGCGCTGGGCGGAACTTGCCTGCCTTGAGCCGGTTCGCGACTTCAAGGCCCGCCACGCCTCGACCCTGCTGACCTTCGATGCCGTGGTCGATGCTGTCGACCAGGCGCTGGGGCTGAAGGCGAAGCGGGAAACCGTGGCGGCCCGTTAGGGCGGGGTCCGATGACCGACGAGGGAGAACAGCGACGCGGTGCCCGGCGCGGCCCGGTGGGCCTGATGCTGCGGGCGCTGGTAGCGATCTACCGCTATTCCTTCTCGCTGTTCCTGGGGCGGACCTGCCGCTATCTGCCGAGTTGCTCGGAATATGCCGACGAGGCGCTGGCGCGCCATGGCGCCTGGGCGGGTGGCTGGCTGGCGCTGTCACGCATTTCGCGCTGCCACCCCTGGGGCAGCCATGGCTTCGATCCGGTCCCTGGGCGATTGCCCGAAACCGCAAGCTGGTATAAGCCGTGGCGCTATGGCCGCTGGCGCGGCCCGGAACCTGGCGCCGGACATCCGCGCGGCTGACAGTATCGCCCGCCCCGGCGCCGCAAATGCAAACGCTTACCTGCATGGTCAGCAGGAGTGAGCAGGAGAATCCTCACGATGATTTCCCTTACCTTTCCCGATGGATCCAAGCGCGAATTCAAGCCCGGCGTGACTGGAGCCGAAGTCGCCGAGTCGATTGCCAAGTCGCTGGCCAAGAAGGCCGTGGCGGTGGAGCTCGACGGCGAATTGAAGGATCTTGCCGAGCCGATCGAGGCGGCTGCGAAGATAAAGATCGTGACCCGCGAGGATGCGCGCGCGCTGGAGCTGATCCGCCACGACTGCGCCCATGTCATGGCGGAAGCGGTGCAGGAGCTGTTTCCCGGCACCCAGGTCACCATCGGCCCGGTGATCGAGAACGGCTTCTATTACGATTTCGCGCGCGAGGAACCCTTCACGCTGGAGGATCTGCCGCAGATCGAGGCCAGGATGCGCGAGATCATCGCCCGCAACGCCCCCTTCACCCGGGAAGTCTGGAGCCGCGACGAGGCCAAGCGCGTCTTTGGCGAGATGGGCGAGAGCTACAAGGTGCAGCTGGTCGACGCGATTCCGGAAGACCAGACCATCCGCATCTACCGCCAGGGCGACTGGTTCGACCTGTGCCGCGGCCCGCACATGCCCTCCACCGGCAAGATCGGCAACGGCTTCAAGCTGATGAAGGTGGCCGGCGCCTATTGGCGCGGCGATTCCAACAATCCGATGCTGACCCGCATCTATGGCACCGCCTGGGCCAGCGAAGCCGACCTGAAGGCCCATCTCGACCGGCTGGAGGAAGCGGAGAAGCGCGACCATCGCCGCCTGGGCCGCGAAATGGACCTCTATCATTTCCAGGAAGAGGCGCCGGGCGCGGTGTTCTGGCACCCCAAGGGCTGGACGCTGTTCCAGCAGCTCATCAACTACATGCGCCGGCGCCAGCACGATGCCGGCTATGTCGAGGTCAATTCGCCCGACATGATGGACCGCTCCTTGTGGGAACAATCGGGCCATTGGGAGAAGTTTGGCGAGAACATGTATACCAGCCAGACCCCCGACGAGCGGGTCTATGCGCTGAAGCCGATGAACTGCCCCGGCCATATCCAGATCTTCAAGAACGGTCTGAAGAGCTATCGCGACCTGCCGAGAAAGATTGCCGAATTCGGCAAGGTGCATCGCTTCGAGCCTTCGGGCGCGCTGCACGGGTTGATGCGGGTGCGCCATTTCACGCAGGACGACGCCCATATCTTCTGCACCGAGGAGCAGATCACGGAAGAATGCGTCAAGGTCCACGACCTGATGATGAAGATCTATTCCGAGTTCGGCTTTGACGAGGTCATCGTCAAGTTCTCCGACCGGCCGGAAAAGCGCGTCGGCTCCGACGAGGTGTGGGACAAGGCGGAAGCGGCGCTGCGCCACGCGGTTTCGGTGACGGGCGGCGAGGTCGAGCTCAATCCGGGCGAGGGCGCCTTCTATGGCCCCAAGCTGGAATATGTGCTGCGCGACGCCATCGGCCGCGACTGGCAATGCGGAACGGTGCAGGTCGATCTCAATCTGCCGGGACGGCTCGGCGCCTTCTATATCGGCGAGGACGGCGAGAAGCATGTGCCGGTGATGCTGCACCGGGCCATGTTCGGCTCGCTGGAGCGCTTCACCGGCATTCTGGTCGAGCACCATGCCGGCCATTTCCCGCTGTGGCTGGCGCCGGTGCAGGCGGTGGTGACGACGATCACCTCGGACGCCGACGCCTATGCGGGCAAGGTCCGCGCGGCGCTCGACGCCGCCGGGCTGCGCGCCGAACTCGACATCCGCAACGAGAAGATCAACTATAAGGTGCGCGAGCACAGCCTCGCCAAGGTGCCGGCGATCCTGGTTTGCGGGCGGCGCGAAGCGGACGAGGGCACGGTCAATATCCGCCGCCTCGGCTCCAAGGATCAGGTGACGCTGCCGCTGGAAGACGCCATCGCCGCGCTGCTGGCGGAGGCCGTGGCACCGGACCAGAGGGACAGGCGAAGCGAAAAAGCGGCCTGAGCCCCGTCGGCCAGGGCTTGGGATCGAGCGGCTGGCGCAGAAAGGGCGGAAATGGGACAGGGTGGCGGCCGCGGCCCGGTTGCCGGCAATGGCTGGTCCAGTGACGCGATTGAAACTCTGATCGTGCCGCGCACCAGCGACATCGGCGGTTTCTCGGTGCGCCGGGCGCTGCCCTCGGCGCGCCGTCGCATGATCGGTCCTTTCATCTTTCTCGACCATATGGGGCCGGCGGAATTCATCCTCGGCGAAGGCATCGACGTGCGTCCGCATCCTCATATCGGCCTGTCGACGCTGACCTATCTTTATTCCGGCGAGATCATGCACCGCGACAGCATCGGCGTGGCGCAGGCGATCCGCCCCGGTGCCGTCAACTGGATGACGGCGGGGCGCGGCATCGTGCATTCGGAACGCACGCCGGAGGAGCGCCGCAAGGGCGGCGAGGTGCTGCACGGTGTGCAGATCTGGGTGGCGCTGGGCGAGGGCGAGGAGGAGGCGGAACCCGGCTTTTGCCATTTCGCGGCTTCCGGCAACCCGCTTGTTGAAGATTTCGGCATGAAGGCGCGGCTTATTTCGGGAAGCCTTTTCGGGGCCAGCGCGCCGCTGACCGGGCCCAATGACATGATCTGCGCCGATGTCGAACTGGCTGCCGGTGCGGTGCTGCCGCTGGACGCCGACGAACGCGAGCGCGGCATCTATGTCGCGCAAGGATCGCTGGAGATCGCGGGCGATGTTTTCGCCTCCGGGCAGCTGCTGGTGCTGCGGCCCGGCGATGGCCTGAGCGTGCGGGCGCAAGGCCCGTGCCGGCTGCTTTATTTCGGCGGCGAGCCCATGGCGGGACCACGCCATATCTGGTGGAATTTCGTTTCCAGTTCGCGCGAGCGCATCGAGCAGGCGAAACGGGACTGGAAGGAGGGGCGCTTTGCGCCGGTGCCGGGAGAAAGCGACTTCATCCCGCTGCCCAGATAGGCCGCTGCCCGGATAGGCCGCTGCCCAGAGAGGCCGCTGCCTAGTTCTTTTCCCCGGTCATGATCTCGAATTCGCCGTCGCCGCCGGCCTTGATCTCGATCTGGCGCGAATAGGCGGCGCCGCCGTGATTGGCGATAACGGTATAGGTTCCCTCGGCCAGGATATGGGTGGGGAAGGCGCCGACGCTTTCGGTGACGACATCCCCTTCGGGGGTGAGCACGCTCCAGGAGGTGTCGGCCATGGCTTCGCCGCCGGCTTCATTGACCAGCTTCAGCGTCACCCGGGCGGCATGATGAACCACGACGGCGTCCGACAGCTTGCCGGCCTCGACCTTGACTTCGGCGCGGACAACCGCATTGGCGTCGCCATATTGGCTGACGATGAAATAGGTGCCGGCATTGACGCGGATCGCTCTGCCCGGCTCGGCGGCGGGAAGGATCAGCTTGCGTTCGCCGAACTGGTCCTGTTCGGAGGAATAGACGGCGTAATTGACGAGGTTGATCGGGATCGGTTCGCCGTCGGCGCGCTCCGCCGAGAGGCGCAAGGCGCCGGCATTGAGAACGATGGTCTGGGTGTTTTCGCCCTCGGCCAGGGACACTTCCTTGGTCGCCCCGGCCTTGCCATAGGCGACGTGGACGATGTAGTCGCCTTTGGCGAGCTGGAATACCGGGCTTGCGCCAACCGAGCGCTGGATCACCTGGAACGCGCCGGTTTCATCGGGCTTTGCCGGGAAAATCCGCCACACCAGCCCGCTTGTGAGGGGCGCCATGTCGGCGGTCAGGGCCGCCGACAGGCGCAGCGTTCCGGTTATCACCGGTTCGGCGCGCGCCATCTGCCTGGCAACCGCCTCGGCGGCGGTCGGCGGCGCGCTTTCCGCCGCCTCGGGTTTGGTTTCCCCGACAGGGGCGCTCGAAGGCTTTTCCGCCGCAGCAGGTTCGCTGCCGGCCGGCGGCTTGGCGGTGGCGGCCATTTCCGGTGCCATTGCCGTGACCGCGGTTGCCATGACGTCGGCCAGGGCGGCATCGAGTTCGGCGCGGTTGGCGGCGGCGAAATATTTGCCGCCGGTTTCGCTGGCCATGCAACTCAGCCCGGCGAGCTGGTCGCGGCTCCTGGAATCAAAGGCGATGACATGGATCGTCAGCGCCGGGGCCTTGGCCTTGGCCTGCGCGGCGGCGGCGCAGGGGTCGGCCCGGCAGGTGTCGAGGCCATCGCTG
Organism: Rhodobiaceae bacterium; assembly: GCA_020441905.1. Lineage (GTDB taxonomy): Bacteria > Pseudomonadota > Alphaproteobacteria > Rhizobiales > NORP267 > JAGRLG01. The sequence goes on along the minus strand of JAGRLG010000077.1, from coordinate 6,709 downwards.
ATGACGACGAGGCTGGCCGGGCGCGTGCTGGCCTGAATGGCTTCGGCGGCGGTGTCGATGGCAAGTGCCAGCGGGGTCGCGCCTTTTCCGGGAATTTCCTGTTGCACCGCGGCGGAGAATTTCGCCGCCTTCAGGGTTTCGACGGGCACCACGGTCTTGACGGCGTCGCAGGCTTCCTCCTCCTGCTGGCCAAAGGTCAGCAGCGCCATGTCCAGCTTGCCGTCATAGGACTGGAAGCTGGCGGCGAGCGCGGAGCGCAACATCGAAACCTTGTTCTCGCCGTCGATCTGGCGCCACATGCTGTTGGACGAATCGAAGACAAGACCCACGGCAGGCGGCATATCGGTCGCCGCCGGCGCAATGGCGGCCGAAAGAGAAGTCGCAAGGGCGAATATCAGTGAAACCTTGCTTGTGCGCCGCATATTCTTCCGCTTGGCATGTTTGCCCGCCAGGGGGATATCCGATACCCGCCGCAAGACCGGCCGGCCTGCAATGCGTTAACTGCCGCCAGCGATTCTGGCTGGTGGTCATGTTTACACTTGCGACCGCACCCTGTCATCGCTTCGTGGTGCGGGCCGGGCGGCTTTTGCGGCGGATTTGGGGCGGCAACGGGCGCCCGCCCAGGCATTGCCGCCCGGCAATGGTTGCGGCCGGCAATGATTGGTCTAAAACGGAGCCGTTATAAACAGGATGGAGATCCGCATGCCGAACGCAATCGATCCGTTGGCGACGCGCCGCTCGGTGCCGCCGCTGCTGCTGAACGATCCGGCGCCCGAAGGCGCCGTGCTCGACCAGTTGTTGACGGTGGCGACGCGGGTTCCCGATCACGGCAAGCTGACGCCGTGGCGGATCCGGATTATCCGCGGCGCGGCGCGCGAGCGTTTCGGCGACCTGCTGGCGCAGGTTTTTGGCGAGGCCAATCCCCAGGCCAGCGCCGAACAGATCGCGTTCGAGCGCGCCCGGCCGATGCGGTCGCCGCTCATCCTGTGCGTCGTTTCCTGTGCCCGCGAGCATGTCAAGATACCGCGCTGGGAGCAGACGCTGTCGGCCGCCGCGGTGTGCATGAATACCTTGCACGCGGCCCAGGCGCTCGGCTTTGGCGGCAGCTGGCTCACCGAGTGGTATGCCTATGATGCCAAGGTGCGGGCGGCGCTGGATGTGGCGGAGGACGAGAAAATCGCCGGGTTCATCTATATCGGAACGCCGAAATCGGTGCCGGAAGACCGCCAGCGCCCGGTTCTCGCTGACGTGGTGTCGGAATGGACCGGCCAGGGCACGCGCGCGGAAAGCTAAACCATCGAATCAATCTTCGGCGCTAACCTGCGCAAATCACGGGGGATGCATGTTCTACGACGCGGTCAAGGGCGAGCACGGGCTGGCGCATAATCCGTTCAAGGCAATCATAGCGCCGAGGCCGATCGGATGGATTTCGACGATCTCTCGCGATGGCCATGTCAACCTGGCGCCCTACAGTTTCTTCAACGGCATTTGCGACACGCCGCCGATGGTCATGTTCGCGTCGTCGGGGCGCAAGGATTCGATCCGCAATTGCGAGGAAACCGGCGAATTCGTCTGCAACCTGGCTACATTGGCGTTGAAGGACCAGATGAACCGCTCCTCGGCGCCGGTCGCTCATGACGTCGACGAATTCAAGCTTGCCGGGCTGACGGCGGTGCCCAGCCGGATGGTGGCGCCGCCGCGGGTCGGCGAAAGTCCGGCGGCGCTGGAATGCAAATTGCTGGATATCATCCACCTGGCCGATATCGACGGGCGCCCGGCGGACCAGTATATGGCGCTGGGGCAGGTCATCGGCGTGTATATCGACGATGCGGTCATTCGTGACGGCATGATCGATGTCGCGGAACTTCAGACCCTGGCCCGGCTGGGCTATATGGATTACACCGCAGTGCGCGACAAATTCGCCATGACTCGCCCGGTTGAATAGGACCCCGGTTGAATAGGGGTCCGGTTGAATAGGCGTTCGGTCGAACAAGGGCGTCTATTTGCGCGTCCCGGCTTTGGAAGCGGCGGCGACGGCAGCGCGGCCGAGCAGTTTCTCGGCCCGTTTCAAGTGCGGCAGATCCAGCATTTTCCCCTCGAACCCGATGGTGCCGGGCCGGCCCGCGGCGTCGAATGCGGCGATCACGGCGCGGGCGTGCTCGATTTCGGCGGCCGAGGGCGTGAAAGCGGCATTGATGACCGGAACCTGGGCCGGGTGGATCGCCAGCTTGCCGGTAAAACCGTCCCTGGCGGCGGCGGCGCATTCGGTGCGCAGGCCCTCTTCATCGGCAAACGCGGCGTAGATGCCGTCAATGGGCGCCGCCCCGGCGGCCACCGCACCGGCAAGGCAAAGCGCGCGGGCCAGCACATAAGGTGCTGTCAGGCCGCCGGATTCGTCGAACACGGCGCGGGCGCCAAGCTCGGCGGAGAGGTCCTCGGCGCCCCAGGTCAGGGCGGCAAGGCGCGGGCTGGCGCCGGCATAGCTGCCAAGGGCAAACAGGGAAGCCGCCGTTTCGGTGGCAATGGCGGCAATGGCGGTGGCGCCTTCCGGAATGCCGCAAAGCGCTTCGCCCGCGGTCAGCCTGGCATCGAGGCGGGCAACGTCCCGTCCTCCGCCCGCCTTGGGCAGCAGGATGCCGTCGGGCGCGCCGGGCAGCACGGCCTCCAGGTCCTGCTCGCAATGGGGGCCGGCAAGACCGTTGACCCGCACGAAAATCGCCGGGGACCGGCCGGCATGGCGGCCGCCGGCCCGTTCCTTCAGGACAGCAAGGGCATTGGCGCGCGCCTGGTTCTTGGCGCAGGCGGCAACCGAATCCTCAAGATCGAGGATCACCATATCGGCGCCGGCCTCCAGTCCCCTGGCCAGCTTGCGCTCGCTGTCGGCGGGAATAAACAGCCAGGACCGCATCGCCGCCTCAAGCCTCCGCCTTGCGGCGGATGAGGACGTGGCGTCGGCAGATCGCCACCAGCACGTCGTCCTGATTCATTGCCTTGTGCTCGAATTCGACGATGCCCGCATTGGCGCGCGATTTGGATGCGCGCGACGCCTTGACCTCGGTGCGAACGTTGATCGTATCGCCCTGGAACAGGGGATGGGGAAAACGCACTTCCGTCATGCCGAGATTGGCAATCGTGGTGCCGACCGAGATATCATTGACCGAAATACCGATCATCAGGCCGAGGGTGAACAGGGAATTCATAAGCGGCTGGCCCCATTCGGTTTCTGTCAGGCAGAAATGGCGGTCGATATGCAGCGGCTGCGGATTGAGGGTCATGCTCGAGAACAGGATGTTGTCCATCTCGGTGACCGTGCGCCGCAACGGGTGTTCGAAAGTCTGCCCGATCGAAAATTCCTCAAAATAGTATCCTGGCATCTTTGCCTCCCCATGCTTCACGCGGCCGCTCCCCCGGTCCGTCACCCCCTTCGGCCCGGCGCGGCGGCCCATTGTCGCGCGCCAGACCGCTTTGCGCCAGAGTGCGGGCGGCGGGGGCGGCTGTACTTAACAGGCCATTAACCATGGCGGGGCGATAGTTGGGCTGCGGGGCTCGCCCCCTTGTGTGTTCAAAAAATTGGCCGCTTGCTTATGGCTCTGTCAGCAGTATCCCAAACCGATCCGACGGTCGCCCTGGCCTTGCGCGAGGCCAGCAACGCGACAGGCGTGCGCTTCGACTATCTTTTGAACACGGCGATGCGCGAAAGCGCGCTCAAGCCCGACGCCACGGCGCAGGGATCTTCGGCGGCGGGGCTGTTCCAGTTCGTCGAATCGACCTGGCTGGGCATGGTGAAAAGCGCGGGCAACAAATTCGGCCTTGGGCAATATGCCGACCAGATCGAGCGCGGCAACAACGGTTCATTGCGGGTTTCCGACGCCGGCGCGCGGGCCGAGATCCTGGCACTGCGGCACGACCCCAGGACTTCGGCGCTGATGGCGGCCGAGTTCACCAAGCTGAATGCCGAGCAACTCGCCGATGGTATCGGCCGCGAGCCGACCGGCGGCGAACTCTACATGGCGCATTTTCTTGGCGCGGGCGACGCGCGGCGCCTGATCGACCTGGCCGACACCAATCCGAAGGCGAGCGCCGCTGAAATGTTTCCGCGCGCGGCCCAGGCCAACCGGCCGGTCTTCTACAATCGCAGCGGCGGCGAACGCACGCTGGGCGAAGTTTACGACCTGCTGTCCTATCGCGCCCAGCCGGCCGCGGCGCCCGAAACGGCAGCGGAAACGGCAGCGGATCCGGCGGGCGAGAACAAGGTTGCTTCCTTTTTCGCCGCGTTGTTCCGGTTTTCAGCCCAGGAGGGGAGCGAAACGGCGGCCCCGGTTTCATCGTCCGCGGCAACTCCGGCCAGGCCCGTTGCGCCGGGTCCGCGACCGGCCAGGAGCGCAGCCGCCGCTGGGGCGGGCGGCATGGGTGCGCACGGGGTGGAGCATCGCCGCCAGGTCAGCGAGAGCTATGACCTTGCCGACCTGATGAAATCGCCCGACCGCATCCTGGCCCCGCGCCCGGCGCACACGGGGCACCCGGGGCACTCGGGCCATGGGAGCGCCCAAGTGGCCCTTGGCGGAGATCCCAGCATGCCGGGCTATGCCGTACAGGCGCGGCAGGCGGAGCCGGGCGCCGAGCGCCGGCGCCTCGATGCCCATGAAGCCTATGGCCAGCAAAACTCCCTGCTCAATGCGCTGGCCGAGCGCCTCGGACTGGTTGCTTCGGCCTAGAGGTGTACTTGGCTATACTTCCCAGGCGCAAATAAAAGAAATCACAACTAGAATTTACCTTGCCGAAGGCTGCGCATGTTTTGGGGGTTAGCAGTTAACCTCCGAATACTGCCAAAAACATGGTGAACACTTCCTTAAGTATTGGCGTGCAGACTGGATACGTAAATTAGCCAATCGGGTGCGCTCCGCGCGTTCAGAACGGACCGGGCGCACCGCACAACCAGGCTGGAAGCCGCAGGTACGCCATGATTACAGAACTCTTTCTCGGCCGGCTTGCAGCGCGCGACCCCCATCAGCGGGTACAGGTGATCGGCCCGCTGGCGCGCGCATTTCTGTGTCCCGATCTCAGCGCCGTTTCGCGCGAGGAGATCGGCGCCGGGTTTGCCGCCATTCTGACCGATCCCAATCCCATCGTGCGCCGGGCGCTCGCCGAGGCGCTGGCCGATTCACCGGATGCGCCGCACCATCTGGTGGCGGCTCTGGCGTTCGACCAGTTGGCCGTTTCGGCGCCGGTGCTGCGGCGTTCCCCGGTGTTGCAGGACCATGATCTTGTCGAGTTGATCGGCGAGGGGGTTGCGCAGACCCAGATGCTGATTGCCGGGCGATCGCGCATTTCGCCGCCAGTGGCCGCGGCCCTGATCGAGATCGCGCCCCCGGAGGTTTGCGAATTGCTGCTCGCAAATCCGGGCGCGGACATCCTGTCTTTCAGTTTTGCCCGCCTCGCCGAGCGTCATGCCGGGGATGCGGCGCTGCGCGCGGCGATGCTGGAGCGCGACGATTTGCCGGCCCAGGTGCGCCAGGGGCTGACGCTGGCGCTGGCCGAGGCCCTGCTGGGGTCGGACATGTTCAAGGCCTTCGTATTGCCCGAGCGGGGACAAAAGATGGTCCGGGATTGCTGCGACCAGGCGACGGTGGATCTTGCCGGGCGCTGTTCCGGCGAGGAGCGCCGGGCGCTCATCGTCCACCTCGATTGCACCGGCCATCTGACGGCCGGGCTCATGCTACGGGCGCTGCTCCATGGCAATGCCGGCTTTTTCGAGGATGCGCTGGCCTTTCTGGCCGACCTGCCGCCGCGCCGGGCGGCGCGTCTTGCCGGCGGCGGCCAGGGGGCCGGGTTCAAGGCGGTGTACGAGAAGGCGGGGCTGCCGGAGGCGCAGTTCTCCGCATTTGCCACCGTGCTGTCGCAGACCCGGGCGGCGCTGGCCCGCGGCGAGGATCTTACTCAGGCAAGCCGGCGGCGCGCCCTGATCGAGAAGGTTCAGGCCGCTTTCCAGCGCGATTGGCATCCGGCCTCGCTGGAACTCAGCGCGATGCTGACGCGCCTGGCCGATGCCGCGGCGCGCGAAGAAGCCAAGGTGGTCTATTGGGAGGACGCCGCCGCGGCCTGAGCGGCTTCTTCGCCTGCGTTCCGGCGAGCAAGTTCGGCTTCCAGCAGTTCCTCGGTCACCACGGAAAGGCGGCGCGCCAGGGTTTCTGCCGTTTCCCGGCCGGCCTCATGGGCATGCTCGCGTACGATGGCGCGAATGGCATTGACGTGCTGGTCGACCAGCATTTGTGGCAGGCGCCTGGGGTCGGCATAGCCCTTTATCAGGCGGCACAGGGAGGCCGCGACATGGGCGGCGACGGGATAGCCAAGTGTCTTGGCCTGGCCCTTGATGTCGTGGGCGGCATGAAACAGGGTGTCGATTGAATCGGCTGAAAAACCAAGCGAATGGGCGCTCTGGCGGGCGGCGAGCAGATGCTCGACCTCCTCTTCCATCCAGTCGTGAAAGTTCTCCGAAAGCGATTCCAGAGCCTTTTCGGCGCGGGCTATGGCGTCGAAATCGACGCCGCCGCGGCCGCCGCGGATGACCAGATGTTCCAGTTTCACCGGCGGGTCGATGACCTCGTGGTCCTTGCCGTTTGGGAACAATTGGGGCTGCGGTTCCATTCCTGTCTTTGCTCCTGGAGATGGGGCCCGGTCGGGCCGCCATCACGTCTTGTCAGGCCGCGTC
>JAGRLG010000076.1 GCA_020441905.1 Rhodobiaceae bacterium | reverse complement strand
TGGCGGATGGGGTGGGATTCGAACCCACGAGACGGTTGCCCGTCTGCCGGTTTTCAAGACCGGTGCCTTCAACCACTCGGCCACCCATCCGCTAGCGCAATGGGTTAGACCATCGCTTGGCGCCAACGCAAGCACATCTGCCCGCTTTCAATTACCTGAGCCAAGATTCAGCGTCGGCAGGGCGCCGCCATGCGGCAGGTTCAGCACGCCGTCGATGAAGCGCCCGGCATCGATGCCGGGCGCGAGGGCGCAAAGCGTCCGCGCCTTTTCGATCATCTCGCCGCGCGCCAGCGGCAGTTCCGGATCACCCCTGGCATCCCGGCGCCGCGCCCGGATCCGGCTGCCGTCCTTCAGCGTGACTTCGATGCGCGCCCCCCAATGCGCCGGATAGGCCGCCTCCAGTTCCTCTTCGATTTCAATGCGGCAGCGCGCCCGCAGGCCGGAAAACGCCGCCCGCGCCTCCGCCTCGAAAGCATCGAAATCAGGCGCCAGGCCGCCAAGCGCCGCCGCAACGGAGTGTTGCAGCGAGAATTTCGCTTCATAGACGCTTTGCGGCTCCTCGCGGTCGCACAGCTTGCGCGCCGCCTGATAGCAGCCGATCCTGATCGCGGATATCTGCTCCGGCCCGCAGCCTTTGGCCGCAAGTTCACCGGCCAGCTCCAGCGCGGCATCGATCGCCGGGTGGGTATGGCGGCAAGAGGGCCAGGGCTTGATCGAGGTTTGGCGCAGTTGCCACGGCGCGTCCGGATCGGCCAGCACCCTGGCTGGCTCGCCTCCTGGAGCGAGGCCAGCGAAAAAGCCTTTCTCCCCCTCCAGTACTTCCGGCGCGCCGGTGAAGCCGAGCGCCGCCAGTTCGCCGGCGACGACGCCGGCCTCGGCGGCCCTTCCGGCGTGAAGATGCTTGGACATCGCGCCGCTGGCGAGGAACTGCCACAACCCGGCCGCCTGGGTTCCGGCATTGCCAAGCGCGTCGATCATCTGGCTGCGATCAAGACCGAGCAGGGCACCCGCCGCCACAGCCGAACCGAATGGGCCGCAAGTCGCGGTATTGTGAAAGATGCGGTAATGCTCCGGCCCCACTGCCATGCCGACGCGGGTTGCCGCTTCATAGCCCCACAAGACCGCCTTGAGCAGCGCAACGCCGCCGCTGCCATGCCGCGCCGCCAGCGCCCAGGCGGCGGGGACGACGGCGCAGCCGGGATGCACCACCGAGGCGCGGTGCAGGTCGTCCATTTCCAGAATATGGCTCAAGGCCCCGATCAGCAGGGCGCGCCGCCCGCAATCCCGGCCTGCGGGGTCGCCGCTGTCCGCTTGCCCGGCCCAGCGCAGCAGGATCCGCCCCTGATCGGTAAAGGTGCCGCCAACGGCGCTTGCCAGCGTATCCAGCACGAACAGCGCGGCGGCTTCGAGATCGGGCGCGGAAACAGGCTTTTGCGCAATCAGATCAACCAGTTCTCCGCTCAGGCTCATCGAAGGGTTCCATCATTGGCGCGCGCCGCGCCACTGCGCGCGCGGCCACCATTCAATATTTGTTAACCGGCATGGAGTCATCCTGAAGCTTGGTCCGCTGCCAGAAATTGTATCAGCGTAAACATGGGGTGGAACAAGTCGGTGCAGGGCACCTGGCATTTTATCAGCCAGGCCGAAAATCGTCCGGTGTCGGTCGGCCTTCCGGGCCGCCAGGCAACAGGGGCGGGTGCGTTCCGGCTTGCCGTCGGGTAGGCGATCATGACTTTCGGAAAAAACAGAATGACGACGGCCTTCGGGTTCGCGGCCAGGGCGGCTGCCTTGGCGCGCAAGGCCGGCAAATCGGACAACGGGCGGCTCGTTGGCCGCATAGTGGTTCTTGCCGCCACCGGCCTGGCGCTGACAAATTGCAGCCACAAGGGTTCGCTTGGGGTGTCGACCAGCGAGCGCGTCGTCGAATATGGCCAGCCGGTGCCCAAGGGCGGCGGTGTCTACAAGGTCGGCAATCCCTACCAGATCGGCGGCAAGTGGTACTACCCGAAGGAAGACCCGAATTACGAAGGCGTTGGGACCGCCTCCTGGTATGGCCTGGACTTCCACGGCCGGCGCACCGCCAATGGCGAGATCTACGACATGGATTCCCTGTCCGCGGCCCATCCGACCTTGCCGCTGCCCACCTTTGCCAAGGTCAGGAATCTCAAGAACGGCCGCGAGGTCGTGGTCCGGGTCAATGATCGCGGACCCTATGCCCAGGGACGCGAAATCGACCTATCCAAGCGCGCCGCTGAATTGCTCGGTTTTCAACAGCAGGGTACGACGCAGGTCAAGGTCACCTATCTTGGCCGCGCACCGCTGAACGGCGGCGACGGCTGGGTGGACAACGGTCAATATGCCGCCAATGCGCCAAGGCCGGCCGCCGTGCCGGAACGCCGCATTTCCGACCGGCCGGTCCAGGTCGCCAGTTCCGCGCCGATGTCGCCAATGCCCTCGATGCCGTCCATGCGCGCCACCGGCGCCCTGTCCTATATCCAGGTCGGCTCCTTCCGCGATGCCGTCAATGCCGACCGGTTGCGCCAAAGCCTGGCCGCCATCGGCCAGGTCGATGTCGACCCGGTCGATGTGGCGGGCACCACTTATTTCCGCGTCCGGGTCGGCCCGCTCGCCGGCGACCGCGCGATGGAGGCGCTGGAGAGCGTCCGCCGCGCCGGCGCGCCCGGCGCCCGGCTGGTGATGATCCAATAAATATCTTCGCACCCACAGTTAAATGGCCAAAAGCGGGTAGGGGCTGTTGATCTCGTCCTTGCCCGCTTGCTATTGCTATTAAAAGGTATGCGGGCGGCGGGGACCTGCACCGGCAATGCGGCGTTCAATTCCATGCTGAATATTTGGCCCTGTTCTGGTGGACTGAAAAACGCGGCTATCGCCCGGACATTGGCGCGTTTGTCCCTGGCCGCCGTTCTCGCCGTTTTTTGCCTCGCGGCGGCGGGAACGGAACTCCGCGCCCAGACCATCGACACCTCGGCGCCTTATGTCATCGTCATCGACTACGATTCGAATACCGTCCTGTTGGAAAAAGACGCCGACAAGCCGGTTCCCCCTGCCAGCCTTTCGAAACTGATGACCATGGAAGTAGTCTTCCATGCCATCAAGGAAAAGCGCCTCACCCTCGACGACACCTTTCACATCTCGGAGAACGCCTGGCGCAAGGGCGGCGCCACCTCGGGCGGGTCGACCATGTTCGCCCAGCTCAATTCCGACATCAAGCTGTCCGACCTGATCCAGGGCGTGATCGTCCAGTCCGGCAACGACGCCTGCATTGCCATTGCCGAAGGCATGGCCGGCAGCGAGGAGGCCTTCGCCTCCATGCTCAACGAGCGGGCGCGCGAACTCGGACTGACCAATTCCAGTTTCGCCAATGCCACCGGTTTGCCCGACCCAAACCATTATATGTCGATGCGCGACCTCGCCAAGCTGGCGCGCCACATGATCCGCGAATATCCCGATCTCTATCGCTATTACAGCCAGCCCGAGTTCACCTGGAACAATATCCTCCAGCGCAACCGCAACCCGCTGCTGCGCGAGGCGCCGGGCGCCGACGGCATGAAGACCGGTTATATCAAGGACTCCGGCTATGGTCTGGTCGGCACCACCTTGCGTGACGGCCAGCGCGTCATTCTTGCCATGACCGGCCTCGGTTCCGTGCGCGAAAGGGCGAGCGAAGCCCGCAAGATGATCGACTGGGCCTATCGCTCCTTTGAGCAATTGCAGCTCTTCGACGCCGACGAGACGGTGGGCGAGGCGCGGGTCTATGGCGGCGAAAAGCGCTGGGTAAGGCTGGTCGGCGACGGCGCCATCAAGATTCTCCTGCCGCGCGGCCAGCGGCAGAAGATGAAAGCGCGCATCGTCTATCGCGGGCCATTGCTGGCACCCATCGAAGAAGGCGCGAGGGTAGCCGAAATGCGCGTCACGACCGATGTCGGGGTCACCTTGAGCGTGCCGCTCTATGCCGGGGAAGAGGTTAGCACCGGCAAGATTCACCAGCGCGCGCTCGATGCGGTGCTCGACCTGATTACGCGCTGGTGGTAAGCCCGTAGCAATCGCAATTCATAGGAATATGCGCTGAGGCGGGCAGGCAAAAAGGGGCCGGCGGCGGGTCATGGCCAAGGGAAAGTTCATCACCTTCGAAGGCGGCGAGGGTACGGGCAAATCGACCCAGGCGCGTCTGCTCGGCGCCCGGCTCGAGGAGGCCGGGCGCAAGGTCGTCCTGACCCGCGAGCCTGGCGGCACAAAGGGCGCCGAATTTGTGCGCGACCTGCTGAAATCGGGAGCCATAGAGCCTTTCGGCACCTTCGCCGAGGCCGTTGCCATAACCGCCGCGCGCGACGATCACTTGCGGCAGGTCATCGAACCGGCGCTGGCGCGCGGCGAGTGGGTCATCTGCGACCGCTTTTCCGATTCGACATTGGCGTATCAGGGCGGGGCCGGCGGAATCGACGCGAAACTCCTGGCCGCGCTCGACAAGGTTGCGGTCGGCACGTCGGTGCCAAACCTGACGATCGTCCTTGATGCGCCGGCAGGGCAGGCCCTGGAAAGGGCGCGGGCACGGGCGAGCGAGGCAGGCGAGGAGGGCGACCGCTTCGAGGACGAAGACATCGAGTATCACGAAAAGCTGCGCGCCGCCTTTCTCGCCATCGCCAGGCGCAACAGGAAGCGCTGCCTCGTTTTCGATACTTCACGCCCCGCCGACCGCGTCTCGGTGGAAATCTGGAAGGCCGTTGTCAAGCGGCTGAAACCTTAGAACGGCCATGGCGGCGGCACCGGCACGACAGACCGCGCATCTGGCCGAAAGCGACCGCTTTCGCGAATTCCCCCATCCGCGCGAGGCCGTGAACCTCTTCGGGCACCGGCAGGCGGAAGCCGAATTTCTTGCCGCGTGCCGGTCCGGGCGCATGCACCATGCCTGGCTGATCGAGGGACAGGAGGGCATCGGCAAGGCAACGCTGGCCTATCGCATCGCGCGCTTCGTGCTCGCCCATGCCGATCTCGGCGCACCCGAGGTCGCGGGCGCGGTTGACCTTGCGGTTGATCCGGCCAGCGAAACCGCGCGCCATGTCGCCGCCGGCGCCGATCCCGGCCTTGTCGTGATGACCCGCACCCTGGCCGACGACGGCAAGAGGCTGAGGGTCTCCCTGACCATCGACGAGGTGCGCAAGGGGCTTCATTTCTTCGCCATGACGGCGCTGGCGGGCGGCTGGCGCGTTGCCATCGTCGATGCCGCCGACGAACTCAACGTCAATGCCGCCAATGCGCTGCTGAAATCGCTGGAGGAGCCGCCCGAGAGGTCGTTGTGGCTGATCGTTTCCCATGTGCCGGGCCGGCTGCCCGCCACCTTGCGTTCGCGCTGCCGCCGCCTGCGCCTCAACCCGCTGGGCGAGGACGATCTCGAAGCCGCGGTCCGCCAGGCCGGGGCCGGCAAGGCCCTCGAATCTCTGGCGCCTGATCAGCGCCGCCAGCTTGGCGAAGCGGCGAAGGGCAGCGTGCGCCGCGCCCTTGCCGCGCTCGATGGCGATGGCCTCGCGCGCCGAGCCGAGATCGTGGCGCTGCTTGATAGCGCGCGCGCCGGAGCGAACCGGAAATTCCATGTTCTAGCCGATCGCATTGCCCGCCCAGGCAATGACGAGGACTTCGGCATGTTCATCGAACTGGCCGGGGAATGGCTGGCCGGCCGCGTCGAACAAGCCGGCGCGCATGGCGATAGCGATCCCGCCCGCCTTGCGCGCCTCGCCGAGGTATGGGAAAAGATCTCCCGCTTGGCGGCGGAGACGGAAACCTTTCACTTCAACCGCAAACAGGTGATCCTGAACATCTTTCGGGCGATTGGCGCCGCGGCCGCCTAGACGGGAAAGCCGGATCTCCGGGAGGTGCCGGGGATCCATCACGGGCACGGCGGGAAGCAGCCGCGGCGGGACCATGACGAACAAAGAAAAATTCTATATCACGACGGCGATTTCCTACCCCAACGGCGCGCCTCATATCGGCCACGCCTATGAGGCTATCGCCACCGATGCGATCGCCCGCTATATGCGCCTCGACGGCCGCGACGTTCGGTTCCTGACCGGGGTCGACGAGCACGGCATGAAGATGGCGCAGACGGCGGCCAAACTCGACATGACGCCGCGCCAGCTGGCGGACCGCAATACGGCGCTGTTCCGCCGGATGGTAGAAACGCTGAATTGCTCCAATGACGACTTCATTCGCACCACCGAGGAGCGCCACTATCGCGCCTCGCAGGCCATTTGGCAGCGCATGGCAGATGCGGGCGACATCTATCTCGGCACCTATTCCGGCTGGTACTCGGTGCGCGACGAAGCCTTTTACGCCGAAAGCGAGACGACCGTCGGCGAAGACGGGGTGCGCGTTGGGGCAGGGGGCACGCCGGTGGAATGGACCGAGGAGAAGAGTTATTTCTTCCGCCTCTCGGCTTATCAGGAACCCCTGCTCGCCTATTACGAGTCCCACCCCGATTTCGTTCTGCCCAAAGAGCGGTTCAACGAGGTCGTCAGCTTCGTCAAGGGCGGCCTTCAGGACCTTTCGATCTCCCGCACCACGCTGAATTGGGGTGTGCCGGTCCCGGGCGATGAAGCCCATGTCATGTATGTCTGGGTCGATGCCCTGACCAATTACATCACCGGGCTTGGCTATCCCGATACCGGCGGCGAGCTGTTTTCGCGCTACTGGCCGGCCGATATCCACGTCATCGGCAAGGACATATTGCGCTTCCATGCCGTCTACTGGCCGGCCTTCCTGCTGTCGGCCGGGATCGAACTGCCGAAACGGGTCTTCAGCCATGGCTTCCTTTTCAACCGCGGCGAGAAGATGTCGAAATCGGTCGGCAATGTCATCGACCCCTTCGCCCTCAGCGCCCATTACGGCATAGACCAGCTGCGCTATTTCTTCCTGCGCGAGGTGCCCTTCGGCAAGGACGGCAATTACAGCCACGAAGCGATCGTGCAGCGCATCAATGCCGATCTTTCCAACGATCTGGGCAATCTCGCCCAGCGCTCGCTGTCGATGATCGCCAAGAATCTTGGCGGCACGCTGCCGGAACCGGGCGCCTTGAGCGAAGACGACAGCTCGCTGTTGGCCGCCGCCGATGGGCTGGTCGGCGAGGTGCGCGCGGCGCTGGAGACACAGGGCCTCCATCTTGCCCTAGAAGCCATCTGGCGCGTTGTCGCCGCCGCCAACCGCTATTTCGCCGTCCAGGAGCCATGGGCGCTCAAGAAGAGCGACCCTGAGCGCATGGGCACGGTCCTCTATGTCACCGCCGAAGCGGTGCGCCAGACTTCGATTCTCGCCCAGCCGGTGATGCCCGCAAGCTGCGCCCGCCTGCTCGACCTTCTGGCCGTGCCCGGGGACAGGCGCGACTTCGCAAGTCTTGGCGCCGCTGGCCGCCTTGTGCCGGGTGCCGCCTTGCCGGCCCCCGAGCCGGTCTTTCCGCGCTACGTGGAGGCCGAAAAGGCCGTGGAGGCATGATGCTGGTCGACAGCCACTGCCATCTCGACTTTCCCGATTTCGAAGGCGAACTGGACGCCATTCTGGCCCGCGCCGCCAAGGAGGGCGTGCAACGGTTCGTAACCGTTTCGACCCGTGTCAGGAAATTCGACCAGATCCATGAAATTGCTACGAAATATGACCCCGTTTATTGCTCCGTAGGGACCCATCCGCACAATGCCGGGGAAGAAAGCGGCGTCACCGCCGACGACCTGGTGAAGCTGGCGCAGCGGCCGAAAGTCGTCGCTTTCGGCGAGGCCGGGCTGGATTTTCACTACGACCACAGCCCGCGCGACGATCAGCGCGCCGGTTTCCGCACCCATATCGAGGCGGCGCGGCGCACCGGATTGCCGCTCATTATTCATACCCGGTCGGCCGACGAGGAAACGGCGCGAATTCTGGCCGAGGAAATGGGGAAGGGGGCCTTCAAGGCTGTGCTTCACTGTTTCTCCTCCGGCCGCGAACTGGCCTTCAAGGGCGTTGAACTCGGCCTGTATGTGTCGTTTTCCGGCATTCTGACGTTCAAGAAATCGGAGGAACTGCGCGAAATTGCTGCGCAAATTCCCGCCGACCGGATCCTGGTCGAAACCGATGCGCCGTTTCTGGCGCCGCCGCCCCATCGCGGCAAGCGCAACGAACCGGCCTTTGTGCGCCATACCGCGCGGGTATTGGCCGAGGTGCGGGGTGTCAGCGAAGATGCCCTGGCCGAACAGACAAGCGCCAACTTCTTCCGCCTGTTCGACAAGGTGCCGCCGCCCTGACGCTCGCGGCGCAGGAAAGGCCGGAGGAAAAGCACCAAAAAGGGGAAACGCGGGCCATGGGCTTGAAAATCACCATTCTCGGCTGCGGCTCTTCGGGCGGCGTTCCGCGCCTTGGCGATGTCTGGGGCGCCTGTGACCCTGAAAACCCGCGCAACCGCCGCCGCCGCTGTTCGATCCTGGTCCAGCGCGCCAATGAGCAGGGCGCAGAGCCGACAAACGTGCTGGTCGATACCTCGCCCGACATGCGGGCGCAATTGCTGGAGCAGGGCGTCGGCTGGCTCGATGGCGTGCTCTATACCCACGACCACGCCGACCACACCCATGGCATCGACGATCTGCGCATGGTGGCGTTCAACGGCAGGCGCCATGTCGACGTTCACATGAGCCACCAGACCGCCCAGGTGGTGATGACGCGCTTTTCCTATTGCTTCCGGGCGCCCGAAGGCAGCCCTTATCCGCCGATCCTGCGCGAACACTCTCTTTATCCGGGCAAAAGGGTGATGGTTAACGGGCCCGCCGGCGCCATCGAGGCGCTGCCCTTCGACCAGGAACACGGCCATATCCGCTCCCTGGGATTCCGCTTCGGCAATCTCGCGTATTCCTGCGATGTCAGCGATTTGCCAGATGAATCTCTGGCTGCGCTTGAAGATCTCGACGTCTGGATCATCGATGCGCTGCGCTATACGCCGCATCCCAGCCATTTTTCGCTCGACGACGCGCTGCGCTGGATCGAGCGCATCAAACCCAGACGCGCCATCCTGACCAATATGCATATCGATCTCGATTACGACACGCTGCGCCGCGAGCTGCCTGAGAATGTCGAGCCGGCCCATGACGGATTGAGCGTGGAGACGGTGGCCGAACTTCCGGAAAGCCTTGCCATGCGGCGCTAAGGTCCGCACCGGAACGGGCGGATTTTCAGCCGCTGACACAATACTGCTGCCATGCCACCGCCATGCTGCTGGATGGCCCATGCTGCTGTCCGGCAAATCCGCCGCGGGCGACGGAGCGGTATCGCGGAAAGGTGCAAGCGCCGGTGGCGCCGCCGCAACCTGGAAAGAGGCCGACCCAAAGGCGACCAGTGCCGACCCTATGCCTCAGGCGGCGTCAAACAGCCGAATTTCACCCATTTGGCGCCTGTTCCGGCCCAAACCGCCAAGACTGGCATATAGAAAAGTTCCATAATCTATCTTATGCGAATAACTGATTGTATTTCGAATATCCGTATCCCAGTTCGAATATCCGTAACTCGGGCTGCCTTGTCCCTTCCCCGCTACTGCGCGGCCTCCCTGGCGGCGGCAATGCGCGGCAGGTTGATCTCGACCCAGTCGGCGAGATCCTTCACCCTGCCGCCGGCCTCCAGGCCAAGCGGCGTCAGCGAGTATTCGACATGGGGCGGCACCACCGGATAGGACACGCGCAAGACCAGACCGTCCCCCTCCAGCCATTGAAGTGTCTGGGCAAGCATTTTCTCGCTCACCCCGCCGATTTTGCGCCGCAGCTCGCTGAAGCGGTGTGTCCCGGTCATCAACACCAGCAGCACCATGAAGCCCCATCGGCTGGCCAGGTGGCGCAGAATGCCGCGCGACGGACACAATTCCGACAGGATGTCCCCCCGCTCAAGTCGGGCCGAAAGCGCAGGCATGCCGCCTTTGAAGATATCCGGATCGTCGGGCCTTTCGCTCATTTCACACTAACCTCAAGGTGGGTACTTACGAAAAGTATGTTAGTCGAATATATGCCAACTCCAGATGTTAACCAAATGGAGTTTGCACCATGATCGTTGTTACCGGAGCTTCCGGCCAGCTTGGCCGCCTTGTCATCGCCGCCCTGCTGGAAAAAATTCCCGCCCCGCAAATCGTTGCCGCAGTCCGTAATCCAGCCAGCGTGCAGGATCTCGCCGCCCGCGGTGTCGTCGTGCGCGAGGCGGATTACAACCGCCCCGAGACGCTGGAGACGGCATTTCGCGGCGCCGACAAGCTGCTTTTGATTTCCTCCAGCGAACTTGGCGGCCGCGTGCCCCAGCACCGCGCCGTCATCGACGCCGCCAAGGCGGCGGGCGTCAGGCTCCTCGCCTATACCAGCATCCTGCGCGCCGACGTCTCGCCTCTCGGCCTTGCGGCGGAACACCGGGAAACGGAGAACTACCTGCGTGCTTCCGGCCTGCCCTTCGTGCTGCTGCGCAATGGCTGGTATAGCGAAAACTACACCGCCAGCGTGCCGGTGGCGCTGGAACATGGCGTCGTGCTCGGCAGCGCCGGGAACGGGCGAATTTCATCTGCCGCCCGCGCCGACTACGCGGCCGCGGCGGCGGCCGTTCTGGCGGGCGGCGAACACGCCGGCCGGGTCTATGAACTGGCGGGAGATACATCTTATTCGCTTGGCGAACTGGCCGCGGAGATCGGCGGTCAGGCGGGCAGGAGCATTGCCTACCAGAATCTGCCCCGCGACGATTTCAAGTCCGCCCTGCTTGGTGCTGGCCTGCCGGAAGGGCTTGCCGAGCTTCTTGCCGATTCCGATGTCGGCGCTTCGCAAGGCGCCCTGTTCGACGACGGGCACCAGTTGAGCGGCCTCATCGGCCGTCCCACCACGCCCCTCGCCGCATCGGTTGCCGCCGCCCTCGCCTGATCATCCGCTCAGCCCGCCAGGCCCTTTTCACGCTTGCCTTGCCTGTCGCCCCTTTGCGACAACAGGCCGGTGCGAAAAGGGTGCGGGCGCGTCCAGCGCGAACAGGAGGGCCGGCGCGGGGCGCGCCGGTGGCGGGGATCCATGGCCGACAACGGCGCCACAATCAAACCGGGCCGCGATATCGCGCGCCTTATCGAGATTATGGCGGCGCTGCGCCATCCCGATACGGGCTGCCCCTGGGACAAGGACCAGACCTTCGCCACCATCGCGCCCTATACCATCGAGGAAGCCTATGAGGTCGCCGACGCGATCGAAAAGGCCGACATGGCGGCGCTGGCCGACGAACTGGGCGATCTGCTGCTCCAGGTCGTCTATCACGCCCGCATCGCCGAGGAAGCCGGGCATTTTTCCTTCGGCGACGTTGTCCTCGCCATTACCGCCAAAATGATCCGCCGCCACCCCCATGTCTTCGGCAGCGCCGAGCAGCGCGCCGCCGGCGCGGCCAAGGGCTTCTGGGAGCGCATCAAGCAGGCTGAAAGACAGCCGGAAGGCATCGAATCGGCGCGCGCGCGAAGCGCCATCGACGGCGTGCCGGCCGGCCTGCCCGCTCTGACACGCGCGGTAAAGATCCAGAAAAAGGCCGCGCGCATCGGCTTTGACTGGCGCGATGCGGAACCGGTATTCGCCAAGGTGCGCGAAGAGATGGCGGAAATCGAAGCTGAAATCGGCGCAGGAGCGGCGGAAGCCGGGATACGCGAAGAAGTCGGCGATCTCCTCTTTGCCGTCGCCAATCTGGCCCGCCACCTCGATATCGATCCAGAACAGGCGCTGCGTGGCGGCAATGCCAAGTTCGAGCGCCGCTTTCGCCAGATGGAGCAGCGCCTGGCGCTTCAGGGCATCGACCCGGCCGCAGCCTCCCTGGACGAGATGGAGGCGCAGTGGCAGGCGGTCAAGGCGCAAGAGAAGGACTGATCCGCGCGCGCCCTGTCCTCTAACGCTCGCCCGCCCCCTCTTCCGCCCCCGCGCCCGGTGTCAGAAGGTCGCCAAAGCGGCGCAGGAAAAGTGCCCGGCGCGGGCCGGGCACGCGGGCGCGGATGCGGATGTCGCCGCTGTCGCGGTCCTCGCGCTCCACAATGTCGCAATTCTCGTAAAGCCAGTTCAGCCGCCCGGCATCGGCCGGCGCCAGCACGACGTTCTGGATCAGCTCTCCGGCGCCGATCTGGCCTTCGATAATGGCCAGCAGGTCCTCGATCCCCTCGCCCGTAACCGCTGAAATTGCGGCGATATTGCCCTCCCGCCTCGCCCTGCCGGTGATTTCGGCTTTCTCCGCCGCGCCAAGACAGTCGATCTTGTTCCAGGCCGTGACGATCGCCCGCCCGCTGGCCTCGCGGCTGTCGCCGTGGATGCCGAGCTGGGCCAGGACCGATTGGACATCGGCGGCCTGCGCTTCGGTGTCGGGATGAGAAATATCGCGGACATGGACGATGATATCGGCCTCGACCACCTCTTCGAGGGTGGCGCGGAAGGCGGCGACCAGATGGGTCGGCAGGTCGGAGACGAACCCCACCGTATCCGACAGGATGACCGTGCGCCCGCCCGGAAGGCGGACCCGGCGCAAGGTCGGGTCCAGGGTTGCGAACAGGGCATCCTCGGCACGTACGCTGGCTTCCGTTAAACGATTGAAAAGTGTCGATTTTCCGGCATTGGTATACCCCACGAGGGCAACGATGGAGTAGGGAACGCGGCGCCGGCTCTCGCGGTGCAATTCGCGGGTGCGCCGCACCTTTTCGAGTTGGGAGCGGATGCGCGTGATTCTCTCCTGGATCTGGCGCCGGTCGGCCTCGATCTGTGTCTCGCCAGGGCCGCCGAGAAAGCCGAAGCCGCCGCGCTGGCGTTCCAGATGGGTCCAGGAGCGCACAAGCCGGCTTTTCTCGTAGGTCAGATGGGCAAGCTCGACTTGTAGCCTGCCCTCCCGTGTGCGGGCGCGTTCGCCGAAAATTTCCAGGATCAGGGCGGTGCGGTCCAGCACCTTGGCCTTCCAGGCCCGCTCCAGGTTGCGCTGCTGCACCGGCGTCAGGGCGCTGTCGACCAGCACCAGGGAAATGTCGTCGGCGCGCAGGATGGCGCCGATCTCCTCGACCTTGCCGGCGCCGAGCAAGGTGCCGGGCACCGGGCGCATCACCGAAACGATGCCGCTGCCGGCGATTTCAACGCCGATCGCCCGCGCCAGGCTGACCGCCTCCTCGAGGCGGGCCGGGTCGGATCGCAGCTGGAGCGCTGGTTCGGTGCCGGAAGGGCCTTTGGTGTTGCCGGTTCGCGCCTTCATCGAAACGCACAACACATAAGCAAGTGCGCGCTCGCGCTCAGATGCGGCCCCCTCGCCGCGCGCGGACCCGCTCTTGTCTCTCAACTCCTGTGGCGGCCTTTGACGCAATTAGCCTTCCGAGGCTTCCGATTCTCCAGCCGCATCAAATAATTGCACTGGCTGTCCCGGCATGATGGTCGAAATCGCGTGCTTGTATACCAATTGGGAATGGCCATCCCTGCGCAACAGCACGCAGAAATTGTCGAACCAGGTCACGACGCCCTGCAATTTTACGCCATTCACCAGGAAGATCGTCAAGGGTGTCTTGTTCTTGCGAACGTAATTGAGAAAGGTGTCCTGCAAATTCTGAGAGCGTTCTGAAGGCATGCTTTTACTCCGCTTTTATGCGGCTTATTCTATTTAGCCGAGGAATTTTTCGGCCTCGCCAACACATATAACAATAACTCACCGCCGCGCATCGGCCATTAGAAGGCAAGTTGCACCTTGTAGGCAAGCGCAATTGCGGCAAGAAACAGACACTATTCCAGCCCAAATATTTATAAGTGACCGCTAATTATAGCCTGTGGCTCTCGGCGGCCGGCCTGTAGTTGGCCAGCTTGCGGCGGCGCGGCCCGCTTCACGAGCGCCAATATAGCGGGTTCAAAAGCGCGAATAATGCAAGCACCTCCAGCCGCCCGACAATCATCGCCGAGGCGAGCAGCATGAGATCCAATTGCGGCATCTGGCCGAACGCCATCCAGTTGTTCGCCGAGGCCATCGACGTATAGACCGGGCCGGCATTGGCGACGGCCGAAACCGCAGCCATCAGCGAGGATTCGAAGCCGTGGCCGAGCAGGGTCAGCAGCATGAATACGGTGGCGACCGCCCCCAGATAGGCCATGGCTCCGGTCCAGATCGCCTTCATCAATTGCAGGTCGTAGGGCTGGCTGCCGAAATGCGCCGAGCGAATGCCGTGTGGGTAGATCAGGCGCCGCACTTCGCCATGGGCCTGTTTGAGCATGGCGCCGAGCCGGAAGAACTTGATGCCGCCAGCGGTCGAAAAACCCGCCCCCCCCAGCATCAGCGCGGCGGCCAGCAGCGGCATGGAGATGGCGCCGAATCCCCCTTCCCGCACCTCGATTCCGGTGGTCGAAATCACCGATATCGCGGTAATTGCGCCCTTCCAGGCCGAATCGGCGATGTTCAGGCCGGAGGGCCCATCGATGCCGAGAAAGAACCCCACAGCGAAAAATGCGCCCAGCCCCGCCACGCCGAGAGCCATCCAATAGGCTTCGCGATGCTTGCTAAGGGACGACCAGCGCCGCCAGAACACCATGCGGTGCCATATGATGCTGGTGGCGCCGGCGAACATGAATGCGCCGACAATGGCTTCCGCGGCCATCGAATTATAGATTCCCAATCCGCCGTCGCGCGGCGCCAGCCCCCCGGTTGAAAGGGTGGACAGGGCAAGGCAAACCGCGTCGAAGGCCGGTATGCCGGATGCTGCCAGCAGCACCAGGCAGGCCGCGGTAAGCGCGGCGTAAAGTGGCAGGATCCGCATCGCCGTGCCGCCAACCCGCGCCCGCTCGGTTCTCCCGCCGCTTTCGATCGCCGTCAGCGTGCTGTCCGGCGTTCCCCCGATACGCGCCGGCGCCAGGATCAGGACGATGCTGAGCAAGGTGACGCCGCCTCCTATCCACTGAAGCAGCGCGCGCCACAGAATCATCGATCGGGGCAGGGTATCGGCCGGGCCGAGCGCCGTGGCGCCGGTGGTGGTGAATGCCGACACGGACTCGAAATAGGCAATCAGGAGATCCTCCGAACCTCCGGTAAGGGCCATCGGGAATGCGCCGAAGATAGGCGCGAGAACCCAGATCAGGATGATGAGGATGAGCGATTCCGCCCGCTTCAGTCTTCGTTCCCGGCCATGAAGACCGGAAATCAGGCCGCCGGCGACGAAGATCCCAAGCGCCATGCTGACGAGAAAAACGGTGGCATAGCCGGTTTCCCCGGCGCTGAACGCGACCAGGGCCGGAAAAACCATCGCTGTCGCCATGATCCCGACAAGGACGCCAAGAAAATAGAGTAGCCCCGCCATGCTCCACCCTCTTGCCGTAACCTGCGGGATCAAAAATATTCGAAGCTGACGCGGAACATCTGTTCGACCTGGCGCACCCGGTCGGCAAGGGCGAATATGACGATTCGGTCATTGGACTGGATCAGCGTGGTCCCGCGCGGGATGATGATCTGTCCTTCGCGGTAGATGGCGCCGATGCGCAAGCCGCTGCCAAGATCGAGTTCGCGCAGCGGCTTGCCGACCAGCGGCGAAGTATCCAGCGCCTCGGCTTCGAGCACTTCCGCCATGCCGTCGCGGACCGAATGGACGCCGCGGATACGCCCCCGGCGCACATGCTGGAGCACCTTGGATACAGTGATGGTGCGCGGATTGACATGGGCGTCGATGCCCAGCGAGCGCAGAAAGGACGAATAGCCGGAGTTGTTGATCAGCGACAGCGCCCGCTTGCAGCCCAGGCGTTTCGCCATCACCGAGCACAGGATGTTCACCTGGTCGTCATTGGTCAGGGCGACGATGGTGTCGGCCTGCTGCACATCGGCCTCGCGCAGGATCTCTTCATCCAATGCGCTGCCGTGCAGGACGACCGTGCGCGAAAGGGCATCGGCAATGCTGATTGCCTGCTCGCGCGAGGATTCGATGATCTTGGCCCGCGCCCTGCTGCCGCGCTCCTCCAGCTGCTTGGCGACGAACAGCCCGATATTGCCGCCACCGGCGATGATGACCCGGCTTGCCTGCTTCTCGTCGTGGCCGAAAATCGACAAGGTCCGTTCGACCTGGTCGCGCTGGGCGACGAAATAGACGTCGTCTCCCACCAGCATCTGGTCGCCCGAGCGCGGCACGAAAACACGGTTGTCGCGCACGATGCCGACGACCACGGCATTGAGGTCGGGAAACAGTTCGGTCAGCTGCATGAGCGGCGTATCGAGAATTGGGCAATCCTCGCCGCAATGAACGCCGGCAACGACGATCTGGCCCTCGGCGAAGCTCATGACGTCGAATGCGCCTGGCAGGGCGAGACGGCGCAGCACCATTTCGCCGACCTCGACCTCCGGCGAAATGATGACGTCGATCGGCATGTTTTCACGCGAAAACAGGTCGCGCCAATGTTCCTGCAAATAGCTTTGCGAGCGTACCCGCGCCACCTTGGTCGGAATTTTGAACAGCGAGTGCGCGACTTGGCAGGCCACCATGTTGACCTCGTCGTGCAGGGTCACGGCGATAATCATGTCGGCGTCCTGGGCGCCGGCCTGATAGAGCACGTCGGGATGGGAGCCGTGGCCGACAAAGCCGCGCACATCCAGCGTATCGGAAATGGTCTGAATCAGCTGCGCCGACTGGTCGATGACCGACACGTCGTTGGTTTCGGCCGAGAGGCGTTCCGCAATCCCGAAGCCAACCAGACCCGCCCCGCAAATAATGACCTTCATGGTCGCCGCCCCGCCCCTGTATCAATGCCGCCGCTGGTGAGATTGCCCAATCGGGCCGCAGGGTCAAGCCCGCGCGTCTTCCGTCCCCCGCCCTACCCGGCTTCCAAGGCGCGCTCGCTGCCGCCGACGCCAAGCATTTTCAGCTTGCGATGGAGCGCCGAACGCTCCATGCCGACGAACTCCGCGGTCTTGGAGATGTTGCCGCCGAACCGGTTGATCTGGGCCATCAGATATTCGCGCTCGAAGATTTCGCGGGCATCGCGCAAAGGCAGGGCCATCAGCTTCTCGGCGCCGACCCCGGTCGGTGACGGCGGCAGCGTGGCGCCGACTTCGGCGGGCAGCATGTCGGCGGATATGACGGACTCGCTGTCGCCGCCGGCGAGGATCAGCAGCCGCTCAACATTGTTGCGCAATTGCCGCACATTGCCCGGCCAGTCATGGGCCTGGATCACCGCCATGGCGTCATCGCCGATGCGCCGTGCCGGTAGGCCGGTGGTGCGCGATATCTGGCCGATGAAATAGTCCACCAGTTCGGGAATGTCGTCGCGCCGCTCGGCAAGGCCGGGCACCCGCAAGGGCACAACGCTGAGGCGATGAAACAGGTCCTCGCGCAGGCTGCCCTGGGCGATCTCGGCTTCGAGATCCCGGCAGGATGACGAGATGATGCGGACATCGACATGAACCATGGCCGAGCCGCCGACGCGCTGGAATTTCTGCTCCACCAGCACGCGCAGGATCTTGGCCTGCGTTTCTCGCGGCATGTCGGCGACTTCGTCGATATAGAGCGTGCCGCCATGGGCAGCCTCCAGCGCGCCGACAAGGCGTTGCCGGCCGGCATTCTCTTCGGTGCCGAACAGTTCCAGTTCCATGCGCTCCGGTTCCATGGCCGCGGCATTGAGCGCGACAAAGGGGCCGGACGAGCGGTTCGACAGGGCGTGGAGGGTGCGCGCGGTGAGTTCCTTGCCCGAGCCGGACGGGCCGGTGATCATGACCCGGCTATTGGTGGGCGCCACCTTTTCGGTGGCCGCGCGAAGCTGGTTGATCGCCACCGAATTGCCGATCAGGCGCGTTTCCGCGCCGGTGCGCGCGCGCAGGTCCTGCACCTCGCGCTTCAGGCTCGACGCCTCCAGCGCGCGCTGGGCAATCAGCAGCAAGCGATCGGCCTTGAACGGTTTTTCGATATAGTCATAGGCGCCGCGGCGGATAGCCGACACCGCGGTTTCGATATTGCCGTGACCGGATATGACCACCACCGGCAATTCTGGGTCGCCCTCCTTGATGAGATCGAGCAGCTCCAGGCCGTCGAGACGGCTGCCCTGGAGCCAGATGTCGAGAAAGACCATGGAAGGCCGCCGCGCCTCGATGGCCTTGATCGCGTCGTCGCTGTTGCCGGCAAGACGGGCCTCGTATCCTTCGTCTTCAAGAATACCCGCGACCAACTCCCTGATGTCGGCCTCATCATCGATGATCAGGATATCGGAACCCATGATAACACCTGCTGCCCTGTTGTCTTTTCAACGTGTCTTCTTGTTCAGTTCGTAGGCTCGACTGCCGGCCTTTCGGAGCGCGGTCGCCTGTCCTTGGCGCCGTCGGCGCCTGCCAGGCCATCGCCAAAGCGTGGAAACTCGATCTGAATGCTGGCGCCGTGTCCGCCGTCGGCCACTTGCGGCGCATCGGCAAGCGCAACCGTGCCGCCGTGGTCCTCGATGATCTTGCGAACGATTGCCAGGCCCAGTCCGGTGCCCTTCTCGCGCGTGGTCATATAGGGTTCGAGCAGGCGCCGGCGGCCTTCTTCGGGAAGGCCGCAGCCATTGTCGGTAACGGTCAGCTTCACTCTTTCGTTGTCGCCTTCGAGGATGACCTTGACCCACGGCGTTTCCCCCGGCGCCATGGTGGCGGTCGAAATCGCCTCGATGGCGTTCTTCACCAGGTTGGTAACCACCTGGGAAATCAAACGGCGGTCGCAGACCGCCTCGAGCCCATTTTCGGGCACCTGAACCGAAACGTCGACTTCCGGTTGCGATACCCCGATCAGGAAGGCCGCCTGGCGCACCGCGTCGGCGATGTCCTCCTTGGCCATGACCGCCTTGGGCATGCGCGCGAAGGAGGAGAATTCGTCGACCATGCGCCCGATATCGCCGACCTGGCGGATGATGGTGTCGGTGCACTGCTCGAATATCTCGTGATCGGTTTCTATCACCTTGGAATATTTGCGTTTCAGCCTTTCCGCCGAAAGCTGGATCGGGGTCAGCGGATTCTTGATCTCGTGGGCGATGCGGCGCGCCACATCGGCCCATGCGGATGTGCGCTGCGCCGTCACCAGGTCCGAGATATCGTCGAGGGTGACGACGAAGCCGTTATTGGCCTGGCCGGTTTCCTCGGTGGTGACCCGCACCGTGATGTTGCGCTCGCGCCCGCCCCTCGTCAGGTTGATCTGGCCCTTGCTCGTTCGCAGGCGCCTCCTGATAACGGGATCGAATATCTCGGCGATTTCGGGCACCGCCTCGGCCAGCGTCCGGCCAACCAGATCGCCCTCGCGGGCGCCAAGAATGGTTTCGGCGGAACGGTTGACCAGATTGATGACGCCGTCGTCGTCAAGGCCGATGACACCGGCGGTAACGCCCGCCAGCACGGCCTCGGTAAAGCGGCGGCGCATGTCGAGCTGCTCGTTGGCGCTGAGCAGTTCCTTGCGTTGGGTGTTGAGCTGGCTGGTCATGCCGTTGAATGTGGCCCCCAGATTGGCAAGTTCGCCCTCGGAGAGCTTGACCGGGACCTGCACTTCGAGGTTGCCCTGGGAAACCAGCTTGGCGGCGCCGATGAGGCGGCGGATCGGCGCCACCAGGCGGTTGGCAAACCAGAATCCTATCCATACCGCCGACAACAGAAGGATCAACGCCACCCCGACATACATGAGGCCGAAAGCGACCTGAACGCCGAAACGGCGTGCCTCCAGCGCGCGGTATTCGATGGTCGCTTCGGCGCTGCGGCGCAAATGGGCCACCACCTTGGGATCGAGCCGGCGCACGACATAAAGGTAGGCATTGTCGAATCCCTTCAGCTTGACCAGTCCCGCCACCTGCGCCGCGTCGTCGCCCGGCCCCGGCGTCAGGATCACCGTTTCACCCTGGCGCGCCTTCTCGATGGCGAAATCGGGCGGCACCAGGAACGTGTCGCCTTCCCGCTCGACAACCCGCGTAACGATGTCGAGATTGTCCTTGATGACATAGGTGCCGGAAAGATTGCGCAGCAGGGCCTGGATGCGCACCAACTCGTCGAAGCGCCCCTTGTCCTCGTCGAACACCGGCCTGACCCGCTCCAGCCCGGCGGCCACGCCGTCCAGATCGGTCCGGATGTCCCGCGCATGTTCGTCGATATAGGCCAGCGCGATTTCGCCCGAACTTTCGATAATCGCTCGCGTGCGCCCGGCGAACCAGCGATCGAGGCCGCGATCCAGCGTCACGCTGGCGACAATGGCGACGATGATGGCCGGCAGGGCCGCCACCAGCGCGAACAATCCGACAATGCGCGAATGCAGCCTGGCGCCGGCAATGCCCTTCCGGTGGGCCTGAACCAGACGGACGATCTCGATCAGGATCAGCGCCGTCAGACACAGCAGCAGCAGCCCGTTGGTGAGCAGGGCCGTGACGACGACATTGTGCGTCGGAGAAATGGGTGTCAGGCCGGTGAGGACGAGGAATGTCGCCAGTCCTGAAAGGATGGCCAGCAGAACCGTGAAGGCGCCGATACGGACCCGGCGCCCGGAAGCGCGCTGCACGGCCGGTCCCAGATTGTGGACCGCGGCGCCTGGCGTATTGGTCCTGGATTTCATCTGACGCAGGCGCTCCCGTCGCAGACACGTCGGCTTGAGCCGGTGACTGTCTCGCCCCTTGCAACAAGCTCTAGCCGCAGAACTGCGGCATATCAACAACAATGTTGCAAATTTGCATCACAAATAATGGCGATACAAGGTCAGTGCGCGCCGCGTATGACCCGGATATTGAGATCGCGGATCTTTTTCCGCAGCGTATTGCGGTTCAACCCCAGCAATTCGGCCGCCTTGATCTGGTTGCCGTCGGTCGCTGTCAGCGCCGCCGAAATCAGGGGCGGCTCGACCTCGCGCAAGAAGCGGTGGTAGAGGCCCGGCGGCGGCAGCGAATCCCCGAAACCGCCGAAGTAGCTGCCGAGATAGCTTTCAACGAAGGTGCCCAGCCTTTGCTCACCCTGATCGGCGGCGGCGGCTGGCGCCGGTTCATCCTGGGCCAGCTCCAGCTCGATCAGGTTGTCGCTGATGGTTTCCTGCGGATAGAGCGCGGCGAGCCGGCGCACCAGGTTCTCTAGCTCGCGCACATTGCCCGGCCAGCGGTGGCGTTTCAGGCGTTCCAGCGCCGCGGAATCGATTTCCTTGCGCGGCAACCCCTCTTCGGCGGCAAGCGCGAAAAAATGGTGCACCAGGTCGGGAATGTCGGCGATACGCTCGCGCAAGGGAGGCAGGCGCAGCGGCACGACGTTAAGGCGGTAATAGAGGTCTTCGCGGAAAAGCCCCTGGTTGATCAGGATCCGCAGGTCGCGATTGGTGGCGGCGACGATGCGGACATTGGTCTTGATGGCGGTGCGGCCGCCAACCGTCGTGTACTCGCCCTGCTGGAGCACCCGCAACAGCCGGGTCTGCGCATCCATCGGCATATCGCCGATCTCGTCGAGGAACAAAGTGCCGCCCTCGGCCTGCTCGAAGCGCCCTACGCCCCGGCTCTGGGCGCCGGTGAAGGCGCCTTTTTCATGGCCGAACAGCTCCGCTTCCACGAGATCGCGCGGAATTGCCGCCATGTTGATGGCGACGAAAGCGCCGTTGCGGCGCTTGCCATAGTCGTGCAAGGCGCGGGCGACAAGCTCCTTGCCGGTGCCCGATTCACCGCTGATCATTACCGTCAGATCGGTTTGCAGCAGCCGCGCCACCAGGCGATAGATTTCCTGCATCGCCGGAGAACGGCCAATGAGCGGGATCTTCTCCCCCTCTTCCTGGTCCCGGGCGCGCTTGGGCTGGGGCTCCGACAGGGCGCGGCCAACGATTGAAATCAGCTCATTGAGGTCGAAGGGCTTGGGCAGATACTCGTAGGCGCCGCGTTCCGATGCCCGGATCGCGGTCATGATCGTATTCTGGGCGCTCATCACCACGACCGGCAATTCAGGGCGCACACGCTTGATGCGCGGCAGCAGCTCGAAGGCATTCTCGTCCGGCATCACCACATCGGTAATGACGAGATCGCCCTGGCCTTCCGAAATCCAGCGCCACAAGGTGGCGGCGTTGGATGTCGAGCGGACTTCGTAGCCGGCCCGGGACAGCGCCTGGTTCAGCACCGTGCGAATGGCGGCATCGTCATCGGCGACAAGAATATTACCGCCCGGCATTGTCACCTCCCCGTGTTGGCCCGCTTGCTTCGCGAACGCCTCTGGTGCCGTCCCCGTCGCGGCCGCGCATCCGGGAGTCGCGGTCCGAATACATCGGCATCAGAACCCGGAACATGGTGCTTCCGGGCACCGAATCGCACTCGATAACGCCGCCGTGGTCGCCGACGATCTTGGCGACAAGGGCAAGGCCAAGCCCGGTGCCGGAGGCTTTCGTCGTCACGAAGGGATCAAACAGATAGGGCAGCAGGTCCGGCGGCACGCCGGGGCCGTTGTCGCGTATGCACAATTCCAGCGGCAGGCTGACCTTTTCCTTGCTTCCCGGCACGGTGAGCCGCACGCCGGGGCGGAACGCCGTCGACAGCACGATCTCGCCATCCGGATTGTCCGCGCCGATCGATTCCGCGGCGTTCTTGATCAGGTTGAGGGTGACCTGCACCAGCTGGTCGCGATTGGCCAGAAACGGCGGCAGGGAGGGATCGTATTCCTCGATGAACTTGACGTGGCGGGCAAAGCCGTTGCTGGCGAGGCGCCGCACATGGTCGAGCACGGTGTGGATATTTATCGCCTCATGGGGTACCGGGCGTTCGTCGCCGAATATCTCCATGCGGTCCACCAGCAGGCAGATACGGTCGGTTTCTTCGGTAATGAGCTGGGTCAGGGTGCGATCGTCGTCCTGGACCGAACGCTCCAGAAGTTGCGCCGCGCCGCGAATGCCCGACAGCGGGTTCTTGATCTCGTGAGCCAGCACCGCCGCCAGGCCCGATACCGAGCGCGCCGCGCCGCGATGGGTCAGCTGGCGGTCGATCTTTTGGGCCATGGTGCGTTCCTGAAGCATCACCAGCACTTCTCCGGGGCGGTCGGACACCGGCGCCACCTGCAAATCGACGATATGGGCCATGCCGGTGCGCGGCGTGCCCAGATCGACGGCATATTCGTTGACCGTGGCGCCGCGTTCGCTGACCTGGTCGACAAGCGCCAGCAGGGGGCTGCCGAAAGGCACGATATCGCGCAAGGTGCGCCGGCCGAGCATCGCCGCCGAAGCCTGGAAGAACATCTCGGCGGCCGAATTGGCAAAGGCGATCCGCCCGTTTTGGGCGATCACCAAGAGGGGATGCGGCAGCGCATTGAGAATGGCATCCGCCCTTCCCTGGCCGAAATTGCGGCTGTCGGCATTGGCCAGACTGGTAACGGACATCAAGCAGCCTCCCGCGCGCCGGTTTCGGCGAAGAATTTTCGTATGAGATCCATCGTGTTCTCCGCGCTTTCGGCCCGGCACACAATGCCGCGCCAGTGGCCGGCGGACTCTTCGTCCGGCGCGTATTCGGCGATATAGGCCGCCAGGTGCTTGCGCGCGTTGCGCAGCCCGAGTGCGCGGCCGTAATGGCCCAGCATGTCTTCGTAATGCGCAAGCACCATGGCGCCGGCCGCCTCGCCTTGCGGCCGCCGGCTGGGGAGCCCCTTTGCCTGCCCGGCAATGTCGCCGGCCAGCCAGGGCCGGCCAAGACTGCCGCGCGCCACCATCACGCCGTCGGCGCGGGACTGCGCTTGCGCCCTCCGGCTGTCCTCTGGCGAGCGGATATCGCCATTGGCGATGACCGGGATCGCGACCGCGTCCTTGACGCGCGAGATGAATGCCCAATCCGCCTTGCCGTTGAAGAACTGGGCCCGCGAGCGGCCATGCACCGTGACCATGGCCACGCCGGCCTGTTCGGCGCGCCGCGCCAGTTCGGGCGCATTGGCGCTCTGCGCATCCCAGCCTGTCCGCATTTTCAAGGTCACCGGCACCGCGACGGCGCCCACGACACCCTCGATCAATTCGCCGGCATGGGCGAGGTCGCGCATCAAGGCCGACCCCGACTGGCCACCGGTGACATTGCGCGCCGGGCAACCCATGTTGATGTCGATGATATCGGCGCCCAGATCCTCGGCAATGCGGGCGCCCTCCTCCATCCAGCGCCGTTCGCACCCCACCAGCTGGATCGCCAGCGGACCCGAGGCGCCGCTCAGCCTCTGCCGCGCTTCGCGCCGGTTTTCCGCAAGCGCCCGCGACGCCACCATCTCGCACGTCACCAGCCCGGCGCCGAAGTTCCAGACCAGCCGGCGGAACGGCGCGTCGGTAACGCCGGACATCGGGCCAAGCAGGGCGCGGTTACGCAACCGCAACGGCCCGACATCCAGAGGCTCAAACAGGGCTATCGACATTGTCCCGGCCATTATAATGGGCAAAATTTATGCAGTCGTACCGCCTGACTATAATTTAGTCAAATGCATTGATTATGGAAAAGCAGTGTTATTGCCGCGATACTTAACCGGACGAGCGAAAACCGTCTGATTCCCTGGAGTGGAAAAACGCCTTCATGACCGTCAATGCGCTGATCGTGGCCGCCGGGCGCGGCGAGCGGCTTGCTGCCCAGACCGGGGACCAGCTGCCAAAACAATATCGCCCCCTGGGTGGCACGGTGATGCTGCGCCGGACCCTCGCGCAGTTCGTTTCGCACCGTTCGATATCCCGCACCGTCGTCGTCATCAGCCCCAATGACCGCCAGCTCTACAGCGCCTGCGTCGAAGGGCTGGAGGGGGATTTCACCTGGGTTGCCGGCGGCGCCACCAGGCAGAGCTCGGTCCGCGCCGGCCTGCGCGCCATGAGCGCCGCCAAACCGGAATTCGTGCTGATCCACGATGCGGCGCGCCCCTTTGCCTCGCACAAACTCATCGATCGCGTGATCAATGGCCTGAAACTGGTGCCTGGCATCATTCCCTGCATTGCCGTTGGCGATACCTTGAAGCGCATCGAGAACGGCAGGGTTGTGGAAACCGTGGACAGGAACCATGTCGTGGCGGCACAGACGCCCCAGGGCTTTGTCTTCTCGGCCATTTCCGAGGCTCATGCCAGGGCCGTCGCCGAGGAAAAAGCAAGTTTCACCGATGATGCCTCGCTGGCCGAATGGGCCGGCATACCGGTGCATCTGACATCCGGCGATTCCGCGAACCTGAAGATCACCACGGCGGAGGATTTCGCCGAAGCCAACCGGAGAGTATTGATGGAACGACTGGCCGCAATGGGCGATATCCGCACCGGTCAAGGGTTCGACGTTCACGCCTTTGGGCCGGGAGATCACGTCACGCTTTGCGGCGTGCGCATCGAATCGGCGAGCGGCCTTGTCGGCCATTCCGATGCCGATGTCGGTCTGCACGCTCTCACCGACGCTGTTCTCGGCGCCATCGGCGCCGGCGATATTGGCACCCATTTCCCGCCCAGCGACCCGCAATGGCAGGGCGTGTCGTCCGACCGCTTCCTTGCCCATGCCGCCGACCAGCTTCGTCGGCGCAAGGGGGTCATCGCCAATGTCGACGTCACCCTGATTTGCGAGGAGCCGAAAATCGGCCCCCATCGCGATGCCATGCGCGCCGCAATTGCCCGTATCCTTGCCATCGAGACAGACAAGGTTTCGATCAAGGCGACGACCACCGAAGGGCTTGGCTTCACCGGCCGGCGAGAGGGCATCGCCGCCCAGGCGACGGCAACGGTCCGCCTGCCCATCGAACTCTAGGCCGGGTCGATGGCCGCCGGCATGTCCGCCAATGACGCTGCGGCGGCGCGGCTTGTCGCGCTGCTGGACGAGCGGGGTTGGCGGTTGGCCTGCGCCGAGTCTTGCACCGGCGGCATGATCGCCGCCGCGATAACCGACATCGCCGGCGCGTCCGCCGTCTTCGAGCGCGGTTTCGTCACCTATGGCAATGAGGCCAAGAGCGAGTTGCTCGGGGTTCCTCCCGCGGTCATTGAGCGCCACGGCGCGGTCAGCCGCCAGGTCGCGCTGTTGATGGCGCAAGGCGCCCTCGCCCGCTCGAGGGCCGATATCGCCGTTTCGGCCACCGGCATCGCCGGGCCGGGCGGCGCCACCGAGGGCAAGCCCGTCGGCCTGGTGCATATCGCTGCGGCGCACCGGGACGGGCGCCGGGTCCATCGCGAATTGCGCCTGGGTGACATCGGGCGGGCGCAGGTGCGGGAGCTATCGGTGGCAGAGGCGCTGGCGCTTGCCGGCGAACTTGCCGCCTAGCGCGCTTTTCCGGCCGGGCCGAACCATGCGGCCGGAAGGACTTCGCCCTAGCCCTGCCCGCGGCGGGGGGCAAGCGCGGCGCCACGAAGCGAATCCGCCCGCTCCTCGAAGGCGCTGACGAATTTGCGGAAGGCGCGGTCGAAAACAGCTCCGGCGAGGACCTGAAGCGCCAGGCTCCGGAACTCGTAGGCGATGAAAAACTCGATCAGGCAGGCGCCGTCGTCGAGAGGGCGGAAGGTCCAGCGGTTTTCCAGGTGGCGAAACGGGCCGTCGACATACTCGACAAGAATTTCGTTCTTTGCCGGCAGCAGGGTAACCCGGCTGGTGAAGCTCTCCTCAAAGGCCTTGTAGGCGGCGGTCATGTCGGCAAGGACGATTTCGCTGCCGTCCTCGCCCGCCCGGCGGTCGGTTACGGCAAGCCGGGTGCACAAGGGCAGGAATTCGGGATAGCGCTCGACATCGGCAACGAGCTGGAACATGCGCGCGGCGGAATGAAAGACACGCCTCGTGGTCCTGAATTCCCGCATCTTTGCCTACTGCCGGCGCTCTAGCGGCCCCTACCCTCATTCGCGCGTTGCCGCGCCTCTCTCAGCCGCGCGAAATCCTCGCCGGCATGGTGCGACGAGCGGGTCAGCGGGCTCGAGGATACAAGCAAAAACCCTTTTGTATAGGCGATGGTTTCAAGGGATTTGAACTCGTCCGGGGTAACGAAGCGCGCCACTGCATGGTGTTTGCGGGTCGGCTGGAGATATTGGCCGATGGTCAGGAAATCGACGCCGGCGCTTCGCAAATCGTCCATGACCTGGAGCACCTCGTTGCGCTCCTCGCCCAGACCGACCATGATTCCCGACTTGGTGAACATGGCGCTGTCCAGTTCCTTGACCCGCTGCAACAGGCGGATCGAGTGGAAATAGCGCGCGCCCGGCCGCACGGAAAGATAGAGCGAAGGCACGGTTTCCAGATTGTGGTTGAAAACGTCGGGCCCGGCCTCGACGACCTGCTCCAGGGCGCCCTCCTTGCGCAGGAAATCCGGCGTCAGCACCTCGATGGTGGTATCGGGGCAGGCCTGGCGCAGCCGCGTTATGACAGAGGCGAAATGAGCCGCGCCGCCATCGCCCAGATCGTCGCGATCGACCGACGTGATGACGACATGGGAAAGCCCCAGTTGGGCCACCGCGTCGGCGATGCGCTCCGGTTCGCTCGCGTCCAGCGCCCCTGGCAGCCCGGTGCGCACATTGCAGAAGGCGCAGGCGCGGGTGCAGATATCGCCCATGATCATGAAGGTGGCGTGGCGCTTGGACCAGCACTCGCCGATATTGGGGCAACTCGCCTCTTCGCACACCGTCACCAGGCGGTTGTCGTGCAGCAGCTTTTCGGTCTGGCGGAACACACCCGGCCCTGGCGCCTTGACGCGGATCCACGCCGGCTTGCGCAGGATTTCGGTATCGGGCCGATGTGCCTTTTCAGGGTGGCGCGGGCGCGTCTCGCCGCCATCGCCGGAAACCGTATCCACAACCGTCACCATCAGGAACCGCCTTGGCTAAGCGCGCCGCCAGCGGCCGCTCCGGCCGCCGTGACATCGATTGAGTATCGCATGTTATGTAGCGCGTTTCGTTGCAAAACCAAAAAGATGCTCGGCAAGAGCAAGCAACACCGCGCCGACGCCCGAAACGAGAATCAGCAGCACCAGCGGCAGCCCGACAAAGGGGATCAGCCCGACAGCCGAAACCAGCGACACCCCGACTGCGACCGCGACCAGGCGCATGAAGGTGTTGACCTCGAAGCTCGCAAGGGCGATCAGCCGGTCGCCGATTACAAAGCCGACAAGGCCGTGGCCGAGCAGCGCCAGCAACGGATAGGCCATGAACAGGAACAGGCCGAGCGGCGCCGTTACCACGATCAGGATCAGGGCGCCGGCCACGATCGGCCCGCCGATCGCCGCCACCAGGCCATTGACGAAAGCCAGTGCCGGCCGGCTCTTCAGCGTGCCGGCAGCGGTGGCCATGATCGCCGGCCCGAGAAACATGGCCGCCGCCGCAATGACGAAGGCACTGGCGGCGAAGGCTATGGAAATATTGGTGAAAAGGCCCCAGTCCCGGCCCTCGTCGGTGCCCTTGCGGGGCAAGGCCCGCGTCAGTTGGCCGCCTATCGTCGCGCCCGGTTCGACCACCGGTTCGCCCAGCATGCGAACCGTCACGTCGCCATCGATGCGCGCGGTCTTGGAGATACGGACCTTGCGGCCCTGGAGGATGACGGCCCCCTCGGCATGACCGGAAAAAACCACTTCGTCGGCCAGGATACGCAAATCGCCGCGCGCCTCGCCGCGAAAGTCGGCATGGGCGGCATAGATCGCCGTCACGCCGTCTATGGACGTGCTGTCGGCGACGAGCACGGTCGCGCCGGCAATACGCAGATCCTTGCCGATATTTGCCGATATCTCGACATTTGCCCCGGCAACGGCGGCGTCCTGGCCGATTCGGCCGCGCAATTCCACTCCGCCGCCAAAGGTCGACAGATCGCCCTCGGTGACGACGTCGATCTCGACATCCCCGCCCGATACCCAGACGTCTTTTTTCGCGACGCCGAGAACGCTGACCTGTCCACCCGCCGCCCACACGCTGGCATGGCCGTCGGCGACGACATTTATGCGCGCGCCGATACGGAAGATATCGTCTTCCTCGGCCCTCGCGGCGGCGGCAAGAAATTGCGCCAGTGCCAGCACGCACAGCGCGACGGCAATAGCCGCCGCCCCGCGCCAGCGGCCGTTTCGAATCTCAGCAACCGGCAATTGATGACCCTCCCGGCCGAGCCGCCGTGAAAACCGGTCCCCGGCGGGCAGACAGGAAGCTAGCCTGAAAGGAGAGCGGCATTTTTGCTCCATGTCAAAGGCGCCGGAAATGGCCACGGATCAGCGCCGCCCGCGCAGCATCTTCCACAGATAGAGGAAAATGATCGCGCCTACGGTGGCGACGATGAGCGTGCTCCAGAAGCCCGGCGCGATGCGCAGGCCAAGCGTATTGGCAAGGAAGCCGCCGCCGAACGAGCCGATCAGCCCGACCACGAGATTGGTCAGCAGGCCATGGTCCGACTTGGTGACCTTTTCGGCGATATAACCCGCGATCAGGCCGATGACGATCAATCCGATAAGGCCGCCAAATCCCATGGTTTCATTCCTCCCTTGTGGCTTTCACTTGTCTTGCCTCTCCGGCGCGGCGATCCTAACCCGATCATCGGCCAATTTCAGCCCCGCACCAACTGCGCAAAAGTGCGCCTCACATATGGATGGCACGGCCGAAGGCGTCCAGCGTGCTCTCATGCATCATTTCCGACAAGGTGGGATGCGGGAACACGGTATGCATCAGCTCTTCCTCGGTGGTTTCCAGATTCATCGCCACCACGAAACCCTGCACCAGTTCGGTGACCTCGGCGCCGACCATGTGGGCGCCGAGAAGCTGGCCCGTGGCCTCGTCGAAGACCGTCTTGATCAGGCCCTGGTCCTCGCCCAGCGCGATCGCCTTGCCATTGGCCATGAAGGGGAAGCGCCCGACACGGACCTTGTAGCCGGCTTCCTTCGCCTTCTTTTCCGTCAACCCCACCGAAGCGACCTGCGGCGAGCAATAGGTGCAGCCCGGTATCTTGCCCTTGTCGATGGGATGAACGTCCTTGAGGCCGGCAATGGTCTCGACGCAGACCACGCCCTCGTGCTCGGCCTTGTGGGCCAGCATCGGCGCCCCGGCGACATCGCCGATGGCATAGATGCCCGGCACATTGGTGCGCCCGTAACCGTCGGTGACGATGGTGCCGCGCTCGGTCTTCACGCCCAGCGCCTCGAGGCCGAGATTTTCGACATTGCCGACGACGCCGACGGCGGAAATCGCCCGTTCGGCCGCGATCTCCTGTTTCTTGCCCTTGTCGTCCACCACGGTGGCGGTCAGGCCGTTCGCCGCCTTCTTGATCGCCTCGACCCTGGCCGAGGTGATGAAGCTGATTCCCAGCTTCTCCAGGCGTTTGCGGGCAAAGGCCGCGATTTCCTCGTCCTCGACCGGCAGGATCTCGGGCAGCATCTCGACGACCGTAACCTTGGAGCCAAGGGTGGCATAAAAGGATGCGAACTCGATGCCGATGGCGCCCGAGCCGACCACCAGCAGCGACTTGGGCAGGCTTTCCGGCACCATGGCCTCGAAATAGGTCCAGATCAGCTTTTTGTCCGGCTCCAGCCCCGGCAATATGCGCGGCCGCGCGCCGGTGGCGACAATGATATGCTTCGCCTTGACCTCGCCTGCGCCTTTGCCGCTCACCGCTATGCGGCCGGGGCCGGCGAGTTTTGCCTCGCCCTCGATCACCGTCACCTTGTTCTTCTTCAGCAGATGGGTGACGCCCTGGTTGAGGCGGTCGGAAACCCCGCGCGAGCGTTTGACGATGGCGCCGATATCGGCACTCGCCTTTCCGGCGGAAAGCCCGTAGTCGCCGGCGTGGTTTATGAGGTGATAGACCTCGGCCGAGCGCAGCAGCGCCTTGGTCGGGATGCAGCCCCAGTTGAGGCAGATGCCGCCGAGCCGCGCCCGTTCGATCACCGCCGTCTTCAAACCCAGCTGGGCGGCGCGGATAGCCGCGACATAGCCGCCGGGGCCGCCGCCGATAACAACAAGGTCGAAATTCGTTTCCGCCATTTTCTTATCTTTCCTTCACATGGAACTTGGCGCCGGCATCGCCGGCGGACCTTAAACGGGACAGGTCATCAGCAGCCAGTCGCCGGTAAAATGCAGATCCCGATGGGCCGGTATGGGGGCGCTGGCCACCGCCGAAAACCCGAGCCGCTTGTAAAGGCGCACCGCGCTGGTGTTTTCCCTTGAGGCGATCAGGCTCAGCAGCGCGCAAGCGCGCTCCCTGGCCAAGTCCCGCGCCATGGCCATCAGCTTGCTGCCAAGGCCCTGGCCGCGATAAGCCGGATAGGCCGCTATGGCATTGATGTAAAAACTTCCCGGCACCTTGCTTTCCAGTTCGATCAGTGGACGCAGCAGGTCCGGCAGCTTGGCCAGATCCTCGGCATCTTCCGATTCCGGCAGGCGGTAAGCCAGCATCATCGCCGCGACGGCGCCATTCTCCGTTTCGGCGACAACAGCGTTCCGGTAGGAAAAATTACCGCCCTCGCGGCCCGCGCGCGAGGCGCCGAAATCGAACGGATCCATGCCCTCCGCTTCGGCGCGCGGACGCCACAATATCAGCGGCAGGCCGTCGCCGGCCTCATTGATCAGTTCGGCCAATGCGCGGCAATCCGTTTTCAGCGCGCGCCGTAAAGGTGGAGGCAATGTCGTGGTCATAGTCGTTTCCCTGCTCAAAGCGGGTTGAACAGGCCCCAAAGGGCGGCGGCACTGGCCAGCGCGACCACGTCCAGCGCCGGCTTGAGATAGAAGAACGCGGCCAGTCGCCCCTGGGAAACCGCAAGCATGCCGATACCGAGCCCGGCGCCGAGAACGCCCAGCGCCCAGACGATGGGCAGCGCCAGCACAGCCCACACCGCCATCGCCGCCTCGGCGACGACGAGAGTGGCCGCCAGCATCGAGCGCCATGTCGGCTGGCCGGTGACCAGTGTCCTGGAGCCGCCCGGCATCACGAAGGCGATGCGGCTTGAGGCCATGGCGGCGGTCCAGCCGAAGGCAAGAAGGAAAAGGGCGAGCTTCATCGAATTTTCAGAACATCCCATTGTTGCCTGCCGCAGCGCCGGGCCATGACCGGCCTACTGCGCGCCGGCGTTCTCAGACCAGCAGCCGCACCGGATGTTCGATCAGCTCCTTGAAGGCTGCGAGCAGTTCCGCGCCCAGGGCGCCATCTACGGCGCGGTGGTCGCAGGACAATGTCGCGCTCATGACATTGGCGACGCTCACCCGGCCGCCCTTGACCACCGGCGTCTCGCGTCCCGCGCCGACGGCGAGAATGGTGCCGTGCGGCGGATTGATGACCGCCGAGAACTCGCGGATGCCATACATGCCGAGATTGGAAATAGCGGTCGATCCGCCTGTATATTCCTCCGGCTTCAGCTTCTTTTCCCGCGCCCGCTTGGCCAGGTCCTTCATCTCCGCTGAAATTGCCGACAGGGTCTTTTCCTCGGCGCGGCGGATAACGGGCGTGAACAACCCGTCCGGAATCGCCACCGCGACACCGACATCGGCGTGGGCGTGGATAAGCCGTGCCTCGTCGGTCCAGGTGGCGTTGGCCATCGGGACCCTGGCCAGCGCGAGCGCCAGGGCCTTGATGAGGAAGTCATTGACCGACAACCGGTAGAGCGGATTGCCCTCGCCGTCGCGCGGCGCCTGGTCATTGAGTTCGCGGCGAAGCTTCAGCAGCGCGTCAAGCTCGCTTTCGATGGTCAGGTAGAAATGCGGCACTGTCTGCTTGGACTCGGTGAGGCGGCGCGCAATGGTGCGGCGCATGCCGTCATGCGGCACTTCGCGATAGCTGCCGGGCGCGAACGCCGCCCGCGCCGCATCGCCCGGCATGGCCGGCGCCGGGACAGGGGCGGACCCTTTTGCCGGTGCTGCTGCCGGAGCTGCCGCGCTGGCGGCTGCCGCCGGCGCCTGTTCGATATCACGGGCGACAATGCGCCCATGCGGGCCGGAACCGGAAAGGCCGGAAAGGTCGATGCCCTTTTGCGAGGCCAGGCGCCGCGCCAGCGGGGAAGCGAAAACGCGGCCCTTGCCGGAGCCGTTCGCGGCGCTGGCCGGCGCAGGCTGGGCCGGTGTGGCTGCCGATGTAGGCGCGGCGGCCGCAGCGGCGGCGGCCGCTGCTTTCTCCGCCGGCGCGGGCGCGGCGCCGGCATCCAGCGCCGACTTGTCCTCGCCTTCGGCCAGGATCAGGGCGATGCGCGCATTGACCGCGACATCCTCGGTGCCTTCGGCGACCAGGATCTTGCCCATGACGCCCTCATCGACGGCCTCAACCTCCATTG
This sequence comes from Rhodobiaceae bacterium, assembly GCA_020441905.1. GTDB lineage: Bacteria > Pseudomonadota > Alphaproteobacteria > Rhizobiales > NORP267 > JAGRLG01. The sequence goes on along the minus strand of JAGRLG010000076.1, from coordinate 72,719 downwards.
TCGCCTTGTCCGTCTCGATCTCGGCAATGACGTCGCCGGCGGCGATCGCATCGCCTTCCTTGACCAGCCACTTGGCCAGATTGCCTTTTTCCATCGTTGGCGAAAGAGCCGGCATCAACACTTCAATGGGCATGGCCCCTGTCCCCTGTGCTTTTCCTCAAAATCGATCCTGTGCGAAATTCAAACGTAGCGAACGCGCCTGACCGCCTCGACCACCTCTTCGACGCTGGGCTGGGCCAGCTTTTCGAGATTGGCCGCATAGGGCATCGGCACGTCCTTGCCGGTCACGCGCACCGGCGGCGCGTCAAGCCAGTCGAAGGCGTGCTCCATCACCCGCATCGCGACCTCGGTCGAAACCGAGCATTGCGGCCACCCTTCCTCGACCACGACGACGCGCCCGGTCTTCTTCACCGAGGCGATGATGGTTTCGGTATCCATGGGGCGCAGCGTGCGCAGATCGATGATCTCGGCCTCGATACCCTCGGCGGCAAGTTGCTCGGCGGCTTTTTCGGCGTAGGTCATGCCGATGCCCCAGGAGACGATGGTGGCGTCCCTGCCGGGGCGCGCGATCCGCGCCTTGCCGATGGGCACCAGCCAGTCGTCGATCTTCGGCACCTGGAATGTGCGCCCGTAGAGGATTTCGTTTTCAAGGAAGACCACTGGATTTGGGTCGCGAATGGCCGATTTCAGCAGCCCCTTGGCGTCGGCGGCGCTATAGGGCTGAACCACCTTCAATCCCGGTATCTGGCTGTACCAGGCCCCGTAATCCTGGCTGTGCTGGGCGCCGACGCGGGCGGCCGCGCCGCTGGCGCCGCGAAACACGATCTGCGCGCCCATCTGGCCGCCCGACATATAGAGCGTCTTGGCGGCGGAGTTGATGATGTGGTCGATGGCCTGCATGGCGAAATTGAATGTCATGAACTCGACGATCGGCTTGAGCCCGCCAAAGGCGGCGCCGACGGCCAGGCCGGTGAAGCCGTGTTCGGTGATCGGCGTGTCGATAACCCGCTGCGCCCCGAACTCGTCCAGCAGGCCCTGGCTGATCTTGTAGGCGCCCTGGTACTGGGCCACCTCCTCGCCCATCAGGAAAACGTCGCCGTCCCGGCGCATTTCCTCGGCCATGGCGGCGCGCAGCGCTTCGCGCACCGTCATTTCCTCCATCTGCGTGCCTTCGGGCACTTCTGCGTCGGACACCGGCTCCACCGGGCGCGCAGCCTCGGCGCGGACGATGGCCGGCGCTGCGGGCGCCGCCGGAGCCGCCACGGGCGCTTGCGGCACGGCCGCAGTATCCTCGCCCTCGCCCGCGATCTCGGCGATCGGCGTGTTGACCTTGACGTTTTCGGTGCCTTCGGCAACCAGGATCCGGGACACCACGCCCTCGTCCACGGCCTCGACTTCCATCGTCGCCTTGTCGGTTTCGATTTCGGCGATGACATCGCCCGAAGCGACGCTGTCGCCTTCCTTGACATGCCATTTCGCCAGCTTGCCCTGTTCCATCGTCGGCGACAGCGCGGGCATCAGGATCTCGGTTGCCATTTCCGCGCCCCCCTTATCGCACCACGTCCGTCCACAATTCGGACGGAGCAGGTTCCGGCGAGGACTGGGCGAACTCCGCCGCTTCGGTGACGATCGCCCGGATTTTCTTGTCGATGGCCTTGAGTTCGTCTTCGCTGGCATGGCCGGCCTCGACGATGCGCTGGCGCGCCTGTTCGATCGGGTCGTGTTCGGCGCGCATGCGCTGCACCTCGTCCTTGCTGCGATATTTGGCCGGATCCGACATCGAATGGCCGCGATAGCGATAGGTCATCATTTCCAGGATGTATGGACCCTTGCCGGCGCGGCAGTGGGCGATGGCCCGTACCCCCGCGGCATGCACGGCGCGCACATCCATGCCGTCCACCTGCTCGCCGGGAATGCCGTAGACCGACCCGCGATTGTAGATTTCCTCGGCCTTGGCGGCGGCGCGGGCAACCGCCGTGCCCATGGCGTAGCGGTTGTTCTCGATGATGTAGACGACGGGGAGCGACCATAGCGAGGCCATGTTGAAGCTCTCATAGACCTGGCCCTGATTGACCGCGCCCTCGCCGAAATAGGTCAGGCAGACGCGGTCGGTGCCGCGATATTTGTTGGCGAAGGCGAGCCCCGTGCCCAGCGGCACCTGGGCGGCGACGATACCGTGGCCGCCATAGAAATTCTTTTCGCGGCTGAACATATGCATCGAGCCGCCCTTGCCCTTGGAATAGCCTGACTGGCGCCCCGTCAGCTCGGCCATGACGCCCTTGGCATCCATCCCGCAGGCCAGCATATGGCCATGGTCGCGATAGGAGGTCAGAACGCTGTCGCCCTCTCCCGCCGCCATCTGCATGCCGACGACCACCGCCTCCTGGCCGATATAGAGGTGGCAGAAGCCGCCGATCAGACCCATGCCGTAGAGCTGTCCCGCCCGCTCCTCGAAGCGGCGGATCAGGAGCATGTCGTGATAGGCGGAAAGTTCTTCTTCGGGAGAAAATGCGCTGAAGGCGTTCTTGGCGCTTGCCGCCGCGGCCTTGCCGGCGCCCTGGCCGCCCTTGGCCCCTGATGCGCCGGCCTTGCCCGGTTTTGCCGCCGCCGCTTTCGACTTCGCCGCCATTTCCACCCGCCCGGATTGTTGGTTTCGTTGACGAGACGATATGGCAATGCCTCGCCTGAACAAAACGATTGAACGAAAAATATCGGGAAAAGAGAAAAACGCCTGCGTTTGCAAGATATTGCAAAACGGCTCTGGGTCTTGATTAAAGACCTAACGGGAAGATTTCATGATCGTGATGTCGTCCGGGTGGGCCAGGTTGACGCTCGCCCGCGAGCGCTCGTCGAGCATGTCGGGATCGAGGCTCTCCGGGCGCAACAGGGAGACACGATGATCAAGCGCAAGACGGGTGGCGCGGACCTCCGCCAGCTCTTCGCGCAACTCGGCCTGTTCGCGGCTGAGCTTCACCCAGGCCAGAAGCCCGTAGTCGCCCTCGACGGCGTGATAGGCGAAGTAACCGCACAGCGCCAGGCACAGCAGCGGAAAGACAGCCCTTTTGACATGCGCCTGAAACGACATGAACCTGCTCAAGCCAGCGCCGCGGGGCGGCGCGCGAATCACGACTTCCGCGTCATGCTCGCCCGAACAGGGTAAAATTGACGTAAACGGATGCCTCCGTTACAGCCGCTTCAGCGCCGCCCGGCCGGCATAGCGCGCGCGCGGCCCGAGCTCCTCCTCGATCCGGATCAGCTGGTTGTACTTGGCCAGGCGGTCGGAACGCGCCAGCGAGCCGGTCTTGATCTGCCCGCAATTGGTGGCCACGGCAAGATCGGCGATGGTGGCGTCCTCGGTTTCGCCGGAGCGGTGCGACATCACCGCGGTATAGCCGGCCTTGTGCGCCATCTCGACCGCGTCCAGGGTTTCGCTCAGCGAACCGATCTGGTTGACCTTGACCAGGATCGAATTCGCGATGCCCTTCTCGATGCCGGTGGCAAGGCGCGCCGGGTTGGTGACGAACAGGTCGTCGCCCACCAGCTGGCACTTGGCGCCGATGAGATCGGTCAGTATCTTCCAGCCCTCCCAGTCGTCCTCGGCCATGCCGTCCTCGATGGAAACGATGGGATAGCGGGCGGCGAGGTCGGCGAGATAGGCCGCCATGCCGGCCGAATCGAGGCTCTTGCCCTCGCCCTTGAGCTGGTATTTGCCATCCTTGAAGAATTCGCTGGAGGCGGCATCGAGGGCGATGAAGACATCCTCGCCCGCCTTGTAGCCCGCCGCCTCGATGGACTTGACGATGAAGCCCAGCGCCTCGTCGGCGGAGCCGAGATTGGGAGCAAAGCCGCCCTCGTCGCCGACATTGGTGTTGTGGCCGGCATCCTTCAGCCCCTTGCGCAGGGTGTGGAAGATCTCGGCGCCGATGCGCACGGCATCGGCAATCGACGCCGCGCCAACCGGCATGATCATGAATTCCTGGATGTCGATGGGATTGTCGGCATGGGCGCCGCCATTGACGATATTCATCATCGGCACCGGCAGCAGCCGGGCATTGGTGCCGCCGACATAGCGGTATAGCGGCAGGCCGCAGGACTGTGCCGCCGCCTTGGCCACCGCCATCGACACGCCGAGAATGGCATTGGCGCCGAGACGGCCCTTGTTGGCGGTGCCGTCGAGTTCGATCAGGCGGGCGTCAATTGCCGCCTGCTCGGTGGCATCCATGCCCGCCAGAGCCTCGAAAATTTCGGTATTGGCGGCTTCCACCGCTTTCAGCACGCCCTTGCCGAGATAGCGCGGCCCGCCGTCGCGCAGTTCCACCGCCTCGTGCACGCCCGTCGATGCGCCTGAGGGCACCCCGGCGCGACCCATCGAGCCGTCGGAGAGCATGACGTCGACTTCGACCGTCGGATTGCCGCGCGAATCCAGTATCTCGCGGGCGACGATATCAACGATGTCGGTCATTTCCTGGTATCTCCGTGCTGGCCAAGGGATCGGATTCGAATAGCGGGCGCGGCAGGCGCCGCGCGATTTATGAAATCACTTGGCGGCGGAGTCAAAGCCTTAAGCCGCGACAGCCTTGATGTCCCCGCCGCAGACCGCCATCATGCGCGCCCTATCGTCGGCAGGCGCCAGAATTTGCAGGAATAGTGATGAGCCACAAGGACGAATTGACCCAGCTTGGACACGAGGCTGCACTGGCCGCCTCGCCCGACCAGGCCATATTGGAGAGGGTCGCCAATCCGCACCCGAAAGAGAACTATGTCGCCCGCTTTGCCTGCCCGGAATTCACCTCGATCTGCCCGGTGACCGGCCAGCCCGACTTTGCCCATCTGGTCATCGACTATGTGCCGGACCAATGGCTGGTCGAGTCCAAGTCGTTGAAGCTCTATCTCGGCTCGTTCCGCAACCATGGCGCGTTTCACGAAGACTGCACCGTCGCCATAGGCAAGCGCATCGCCGAAACGCTGGCCCCCCGCTTCCTGCGCATCGGTGGCTACTGGTATCCGCGCGGCGGCATTCCCATCGACGTCTTCTGGCAGACCGGAACGCTGCCCGACAATGTCTGGCTGCCTGACCAGGGCGTCGCCCCCTATCGCGGCCGCGGCTAGCGCGGTCCCTATCGCCGCTGGAGCTAGGCGCCCCCTTTCACCTCTCCGCCGTCATTCCCGCTTTCGCGGAGAGGGCGCCAAGGAGCGGGCAACTTACCCCTTCGCCAGCCGGTCGAAATCCAGAAGCCGCGCCATCAGCCCTTCAAGTTCGCCGAGCGGCACCATATTCGGCCCGTCGGACGGTGCGTTGTCGGGGTCCTCGTGCGTCTCGATGAACAGCGCCGCCACGCCGACCGCGACGGCGGCGCGCGCCAGCACGGAGACGAATTCGCGCTGCCCGCCCGACGAGGTGCCCTGCCCGCCCGGCTGCTGCACCGAATGGGTGGCATCGAACACCACCGGGCAGCCGGTGGCGGCAAGCTGCGGCAGCGCCCGCATGTCGGTGACCAGCGTGTTGTAGCCGAAGCTCACCCCGCGTTCGGTCACCAGCACATTGGGGTTGCCGGAGGCAACGATCTTGTCGACCACATTGCGCATGTCCCAGGGCGCGAGGAACTGGCCTTTCTTGACATTGACCGTCCGCCCGGTGATCGCGGCGGCGACCAGCAGGTCGGTCTGGCGGCACAGGAAGGCCGGGATCTGGAGAATGTCGACCGCCTCGGCCACGGCCGCGCATTGCTCGCGCTCATGCACGTCGGTGAGCACCGGCAGGCCGAGCGTCTCGCGGATCTCGGCGAAGACGGGAAGCGCCTCGGCCATGCCGATGCCGCGCTTTCCCGATAGGCTGGTGCGGTTGGCCTTGTCGAAGCTGGACTTGTAGACCAGCGGCAGCGACAGCCGCTCGCTCATCTCTTTCAGCGCCTGCGCCATTTCCAGCGCGTGGGCCCGGCTTTCCATCTGGCATGGCCCGGCAATCAGGGTCAGCGGCAGGTCATTGCCGAAACTGACCGGTCCGGCGGTAACTTTCGAATTGGCTTTCATGGGCACCGGGCTGCTTTTCTCGACTTGTCAGAACTTATAGGGGAAACCGCGCGCAAAGCGAACAGACGGCTTTGTCCAGCCGCAAGGCGCCCTGTCAGACCAGCCGGCTCTGCTCCACCGCCGCCTCGATGAAGGAGGCAAACAGGGGGTGCGGCTCGAAGGGCTTGGACTTGAGTTCGGGGTGATACTGCACGCCGATAAACCAGGGGTGGTCGGGCAACTCCACGGTTTCCGGAAGCAACCCGTCCGGCGATACGCCGGACACCACCATGCCGGCCGCCTCCAGCCTTTCACGGTAGCGCATATTGACCTCGTAGCGGTGGCGGTGGCGCTCGGAAATATCGCAGCTGCCATAGATCCGCGAAATGCGCGTTCCCGCCCCGAGCCTCGCCTTGAAGGCGCCAAGGCGCATGGTGCCGCCCATATCGCCGCCGGCAGCGCGGGTCTCAAGCTCGTTGCCGCGCATCCATTCGGTCATCAGCCCGACCACGGGTTCGCCGGTTTCGCCGAATTCGGTCGAACTGGCGCCGGCAATTCCGGCCATGTTGCGCGCCGCCTCTATCACCGCCATCTGCATGCCGAAGCAAATGCCGAAATAGGGCACGTTGCGGGTACGGGCAAAGGTGGCGGCCGCGATTTTTCCCTCCGCGCCGCGCTCGCCGAAACCGCCCGGCACCAGGATGCCGTTGACCCCTTCGAGGAACGGCGCCGGGTCTTCCTTTTCAAAAATCTCCGATTCGATCCATTCCAGCTCGACCCGCACCTTGTTGGCGATGCCGCCATGGACCAGCGCCTCGCTGAGCGACTTATAGGCGTCCTTCAGCTCGGTATATTTGCCGACAATGGCGATCCGCACCTGGCCTTCCGGATTGTGGATTCGCTCGGCGATGTCTTCCCAGCGCGACAGGTCCGGCACCGGCCGCGTGCCCTCCTCCTCCATGCCGAATGCCTTCAGCACCTCGCGGTCGAAACCTTCCCGGTGATAGGCGATCGGCACGTCATAGATCGAGGCGACATCGAGCGCCTGGATCACCGCGCCTTGCGGCACGTTGCAGAACAGCGCGATCTTGCGGCGCTCGTTTTCCGGGATCGGACGGTCGGAGCGGCACAGCAGGATGTCGGGCTGGATGCCGATGGAACGCAGTTCCTTCACCGAATGCTGGGTCGGTTTGGTCTTCAACTCCCCCGCGCTGGGGATATAGGGCACCAGGGTGAGGTGGATATAGATGGCGCCGCCGCGCGGCAAATCGTTGCCAAGCTGGCGGATGGCCTCGAAAAAAGGCAATCCCTCGATATCGCCGACCGTGCCGCCGATCTCGCACAGCACGAAATCGACGTCCTCGTTGCCCTCAAGGACGAATTCCTTGATGGCGTCGGTGACATGGGGAATGACCTGCACCGTGGCGCCGAGATAATCGCCGCGCCGCTCGCGCGCGATGATGTTCTGATAGAGCCGCCCGGTGGTCACATTGTCGGCTTGGCTCGCCGGGCGCCCGGTAAAGCGTTCGTAATGGCCAAGATCGAGATCCGTCTCCGCGCCATCGTCGGTGACGTAGACCTCGCCGTGCTGATAGGGGCTCATGGTCCCGGGATCGACATTGATATAGGGGTCCAGCTTACGCAGGCGCACGGAGAACCCGCGCGCCTGCAACAGCGCCCCTAGAGCCGCCGATGCCAGACCTTTGCCGAGGGATGAGACCACGCCGCCGGTGATGAAGATGTACCGCGCCATGGGCTTGCAGATTACATGAGTCGGTGCGAGCGAAAACACTTCTCTGACCGCTATCCACGCAAAACCGGAAAGCGGCCAAAAAAATGCCGGTGAGATCTTTCGGCTATTTCGGTTGCGGAACCTGCGGAGCGCCGGGCTGGGGCGCTGCGGGCGCCTCGGGCGCCGCCGGTGCGCTTTCGCGCTTGAGCAGGGGAACGCCCTCGCCCGGCTTTTCCTGGTCCTGCCCGGTAGTCACCGCATTGTCGAAAACGGATGTCGGGGCCCCGCTGCGGGCAACGAGGGTGAGCGCGATCGAGGTTAGGAAGAAAGCCCCGGCGAGCACCGCCGTGGTCCGGGTCAGGATATTGGCCGCGCCCCGCCCGGTCATCAGCCCGCCGCCGCCGCCACCGCCGATGCCCAGCGCGCCGCCCTCCGAGCGTTGCAACAGAACGGTGGCCACCATCGCCACCACTATCATCAGATGAATGACAATCAGAACGGTTTCCATCTCACCCACAATTCCTGCTTTGTTGGCGCCCCGCGGCGGCCGGCCAGTGCCCTTTGAGGCCACCAACGGTACGTCATCCGCGTCGCTGCCGGAAATTCAAGGCCGTTACTTAGCCGATGCTGGCGCCGGTTTCCAGCACGCAGTTTACCTCAACTAGCCCGCTTTCCGCCGGGTCCGGTTATAGAGCGCCAGCGTCGTGCCGCCGCCAATGATCAGCGCCATGCCGAAGAACGCCTGAACGCTGGGCCATTCGCCAAAGCCGATCAGGCCGATCAGCAGGCTGAAAACGATCATCGAATAGCGCACCGGAACCAGGATCGCCGCCCGGGCGAAGGCAAAGGCACGGATATTGGAACTTTGCACGATCAGCGCCACCGGACCCATGGCAAACAGCATGGCAAAAATGGCCAGGCTCGCGTCCTGCCAGAAATACCATGCCACCGGCGCCAGCAAGACGGCGCCGATGACATTGATCCAGAACACGATGCGCAGCGGCCGGTCGCGCAGCGCGGTATAGCGGATCACCACCGTCTCGAGGCCGAACAGCAGCGCCGAGCCGAAAGCGAGCAGCGGACCGATTCCAAGCCAAACCGACTCGGCCGAGAAATCCGGCTTGGCGGCGATTATGCCGCCGATCAGGCAGATCACCGCCGGCACCGCCAGCCGCAATTCGAACGGCTCTTTCAGAATCAGGCTGGCGAAGATGAACATGAAGACGCCATTGGTCATCAGGATCGCCTGGGCATTGGCCAGCGGCATCAACTGCACCGCGCCGATCGCCAGCGACAGCCGGGTAACTGCCAGCACCGCGCGCAAGACATGAAACCAAAGCCCTACCCGGCGCGAGACGGCGGCCGGGGACGCGGCAATGCTGTTCCGGTAATGCGCGAATGCGAACATCGGCGCGACAAGCAGGAAACCGGCGAGATAGCGGATGAAGGCGATTTCCATCGCCGGCACCCCGGCTCCGGCGAATTTGGGTATGGCAAACAGCAGCGAGGCAAACAGGGCGCCCATCAGCCCCCAGGCGACGCCCCGTCCGATCTGGTCGACCGGCAGACGTTCCGTCTCACCGGCCGGGCTTGCCATCAGCGGTAAACCGAAAGAATCGCAAGGAAGTCGTCCGCCTTGAGACTGGCGCCGCCGACCAGGGCGCCATCGACATTGTCGATCGCCATCAATTCCGCCGCATTGGAAGGTTTCACCGAGCCGCCATACAGGATGCGCATGCCTGCCGCTTCCCCGCCGGCCAGGTTTTCCAGTTCGCGGCGAATCATGTCGTGAACCTCGCCGACATCGCCGGTTGTCGGGGTCAGTCCGGTCCCGATGGCCCAGACCGGCTCATAGGCAATCACGGTATTGGCGGCATTGGCGCCTTCGGGAAGCGAACCGCGCAATTGCCCGGCGACCACTTCAAGGGTCTTGCCGCCCTTGCGCTCGGCTTCGGTTTCGCCAACGCAAATGATCGCGGTAAGCCTTTCGCCGAGCACCGCCGCCGCCTTGGCGCGCACTGTCTCGTTGCTCTCGCCATGGTCGGCGCGCCGCTCCGAATGGCCGACGATGATCGAGCTGGCGCCGGCATCGGCCAGCATTTGCGCCGATATATCGCCGGTATGGGCGCCGGACACCCTGGCGTGGCAGTCCTGGGCGCCGATCGCGAGGGCGGAAGACGACGCGATTTCGGCAAATCCCGCCACCAGCGTTGCCGGCGGACAGATCAAGGCTTCGGCGCGCGGCGCCGGTCCCGTTCCAAGACCTGAAATAATGGCCTCGATTTCACCTTTGGATGCCTTGAGGCCGTTCATTTTCCAGTTTCCCGCAACGATGGGTGTCCTGCCGGTCATCTGTCCTCCGAATTCTGCAATCTTGCACCCCGTCTACAGGGTGGCGGCGCCCGCGTCCAATTGCGGGCCGGCATGGGGCCGTCTTTAGCAGGCCCGGGCCACCGGGAAAAGCTGCCCCGGCCCCGTTTGTCACTTGTCACTTAGCCCAAGCAGCGGTCTTGCTGGCGCACCGTCACTTACCTATGATGCCGCCGCTCCAGACCCGCCACCCTTGCGGCGCACCAACCTGGGCCGCCAGGGCGCACCAGAAAAAGTAGGTTCCGATGCTTGATGTAATGAGAAAACACGCCGGCGGCTGGGTCGCCAAGATATTCATGGGCCTGCTGGTGATCAGTTTCGGTGTCTGGGGTGTCGCCGACATCTTCGGCGGCTACCGCTCGCAAGCCCTGGTCACCGTCGGCAAGACCGATGTCGGCGCCGAGGAATTCCGCTTTGCCTTCCAGCGCGAAATGCAGCAGGTGGGGCGCCAGATCGGCAGCGCTGTCAGCCTCGACCAGGCCCGCGCCTTCGGCCTCGACCGCCGCGTACTCGGCCAACTCATCAGCGAGGCGACCCTCGACAATGACGCCCGCCAGCGCAAGCTCGGTATCAGCGACGAGGCGATCGTGCGGTCGGTCACCCTCGACCCCAGCTTTCAGGACTCGTTCGGCAAGTTCAACCGCTCCTATTTCGAGCAGGTCCTGCGTTCCAACGGCCTGACCGAGCCGCGCTATATCGCGCTGGAACGCCGCCGCCATCTGCGCCAGCAGATCGCCACCGCGATTGGCGCCACCGGCGAGCCGCCGCGCGTCCTGCTGGAGGCGGTGCATCGCTTCCAGCACGAGGAGCGCACCATTTCCTATGTCACGGTCGGCGCCGCCGCGCTGGACCCCATTGGCGATCCGGACGACGCGGCCCTGACCGAATTCTTCGAAGGCAACAAGGCGGCTTTTCGCAAGCCCGAATTGCGCAAGATCGAATTGATAGACGTCGACCCGGCCGAGATGGCCAAGTCGATCGAGGTGCCGGAGGAAGAGATCTCCGCCGCCTACGAGTCGCGCAAGGACAGCTTCAACGCGCCGGAGCGGCGCGAGATAAAGCAGATCGTCTTCCCGACGCTGGAAGAAGCTCAGGCGGCGTCGGACCGCATCAAGACCGGAGCCGGCTTTGCCGCGATCGCCACCGAGCGCAACCTGTCCGACAATGACGTATTGCTCGGGCGCTTTGCCAAATCGGAAATGCTGGACCAGGCCGTCGCCGAAGCCGCCTTTGCCCTGCGCGAGGGCCAGGTCAGCGAACCGGTCAAGACCGCCCTTGGCGCCGTCATCCTCAAGATCACCGGCATCGAGGCCGGGACGGTCAAGACGCTGGACGATGTGCGTGGCGAAATCAGCGCCGAACTGGCCAGGGACAAGGCGGCGGGCAAGGTGCTCGATATTTATACCGCCGTCGAGGACGAGCGCGCCAGCGGCGCCTCCTTTTCCGATATCGCCGCCAAGCTCAACCTCCCCTACCGCGTCATAGATCAGCTCGATGCCAGGGGCCGCGACGGCTCGGGCAAGGAAGTCACCGGTCTGCCGGCGGCGGGCGACGTCGTTCAGGTCGCGTTTGACAGCGACCAGGGCCTTGAACTCGATGCGCTCCAGACCCCGGGGGGCGGGTTTGTCTGGCTCAACGTTCTCGATGTGGCGCCGGAGAGCCAGCGTAGCTTCGAGGAAGCGCGCGCCGATGTCGTTGCCGCCTGGCGCAAGGAGGAGACGGCCCGCCGGCTCGCCGCCAAGGCCGACGCCCTTCTGGCGCGCCTGAAGGGCGGCGAGGACCTGGAGAAGATAGCCGGCGAGTTGGGCGCCAGCGTCCAGACCACGGGCTCGCTCAAGCGGTCGGCCAGCGACGACAGCCTGTCGCCGGCCGCCATCGCCAATGCCTTTGCCCTGCCCGAAAAAGCCTATGCCGCGTCGAGCCACGCCAACGGCGCCGACCGGGTGCTGCTTCAGGTTGCCTCCGTCACCGCGCCGGAATTCAAGCCGGACGGCGACGACACCCGCCAGATCGTAGATGGTATCGCCAATTCTCTGTCCAGCAGCCTGCTGACCGCCTATATCGGCGCCATGCAGGACCGCTTCGGGGTTTCCGTCAATCAGCAGACGCTTCAGTCCGTTCTCGGCGAGCGCTGAGCGGGAGAGCCAGCGCCAATGCTGATTGAACCCGACTATGAGAGTTTCGAGACGCGCCACCGCGGCGGCGCGGCCCAGGTGGTATGGACCCGCCTGGTCGCCGATCTCGAAACCCCGGTTTCGGCCATGCTCAAGCTCGCCGGCACCAAGGCCAATGCCTTCCTGCTCGAATCGGTCGAGGGCGGCGCCGTGCGCGGCCGCTATTCGATCATCGGGTTCGATCCCGACCTGATCTGGCGCTCGCAGGGCGATATCGCCGAAATCAACCGCGCGCCGGACCAGGACGCGCAGGCTTTCACGCCCTGCGATGAGCCGCCGCTGGCCGCGCTGCGCAAATTGATCGTCGAATCGCGCATCGAATTGCCGGAGGGCCTGCCGCCCATGGCCGCCGGGGTCTTCGGCTATCTTGGCTATGACATGGTGCGCCAGATGGAGGATATCGGGCCGCCCAACGAGGATGTGCTCGGCCTGCCCGAGGCGGTGCTCATCCGCCCCCGCGTCATCGTCGTCTTCGACGCCATCAAGGACGAGATCACCGTCGTTACCCCGGTGCGCCCGCGTGCCGGTGTTTCGGCAAAGGCGGCTTTCGCCAGGGCCGAGGAACGGCTCAACGCCGTTATCGACGCCCTCGATATGCCGCTCAAGCAGACCGCGGAGCCAGTGGACCTTTCCGCCCACCGCGCGATCAGCTCCAATACCGCGCCGCAGCGCTACAAGGAAATGGTCGCCAGGGCCAAGGACTATATCTCCGCCGGGGATATCTTTCAGGTTGTCCTCAGCCAGCGTTTCGAGGCCCCCTTCGACTTGCCGCCTTTCGCCCTCTACCGCGCCTTGAGGCGCGTCAACCCGGCGCCGTTCCTCTATTTTCTCGACTTCGGCGGTTTCGCCATCGCCGGCTCAAGCCCGGAAATCCTGGTCCGCGTGCGCAATGGCGAGGTCACCATACGCCCCATCGCCGGCACCAGGCCGCGCGGCGCCACGCCGTCCGAGGACAAGGCCAATGCAGAGGAATTGCTGGCCGATCCGAAAGAGCGCGCCGAACACCTGATGCTGCTCGATCTGGGACGCAACGATGTCGGCCGGGTAGCGGAAATCGGCTCGGTCAAGGTCACCGACCAGTTCTTCCTCGAATATTACAGCCAGGTCATGCACATCGTCTCCAATGTCACTGGCGCCCTGGCGCCACCCCACGACGCTCTCGACGCGCTGATCGCGGGATTTCCCGCCGGTACCGTGTCGGGCGCGCCAAAGGTGCGGGCGATGCAGATCATCGATGAGCTGGAAAGCGAGAAACGCGGCATCTATGCCGGCTGCGTCGGATATTTTTCCGCCGACGGCAACATGGATACCTGTATCGTGTTGCGCACCGCCGTCATCAAGGACGGGCGCATGTATGTGCAGGCCGGCGCCGGAATTGTCGCCGATTCCGTGCCCGAAAGCGAACAGACGGAATGCGTCAACAAGGCCAAGGCGCTGTTTCGCGCCGGCGACGAGGCGGTTCGCTTCGCCGCCCGCGCCGGGCGCGCGCAGTAAGGGAGAGCGGGCGCCATGCTGGTCGTGATCGATAATTACGACAGCTTCACCTACAACTTGGTTCACTATCTGGGTGAACTCGGTGCGCAGATCCGCGTCCACCGCAATGACAAGGTCGCAATCCCCGATCTTTTCGCCGAGGATGTCGAGGCCATCGTGCTGTCGCCCGGCCCCTGCACGCCCAATGAGGCAGGCATCTGCCTCGATGCGGTCAGCGAGGCCGAAAGGCGCGCCGTGCCGCTGTTTGGCGTCTGCCTCGGCATGCAGTCCATCGGCCAGGCCTTCGGCGGCAAGGTGGTGCGCGCACCGAGCCTGCTCCATGGCAAGGTGACGCCGATCACCCACCACGGCGGGCCCTTGTTCGACGATATGCCGGAACGCTTCGACGCCACGCGCTATCACTCGCTGGTCGTAGAGCGCGAATCCATGCCGCCACGCCTGAAAGTCACCGCCGAGGACGACAGCGGCCTCGCCATGGCGATCGAGCACCGCGAACTGCCGATCTGCGGTGTCCAGTTTCACCCGGAAAGCATCGCGTCCCAGCATGGCCATCGCCTGCTGTCGAATTTCCTCCATCTCGCGGCGCGCTGGAATTCCGCGGGCCGCAGGGCTGCAAATGGCTGAATGCGGCTGCGCCGCTTGCACGCGGGCGCGGGCCGGTTTAATCCCTGAGCACCGGAAGTAACGGCGGAAACGATATGTCCGACTTGAAAAGCCTTATCGCCAAGGTTGCCGGCGGCCAGTCCCTGAGCGTGGCCGAGGCTGCCGACGCCTTCAATGTCATCATGTCGGGCGAAGCGACGCCGGCACAGATCGGCGGCTTTCTTATGGGGCTGCGGGTGCGCGGCGAAACCGTCGACGAGATCACCGGCGCCGTGGCCACCATGCGAGCCAAGATGCTGACCGTCGATGCGCCCGCCGGCGCCGTCGATATCGTCGGAACCGGCGGCGACGCTTCCGGCACCTTCAACATTTCCACCTGCACCGCCTTCGTTGTCGCCGGTTGCGGCGTTCCCGTCGCCAAGCACGGCAATCGCGCCCTGTCCTCGAAATCCGGCTCCGCCGACGTGCTCATGGCACTTGGCGTCAATATCGACATCGGGCCGGAGCTGATCGCCAGATGCGTGCGCGAGGCAGGTGTCGGCTTCATGTTCGCCCCCGCCCATCACGCGGCGATGAAGCATGTCGGCCCGGCCCGCGTCGAGCTTGGCACCCGCACCATCTTCAACCTGCTCGGCCCGCTCTCCAATCCGGCGCGCACCCGGCGCCAGTTGATCGGGGTCTTTTCGCCCGAATGGGTCGAGCCGCTGGCCCATGTCATGAAAAATCTCGACGCCGAGGCGGTCTGGATCTGCCACGGCGGGGGTCTTGATGAAATCACCACCACCGGAGCGACCAGGGTCGCCGAACTGAAGGACGGCAAGGTGACCACCTTCGAGATCAATCCCGAGGACGCCGGGATCGCGCGCGCGCGCGCCGAGGATCTCAAGGGCGGCAGCGCCGAGGACAATGCTCAGGCCCTGCGCGGTGTGTTGGCTGGAGAAAAGAGCGCCTACCGCGATATCGTCATCTTCAATGCCGCCGCGGCGCTGGTCATTGCCGGGAAAGCCGGAGATCTGGCCGCGGGAGCCGACCTGGCCCGCGCCGCCCTCGACCAGGGCAAAGCAGCCGCCGTTCTGGAAAGGCTGGTCGCGGTATCCAATGCCGCTTCCGGCAGCTGAGCCGCATTGCCATGGCTGATATCCTGACCAAGATTGCAGACTACAAGCGCGAGGAAATCCGCGCCGCCAAGGCGTTGAAATCAATTGACGAATTGCGCCGGTTGGCGGCGAGCCAAGATGCCCCGCGCGGTTTCGCGGCGGCGCTGCGGGCCAAGATCGCGGCCGGCCGCTATGGCCTCATTGCCGAAATCAAGAAGGCCAGCCCGTCCAAGGGCCTGATCCGCGCCGATTTCGATCCCCCGGCGCTGGCGCGGGCCTATGAGGAGGGCGGCGCCGCCTGCCTGTCCGTTCTCACCGACGGCCCGAGCTTCCAGGGCCATCCCGACTTCCTGATCGCGGCGCGTGAGGCGTGCGCCCTGCCCGTGCTGCGCAAGGATTTCATGTTCGACCCCTATCAGGTCACGCAGGCGCGGGCCTGGGGCGCCGACTGCATTCTCATCATCATGGCCGCCGTCGATGACGACACCGCCGCCGCCCTTGAGGCGGAGGCCGGAAACTGGGGCATGGATGTCATTGCCGAGGTGCATGACGAGGCCGAGCTTTCCCGCGCCTTAAGGCTCAAGACACCGCTGATCGGCATCAACAACCGCAACCTGAAGACCTTCCGGACCAGCCTTGAAACCAGCGAGAGGCTGGCGCCGCTGGTGCCGGCGGAGCGGCTAATTATCGGCGAAAGCGGCTTGTTCTCGAGCGCCGACCTGGCCCGCCTTTCGGCCGCCGGAATCGAGGCTTTCCTGATCGGCGAAAGCCTGATGCGCGCAAGCGATGTCGCCGCCGCGACCCGCGAAATCCTGCGCAAGGACGCGCCAGCAAGCAGCGCCGGGGCAACTCGATGACCAAGCCTAAACTGACCCATATCGACAAGAGCGGACAGGCCCAGATGGTCGATGTCGGCGACAAGTCCGCGACCAGGCGCGTCGCCGTTGCCGAAGGCCGCGTCTTCATGAAGCCGGAAACCCTGGAATTGATCCTGGCCGGTGACGCCAAGAAGGGCGACGTGCTTGGCGTTGCGCGCCTCGCCGGCATCATGGCCGCCAAGCGCACCCATGAGCTGATCCCGCTCTGCCATCCCCTGGCGCTGACCAAGGTTTCGGTGGATCTGACCCCCGACGCCGGCACCGGTTCGATCCATGTCACCGCCACCGCCATCGTCACCGGCCAGACCGGGGTCGAGATGGAGGCTCTCACCGCGGTTTCGGTGGCCTGCCTGACCGTCTACGACATGGTCAAGGCCGCCGACAAGGCGATGCGCATTTCAGATATCCGCCTGCTTGAAAAGTCGGGCGGGCGCTCCGGACATTACAAGGTGGACAAATGAGCTTGATGCCTGTTGAGGAAGCGCGCGCCCGAATTCTTTCCGGGGCCGCGACGCTGGGCAGCGAGAGCGTGCCGCTGATGCAGGCCCATGGCCGCGTGCTCGCCGGCGCCGTCGCCGCGACGCGCACCCAGCCGCCTTTCGCCGCCTCCGCCATGGATGGCTATGCGGTGCGTGCGCAGGACGTCGCCAGCGTGCCGGTGCAGCTCAGGGTCACCGGGGATATTCCCGCCGGGTTCGTCCATCCCGGTACCCTGGGCGCCGGCGAGGCGCTGCGTATCTTTACCGGCGCGCCGGTGCCAGACGGCGCCGATGCCATCGTCATCCAGGAAGATACGAGCCGCGAAGGCGATATTGTTACGGTCAAGGAAGCAGCAAAACCTGGCGACCATATCCGCCCCGCCGGGCTAGATTTCGCGCAAGGCGACGTGCTGCTGGAGCCGGGAACGCGCCTCTCGCCGCGCCATCTCGCGCTTGCCGCCGCCATGAACCATGCCGCCCTGCCCGTCCATCGCCGCCCCCGCGTCGGCGTGCTGGCCACCGGCGATGAACTGGTCCTGCCCGGCGAGGAGCCGGGGCCGGGCCAGATCATTTCCTCCAATTCCATCGGCATTGCCGCCTTTGTCGAGCGCTGCGGCGCGGTTGCGGTCGACCTCGGCATCGCCCGCGACACCACCCAGTCGCTGGCCGAATGCATCGCCAGGGCGCGCAGCGAAAAGGTCGATGTCCTGGTAACGCTTGGCGGCGCCTCGGTCGGCGACCACGACCTGGTGATGCAGGCGCTCAAGGATGAAGGAATGTCGCTGGATTTCTGGCGCATCGCCATGCGCCCCGGCAAACCGCTGATGTTCGGCCGCCTTGGCGACATGCATGTCATGGGCCTGCCCGGCAATCCGGTATCGGCCATGGTCTGCGCCCGCGTCTTCCTGCTCCCGCTCTTGCTGGCCTTGCAGGGGCTGGACTCGGAAGAAACCCTTGGTCAGTTCGCGCGCGCCGGCAGCGACCTGAAGGCGAACACCCTGCGCCAGCACTATATGCGCGCCGAACTGACGCGCGACGGCGATGGCGTGCTCACCGCCACCCCCTTTTCCGAGCAGGACTCCTCCATGCTCGCCCTGCTGGCGCGCGCCGACTGCCTGATCGTGCGCCCGCCAAACGCCTTCGCGGCGTCGGCGGGCGACATGGTTCAGATCATCGGCCTCGATAGCATCTGAGCCGGAACCCGGTTCAGGCCTGGCGTGGCCGCAGCATGGCCTGAAAGCGGCCGTCCCGGTCCAGCACCAGGTGCTTCAGCGCGCCCAGCACATGCAGGCCGACCAGCGGCAGCAAGGCATTGGCGGCAATTTCGTGGATTTCCTCCAGCGCTTCGTGCAGCCATTCGATCCGCCCCATCGGCGAGGGAATGGCGAACAGGTCGAAGAAAGCGATCGCGCGTCCGCCCGACCAGACATTGAGCGGGCCGGTGACGATCAGGACCAGCAGGGTTGCCAGCAAGGCGATACGCACCGCCATGGCAAGCTTGTCGGTAAGGTGCGTGCCTTCCAGATTCGCCGGCACGCCGCGCCGGAGGCGCCAGAAGAAGCGGGCCAGAATCAGCACCGCCGCGCCCATGCCGATCGATACATGAAGGCCGCGAATCGCTCGCGCCGCCTGCGACGACGGCTCCAGGTCGTCGAGCTGCTGTCCCAGAATGAACAGCGTCGCAACGGCTATGAAGACAGCCCAGTGCAGGGCGATGGACGCCCAGCCATAGCCGGAATTCGAATCGGAAATCTGCATGAGGAGTGCCCCTTTTTTCTGATCGCTGAAGACGGTCGCGCATGGGCAAGAATTGCCCGTTTTGCGCTGTTTCCCGACCTCTATACGCATTTTTCGCGGCCCAGGTTTGTCCTTCCGGTCACAAGTCTTGCCCGCGCCCGCCTTTGACACTTCCTGTTACACTTGTTGGCGCTCGCCCAGGCCTTTCAGGTCGGCTGGCCAGTCACCGCCCCCACAGGCGCCGCCACCCATTAATGGCCTGTTAACCCCTTGCGGAACACAAATAGAACAGATATAAATGTTCATGCTTTGTACTTGCGCGGCGCCATTTCGGCCTCAGACCGCGCAAGATCGGGGCAAGCTGACCACCGGCCATGTCTGGCGACGCCGGCCACTGGCCAAACCGGGGCACTGAGATCTTGCCATGCTGACGAGAAAACAGCTTGAACTGTTGATGTTCATTCACGAGCGTCTCAAGGAGAGCGGCGTTCCGCCCTCTTTCGAGGAGATGAAGGACGCGCTGGATCTGCGCTCCAAATCCGGCATTCACCGGCTCATCACCGCTCTTGAGGAGCGCGGCTTCGTCCGCCGGCTGCCCCACCGCGCCCGCGCGCTGGAGGTATTGCGGCTGCCCGAATCGATGTCGCCCAGCCTTGCGGCGGCGCGCGGCCGCGGCGGATTTTCCCCCTCGGTCATTGAGGGCAGCCTGGGCCGGGTCGCGCAAAAGAACCTGGAAGACGGCGGGGACAATCGCGAAACCGTGGCCATACCGATCATGGGCCGCATCGCCGCCGGCACCCCCATCGAGGCCATCCAGACCCAGAGCCACACCATTTCCATGCCGGTGGACATGCTGCCCCCCGGCGAGCATTTCGCTCTCGAGGTGCGCGGAGATTCGATGATCGAGGCCGGCATTCTCGATGGCGATACCGTGCTGATCAAGCGCACCAATTCGGCCGATAGCGGCGATATCGTGGTCGCTTTGGTCGATCGCGAGGAAGCGACGCTCAAGCGGCTGCGCCGGCGCGGCGCCTCGATTGCCCTCGAAGCGGCCAATCCAACCTATGAGACTCGCATTTTCGGCCCCGACCGGGTTGATATTCAGGGCAAGCTGGTGGGTCTGTTCCGCCGCTATTGAGCACCTGGCCGCGGCGGCTTTATCGGCTATCGGCAACCGGCAACGGCGCGGTATCGGGCGGCGCCCGTGGTCAAATATCTCTTTCGCCGTCCATTGGTGACGCCGCTTCATTTTCGCGGCGGCTTTTTTGCTGCCCAATCCTGCCGCTCTTGCCAGCATTGCCCGGCCCTTCCTTGCCCGGCCCTGCCTTGCCCTGCGCCCCGGCGAAAGAGTCCTCATCTTCGTTCCGGCGCGGCGCCGCGCCGCGCGCTCCGGCCCATCCTCCGCTCCATGGCCTCGCGCCGGCAACCGGGCGCGCCGTTTCCACGCGGGCGCTTTTGCCGCCCAGCCAGACCGCATGAGTGCCATGACGCGTCAAAGATCTGGCATCGAGTACCAGTTGCGGCCCGGCGCAGGCCCGCGATAGCGCGAAGCGCGCCACCAGGATGCGCGCCGAGGCGCATTCCTCGGCGAGCGCCGCGCGGTGGATGACGACCGCCAGGTGCCCGCCGCCCGGCAGCGGCGCGATACAGGCGTCCCTGTCGCAGGAAAAGGCGGCGGCGTCGATCTGGGCCGCTTCGCGGCCGTCGCCGTCGCTCTCAAGCCAGCGCGCCACGGTATAGCTGGCGGTATTACGCGCCAGCACCGAAAACCGGCCGCTATCGACAGACCTTACCGCGATACTTGTTCCCAGCCGGTCGACAAGAAGGTCAGGGCCGGCGGCAAGCGGCGCCAGCGCCAAAGCTGCTGCGATGGGGACCAGGCCCGCCAGCCGCCAGCGCCGCCGCCATATCATGATCCACATCGCTCCGAGCACGATCGCGCTCAGGCAGGCCAGCGGCAGCTGGCGGACGGCAAGCGCCGCGCCGGGCAGGTCCGCAACCAGCCTCGCGCTGGCCAGAACCCAGTCGATGCCCGCCCCCATGATGGCGAGCGCGGGTGGCTCCAGGCCGAAGGGAATGGCGATCAGGGCGGCCAGCCCGGCCGGCATGACCAGGAGGGCCACGGCGGGCATGGCGATCAGGTTCGCGATCAGACCGTAAGGCGCGACACGATGAAAATGAAAGGCGGCGAACGGCGCCGTCGCCAGCGACGCCACCAGGGTGGTCAGGGCGATGGCGCCAAGATAGACGCCCGCCCAGCGCAACAGGCGTGATGGCAGTCCGAGTTGGCGCCGCGGCGCTCCCGGCCGGCGCCAAAGCCACTCGTTGCGCGCCTCATAGGCCGCCACCAGCGCCGCGGTTGCGCCGAAGGACATCTGGAAGCTTGCGGTCAGAACGCTTTCCGGGCGCAGCAGAACGATCGCGATGGCGGCAAGCGCGACATTGCGCATGGTGATCGCCGGTCTTTGCGCCAGCACCGCCACGAGCATGATCGCGATCATGATGAAGGCACGCTGCGTCGCGATGCCGGCCCCCGACAGCGCGAGATAGAAGGCCGCTCCGGCAAGGGCCATGCCGGCGGCGATCTTCTTGACCGGATAACGCAGGGCGAAAGCGGGAAAAGCCGCCATGCCGGCCCGCGCCAGCCAGAACAGCGAGCCGGCCATAAGGCTCATATGCAGGCCGGAAATGGCCAGGATGTGAGCCAGGCCGGAAATCCGCAGCAGGTCCAGGACAGGCGCCGGAATGCCGCCCCTCAGCCCGGTAAGGAGCGCTGCCGCGATCTGCCCGCTGTCTCCGTCGAGCCCGGAGACGATGCGCGCGGCCAGCGCCTGGCGCAGCCTGCCGATCCAGGCCGAATACGCCAGCAACCCGGGCGCCGGCCCCGCCCCTTCCCAACGCTCGATTGGCCCATGCGCGCGCCCGACCCCGCCCAGGCTCTCGAAATAGGCGGCGCGGGCATAATCATAGGCGCCGGGCGCGGGCGGCTCGGGCGGCGGCTGAAGATAGGCCCTGACCTGAACCGGCGTCCCCAAATCCAGCGCAGCGCCGGCCTCGCCCCGCAGCGTGACCTGCACCCGTGCCGGCGTTCTTTCCGGCGCGAGGCGGTCTATATGGTCGATCCGCAGCCGCAGCCGCATCTGCCCGTCCTCGCGCGGCGCGAGTTCATCCACCCAGCCGAAAACATGGGCCGACACCAGCGTCCTGTGCAGTACCGGCGCCGCCACTGTCTCGGTGCGTATCTTGCCGGCCAGCATGCCCCCGGCGATACAGGCCAGGAAGACGGCCAGCGCCAGGGCCATGGCGCGGGCGCGAAGGCGGTAAACGATGAGCAGCAGCAAGACCGTGATGCCGCCAAGGGCGATCAGCATGGGTTCGCGGGGCAGCGAGAAATAGGCCGACACTCCCAGCGCCAGCGCCACCGGGACCCACAGGAACCATCGGTCCTGCTCAGCCAGAAAGGCGTCCGGCGCGCGGCGCCAGAGGATGCCGATAGCCGCCCAGGCGGCCCGCCCGCCCGCATTGGCGCCGCGCCCGCCCCGGCGCCTGTTCCGGTCCTTGTTTCCAGCCACTGGTCCCCCCGAGGGCCGCAAGGTCGCCTGCCTCCATGGGCGGCGGGCTTACCCCCGCCGCCGAGCTATGCTACATCGCCGCATCGGGTTGCCCAACCGGGCTGTCTCTTGACCACCCGCACCCGCATTTCCTCGCGCAATGTTGAGAAGGCGCCATGGCTGAATCGCAGCAAATTGTTACCCGTTTTGCCCCCTCGCCGACCGGATTTCTGCATATCGGCGGCGCCCGGACCGCGCTCTTCAACTGGCTGTTTGCCCGCCACCATGGCGGCCGAATGCTGCTGCGCATCGAAGATACCGACCGCGCCCGCTCCAGCGAGGCGGCGGTTGAGGCCATTCTCGACGGCTTGCGTTGGCTCGGGCTGGACTGGGACGGCGACGCATTCTCGCAGTTCGCCCATGCCGGGCGCCACCGCGAGGTCGCCGAACAATTGCTGGCCAGCGGCAAGGCCTATCGCTGCTATTGCACGGCGGAAGAACTGGACGCCATGCGGGCAAAAGCGGCGGCTGAAGGCCGCCCGCCGCGCTATGACGGCACCTGGCGCGACCGCGACCCCGCTCTGGCCCCGGCGGGCGCGCCCTTCGTGGTGCGGTTCCGCGCCGAAAAAGACGGCGAAACCGTCATCGACGACAAGGTTCAGGGCCGCGTGGTATTTCCAAACACGGAAATGGACGACCTGATCATCCTGCGCAGCGACGGCAGCCCGACCTATAATCTTTCGGTGGTCGTCGACGATCACGACATGGGTGTTACCCATATCGTTCGCGGCGTTGATCACCTCACCAACGCCGCGCGCCAGAGCCAGATCTACCTCGCCCTTGGCTGGGCGGTGCCGGAAATGGCCCATATTCCCCTTATTCACGGCCCGGATGGCGCCAAGCTGTCCAAGCGCCACGGCGCCCTTGGCGTCGAGGCCTACCGCGAAATGGGATATCTGCCCGCCGCGGTCAGGAATTATCTGGTCCGCCTGGGCTGGAGCCATGGCGACAACGAATTTTTCTCCACCGAGGAAATGATCGCCCAGTTCGGTTTCGATGGTGTCGGCAAGTCGGCGGCGCGATTCGATTTCGCCAAGCTTGAGAACTTCAACGGACACTATATGCGCGCCAGCGAGGACGGCGCGCTTCTGGCTGAACTTGAAGCCTATCTGCCGTTTCTTCCGCCCGATGCGCCCCCTGCCCCTGCCCGGATCGACGATGCGCTGCGCGCCAAGCTGCTGATGGCCATGGCGGGCCTCAAGGAGCGCGCCAAGACGTTGCGGGAGTTGTGGGAGGGCGCGCAGTTCATTGTTGCCGTCCGCCCCCTGGCCGCCGATGACAAGGCGCTGACGCATCTGGGGCCGGAAGGCCGGCAGATGCTGGCGGCGATCCAGCCCGTGCTGTCCGGCGCAAGGGAATGGCAGGCGGGAGAACTTGAGGCCGCGACCAAGGCCTATGCGGAATCGGCGGGAGTAAAGCTCGGCGCCATCGCCCAGCCCTTGCGCGCCGCCCTTACCGGGCGCGCGGTTTCGCCCCCCATTTTCGATGTCCTGGCGGTGCTGGGCCGCGAAGAAAGCCTGGCGCGCATTGCCGACCAGGCGGCCGATGCCTGACGCGGCCCCACTGCCCTGCGCTATTTCGCTTCAGTGCGCCGCGGGAACATTGCGGCTAGGGTGCAAATCGTCTATCCAGAGGCGGGCTATTCGAGGATTCCTGCTCCCGAACCTGAGAGTCTTGTTTCAGTACGTTGTCCGGCAACGTTCTGGTCTGCGGTGAGCGGTAGGTAATTGGAGGGTTGAGATATGAGCGGTAGTGATAAGGCGAAGCTGAGCATTGGCGGCAAGGAACTGGAACTGGCGATCCAAAAGGGCTCCATCGGCCCGGCCGTGATGGATATCTCCAAATTCTATGCCGATACCGGGATGTTCACCTACGACCCCGGTTTCACCTCCACCGCGAGCTGCGACTCCAAGATCACCTATATCGACGGCAATGAGGGCGTGCTGCTCTATCGCGGCTATCCGATCGAACAGCTCGCCGAACAGGGTGACTTTCTCGAAACCTGCTACCTGCTGCTTTACGGCGAATTGCCGACCCATGCGCAGAAGGCGGACTTTACCCACCGCATCACCTATCACACCATGATCCACGAGCAGATGAGCAAGTTCTTCACCGGCTTCCGCCGGGATGCTCATCCGATGGCGGTGATGTGCGGCGCCCTCGGCGCGCTGTCGGCCTTCTATCACGACTCGACCGATATCAACGACCCGCACCAGCGCATGGTCGCCAGCCTGCGCATGGTCGCCAAAACGCCGACCATCGCCGCGATGGCCTACAAGTATCATATCGGCCAGCCCTTCGTGTTTCCGCGCAACGAACTCGATTACTCGGCCAATTTCCTGCATATGTGCTTCTCGGTGCCGTGCGAGGACTACAAGGTCAACCCCGTGCTGGCGCGCGCCATGGACCGCATTTTCATGCTCCATGCCGACCACGAGCAGAACGCATCGACCTCGACCGTGCGGCTCGCCGGTTCGTCGGGCGCCAACCCCTTCGCCTGCATCGCCGCCGGCGTTGCCTGCTTGTGGGGTCCTGCCCATGGCGGCGCCAACGAGGCCGCGCTCAACATGCTGTCGGAAATTGGCTCCGTCGAAAATATTCCGGAATATGTCGCGCGCGCCAAGGACAAGGACGATCCTTTCCGCCTCATGGGTTTCGGTCACCGCGTCTACAAGAATTACGATCCGCGCGCCAAGATCATGCAGAAGACCTGCCACGAGGTTCTGGCAGAACTTGGCATCAAGGACGATCCGCTCCTCGAAGTCGCCATGGAACTGGAGAGAATCGCGCTTTCCGACGAATATTTCATCCAGAAGAAGCTCTATCCCAATATCGACTTCTATTCCGGTATCACCCTGAAGGCGCTCGGCTTTCCGACCACGATGTTTACCGTTCTGTTCGCCGTGGCACGGACCGTCGGCTGGATCGCGCAGTGGAAGGAAATGATCGAGGATCCCGATCAGCGCATCGGCCGCCCGCGCCAGCTCTATTCCGGCGCCCCGCGCCGCGATTACGTGCCGATGTCCAAGCGCAAATAGCTGAAGCGCGCGGGCAACCCGCCACTGAACGCGAAGAACGCCAGGTCCGCGAGAGCCGAAAGGTTTTCGCGGACCTTGTTTTATGGTGCCGGCTTGCCGGTCAGGGCCAGAACCTGCCGTGCCGCATTGGTCGGCGGCTGTTCGCTCGTTCGCACCTTATCGGCAACCTCCTCCAGAGCCGAAATCTGCGCGCGCCGCTGCGGCGTATCGGTAAGCAGCGGCAGCAGGGCCGCGGTCAGCAAGTCGGGAATGCACTTCTCCTGCAGCAGCTCGGGAATGGCGTTGCGGCCGAGAATGAGGTTGGCCATGACCACCGAATGGAGCCGCAACAGGAAGCGGAAAAGTACCATGAGAGGCTCGACGCGGTATCCGATGACCATGGGAACCCGGGCCAGCGCCAGTTCCAGAGATACCGTTCCGGACGCCGCAAGCGCGGCGGTGGCGGCATGGAAGGCGGCCAGTTTCGCCGCCTCGCCGCCGACGATTTCAGGTTGCACGTCCCATGTTTTCACTTCTGTTTCAATGAGTCGCCGAACAGAAGACACCGCCGGCAGGATTACTCTGAGATCGGGAAGCCGCGCCTTGGCACGGGCCACAGTTTCACCGAATGGCGCCATCAGCCGCGACACCTCGCTGACCCGGCTGCCGGGCAGCACGACAAGTACCGGCGGCGACAGTGCCGCCTGCCCGGTCCCGCGCAGTTGATCGATGCGCGCCGCCAGCGGATGGCCGACATAGCTGCATGGCGGCCCATCTAGTTCGGCCATTACCGCCGGCTCGAAAGGAAAGACCGCCAGCACATGATCGACATAGCCGCGCATCGCCTTGGCCCGGCCGGGACGCCAGGCCCAGACTGTAGGCGACACATAATTGATGATCTTCATCGAAGGCCGGCGCGCCCTGACCCGCCGCGCCACTCTATGGGTGAACTCGGGACTGTCGATAATCACCAGTGCCTCGGCATCCGACGCAATGGCGGCCTCGGCGGTCTGCCGGATTCGCCGCAGCAGCGGTACGATCCGCCGCGCAATGGCGACCGGGCCCATCACCGCCATTTCCGACAGCGGAAACAGACTGTCCATGCCCTGGGCGCGCATGTGCTCACCGCCAATGCCGGAAAAGCGCACGGCGCCGCCGAGTTCCCCCGCAAGAGCCTCCATGAGGCTGGCGCCCAGCATGTCTCCGGATGGTTCGCCGGCGACGAGGAAGAAATGACGATCCGTTCGTCCGCCGCCTTGTTGCGGCCCGGCATCGCGTGTCCTGTCGGTGTTGGCCATGGCGCTGCCTCAAGCGTCTTCGGGTATCATCCCGACGACGAATATCCCGGCCCTGTCCGCTGCCTCGGCCAGCGCTTCGCGGTCGGCGGCAATGGTGTGTCCCGCCTGTACCGCGATCCCGGCCAGCCCGGCCTCGGCAACTCGTTCAACGGTCCGCTCGCCTATGGTCGGCATGTCGATACGCAGTTCCTGCCCCGGCTTGGCCCGTTTCACGAACACCCCGGCGCCGCGCGCGCGTCCCTTTCGCAGCTCGGCAACGCGCGCCAGCATGCGGTCGGTGCCCTCGGCCGCTTCAACCGCGAGCACCAGTCCGTTTTCGACGACAACGCCCTGGCCGATATCGAAGGCACCCAAAGTCGCGGCGGCGCGAAACCCGAGCGCGATATCCCCGCGCACCTTGCGGCCCGGCTTGTGGCGGCCCACCGCGCCGGCGCCAAGTATCAGCGCGGGCGCGATTTCATGGGCGCCATGCACCTGGATGCCCTTGTCCTCGAAATAGCGGATAACGCCGCTGAGGATCTTGTCGTCGCCGCCGATGAGGAAGGCCAGCAGGCGGGGCAATTCGAGAATGGCGCCGAGATCGAGCCGAAGTTCGCGAAACGACGGCCGGTGGACATGGCCGACAAACACCACGTCCCTGCAATGGGCCGCTTTCAGCAGCTTGAACAGCCGCCCGACCTCGCCCCAGCTGAACCAGTCATGGGGCCAGTTGGCGATGTCGGCATCCGCGGCCCCCTCTATGCCGATCAGATAGACCGGCCGGCCGGCATCGCGCGCCGCATTGGCGACCTTGAACGGCACATTGCCACCACCGCATATGATGGCCAAAGGCGTCGCGCCATCCGCCGCGATTCCGGGGGCCGTTCCCGAGCGGCGTGGCGCCATCATCGTTCTAGATCACCAGCTGGCGGCGCGGCAGGCAGTAATGACGGTCCGAATGCCCGCGCATGAAGGCAATAAGGTCGGCGACATTGCCGTCGTCGGGAAAAGCGTCTTGCGCCATGCCCAGCTGTTTTTCCAGCGCCGCCATATCGGAAAAAATGATCCTGTAAGCCTTGCGCATATTGTGGATCTGCTGGCGGCTCATGGAGCGCCGCTTCATGCCGATAATGTTCAATCCGCCAAGCTGGGCGCGGTCGCCGGCCACCATGCCATATGGAATGACGTCGTTGACCACGGCGCTGACGCCGCCGATGATCGCATTGCGTCCCACCCGGACAAACTGGTGGACCGCCGCCAGCCCGCCGATGATGACATTGTCGCCAACGGTAACGAACCCGCCCAGCGTTGCCGCGTTGGCGAACACCACGCCATTTCCCACAACGCAGTCATGGGCGATGTGGGCAGCGGTCATGAACATGCTGTCGGAGCCAACCTGGGTCAGGCGCTGATCGGGCTTGGTGCCCGCATTCATGGTCACATATTCGCGGATGACATTGCGGTCGCCGATAACCAGCTGGTTCTTCTCGCCCCGATATTTCAGGTCCTGCGGCGCCGAGCCAAGCGAGGCAAAGGGGAAGATCTGGCAATCGCTTCCGATGCGGGTATGACCGGAAATGACGACATGCGACTGCAAGACAGTGCGGTCGCCAATCTCCGCGCCGGCGCTTACCACGCAGAATGGCCCAATTCTTACGCCGGAACCCAGGCGGGCGCCGTCTTCGACAATAGCGGTAGGATGTATTTCCGTCATGGCCAGGCGCTCAAGCATCGACAATCATGGCTGTTAATTCGGCGTCGGCCACACGCACGCCATCGACCCGCCCCTCGCAGGCGAATTTCCAGACCGTGCCGCGGCGGCGCAGCTTCTTGACCCAGTATTCCAGCGTATCGCCGGGCACCACGGGCTTGCGGAAATGGGCGCCGTCGATCGACATGAAATACACCAGTTTCGCGCTGCCGTTCATGCCCAGGCTGTTGACGCACAAGGCGCCCGCGGTCTGCGCCATGCCTTCGACGATCAGCACGCCGGGCATAATGGGCTGTGCCGGAAAATGCCCCTGAAAATGCGGTTCGTTGATCGTTACATTCTTGATCCCGACACAGGAATCATCGCCCGATATGTCGCGAATCCTGTCGACAAGAAGAAACGGGTAGCGATGCGGCAGCAGTTCGAGGATCCGCATGATATCGGCACTATTCATCTGCCCGCTCATTTCGTCTGCCATTGCCTTTCGCCCCCACCAACCGAAAATAAAACGCTTCGTTCAGCCCTCGTCACCGGCGGCGCCGGTTCAGCTACCCTTTTTGGGCCGGTCGCTTTCACCCAGCCGTTTCAGCGCGGTCATTTCCCGGAACCAGATACGGACCGGTTTTGCCGGCGTGCCGCCCCATCTTTCGCCGGCCGGAACATCGTCCCTGACCCGGCTCGATGCCGCGATCTGGGCCCCGGCGCCAATCTTGACATGGCCGAGAATCCCGACCTGGCCACCGATGGCAACGAAATCCCCCAGTTCGGTGCTGCCGGAAATTCCACTCTGCGCCACGATAATGCAATGGCGGCCGACAACGACGTTATGGCCAATCTGCACCTGATTGTCGATCTTGGTTCCCTCGCCGATAACGGTATCGCGGCTCGCACCGCGGTCGATGGTCGTATTGGCGCCAATCTCGACATCGTTCTGAATCACGACACGGCCGGTCTGGACGATCTTGGCATGCCCCTGGCCGCCCATGGCAAAGCCAAAACCGTCCTGTCCGATACGCACCCCGGGGTGAACGATGACCCGGTCGCCGACCAGGGCGTGGAGCAGGCTGGCGCCGGGAGATATCGAGCAATTACGCCCGATCCGCACATTGCTGCCGACAATGGCTCCCGCCCCGATGCAGCTGCCCGAGCCGATCTGCGCCCCCGCGCCGACAACGGCTCCTGGCTCGACGGTTACATCGCTTTCGAGACGGGCGCTTTCATGGACATGCGCGCCGGGCGCAACGCCGCTGCCGCCCCAGGCTCCAAGAGGGCGAAGCGCCTCGGGATAAAACCGGGCGCCGATTTCGGCATAGGCGCGATAGGGCTCTGCGGCAATGAGCAACACCGCGCCCTCAGGCGCGCGCGAGGCATATTTCTCCGCCAGAAGGCATATACCGGCCCGCGTCGCCGATAATTGGTCGAGATAGGCCGGGTTCTCGAAATAGGCCAGATCGTCGGCCCCGGCGCAGTCCAGCGGCGCTATATCGCGCACCTGGCGGCTGCCATCGCCGCCGCCGGCAATTTTCGCACCCGTCCAGGCCGCCAGTTCAGCTACCGAAAACGGACCCTGTCGCCGAAAGAAAACGGGATCACTCATGGGCCGCTCGATCGATTGCCCGCGCGCCGCTACCAGGCCCGCGCCGGATGGAAATGGCTGGTACGGCGGCAAGCCGCACGCCTAGAATCTTGTACCAGCCCCGAACCGGAACGACTCTTCCGCGTCAAAGAACTGCTTTGACAGGACATAGGCATAGTCGACCCGCAACGGTCCGAATGGCGAGTTCCAAAGAAGGCTGGCGCCGACCGATGAGCGTATCGCCCTGGAATCGAGCACCGTGATCGGACCGGCATCGATAATACCGTCGCCATTGGTATCGAACAGCTTGCCCTTGGTATCGGTGTCGAACACCGTGCCGGCATCGGCAAATACGGCGCCACGGAAGCCGAGTTCATCGGGGACGAAGGGAATCGGGAACTGCAATTCCGCCGAGGCGACGGCATAGACCTTGCCGCCGAGCTGGTTCATGACCGCCGCGTCGCGCGGCCCGATGCCGCCACGGGCAAAGCCGCGAATAGTCTCGCCGCCCTTGAAGAAGGCGTCGGAGATACGGACATCCTTGCTGCCGAAGCCGGCAATATGGCCGCCCTCGACCCTCAGCAAGGCGACGATATCGGCAACAATCTCGTGATAGACCCGGGCTTCAGCCGTCGTGCGGATGAAATTCACCGTGCCGCCAAGGCCGGCCACATCCTGCGAGAACGAGGCGTAGATACCGTTTCGCGGGTCCTTCTTGTTGTCGATGGTATCGTAGCGGACGGTGTATCCGACCTGTGAAATATAGTCGGTTCCCAGTTCGGCAAGCACGGCGGCCGAAGTCGCCGTCGTTGTCGCCCCTTGCGTGGTCCTCTCGGCGGTGAAGACATAGCGCGTGTTGACCGACAGTTCGGGCGTGATCTGGAAGCCGAACCGCACACCGCCGCCCTGGCGCGTGCTCTTGAATGCCGACTCGTCGGACAAATCGAGTTCACGCGAGAACAGATCGATGCCGGCGGCAAGGCGGCGATCCATGAAATAGGGCTCGGTAAAGGAGAAATCGATGTCGGTGCGCTTGGAGCTGCCGCTCAGCGCCAGCCGGATGAACTGGCCGCGGCCCAGCAGGTTGCGTTCGGTGATCGAAACGTCGCCGAGAATACCGTCACTGGTCGAGTAGCCGACACCGGCCGCGAAGCTGCCTGTCGCCTCTTCCTCGACATCGATGACGACAATGACGCGGTCGCGCGCACTGCCCGGCTCGTTGCGGATCTTGACTTCCTTGAAGAAGTCGAGGCCGTTCAACCGCCGCTTGGCGCGCTCGATCAGCACCCGGTTATAGGGATCGCCCTCGACAAGATCGAATTCGCGCCGGATCACGCGGTCCTGGGTGCGCGTGTTGCCGCGCACATCGATGCGCTCGATATAGACCCGGGGGCCTTCATCGATGACATAGGTGATGGAAACCAGCTTGCCGGAAGCGTCGCGGTCGCCGCGCGGAACGATCTGCGCAAAGGCGTAGCCCAGCTTTGAAACTTCCAGGGTCAGGTCTTCGAGCGTGCGGTCGATGAGTTCGAGATTGTAGGTGTTGCCCTCATAGGTATGCACTGCGCCGCGCAGCAGATTGGGATCAAGCGCCCGGACATTGGATTCGATCTCGATGGCGCCGAACTTGTAGCGCTCGCCTTCATCCACGGTGATGGTGATGAAGAACGCATTGCTCTGCTGGTCGAGATCGGCAACCGCCGAAACCACCCGGAAATCGGCATATCCGCTGCGCAGGTAGTGGCGCCGCAACAGTTCGGTGTCATGGGCCAGGCGGTCGGGATCATAAACGTCGTTGGAGCGCAGGAAACTGAGAAGTCCGGTTTCACCGGTGCTCACGATCTTGCGCAGCGCGCGATCGGAGAACGCCCGGTTCCCGATGAAATTGATGCGCGACACGCCGGTCTTGCCGCCTTCGCTGATCTCAAACACCAGGTCGACCCGATTCTGACCCAGGTCGATGATCTTGGGCTCGACGGTGGCATTGAAGCGCCCCGAGCGCCGGTACAGCACCAGAATGCGCTGAACGTCGCTCTGCACCCGCGTGCTGGTCAGCGCGACGCGCGGACGCGACTGCACCTCGTTTTCCAGCGTCTTGTCGGTGAGCTTGCGATTCCCTTCGAAGGCAACGCGGTTGATGATCGGATTCTCGACCACCGCAACCACCAGCGTCGTGCGCTGAAGGGTGATCTTGACGTCGGAAAACAGGCCCGAGGCAAACAGCGCCTTGAACGACTGATCGACCTTGAAGGCGTCATAGCGCTCGCCGACCGAGATCGTCAGATAGGAGATGATGGCGGCGGATTCGACACGGCGATTGCCCTGCACGTCGATTCGCTGGATCACGGTGCTCTGCGCCTGCGCCGCGTCCGTGCTCACCGCGACCGCAATTGCCGCGGTGCCGGACACGGCCAGCACCATCACCAGAGCGGCGGTAAGCCCCCTGAAAAACATCAAGAATCGCGACATGCGGACGTACTTCCCTCTATCCCGCTCCCCCGAGCGCGCCATGCGCGCAAAGACCGTCCCGCCATGCAATTGGCGAAAGACGGCGTCGATGGAGAGGTTTTACAGGCTTTTTCGGGGGATGCAAACAGGCAATTGGTAAAATAAACCAACGATTTCTTACAAAACCTGTAGGCGGACGAGATCGTTCCACGTCGCCAATATCATAAGGCCCAATACGATCATGAGGCCGATCCGGAAGCCGAATTCCTGGGCCCTTTCGCTCAAGGGGCGCCCGCGCAGCCCCTCAATGCCGTAATAGAGCAGATGCCCGCCGTCGAGCATCGGGATCGGAAACAGGTTCAGTAATCCGATACTTATCGACAACACCGCCGACAGATTGATCAGCGCCAGCAGGCCAACGGAAGCGACCTGCCCCGAAACCTGCGCGATCTGGATCGGTCCGCCAAGCTGGTCCGCGGCCTGCCGCCCGGCGACCACGTCATAGAGGTAGCCCATGGTCCGCGCGACAAAAAACCACGTCTCCTTGACCGCGAGGACAAAAGCGCTGGGAACCGAAAACCGTTCCAGCCGCCTGTTTTCCCCGGTCGAGGTTCGAGACAGGCCAAGCAGGCCGATTCGCTGCTTGTTGCCGAAATTGTCGCTAATTTCCTGCATGCGCGGCACCGCCACCAGGGTCAGGGGCTGGCCGTTGCGCTCAATCTCGATCTGCAGCCGCACGCCGGCGCTGACCGAGACGATGCGCTGCATGTCGGAAAAGCTCTCGATTGCATCGCCGTTGATCGAACGCACCACGTCGCCAGGCTGGAACCCGGCCTCGGCGGCCGCGCTGTCGGGAGCAACCTGGTCCACCATGGGCTCAAGAACGGTGCGCCCGAACACCGAAAAGATGACGGTGAAGATGGCGATCGCGAGAATGAAATTGGCGATCGGGCCGGCGGCGACGACGGCGGCGCGGCTGCGCAGCGGCTTGAGGTGGAAACTGCCGGCGCGTTCCGCTTCGCTCAGGCTATCGGCGGCGGCATGGGGCGCGGCGCTGGTGACATTCTCGTCGTCGAGAAATTTCACATAGCCGCCAAGCGGCACCCAGGAAACGCGCCAGCGCGTGCCCTTGCCATCGGTCCAGCCGAAGATCTCCGGCCCGAATCCGATCGAAAACACCTTCACCGCGACACCGCACCAGCGCGCGACAAGAAAATGTCCAAGCTCGTGGAAAAACACGACGATGGTCAGAACGAAAACGAAAGGCAACAGATAGCCGATCACGGTGTCGTTCAGCCAGCTCAGCGGCGCCAGAAAATCCATGGTTTCCAATCAGTCCTGTGAAAGCGAGGCGGTAAGCTCGCTCGCCGTTGCGCGCGCCAGACGGTCGAATTCCAACACTCCTTCGAGGCTGTCCGCCGCGCCGGAGAAATCGCCGGCGTGCCTCTCGAGCGTCCGCTCCACCACCGCCGGGATATCGAGGAAGCCGATCCGGCCGGCTAGGAACGCGGGAACCGCGATCTCGTTTGCGGCATTGAGAATCGCGGTCGCCACAGGCCCCTCGCCAAGGGCCTCGCGGGCAATGCGAAGCGAAGGAAAACGCTTCTCGTCCGGGGCTTCGAATGTCAGCCGGCCCAGCTCAACCAGATCGAGCCGCCGCGCCGGAGCCGCCATGCGGTCCGGCCAGGCCAGCGCCACCGCGATCGGGGTTCGCATGTCCGGGGCGCCGAGCTGGGCAATGATCGATCCGTCGGCGAATTCGACCATGCCGTGCACCGCCGACTCCGGGTGGACCAGGATGTCGATCCGTCCGCCCTCCAGCCCGAACAGATGATGGGCCTCGATCAGCTCAAGTCCCTTGTTCATCATGGTGGCGGAATCGATGGTGACCTTGGCGCCCATGTCCCAATTGGGATGCTTGAGGGCCTGTTCGGGGGTCACGGTCGCCATCTGTTCAACCCCAAAAGTGCGGAACGGCCCGCCCGAGGCAGTCAGGATAATGCGTTCCGCCTCCTTGCCCTGCCGCTCGCCGAGAGCCTGGAATATCGCGCTGTGCTCTGAATCCACCGGAATAATCGCGCAGTTCGCCCGTCGCGCCGCAGCCATGAAGCAGGCCCCGGCCGACACCAGGCACTCCTTGTTGGCCAGCGCGATGCGGGTGCCCTGGGCGATGGCGGACATGGTTGGTTCCAGCCCGGCAATGCCGACGATCGCTGCCATCATCCAGTCGACGGGGCGCGCGGCGGCCTCAAGAACGGCGCTGCGCCCGGCGGCAGCCTCGATGCCGCTGCCCGCCAGCCGCGCCTTGAGCTCGTCTCCGACCGACTCGTCCGCGGCGACCGCGATACGAGCGCCCAGCGCGCGGGCCTGTTCGGCCAGCAGGGCCGCATTCGAATTGGCAATGAGCGCCTCGACCTCGAAACGCCCCTGCGCGGCGGCCAGTATTTCGGCGGTGTTGCGG
This sequence comes from Rhodobiaceae bacterium, assembly GCA_020441905.1. Lineage (GTDB taxonomy): Bacteria > Pseudomonadota > Alphaproteobacteria > Rhizobiales > NORP267 > JAGRLG01. Next base: position 38,045 of record JAGRLG010000076.1, on the reverse strand, counting down.
CCGATCGATCCGGTGGAGCCAAGCACGCTGACCCGGCGCGGCGCCTCGACAGGAGCCAGCCTCGGGGACGGGGAAGACAGGATATGTTTCACCAACTGGACCTCACCAGATCAAAAGTCCCCGTGCCGCCAGATCCGGCCCCTCGCGCCAGATGCCGATCAGCGCCGCGACCACGGCCACCGCCAGCAGGCCATCGACACGGTCCATCAGGCCGCCATGGCCGGGAATAAGCGTTCCGGAATCCTTTTGGCCAAACCGGCGCTTGAGCGCGGACTCCATAAAATCGCCCGCTTGGGCCACAACTGCAAGGCCCGCGCTCATCAAGGCAATCAGCCCGGCCGGACTTTCGGCTAGCTGGCTGGCGATCACGTAGCCCGTGGCGGCCGCGGCGGCCACGCCGCCAATCAGCCCCGCCCAGGTCTTTTTTGGCGAAACCCTGGGCCAGATCTTGGGGCCGCCGATCAGGCGCCCGGCGCCATAGGCGGCAATATCGGTGGCCCAGACCAGCGCCAAGATCCACACTACACCGACCAGGCCGAAGCCGTAATCATTGCGGATAACCAGCAGGGCCAGCATGGCAAGCCCGGCATAGGCCACGCCCGCCGCGCGCCAGCCGCTCCCCCCCTTGCGCAGCAGCCCCGAAAGCGCGCCCGCAGCGATCATGACCGCGAACAGGGCCACGGCGCCTTGCAGTTCGAAGGTCAGAACCAGCCAGGCTGTGGCGGCAAAGGCCAGCGCGATGACGACGGCCTCGACGGTCGAGGCGCCATATCCGCACATTTTCCACCATTCGAGGACGACGATAACCGCGCCGGCGGCACACAGCAGGGCAAAGATCCAGTCGCCGGCCCACACCGCCGCGAGGGCCACCGGCGCCAGCACCGCCGCCGCGGCAATGCGGATCAGCAGTTCCTTTCCGGCGAAGCCGCCAGTCTCCTTGCCCTTTGCCATCGGCATCCTCTGATCGGGAAAATATCTGAAAATCAGGGTGCGGCCTTGGCCGCCAGTCCGCCAAAGCGGCGCTCGCGCCCGCCATATTCTTCCAGTGCCGCGCGCAACGTGGCCCCGGTGAAATCGGGCCACAACTCGTCGACAAAGACAAATTCGGTATAGGCGCATTGCCACAACAGGAAATTGGACAGGCGCCGCTCCCCGCTGGTGCGTATCAGCAGGTCGGGGTTCGGAACCCCCGCCGTGTCGAGCCGCTGACTGATCATGGCGGCGGTGATTTCGGCCGGGTCGATCGTGCCTTCCTTGACCTGGCCAGCGAGATCCTGAACCGCGCGGGTGATTTCGTCCTGGGCGCCGTAATTGAAGGCGACGATCAGATTGAGACCGCTATTTGCTGCGGTCAGCGCTTCCGATTCCTCGATCAGGCGCCGGATATCGGGTTTCAGATCATCGCGCCGGCCGATCACCCGCACCCGGACATTCGCCTCGTGCAATTCGGCCAGGTCGCGGCGGATGAAGAGCTTCAGCAGCCCCATCAATTCGCGCACTTCCCCAGCCGGCCGCGACCAGTTCTCGGATGAAAAGGCGTAGAGCGAGAGATACTCGATGCCCAGATCCCCGGCCTCGCGGACAATCCGGCGCACCGCTTCCATGCCGTGGCGGTGGCCCCGCGTGCGGCTCATGCCGCGCCGCAAGGCCCAGCGTCCATTGCCGTCCATGATGATGGCGACATGACGCGGCACCGTGCCGCCGCCCGCCCCGGCCTGAGGGCCGGCAACCGGCCCTGCCCGACCTGCAATTTTGTGCCCCGCCGTCATGGACTTTTGCATCCCGCGTGTCGCTAGACCTGCTTGATCTCCGCCTCTTTGCTGCCAAGCGCTTCGTCGATCTCCTTGATCGTCCGGTCGGTCAGCTTCTGGACCTCCTCGGCCCAGGCGTGGTGTTCGTCCTGGCTCATATGGGCATCCTTTTCGAGTTTTTTGAGATGCTCCATGCCGTCGCGCCGAACATTGCGCGCCGCGATGCGCGCCTGCTCGGCATATTTGTGGGCCACCTTGACCAGCTCGTTGCGCCGCTCCTCGTTGAGCTCGGGAATCGGCAGGCGCAGGGTCGTGCCGTCGACAACGGGATTAAGCCCAAGGTCGGATTCGCGAATGGCGCGATCGACGGCGGCAACATTGCCCTTGTCCCAGACCTGCACTGAAATCATGCGCGGCTCGGGCACCGAAATCGTCGCCATCTGATTGAGCGGCATATGCGCGCCATAGGCTTCGATATGCATATGCTCGACCAGGGAAGAAGAGGCCCGTCCGGTGCGAAGGGAGGAAAATTCCGCCTTCAGCGCAGTGAACGCGCCATGCATGCGCCGTTCAAGATCGGCAATATCGAATTCGTCGTCGGCCATCGGTAACTCCCGCCTCTCGCCTGTTCTTTCCTTGCCGGACACACCTTGCGGCGTCCGGCACCCCCATGCCTCAACTCCCCTCAGGGCGCGGCGAAATCTTCACGTCTGTAGCAAATCCTTGCTGCCCATCAGGACCGGGTCGCATTTCCAACCAGCGTACAGGTCCCTTCCCCCTTGAGCACCGAGGCGAAAGACCCCGCAGCCGTGATCGAAAAAACGATTATCGGCATCTGGTTGTCGCGGGCAAGGGCGATTGCCGCCCCGTCCATCACCTTCAGGTTGCGGGCCAGGGTTTCGTCATAGCCTATCTGATCGTATCGCACCGCCGCGGCGTCGGCGCGCGGGTCGGCCGAATAGACGCCATCGACCTGCGTTCCCTTGAACAGGGCGTCGCAACCGGTTTCAACCGCGCGCAGGGCCGCCGCCGTATCGGTGGTGAAAAACGGGTTTCCGGTACCGCCGGCGAACACAACCACCCTGCCCTTGTCGAGATGGCGCAAGGCGCGCGGGCGGGTGAAGGGTTCGCATACCGTGGCGATGGGCAGCGCCGACATGGCGCGCGCCGGGGCACCCACCTTCTCCAGCATGTCCTGGAGCGCCAGCGCGTTCATGACTGTCGCCAGCATCCCCATATAGTCGGCGCTGGCGCGGTCCATGCCGCCCGCCGCGCCCGACAGGCCGCGAAAGATATTGCCGCCGCCGACGACCAGGGCAACTTCGACGCCGAGCCGGACGGCCTCGGCGACATCGCGGCAGATGCGCTCAAGGGTGGGAATGTGAAGGCCGTAGGGCTCGGGACCCATCAGGGCCTCGCCCGAGACCTTCAGCAACACCCGGCTATAGGCAAGCCTGCCGCTCACTCCGCCCTCGCTGCGCCCTTGGCGCGGTACGGTATTTGCCTGCGCGCGATGGCGCGCAACCCCAAGTCCGACTGGCGATTAGTCCGCGATTCGTCCGCTTCGGGCAACAAGTCAGCCTAGTGCCCGGCCGCGGCCGCGACCTCCGCCGCAAAATCGCTTTCCTGGCGCTCGACGCCTTCGCCCAGCGCGTAACGCACGAAACCGGTGACCTTGATCGGTGCGCCGACATCGGCCTCGGCCGCCTTGAGCGCCTTCTCGACGGTATTCTCGCCATCGATGACGAAGGTCTGCGAGAGCAGCACAACTTCCTCGTAGAACTTGCGAATGCGCCCCTCGACCATCTTGCCGATGATCTCTTCCGGCTTGCCGGATTCGCGGGCCTGTTCCGCCAACACCGCCTTTTCGCGCTCGACCACTTCCGGGTCGAGTTCCGCCGGGCTGACCGCCAGCGGCGAAGTCGCGGCGACATGCATCGCCACCTGCTTGCCGATCTCGCTCAGCTTGCCGGCATCGCCGGACGACTCCAGAGCCACCAGCACTCCGATCTTGCCCATGCCCGGCGCGATGGCGTTGTGGACATAGGCGGCAACGACGCCATCCTTGACCTCAAGGGCGGCGGTGCGGCGCAGCGACATGTTCTCGCCGATCGACGCCACCATTTCCTTGATGTGATCGTTGACGGAATTGGCGGCGCCATGAAAGGTCAGTCCGCCCAGGGCATCGACATCGCCGCCGGCATCCAGCGCCAGGTCGGCGACCTTCGCCACCATGTCCTGAAACTGCTCGTTACGGGCAACGAAGTCGGTCTCGGAATTGACCTCGACCACCGCGCCGCGCCGCCCGTCGGTGGCGACCGCCACCAGGCCCTCGGCGGCAACACGCCCCGCCTTCTTCGCCGCCTTGGCAAGACCCTTGGTGCGCAGCCAGTCGACCGCGGCTTCAAGATCGCCATCCGTTTCGGACAGCGCCTGCTTGCAGTCCATCATGCCGGCGCCGGTCTTGTCGCGCAGTTCCTTGACCACTGCGGCGGAAATATTAGCCATAACGAGCCTCTTTCTTGCAGTTCCGTTCAAAAATCGGTGAGTCGAAGACCGAAGGTCAGCTATTGGCCAGGTCGGTGGCCTGCTTGATCCAGTCGTCGCGTTCGATGCGGCCCTTGAAGTTGAGCTTCTCGTCGATATTGGCGATATCCTCGGCCGAGAAAGCCGCGACCTGCCAATAGTGATAGATACCCAGATCGTTGAGCTTCTGCTCCAGCACCGGCCCAACGCCCGAAATCTTCTTCAGATCGTCGGCGGCGCCGCGCGGCGCATCCAGCGGCACAAACTTGTCTTCGCTGGTCACCGCCTCGACGGTCACCGCCTCGGAAACCTCGGTCACCTCGCCCACGACCGGCATCACGACCTCGGCTTCGGCCACGACCGGCGCTTCGGCGGCGACGACCTGCTCGACCGGCGGCTCGACGGCGGCACCGATATCGATGCCGACTTCGCCCTGCGCCCGCGAGATGCCATCGACCGCGGCGCGCGCGATCAGATCGCAATAGAATGTGATGGAGCGCCCGGCATCGTCATTGCCCGGAATCGGATAGTCGATGCCGTCGGGGTCGCAGTTGGAATCGAGGATCGCCGCCACCGGAATGCCCAGCCGCTTCGCTTCCTTGATCGCGATCTGCTCCTTGTTGGTGTCGATGACAAACAGAAGATCCGGCGTGCCGCCCATGTCCTTGATGCCGCCAAGGGCGCGGTCCAGCTTTTCCGACTCGCGGGTGAGCTGCAGCTGCTCCTTCTTGGTCAGGCCCTGAACGTTGCCCTCAAGAGTTTCTTCCAGCTTGCGCAGGCGCGCGATCGAATTGGAAATCGTCTGCCAGTTGGTCAGCGTGCCGCCAAGCCAGCGGTGGTTGACGTAATACTGCGCCGAGCGCCGCGCCGCATCGGCGACAGCCTCGGACGCCTGGCGCTTGGTGCCGACGAACAGCACCCGGCCGCCCGCTGCCACGGTATCGCTGACAGCCTTCAGCGCCTGGTGCAGCAGGGGCACGGTCTGGGCCAGATCGATGATGTGGATATTGTTGCGGTCCCCAAAGATATAGGGGCCCATTTTCGGGTTCCAGCGGTGGGTCTGGTGGCCAAAATGCACGCCCGCTTCCAAAAGCTGGCGCATGTTGAAATCTGGCAAAGCCATTCAACTTCTCCTTTTCCGGTTCGACCTCCGCGAAAAAGTGACTCGCCAGGCAACCTGGTCCTTGCGAGCACCGGATGGCCGTCAGAGATGTCTCCTGCTGACGCCCGCGCATTTCGCGTGTGTGATGGCGCGCCTTATAGGCGCCAATGGCGGCCAATACAAGCCCGTTCGCCGCGCTTTCGCGGGAACGCCAAAAGTAAAGCGATGAAGCTTCTAGCGCGCCTCGACGCTGATGACGCCGGGCAGCGACTTGAAGGCCCCGGCGGTTTCCGGCGTCAGGCGGTAGCGCCCCGGCAGGCGGATCTCGACCTCGCGCCGTCCGCCCTCCAGCGCCACAACCAGCGCGACCTCGCCCGTGCCGGCTTCCGGCAGGCGCCCCTTCAGCGCCTCGGGGGAGGCGTCCTCGCCAATGAAGACGCGCATCAGGCTTTGCTGCATGGCGGCGGCATTGGCATCCAGCGGCTCGGCGGACAGCAGCCGCAGCCTGGTATCGCCGTCGCGCTGATCGGCTTCAAGACGCATGACGATCGAAGACCCCGGCTCCAGCAGCTCCCGGCACTCGGTCAATGTGTCGGCAAACACCACCGCCTCATATTGCCCGCTCGGATCCGACACCCCGACAAAGGCAAAACGATTGCCGCTCTTGGCGCTGCGCTCCTGCTTGTAGAGCACGGTGCCGGCAAGGCGCGCCGCGCTCTGCCCCTGGTCGATGAGCCGCTGGAATTCCTCCCAGGTCTTGATCTGGCGCGCCCGGAGCGCGGGCAGATATTCGTCCAGCGGGTGGCCAGAAAGAAAAAACCCCACCGCCTCGAACTCGCGCCTCAGCCGCTCCGAAGGCAGCCACGGTTCCACCGTGGGCAGGCGCGGCGCCGGCGGCGCGCTGTCCGTGGCAAACAGATCGTTCTGCCCGCGGGCGCGCCGCTCGGCATTGCTCGCCGCAAGGCCCAGAATGGCCTCCGCGCCAAGCACCACGGCGGCCCGGTTTGGCTCAAGGCAGTCGAAAGCGCCGGCCGCGGCAAGGTTCTCGAAGGCGCGCCGGTTGAGGAAGCGCGGACTGATGCGCGAGGTGAAATCGGCCAGGTCGCGGAACACGCCGCCGCGCTCGCGTTCCTCCACGATATGCTCGACCGCCTGCCGGCCAACGGTCTTGACCGCCGCCAGGGCGTAATGGATGGCATTGCCGTCCGGCCTGAAATCGACGCCCGAGAAATTGATCGAGGGCGGCGCGACGCGAATGCCCAATCGCAGCGCCTCGAGGCGGAACTCGTTCAGCTTCTCGGTATTGTTGATATCCAGCGTCATCGACGCGGTAAGAAACTCCACCGGATAATGGCTCTTGAGATAGGCGGTCTGGTAGGCGATCAGGGCATAGGCGGCGGCGTGCGACTTATTGAAGCCGTAATCGGCGAACTTGGCGATGAGCTCGAAAATATACTCCGCCTGCGCCTGTTCGATGCCATTGCTGACGGCGCCGGCGACGAAGCCGGATCGCTGCTTGTCCATCTCCGACTTGATCTTCTTGCCCATGGCGCGGCGCAGCAGGTCCGCTTCGCCCAGCGAATAGCCGGACATCACCTGCGCGATCTGCATCACCTGTTCCTGGTAGATGATGACCCCGAAAGTCTCCTCCAGGATCGGTTGCAGCATGGGGTGGAGATAGTCGGGCTTCTCCGAGCCCTGCTTGCGGTTGCAATAGGTCGGGATATTGTCCATCGGGCCCGGGCGGTAGAGGGCGACCAGGGCGATGATATCCTCCAGGCGGTCCGGCTTCATGCGCTTCAGCGCATCGCGCATGCCCGAACTTTCAACTTGGAACACGCCGGCGGTCTCGCCGCTGGCCAGCAGCTCATAGGTCCGCGCGTCGTCCAGCGGCAGCTCCGCGACATCGAGCGAAACGCCGCGAAGCGCGAGCAGCTTGACCGTCTTGTCGATGACCGTCAGCGTCTTGAGGCCGAGAAAGTCGAACTTGACCAGCCCGGCCTGCTCCGCCCACTTCATCGAGAACTGGGTCACCGGCATGCTCGAGCGCGGGTCGCGGTAGAGCGGCACGATTTCCCGCAGCGGCCGGTCGCCGATCACAATCCCGGCGGCATGGGTCGAGGCGTGGCGGTACAACCCTTCGAGGCGCAGCGAGATCCTCAATAGCTGCGCGATGCGCGGATCGGAGCGGCGCGCCTCCTGAAGGCGCGGCTCGCCGTCGATGGCCTGGGCCAGGGAAACCGGATTGGCCGGATTGGCCGGCACCATCTTGGCCAATTGGTCGACCTCGCCATAGCGCAGTTCCAGCACCCGGCCGACATCGCGCAGCACGGCGCGCGCCTGCAGCGTGCCGAAGGTGATGATCTGCGCCACCTGGTCGGCGCCATAGCGCTGCTGCACATATTCGATCACCTCGTCGCGCCGCTCCTGGCAAAAATCGATGTCGAAATCCGGCATCGACACGCGTTCCGGATTGAGAAAGCGCTCGAACAGCAGGCCGAAGCGCATGGGGTCGAGATCGGTGATGGTCAGCGACCAGGCCACCACCGAGCCCGCGCCCGAACCGCGCCCCGGCCCCACCGGGATCCCCCTGCCCTTGGCCCATTTGATGAAGTCGGAAACGATGAGGAAATAGCCCGAATATTTCATGCGGGCGATGACATCGAGCTCGAAATCAAGCCTCTTGCGATAGTCATCGACGGCATATCCCGCCGCCGCGCCGTGGGCTGCGAGCCGTGCCTCGAGGCCGGCATGGGCCTGGCGCACCAGTTCCTCGGTCTCCGGATCGGCGGCGGCCCCGTTTTTCCCCGCCGCTTCCTGCTCCGCGCTTGAGGTGAACCGGGGCAGCATCGGATTGGCCGGACGGGGCCAGTAGCGGCAACGGCGCGCGATCTCGACGCTGTTGGCGGCCGCTTCCGGCAGGTCGGCGAACAGCGCCACCATGTCGGCGCGGGGCTTGAGCCAGTGCTCAGGGGTCGAGCGCCGCCGCTTGTCCTCCGACACCAGCGCGCCGCCAGCGATGCAGAGCAGTGCGTCATGGGCCTCGAAATCGTCCTCGCGGGCGAAAAATGCATCGTTGGTGCCAACCAGAGGCAGCGACAGACGATAGGCAAGATCGATCAGAAGCGGCTCGCACACTTTTTCCTCGTCGAGGCCATGGCGCTGCAATTCGATATAGAGCCGGTCGCCAAAGGCCCGGCGCAGGATCTCCAGCCGCGCCTCTGCGATATCGCCCCGCTGCCCCAGCAGAGCCTCGTTGACCGGGCCGCCCGGACCGCCGGAAAGCGCGATCAGCCCCTCGCTGTGGCGGGTCAGGAAAGACAGCGGCACATGGGGGCGCTCGGCGCCATCGGTGGCAAGATAAGCCTCGCTCGACAGCTGCATGAGATTGCGGTAGCCGGTCACATCGCGCGCCAGCAGGGCAAGGCACGGCCGCTCCTGCCGTATCCCGCCAGGCGCGCCCGCCTGCGCCGCAGCCAGCTCGTCGTCCATGTCGACGGCAAGCGTGGTGCCGATGATCGGTTGAACCCCGGCATCCGCCGCCGCGGTGGCAAATTGCAGCGCCCCGAACAGGTTGCCGCTATCGCAGATGGCGATCGCCGGCATGGCGTCGGCAACTGCCAGCCCGACCAGCTTCTTGACCGGCAGCGCGCCTTCCAGCAGCGAATAGGCCGAGCGCACCCGCAAGTGAACGAAACCGGGCCCGCCACCTTTCACTGCTGTCATCATGCTGCCCTTCCGCCCTGGCGCCTGCCTGTCATGCCGGAAAGCCCGGCACCGGCCCCGCGCCGCCTATGCCATGGTCGCAAAGCGAGCCTGCCAAGTCACCCGCCGAGGGGCCGCCGGAGCGCGCTTTTCCACTTATATCAGGAGCGGACCGAGGGGGATGATCCGTGCCGCCCATTGGGCTGGGCGCCTGACTTGGGGGGATCGGCGAAAAACACGCGCTCCGGACGACTGGTAAAAGACGACGATAGGCAAAAGGCGACGGCGCTCCCGCCGACGGCCCGGCTAGAGCAAATGGGTCAATGCGCCGGAAAGCGAAACGATACCGAAACTGAAACAGATGAACGCGCCCGCCGCCGCCAGGTCATGGATGGAAACTGCCATTGTCTCTGCCCTCCTTGGTCTGTGGCAGACACAATGTTCTGGTTTTGTTCTTTTGTCAACAGCAAACTGGGAAACGGTTATATCCCATTGACTTTACGGGGGTTTACACCTCGTGCAACAGCCCGTCGGTGAGCGATACTGTGCGGTCCATGCGTTCCGCCAGTTCATGGTTGTGGGTGGCGATGAGGGCCGCGAGGCCGGATTTGCGGACGATCTCCATCAGCCCAGTAAAGACCCTTTCCGCGGTGCGCGGGTCGAGATTTCCGGTCGGTTCGTCGGCCAGCAGCAGGCGCGGCGCATTGGCCACCGCCCTGGCGATGGCGACGCGCTGCTGCTCGCCGCCGGAAAGTTCCGCCGGGCGGTGGCTGGCACGCGCGCTCAGCCCCATCATGTCGAGCAGCGCCCCTGCCCGCTCGAACGCCTCGCCCTTGCCCAGCCCGGCGATACGCTGCGGCATGACCACGTTTTCCAGGGCGGAGAATTCGGGAAGCAGCCTGTGCTGCTGATAGACGAAGCCGATTTCGCGGCGCCGGATGGCGGTGCGCTCGCCATCCCCCAGCGCCGTGCAGTCGGCGCCGGAAATGAAAACGAAACCCGCCGAGGGGCGCTCCAGCAAGCCGGAAATATGCAGCAGGGTCGACTTGCCGGCGCCCGACGGCCCGACCAGCGCCACCGCCTCGCCCGGATGCAGGACGAGATCGGCGCCCTTGAGCACCTCCAGTCCCACCCGGCCCTGTTCGTAGACGCGGCGGATGCCCTTCAGTTGCAGCGCCGCCGGCTCCTGCCGCGTGCGCGCATATGCGTTTTCTTCCAACGCCACCGCCCCCTCGCTGCGCAAATGGCCAAGTTCATTCATGGTGCCGCTCATTCATAACGCAGCGCTTCGACCGGATCGAGCCGCGCCGCCCGCCACGCCGGATACAGCGTGGCCAAAAAGGACAGCACGAGAGACATGATGACGACCATGGTCACTTCGCCGCTGTCCAGTTCCGCCGGCAACTGGCTGAGATAATAGAGCTCGGGCGAGAACAATTCGGTGCCGGTCGCCCATGACAGGCCCTGGCGGATGGTCTCGACATTCAGGCAAACGACGAGGCCGAGGGCAAACCCGGCAAAGGTGCCGACGACGCCGATGCTGGCGCCGGTGATGAAGAACACGCGTAATATAGCCCCTTGCGTCGCCCCCATAGTGCGCAGGATGCCGATGTCCTGGCCCTTGTCCTTGACCAGCATGATCAGCCCGGAAACGATGTTCAGCGCCGCCACCAGCACGATCAGGGTCAGGATCAGGAACATCACGTTGCGCTCCACCTGAAGGGCGGAAAAGAAGGTCGAGTTGCGCTGGCGCCAGTCGACCAGGAACACCGAGCGTCCCGCCGCAGCTTCCACCGCCAGCTTGTAGTCGTCCATGCGGTCGGGATCGGCGACCATCACTTCCAGCGCGCTGACGACATTCTCCTTGTTGAAAAACAGCTGCGCCTCGGCGAGCGGCATGAAGGCGAAGGTCGAATCATATTCCGACATGCCGACCTCGATGGTCGCCAGCACGCGGTAGCTCTTGACCCGCGGCGCTACGCCGAAGGGGGTCGCGGCGCCGCGCGGCGCGATCAGCGTCACCTTCTCCCCGGCGATCAGCCCGAGATTCTCCGCAAGGCGGCGCCCCAGAACCACGCCTTCGCCGCCGTCGAACTCCTCCAGCGAGCCATCGCGCACATTTCCCGCCACCGACTTGAGCGACTTCAGGTCGCCGGCGCGCACGCCGCGCACCAGGGCGCCGGTGGCGCCCAGCGGCGAAGACGCCATCACCGGCCCCTCCACCGTCGGCATCACGCTGACGATGCCGTCGAGCCTCGAGATCCTGTCGGTCACCAGGTCGAAATCGTTGAACGGGGTATCGATGGCGTGAACGACCATATGGCCGTTGAGGCCGAGGATCTTGTTCATCAGCTCGGCGCGAAAGCCGTTCATCACCGACATGACGATGATCAGGGTGGCGACGCCGAGCATGATGCCGAGAAAGGAGAAGCCGGCGATCACCGAGATGAAGCCTTCCTTGCGCCGCGCCCGCAAATAGCGCAGCGAAAGCATCCATTCAAAGCCGGAGAATGGTCTGGTGTCGGATACAGCCATGTTCCGTCCGCTCTTTCTCAACTCTATCCACTCCGGTCTATCCACTCGGGCGCCGGCGGCCCATGCGCCTGTCAGCCGCAGAGCTTTTCCAGCGCCGCTTCCGGCGACAGGGTCATGCGCTCGCCATCCGCCCGCCGCTTGATCTCGACCTGCCCTTCGGCCAGCCCCCGCGGACCGACGATGAGCTGCCAGGGCAGCCCTATCAGGTCCATGGACTTGAACTTGGCGCCCGCCCGCTCGTCGGTGTCGTCATAGAGCACATCGATTCCGGCATCTCCAAGGCGGGAATAAAGATCCTCGCAGGCCGCGTCGGTGGCTTCATCTCCCGATTTCAGGTTGATCAGCCCGACCTTGAACGGCGCCACCGCCTCGGGCCAGATGATCCCCGCCTCGTCGTGGCTGGCCTCGATAATGCCGGCGACCAGGCGGGAGACGCCGATGCCATAGGACCCCATTTCGGCGGCCGCCTGGCTGCCATCGGCCAGCTGCACCACGGCGCCCATGGGCGCGGAATATTTTGTGCCGAAATAGAAGATATGGCCAACCTCGATGCCGCGCGCGGAAAGCTGGCGTTCCGCCGGCACCTCGGCGGCGAAGCGCTCCGCGTCATGCTTCTCGTCGGTCGCCGCATAGGGCGCGGTCCAGGCCTTCACCAGCGGCGCGAGATCGCTGTCATAGTCCACTTCCTCGCCGGGAATATCCATCTCGACCAGCACCTTGTCGCAAAACACCGCGCTCTCGCCGGTCTCCGCCAGGATGATGAACTCGTGGGAAAGATCGCCTCCGATCGGCCCGGTATCAGCGGCCATCGGCACCGCGCGCAGGCCGAGGCGGGCGAAGGTGCGCAGGTAAGCGACAAACTGCCGGTTATAGGAGCGCCGCGCGGCTTGCGCGTCGACATCGAAGGAATAGGCATCCTTCATCAGGAATTCACGCCCGCGCATGACGCCGAAACGCGGCCGCACCTCGTCGCGGAATTTCCACTGGATATGATAAAGCAGTTTGGGCAATTCGCGATATGAGCGCGTGAAGCCGCGAAAGATGTCGGTGATCATTTCCTCGTTGGTCGGCCCGAAGAGCATTTCGCGCTCATGGCGGTCGGTGATGCGCAACATCTCCTTGCCATAATCGTCATAGCGTCCGCTGGCCCGCCAAAGATCCGCCGGCTGCATGGTCGGCATCAGCAATTCGCAAAAACCGGCCCTGTCCTGCTCCTCGCGCACGATTGCCTCGATGCGCTTGAGCACCAGAAGCCCCAGCGGCAGCCAGGAATAGATGCCCGCCTGTTCCTGGCGGATCATCCCCGCGCGCAGCATGAGCCGGTGTGAAACGATCTCCGCCTCTTTGGGGTTCTCTTTGAGCGTCGGAAGAAAATATCGGGAAAGGCGCATGGAAGTGCTTCTTTTCGGCCAACTGGAATCGGTTGTGCGGCGCACCGCGAAAGGCGCCGAAGTGAACCCTCATTGCCAGCGAAAGACAAGCCCCGTCCAGCCGCTGCCATCACCCAGCGTCATGTCAACCCAGTTTACGTTAGGGATAACTTGCAACTAGCCTCATTTCGTTTGCGGAAAGGAGGTGACAACTCAACCGCGCCCCGCTAATCTCTGCCCCATAAGTGACTGGGTACAGGCAACGACCGTGCGCCTTGCGCGCCGGTCATCTGGCCCAAGTCGAGGGAGGAGAGGGGAAACCGTCGGCTCTCAAATGCCGGACGGTCAAATTTACCTAATTTTGCGAGGCTTTATAGCCTCGCTTTTTTTTGCCCTGGGCCGGGCGGTTGCCTCAGTGCCCCGGCCGCGGCGGGATCACCATGTCCAGCCAACCGCTGGTAAAGGCGGAATAGAAAGCGCCGAACACCAGCGCGGCGATGAGCGAGGTCGCCAGCAGCCTGATGGCGATGCGCGGGCGTGCCGGCGCGCTGGGCGCGCTGCCCGGCTCGACCTCCCCCTCCTCCTCCTGGGTCCGCACGCCGAAGGGGAGCACCGTGAACAGCACCAGCCACCAGATGACGAAATAGATCGCCAGCGCGCTGAACAGGCTCATGGGAACTATCTTTCTAGGCTTGCTCCAGCTCGACCAGGGTGCCGCAGAAGTCCTTGGGATGCAGGAACAGCACAGGCTTGCCGTGAGCGCCGATCTTGGGTTCTCCGCTGCCGAGAACCCGTCCGCCATTGGCGACGAGGTGATCGCGGGCGGCGATGATATCCTCGACCTCATAGCAGACATGGTGCATGCCGCCGGTCTTGTTGCGCTCAAGAAAGGCGGCGATCGGCGAATCCTCGCCGAGCGGCTCCAGCAGCTCTATCTTGGTATTGGGCAATTCGACGAAAACGGTGGTAACGCCGTGATCGGGCTGGGGAACCTGCTCCGATACCTTGGCGCCCAGCGTTTCCTCATAGACCTTGGCCGCGGCGGCAATGTCCGGCACGGCGATCGCAACATGGTTCAAACGGCCAATCATGGGCATCCCATTCCTTCTCGTTCCTGACTGGGCGCGAACCTAGTCGAGCCGCCCCGGCGCCGCAAGGCATCGGGGCCGCGGCCCTCAGATCCGCGTCACCATCACTTCGCAAACCGGCCTCTTGCCCCAGACCTCGCCCAGCGTGGCGCGCACGCCCCGGCGCACCGCCTCGCGCAACAGATCGGCATCCTTGCGCCTCGGCTTGGGGATCGAGGTAATGACCGAATCTATGGTGTCATACACCAGTTCGAGCATCGACCCGCCCTCCTCGTCGGCGCTCGGGATACCGAGCAACCGCACCTCCGGTTCCGCCACCAACTCGCCTTTCGAGGTGACGGTAAGGGCAACCACGACCAGCCCGTTGAAACTCAGGCGGCGGCGCTCGCGCAGCGCCTCGTCGTCCTCCGCCACCGTGATGCGGCCATCCTTGTGCAGCCGTCCGCTTGGCAACTCGTCGATGATCGCCGCCGGTCCCGGCGCCAGGCGTACCATGTCGCCGTTGAAGATCGTCACCACTTCCCTGACCCCGCGCTCGCGCGCCAGCTTGGCGTGGGCGGCCAGGTGGCGCGCCTCGCCGTGAACCGGGATCGCCACTTCGGGCTTGAGCCAGTCATAAAGCTGCACCAGTTCGCCGCGCCGCGGATGCCCCGAGACGTGAACCAGCCCGTCGGCATCGGTGATGACGTCCATTCCGGCGCGCACCAGGGCATTCTGCACCTGCCCCACCGCCTTTTCGTTGCCGGGAATGGTGCGCGAGGAAAAGATGACGCGGTCGCCGGCGGCAAGACTGACCGCCGGATGGTTGCCCTGAGCGATCCGCGCCAGAGCGGCGCGCGATTCCCCCTGGCTCCCGGTGACCAGCAGAACCACTTCATTGCGCGGCAACTGCTTGAAATCGTGCTCGGTCAAAAAATCCGGCACGTCGTGCAGATAGCCGGCCTCGCGGGCCACCGTCACCACCCGGTGCATGGCCCGCCCGATGAGAATGGTGCGCCGGCCGGCGGCATGGGCCGCCAGCGCCACCGAGCGCAGCCGCGCCACATTCGAGGCAAAGGCAGTTACCGCGACCCGCTCCGGCGCCTCGGCGATCAGGCTTTTCAGGGTTTGCGCGACATCGCCCTCGCTGGGGCTGACACCCTCGCGCGTGGCATTGGTCGAGTCGCAGATCAGCGCCCGGCAGCCGCGCGCGCCGAGTTCCTTCAGCGCCGCGATATCGGTCGGCCCGCCGATCTGCGGCGCGCCGTCGATCTTCCAGTCGCCACTGTGATAGGCGGTGCCCGCGGCCGTCTCGATGATCAGTCCGTTGGGCTCGGGGATGGAGTGCGTGGTGGTGACGAAGCGAATGGCGAACGGCCCCAGTTCGATGGACCCGCCAAGCGCTACTTCCTTGAGCGGAATTGGCGCGTGGATCCGCTCTTCGGCCATCTTCGCGCGCAGCAGCCCGGCCGAAAAAGGCGTCGCGTAGACCGGCGCTCCAAGGCGCGGCCACAGGTCGCCGACGGCGCCATAATGGTCTTCATGGGCGTGGGTCAGCACGATGCCCAGCAGGTTGTCGCGCTCTTCTTCCAGGAAGCGGATATCGGGCATGATGCGCTCGATACCGGGCTGGGTTTCGGAAGGAAAAGTAATTCCGAGATCGACCGCGATCCATTTGCGGGCGCCTTCGCGGCCATAGCCGTACAGCCCCAGGTTCATGCCGATCTCGCCAACGCCGCCGAGCGGCGCGAACACGAACTCTTCCTGCCGCTTCTTTGACAACCGCCCTACTCTCCGCGCTCTGGTACGTCGCCGCGTGCGACAAAAAACACGTCGCCCGCGGAAATTCGCTTGCGGGTCCATTCGCCGACATGAACGATCAGGTTGCCGTCGTTGTCGATACTGTCGAAAATTCCGCGAACCTCCTCGCCGTTTGGCAGGGTCACCCGGATTTCCTCGCCGATGCCCCCGGCCCGCGCCAGCCAGGCATCGCGGATGGCGCCAAACCCGGCGCCAGTGTCCCAGGCGGCAAGCTCGCGCTGAAAACAGCTTAACAGTTGTTCGAAGACAGCCCCCGCATCAATTGCAAAGCCTTCATGCGCCAGGTCGGTGGCGGGAAACGGCGTATCTACGGGGTGAGAAATGCAGTTCACGCCGAATCCGGCGACCAGGGCCGCGTTTTCCCCCTGGCTGCCGCCGGCGGTCTGCGAACGCTCCAGCAGGATGCCCGACACCTTGCGCCCGTCAACCAGCACGTCGTTGGGCCATTTTAGCGTCAGCCGCGAGGCCAGATCGGGCGCGCAGGCGCATAACGCTTGATGCAGCGCCAGGGCGGCGACGAATGAAAGCTGCCCAGCAAGCTGCGGCGGCACCGGCGCGCCGAGGAGCAGAGAAGCGAACAGGTTTCCCGGCTGCGAAACCCATGCCCGCCCGCGCCGCCCGCGCCCGGAACTCTGGCGCGCCGCAACGATCCACAGCGGACCGCTCTCGCCCGCTTCGGCCCGCCGCAAGGCTTCGGCATTGGTGGAATCGGTTTCCTCCAGGCGGACGATCCGCCCTCCCATGCTGCCGGTGGCGGCGCCAGCCATGCCCTAGAACAGCGACCGGGCCGCAAAATCGGCCGCGGCGACAAGCGGCCCCGGGATCAGGAAAAACAGGATGACGACAATGCTCGACAGTCCGAGCACCGTGCGCAAGACACCGGGCATCGGCTCGAAGGCCTCCGCCGGCTCGTCGAAATACATGATCTTGATGATGCGCAGATAATAGAACGCCCCGACCACGCTGGAGAGCACGCCGAGAACGGCAAGCCCGTAAAGCTGGGCCTCGATGGCCGCCAGGAAAACATAGAACTTGGCGAAGAACCCGGCCAGCGGCGGAATGCCGGCCAGGCTGAACATCAGCATGGCGAGCAGGAAGGCGAACATCGGGCTGCGCTTGGCAAGGCCGGCCAATTCGTCGATTTCCTCCACCGCGCCCTCGCGCCGCCGCATCGCCAAGATGCAGGCGAAAGTGCCCGCCGTCATGGCCAGATAGATGGACAGGTAGATGATGACGCCCTTGACACCGGCCAGGCTGCCCGATGCCAGACCGACCAGGGCAAAGCCCATATGGCCGATCGAACTATAGGCCATCAGCCGCTTGATATTGGTCTGGCCGATAGCGGCGAATGCGCCCAGCGCCATCGAGGCGATGGAGATGAAGACGACGATCTGCTGCCATTCAGGCGTTGCCGCCGGGAAGGCCGTGACCATGGTGCGCACGAAAATCGCCATGGCGGCAATCTTGGGCGCGGCGGCGAAGAAAGCTGTGACCGGAGTCGGAGCGCCTTCATAGACGTCCGGCGTCCACATATGGAAGGGCACCGCCGAAACCTTGAAGGCAAGGCCCGCCAGCAGGAACACAATGCCGAAGATCAGCCCCAGCGACATCCCGCCGCCGGCGATCACCGCCGCGATCCCGGCAAATTCCGTCGTGCCGGAAAAGCCGTAGATCAGCGAGGCGCCGTAAAGCAGCATGCCCGAGGCCAGCGCGCCAAGGACGAAATATTTCAGCCCGGCTTCCGTCGCGCGCGCTGAATCGCGCTGGATCGCGGCAACGACATAGAGCGCCAGGCTCTGCAACTCCAGCCCCATATAGAGCGCGATCAGCCCATTGGCCGAAATCATCATCATCATGCCCAGCGTCGCCAGCACGATGAGGATGGGGAATTCGAAGCGCATCGCCTTTTCGGCCTTGAAATAGCCGATCGACATCACGACCGCGACCAGCGAGCCGATGATGGTCAGCACTTTCATGAAGCGGGCAAAGTCGTCGAGGATAAAGACCCCGTCAAAGGTCAGCAGCAGCTTGCCGGGCACCAGGATGACGGCGGCGGCGGCCAGCACCAGCACGACCACGGCCTGGGCGTTGATCATGTCCGAGACACGCCCGGAGCGGAACACGCCAAGCATCAGCATCGCCATTGCGCCGACGGCGAGGATGATTTCCGGTATCGCCGGAGCGAGATTTGGCAGGGCCATGGAAGGCATGGGCGTCTAGGCTCCTCTCAGCGCGCTGCCAGGCTGGTCGCGTCGACCGCCGCAAGCGCAGCTTGATAATGTTCGATCAGATTGCGCACCGACACTTCCGTGACGTCGATGAGCGGACTCGGATAGACGCCGAAAAGGATCGTCAGCACCACCAGCGGCGCCAGAATCGCGATCTCGCGCCGGTTCATGTCGGCGATGTTCTTCAGGCTCTCCTTTTCGAGAACCCCGAAAATGACCCGGCGATAGAGCCAGAGCGCATAGCCGGCCGACAGGATCACCCCGGAGGTGGCGAGGAAGGCAACCCAGCTGTTGACCTTGAAAGCGCCGAGCAGGGTCAGGAACTCGCCGACAAAACCGCTGGTGCCCGGCAGGCCGACATTGGCCATGGTGAAGACCATGAACACGAAGGCATAGACCGGCATCCGGTTTACCAGCCCGCCATAGGCGGCGATTTCGCGCGTATGCATGCGGTCATAGACCACGCCGACGCAAAGGAAGAGCGCGCCCGACACGATGCCGTGCGACAGCATCTGGAAGATGCCGCCCTGCACGCCCTGATGGGTGAGCGTGAAGATGCCCATGGTCACGAAGCCCATATGGGCCACCGAGGAATAGGCGATCAGCTTCTTGATATCCTCCTGCATCAGCGCCACCAGCGAGGTGTAGATGATGGCCACCACCGACAGCGTGAACACCAGCGGCGCGAACAGGTCGGACGCCAGCGGGAACATCGGCAGCGAAAAGCGCAGGAAGCCGTAGCCGCCCATTTTCAGCAGGATCGCCGCCAGCACCACCGATCCGGCCGTCGGCGCCTCGACATGGGCGTCGGGAAGCCAGGTATGGACCGGCCACATCGGCATCTTGACCGCGAAGGAGGCGAAGAAGGCGAGCCACAGCCAGGTCTGCATCCCGGTCGGGAACTCGTGGGTCAGCAGGGTCGGAATGTCGGTCGTGCCGGCCTGCCAGTACATCGCCATGATCGCCAGCAGCATCAGCACCGAACCGAGCAGCGTGTAGAGGAAGAACTTGAAGCTGGCATAGACCCGCCGCGGGCCGCCCCACACCCCGATGATCAGGAACATCGGGATCAGGCCGCCTTCGAAGAACAGGTAGAACAGCACCAGATCGAGCGAGGTGAAGACGCCGATCATCAGCGTCTCGAGCACCAGGAAGGCGATCATGTATTCCTTCACCCGCTCCTTGATGACGACCCAGCTGGCAAGAATGCACAGCGGCATCAGGAAGGTGGTGAGGATGACGAACAGCATGGAAATGCCGTCGACGCCCATGTGGTAGCTGATGGTCCCGGCCAGCCAGTCATATTTCTCGACGAACTGGAAATCGGCCGTATTGGGGTCGAACCCGGCCCAGATCCCCAGCGACAGCAGGAAGGTGATGGTGGTGGTCATCAGGGCGACGCGCCGCGCCGCGGTGTTGGAAACCTCGCCATCGTCCCGGATCAGGAAAATGAACAGCGTGCCGGCAATCGGCAGCCAGGTAACGAGGGAAAGGATCGGCCCGAAGGACATCAGTGCACGCTCCCCGTGAACATATACCAGGTGATTAGCGCGGCAACGCCGATAAGCATGGCGAAGGCGTAGTGATAGACGTAGCCGCTCTGGAGGCGCACCGCGGAACGGGTGACGTCGAGAACGCGGGCCGAGACGCCATCGGGGCCGAAGCCGTCAATGACGCGCCCATCGCCCTGCTTCCACAGGAAACGGCCGAGGCGCATCGCCGGGCGCACCAGCAGGAAGTCGTAGATCTCGTCGAAATACCACTTGTTGAGCAGGAACTTGTAGAGCAGCACATGGCGGCGGGCCAGGGCCACGGGGACTTCGGGCCGGCGGATATACATGTACCAGGCGAGCACGAATCCTGCCGCCATCATCACCGTCGGCGACCACGCCACCCAGCCCGGCGCGTGATGCATGGCTTCGAGGATTTCCGTGCCGCCGGCAGCCGCCATGGCTTCGCGCCAGAAATGCTCGTGGTTCCCGCCAATGAACAGGTCCTTGAACAGATAGCCGGCGCCCAGCGCGCCGATGGCCAGCACGCCCAGCGGCACCAGCATCACCGCCGGCGACTCATGGACGTGATGCAGCACGTCGGCCGAGGCGCGCGAGCGCCCGTGGAAGGTCAGGAACATGAGCCGCCAGGAATAGAAGGAGGTCAGCCCCGCGGCGATGACGGTGGCCAGGAAGGCATAGAAACCCCAGCCGTTATGGGCGACGAATGCCGATTCGATGATCGCGTCCTTGGAGAAGAAGCCGGCTGTGAAGGGAAAGCCGGTCAGCGCCAGGGTGCCGATCGCCATCATCCAGTAGGTCACCGGAATCATATTCCGCAGTCCGCCCATGTTGCGCATGTCCTGCTCGTCGGACATGGCGTGGATCACCGCGCCGGAGCCAAGGAACAGCAGCGCCTTGAAGAAGGCATGGGTGAAGAGGTGGAAAATGCCGGCCGAGAAGGCGCCCACGCCCAGCGCCACGAACATGTAGCCGAGCTGCGAGCAGGTCGAATAGGCGATCACCCGCTTGATGTCGTTCTGCACCAGGCCCACCGTGGCGGCGAAGAACGCCGTCGTCGCGCCGACGATGGTGACCACCATCATTGCCGTCTCAGACAGCGCGAACAGCGGAGAAAGGCGCGCCACCATGAAGACGCCGGCGGTGACCATGGTCGCGGCATGGATCAGCGCCGACACCGGTGTCGGACCCTCCATGGCATCGGGGAGCCAGGTATGCAGCAGGAACTGCGCCGACTTGCCCATGGCGCCCATGAACAGCAGCAGGCAGATCACCGTCAGGGTGTCGAATTCCCATGACAGGAAGGTCATGGTGCGCGCCGCTTCGGGCAGCGCCGGCGCATTGGCGAACACTTCCTCGAACGAAATGGTGCCGAAAATAAGAAAGATGGCGAAAATGCCGAGCGCGAAGCCGAAATCGCCGACCCGGTTTACGACAAAGGCCTTGATCGCCGCCGCATTGGCCGAGGGCTTGAGATACCAGAAGCCGATCAGCAGATAGGACGCCAGGCCCACCCCTTCCCAGCCGAAGAACAGCTGAAGGAAATTGTCCGCCGTCACCAGCATCAGCATGGCGAAGGTGAACAGCGACAGATAGGCGAAGAAGCGCGGCCGGTGCGGATCGTGGTGCATGTAGCCGATGGAATACCAGTGCACCAGCGCCGACACCGTGTTGACCACCACCAGCATCACCGCCGTCAGCGTATCGATGCGGAAGGCCCAATTGACCTGCAATGTGTCGGAGGTCAGCCAGCGCAGCACCGTGACATGCTCCTCGCCGCCGTCAACGCCGATGGAGAAGAAGGCAACCCAGGACAGCACCGCCGAAATGGTGAGCAAGGTGCAGGTAATGATCTCGCTTGCGCGCGCTCCGATCTGGCGGCCGAAAAAGCCGGCGATCAGGGCGCCCAGGAGCGGCAGGAAGACAATGGCCGAATACATGCCGCCTCACCCTTTCATCATGTTGATGTCCTCAACCGCGATGGAGCCGCGGTTGCGGTAGAAAACGACCAGAATGGCCAGGCCGATAGCCGCTTCGCCGGCGGCGACGGTGAGCACCAGAAGCGCGAAAACCTGGCCCACCAGATCGCCGATATGGGTCGAGAAGGCGACCAGGTTGATATTGACCGCCAGCAGCATCAGCTCGATCGACATCAGGATGACGATGACGTTCTTTCGGTTGACGAAAATGCCGAAGATGCCAAGCGTGAACAGGATCGCGGCGACGGTGAGATAATGCGAAAGACCTATAATCATGTCCTTGTTCCCCGTCCCGCCTCAGATACCCTGTCCGGGCTCGACATGCCGGATCTCGATTGCCGTCTTGGGATCGCGCCCCACCTGGGCGGCGATATTCTGCCGCTTGGCGGCCGGCTTGTGGTGCAGGGTGAGCACGATGGCGCCGATCATCGCCACCAGCAGGATCATGCCCGCAGCCTCGAAGAAATAGACGTATTTCGTATAGAGGATCTGCCCCAGCGCCTGGGTGTTGGTCACCCCGTCCGCCGCCAGGGGCGCGCCGGCATGCTGGGCGATATCAGGCGAGATGACCCACGAGCCGAGCACCAGGATGAGCTCGATCAGAAGGATCGCGCCGACCAGCGCGCCGAATGGCAGATATTGCAGAAATCCCTGCTTCAGCTCGACGAAATCGATATCGAGCATCATCACCACGAACAGGAACAGCACCGCCACCGCGCCGACATAGACGATGACCAGGATCATCGCCAGGAATTCGGCGCCCATGAGCACGAACAGCCCCGCCGCGTTGAAAAAGGCGAGGATGAGGAAGAGCACCGCATGCACAGGATTGCGCGCGGTGATGACCATGAACGCGGCGGCAACGGCCAGGCCCGCGAACAGGTAGAAGAAGGCTCCCGCCAGGATCATGATTTAAACGAGCCCCCGTTGTGGTCCCAGCCCTGCCCGCTCATCGGTACGGCGCATCGAGCGCGATGTTCTGCGCCAGTTCGCGCTCCCACCGGTCGCCGTTATTGAGCAGGCGCTCCTTGTCGTAATAAAGCTCTTCGCGGGTCTCCACCGCGTATTCGAAATTCGGCCCCTCGACGATGGCCTCCACCGGACACGCCTCCTGGCAGAAGCCGCAATAGATGCACTTCACCATGTCGATGTCGTAGCGCGTCGTGCGCCGCGTGCCGTCATTGCGCCGCGGACCGGCCTCGATGGTAATGGCCTGCGCCGGGCAGATCGCCTCGCACAGCTTGCAGGCAATGCAGCGCTCTTCGCCATTGGGATAGCGCCGCAGCGCGTGCTCGCCGCGAAAACGCGGGGAAAGCGGGCCTTTCTCGAAGGGGTAGTTGATGGTGGGTTTCGGCGCGAAGAAATAGCGCATCGACAGGAAGAACGCCGAAACGAACTCCTTCAGCAGAAGCGAATTGACAGCTTGGGCAACCCTGCTCACCTGCAATCTCCTTCGCGCTCGGCCCCGTAGTTCACATTGATCCGGATCATGCCGCCCACCCCGTCAGCTGGAGCACCAGGCCGACGGCCGCAACCATGAACAGCGACAGCGGCAGGAATACTTTCCAGCCCAGCCGCATCAACTGGTCGTAGCGGTAGCGCGGCACAAAGGCCTTGACCATGGCGAACATGAAGAAAACGAAACAGGTCTTGATGACGAACCACACCAGCCCCGGCACCCAGGTGAAGGGCGCGAAATCGAACGGCGATAGCCAGCCGCCGAGGAAGAGAATGGTGGTCATCGCGCACATCAGCACGATGGCAACATATTCGCCCAGCATGAAAAGCAGATAGGGCGTGGAGGAATATTCCACCATGAAGCCGGCAACCAGTTCCGATTCGGCTTCCGGCAGGTCGAAGGGCGGCCGGTTGGTCTCCGCCAGCGCCGAGATGAAGAAGATGACGAACATCGGCAGCAACGGCAGCCAGAACCAGTTGAGGAAGGTCAGCCACGGCACGCCGATCCAGCTGGCAAGGCCGGTCTTCTGCGCCATCACGATGTCGGTCAGGTTGAGCGAGCCGACGCACAGCAGCACGGTGATGATGACGAAGCCGATCGAGACTTCGTAGGACACCATCTGCGCCGCCGAGCGCAGGGCGCCGAGAAAGGCATATTTCGAATTCGAGGCCCAGCCGCCCATGATGACGCCATAGACGCCGAGCGAGGAAATCGCGAACAGATAGAGTATGCCGACATTGATATCGGCGATCACCAGCGTCGTGCCGTCGATCCATTCCCCCATCGGCACCACGGCCCAGGCCGACAGCGCCAGAACCGTTGTCACCAGCGGCGCCAGCAGGAACACGCCCTTGTTGGCGCTGGAGGGAATGAGCGGCTCCTTGAGCACGAATTTCAAGAGGTCGGCGAAGGACTGCATGATGCCCCATGGGCCGACCACATTGGGCCCGCGCCGGATCTGCACCGCCGCCCACACCTTGCGGTCGCCATAGAGCAGGAAGGCGATGGCCACCAGCAGCGCCACCATCAGCACCACGCTTTGCAGCGCGATGATCAGCGCCGGCAGCACATAGGTCCAGAAAATCTCAGCCATCGGTTCCGGTCCCCTTGCCCCGCTCCTTGGCCAGCGCGCTGCACTGCGCCATCACATTGGATGCGCGCGCAATCGGGTTGGTCATGTAGAAATCCTCGACCGGGCTGACGAAAGGCGCCTTTTTCGGCGCCGCCGTCACCAGCGCCAGCTTGTCGATATCGCCCCCGTCCACCACCTCGATGGCGTCGATTGCGGCCAGATGCGGCGCCGCCTGGTACATGGCATCGCGCAGGCGCCCCAGATTGTCATAAGGCAGCTTGTGCCCCAGCACATCCGACAGCGCGCGCAGGATCGCCCAGTCCTCGCGGGCATCCCCTGGCGGGAAAGCAGCGCGGTTGGCCATCTGCACCCGCCCTTCCGTGTTGACATAGGTGCCGGACTTTTCGGTATAGGCCGCGCCCGGCAGGATAACATCGGCGCGGTGGGCGCCGCGGTCGCCATGGCTGCCGATATAGACGACGAAGGCATCGCCCAGCGCGTCGCCGTTGATCTCGTCGGCGCCGAGCAGGAAGACGACATCGATATCGCCTTTCTTGGCCGCGCTAACGATGCCGGCGACATCGCGCCCGCCGGCACCCGGCACCAGGCCGAGATCGAGTCCCGCCACGCGCGCCGCAGCCGTGTGCAGCACGCTGAAGCCGTTCCAGCCCTGCACCACGACGCCGCATTCGCTCGCCGCCCGCGCCGCCAGGGTCAGGATCGCCTTGCCGTCCGGGCGCGCCAATGCGCCCTGGCCGACGATAATGATCGGGTTGCGGGCCTTTTTCAGCACCTTGGCGAAGCTGTGCTTGCCCGACGCCACTTCCTGGAGCGTATCGGGACCGGCGCCGAGATAGTCGAAGTCGTAGGTCAGGTCGGTGTTCTGGTCGGCAACCCCGCCAATGGCGGCAATCGGCAGGCCCGAGGCCAGCCAGCGCTTGCGGATGCGGGCATTGAGCACCGCCGCCTCGCGGCGCGGATTGGTGCCGATCAGCAGGATGGCGTCGGCTTCCTCGATACCCTCGATGGTGGCATTGAAGAGATAGGTTGCCCGGCCGTGTTTCGGATCGAGCGCCGTGCCGTCCTGGCGGCAATCGATGCTCGCCACATTGAGGCGGTCCATCAGGTCTTTCAGCGCGAACATCTCTTCCGCGCTGGCCAGGTCGCCGGCAATCGCCGCCATCTTCTTGCCGGTCGTCGCGCCGACTTTTTCGGCAATGGCGGCAAAGGCGTCCTGCCAGCTCGCCGGCTTCAGCTTGGCACCCTTCTTCACATACGGCTGGTCGAGGCGCTGGGAGCGCAGCCCGTCCCAGATGAAGCGGCTCTTGTCCGAAATCCACTCCTCGTTGACCTGCTCGTTGAGGCGCGGCATCACCCGCTGCACTTCGCGCCCCCTGGTATCGACGCGGATATTGCAGCCCACCGCGTCCATGACGTCGACGGATTCGGTGCGGTTCAGCTCCCAGGGCCGAGCCTGGAAGGCATAGGGCTTGGAGGTCAGCGCGCCGACCGGGCACAGGTCGATCACATTGCCCTGCAATTCGGAACCGAGCGCGCTTTCCAGATAGGTGGTGACCTCCATGTCCTCGCCGCGCCCGGTGGCACCGAGATCCGGAACGCCGGCGACCTCGGTGGTGAAGCGGATGCAGCGCGTGCAATGGATGCAGCGCGTCATGACGGTATTGACCAGCGGCCCGATATGCTTGTCCTCGACGGAACGCTTGTTCTCGGCAAAGCGGCTGGTATCGACGCCATAGGCCATGGCCTGGTCCTGAAGGTCGCATTCGCCGCCCTGGTCGCAGATCGGGCAATCCAGCGGGTGATTGATGAGCAGGAACTCCATCACCCCTTCGCGCGCCTTCTTGACCTGCGGCGAATTGGTGCGCACCTCGGCCGGCGAGCCGTCGCGGTTGGGTCTCAGGTCGTTGACCGAGATGGCGCAGGAGGCCTGAAGCTTGGGCGCGCCCACCCATTCGACCAGGCACATGCGGCAATTTCCGGCAATCGAAAGGCGCTCATGGAAACAGAAGCGCGGCACTTCGGCGCCGGCCATTTCGCATGCCTGCAGGAGGGTGATGCCCTCCGGTACCTCGATTTCCTTGCCGTCGATCTTCAAAGTCGGCATGGGAGCCCTCTGCTTTCCCTCAACAAATCTTCACTCGGCCGCCGCCGCGACCGACCCGTCGGGGTCGGGATTGGCGGCATAACGGTCTATCCGGGCCTCGATCTCGCCCCGGAAATGGCGGATCAGGCCCTGCACCGGCCAGGCAGCGGCATCGCCGAGGGCGCAGATGGTATGGCCCTCGATCTGCTTGGAAACATCCAGCAGCATGTCGATCTCGCGCTTCTCGGCGCGGCCCACCGCCATGCGCTCCAGCACGCGCCACATCCATCCCGTGCCCTCGCGGCACGGCGTGCACTGGCCGCAGCTCTCATGCTTGTAGAAATATGAGATCCGGGCGATGGCGCGCACGATGTCGGTGGACTTGTCCATGACGATCACCGCCGCGGTGCCCAAGCCCGACTGCTTGGCTTTCAGCGAGTCGAAATCCATGTGCAGGTCGTGGCATTCATGCCCCGGAATACAGGGCACCGACGATCCGCCGGGAATGACCGCCTTCAGGTTGTCCCAGCCGCCGCGCACGCCCCCGGCATGGCGCTCCAGGAGCTCGCGCAGGGTGATGCCCATTTCCTCTTCGACATTGCACGGATTGTTGACGTGCCCGGAAATGCAGAACAGCTTGGTGCCGGTATTGTTGGGCCGCCCGAGGCCGGCGAACCAGCCGCCCGAGCGGCGTAGGATGGTCGGCGCCACGGCGATCGATTCGACGTTGTTGACGGTGGTCGGGCAGCCATAGAGGCCGACATTGGCCGGGAATGGCGGCTTCAGGCGCGGCATGCCCTTCTTGCCTTCAAGGCTTTCCAGCAGCGCCGTTTCCTCGCCGCATATATAGGCCCCGGCGCCGTGATGGACATAGATGTCCATGTCCCAGCCATGCTTGTTGTTCTTGCCGATCAGCTTGGCGTCGTAGGCCTCGTCGATGGCGCGCTGAAGCGCCTCGCGCTCGCGGATGAACTCGCCGCGCACATAGATATAGGCGGTATGGGCGCGCATCGCGAAACCGGCGATCAGGCAGCCTTCCACCAGATGCTGGGGGTCGTTGCGCATGATGTCCCGGTCCTTGCAGGTGCCAGGCTCGGACTCATCGGCATTGACAACGAGATAATGCGGCCGCCCGTCGGAATCCTTGGGCATGAAGGACCATTTCAGGCCCGTGGGGAAGCCGGCGCCGCCGCGCCCGCGCAGCCCCGAATCCTTCATCTCCTCGATGATCCAGTCGACGCCCTTGTCGAGAAACGTCTTCGTGCCGTCCCACGAGCCGCGCGCCAGCGCGCCCTTCAGGCTGGGATCATGCAGCCCGTAGATATTGGTGAAGATGCGGTCCTTGTCGCTCAGCATGATCTTGCCCGCCCTCACTTCGCCTTGCCGGAAGGTTTCGCCGGCTTCTTCGCCGCTGGTTTTTTCGCTGCCGCCTTGGCCGGGGACTTTACAGGCGACTGGACGACAATCGCGCCGCCGCCATTGAGCAGCACGGTGGCCCCACCCAGCGGCTCGGACGACTTGCGCCCGTTCTGCGGCCCCGGCGCCGGAACGCGCCCGGCGGCGAATTCGTCAAGCACCTTCTCGAAGCTCTCCACGGTGAGGTCTTCGTATGTGTCCTTGAAGACCTGAACCATCGGCGCGTTGACGCAGGCACCGAGGCACTCGACCTCTTCCCAGGAGAAATTGCCATCCGCCGACAGCGTATGCGGTGTCTCGGCAATACGCTTCTTGCACACCTTGATGATTTCGTCAGAGCCGCGCAGCATGCAGGGCGTCGTGCCGCACACCTGGATATGGGCGACTTTGCCCACCGGCGCGAGCTGGAACATGGTGTAGAAGGTCGCGACTTCCAGCGCACGGATATAGGGCACGCCGAGCATGTCGGCGATATAGCGGATCGCCGGCTCGGACAGCCAGCCCTCGTGCTGCTCCTGTGCCCGCCACATCAGCGGGATGATCGCGGAGGCCTGCTTGCCCTCCGGGAACTTCTTGATCTGCGCCTTGGCCCAGGCAAGATTTTCGCGGTTGAACGCGAAACTTGCCGGCTGTTCCGGGTGCAATCTGCGCACACTCACCGGTCGACCTCCCCGAACACGATATCCAGCGAACCGATCACCGCCGATACGTCAGCCAGCATGTGCCCGCGGCACAGGAAATCCATGGCCTGCAAATGGGCAAATCCGGGCGCGCGGATCTTGCAGCGATAGGGCTTGTTTGAGCCGTCGGAAACGAGATAGACGCCGAATTCGCCCTTGGGCGCCTCGACCGCGGCGTAAACCTCGCCCTCGGGCACGTGGTAGCCCTCGGTATACAGCTTGAAGTGATGGATGAGCGCTTCCATCGAGCGCTTCATTTCGCCGCGCTTGGGCGGCACGATCTTGGCGTCGGTATGGGACACCGGCCCCCTGCCCGCCTGCGACAGCAGCAGGTCGATGCACTGGCGCATGATCCGTACCGACTGGCGCATCTCTTCCATGCGCACCAGGTAGCGATCGAAGCAGTCGCCGTGCTTGCCGACAGGAATGTCGAATTCCAGCTCCGAATAGCATTCATAGGGCTGCGCCCGGCGCAGGTCCCAGGCCGCGCCGGAGCCGCGCACCATGACGCCGGAAAAGCCCCAGGCCCAGGCGTCTTCCAGCTTCACCGTGGCAATATCGACATTGCGCTGCTTGAAGATGCGGTTGTTGGTCAGCAGCCCCTCGATATCGTCGCAAACCTTGAGGAACGGCTCGCAGAAGGCGCCGATGTCCTCGACCAGCTGATCGGGAATGTCCTGGTGCACGCCGCCGGGCCGCACATAGGCAGCATGCATGCGCGCGCCGCAGGCCCGTTCATAGAAGATCATCAGCTTTTCGCGTTCCTCGAAGCCCCACAGCGGCGGCGTCAGCGCGCCGACATCCATGGCCTGGGTGGTGACGTTGAGCAGATGCGACAGCAGGCGGCCGATTTCCGAATAGAGGACGCGGATAAGCTGGCCGCGCTTGGGCACCTCGATGCCGAGCAGGCGCTCCACCGCAAGGGCGAAGGCGTGCTCCTGGTTCATCGGCGCCACATAGTCGAGGCGGTCGAAATAGGGCACCGCCTGCAGATAGGTCTTGTGCTCGATCAGCTTCTCGGTGCCGCGGTGGAGCAGCCCGACATGAGGATCGACCCGTTCCACCAGCTCGCCGTCCAGCTCCAACACCAGACGCAGCACGCCATGGGCGGCCGGGTGCTGGGGCCCGAAATTGATCGAGAAGTTGCGAATTTCCGTTTCAGCCACGGTTCTGCCCCATACTCAATTCGCTGCCGCGCCGCTGCGCGCGCGTGCCTTGTCCGCCACCTTGGCGTTGAATTTGTCCCAGCCGACCACGGCGCGCTCGTGCCGCCCCTCGCCGATCAGGTCGTCGCCGTCATGGGCCGAAATCTCGAACCACACCCGGCGCCCCTCGACGGTGGACACCTTGGCATCGACATTGACCGTGTGGCCGGGCGGAGTTGCCGCCAGGTGCGACACGTCGATATGGGTGCCCAGGCTGCCCTCGCCGGCATCGAGATGCGGCTTGAGCAGCTGGATGCAGGTCCATTCCATCAGTCCGACCATGAAACCGGTGGCGAACACCTCCGGCATCTCGACGAATTCGCTCGCTTCCGGGTAAAGCGCCGGCACGGTCTTCTCGCGCGGCACCTTATAGGCGAAGCGGTGGGCAAGCCCCGGTTTCAGCGTCGCCTTCATTTGCTCGCCTTTTCGTCGCCGGGCAGCACGTAGTCCGGCCCCTCCCACGGGCTGAGGAAATCGAAATTGCGGAATTCCTGGGTCAGCTTCACCGGCTCGTAGACCACCCGCTTGGCCTCGTCGTCATAGCGCAACTCGACAAAGCCGGTGAGCGGGAAATCCTTGCGCAGCGGATGGCCGTCGAAGCCGTAATCGGTCAGCATGCGGCGCAGGTCCGGATGGCCGGAAAACAGGATGCCGTACATATCGTAGGCTTCGCGCTCGAACCAGTTGGCGGCCGGGTAGATCCCCACCGCGCTGTCCACCGGCGTCGTGTCATCGGTCGCCAGCTTGACCCGGATGCGCAGGTTCTGGCGCGGCGAAAGCAGGTGATAGACGACGTCGAAGCGCCGCTCGCGTTCCGGATAATCGGCGCCGCAGATATCGATAAGGCAGACAAATCCGCAATTGCTGTCGTCGCGCAGGAATTTGAGCACCCGCAGGATACCGGCCGGCGCTATGTCGACGGTCAGCTCGCCATTGGCCACGCGCCATGCGGCAACGTCATTCTCCAGAGCGGCCTCGATATATTCGCCGAGTTCCTTCAGCGTCTCGTCCATATCAATATCCGGGTTTTGCGTTGGGCCTAGGCTCTAGCGTTCGATGGTTCCGGTGCGGCGGATCTTCTTCTGCAGCAGCAAGACGCCATAGAGCAGAGCCTCCGCGGTCGGCGGGCATCCGGGAACATAGATGTCCACCGGCACCACGCGGTCGCAGCCGCGCACAACGGAATAGGAATAGTGGTAGTAGCCCCCGCCATTGGCGCAGCTGCCCATGGAGATGACATAGCGCGGCTCCGGCATCTGGTCATAGACCTTGCGGAAGGCGGGAGCCATCTTGTTGGTCAGGGTGCCGGCGACGATGATGACATCGGACTGGCGCGGGCTGGCGCGCGGCGCAAAACCGAAGCGTTCGACGTCATAGCGCGGCATGGAGAGCTGCATCATTTCCACCGCGCAGCAGGCCAGGCCGAAGGTCATCCACATCAAGGAGCCGGTGCGCGCCCAGGTGATGAGTTCGTCGGTCGCGGTGACGATGAAGCCCTTGTCCGCCAGTTCGGCGTTGACCTCGGTGAAGAATGGATCGTCGGCGCCCAGCGGCTTGCCGGTGCGCGGATCGATGATGCCCTTCGCTGCCGGAGCGGTCAGAACGCCGCCGGCGCCCTTCGTCCCCAGTGTATTGGTCAATCCCATTCCAGCGCTCCTTTGCGCCATTCATAGATGAAGCCGATGGTCAGGACGCCCAGGAAGATCATCATCGACCAGAATCCGAACCAGCCCACTTCCTTGAACGCCACCGCCCAGGGAAACAGGAAAGCGACCTCAAGGTCGAAAATGATGAAAAGGATCGCGACCAGGTAGAAGCGCACGTCGAATTTCATGCGCGCGTCGTCGAAGGCCGCGAAACCGCATTCATAGGCGGAGAGCTTTTCCGGATCCGGCTGCTGGTAGGCAACGAGAAACGGCGCGATCAGGAGCGCCAGCCCGATTACCAGTGCGACGCCGATGAAAATGACGATCGGCAGATAGTCCATCAAAAGGTCTTGCATGCGAAGCCTCTGGCTGCCCCGACTTTTTGTTCCCCGGGCCGCCTCGGAACACAGCAGCCCCCTTGCGTCGCAATCGGCAGTATGCGGAGCATTCTGCCGCCAGATCCGAACAATCCGCGCCGCCTCGCCCCTCCAGGACAAAGACACCGCCACGACGAGGCTTGGCTTTAGCGCAGGGGCGCAGGCGAGGCAAGCGACGGTATCTATAATTGTTGGAAATTTTGCCGCGCCATCGGGTCGCGGCCGGCCTCAAGGCCTGTTCTGCCGCCCGTTTTGTCGTTCATTTCCGCCCTCGACCGGCTTTCTCCAGCCATTGAAACCGGCAACCTGGCTGATTCCCGGCCCGCACCTTGCACCCGCTCAGGCTCAAATCGACTGGCGGAATAGCGCAAACCGGCGCGCATCGCCCGGTCGCATAACGGATTTTGTGAGCTTCAGGATATTTGCCGCCCGTTCCGGCGGCGCCACGAAGTGGCGGGAGTGACGGGACTCGAACCCGCGGCCTCCGGCGTGACAGGCCGGCGCTCTAACCAACTGAGCTACACCCCCATATGCGCCGGCGCAAAGGCGCCCGCGCGGTCGGTGGCGCTGATGTACGAAAGCCCCCTGCCCAAGTCAAGCGCGACAGCAATGCAAAACACATAAATGCGCCGCCTTGGCGCCCCAAGAACCCCAATCTTGCTATAGGCTAGCCGGGCAAGCCAATCGCTCCTGCCGCCGGCGCCGGCGCCCGGATGCGAATTGGCTCCGGGATCCCGCGGCTTGAGGCTTTTTCATGAGCAGATTTCACCCAGAAAATCATAGCGTTCACCGTGTCGGATGGCTGCGGGCCGCCGTGCTCGGCGCCAATGACGGCCTGATCTCGACCGCAAGCCTGATCGTCGGCGTGGCATCGGCCGGGGCCGGCACCAGCAACATTCTTATCGCGGGCACCGCCGGGCTCTTCGCCGGGGCCATGGCCATGGCCGCCGGCGAATATGTTTCCGTCAGCTCGCAATCGGACACCGAACAGGCGGATTTGGACCGCGAGCGCATGGAACTGATCGAGCAACCCGAGTTCGAACTTGAAGAATTGGCGCAGATCTATGTCGGCAGGGGGGTAGAGAAAGCAACGGCATATGAAGTTGCCCGCCAGTTGATGGAAAAGGACGCACTGGCGGCCCATGCCCGCGAGGAACTGGGAATCAGCGAGATCACCACCGCGCGCCCCCTTCAGGCGGCGCTGACCTCGGCGGCGAGCTTCGCCGTAGGTGCCGCCATGCCGCTGGCCGTGGTCTTTCTTTCCCCCCCGCAGGCGCTGGTCTATGCCGAGATCGTTTCCACCCTCGTTTTTCTTGCCGTTCTCGGCGCACTGGGCGCCCGGGCCGGCGGCGCCGGTTTGCTCAAGCCGGCGATCAGGGTGACCTTCTGGGGCGCCGTGGCCATGGGCATCACCGCGCTTGTCGGCCGGATGTTCGGCGCGGTGCTCTAGCTGGCGGGAACCGGCGGCTTGCCGCCAGCGGAAACAGCGGGCAAGACGCGCGCGCCGGCCTGCCCCCAAGTCCCCTTCAGCCATTATTTGCGCCTGCGCTGGCGTGCAATACCGGCACATAGCCCGCTTTCAGCGTCTCTACCGTTGGCCGGGGGGTCAAAACCTCGACTTCGATATTGGACGGCCTGGGACGCGGTTTGCCGTAACCGCCGGGGGAATAAGGAAGCAGGCTTCCCGAACACACCAGCAAGGCGGTGTCACCGTCATAGGCCCGCACAAAGCTGCCATTCGGCAGATCATCGATTGGCGCCATGTAGCGGATCTGCTCGCGGCTTCTGGAGTGGACGCGCGCCTTGTGCAGGATACGGTCGATATCGCCGCTACGGGGCAGTTCCCCTCCATGGGCGTTGCGCCAGCACATGAGGAAGCGCTTGAGATCGGCGTGGCGGCATTCGCCGCAAGGGCGATGGCCGGCAGCCAGGGCCACTGCCTCGTCGAGGAAGAACAACTCCGTATATTTGCCCAGCGCCATCACTTCCCGCTTGCGGCCGCCGAACGACAGCCGGCACGTCACCCAGTGCTTATGTTTCCAGCGGGCGGGGCGCAATGTCTTGTCCGCGTCATGCAGGATGCCGCGATTGCCCATCAGGTCGCACCTGGCCCGGATCGCGACGATATCACCAAACGGCGTGACCTTGTTCTGGAGTGCCATGTCCTGAAGTGCCGGGTTCTGGGGTGCCGTGTTCTGTAGTGCCGGGCCGCCCGCTCGCAGGCTCAAGGAATGGTGGGCGGTGAGAGGCTCGAACTCCCGACATCCACGGTGTAAACGTGGCGCTCTACCAACTGAGCTAACCGCCCGCCCGCGCGGCGCGGGGCCATGTCCCCTGCCGCGCATGGTGCGTTTAAGCCTTCGGCACAAGGACCGCAAGGATAACAGAACCGCACCGGATATAGTTTTCTAGCCGCCGGCTGCAAAAAGACCCCCCGCCGGTGGCGGGAGGTCCCCTGTAATGAAATCGGTCGGGCCGCCGGATCAGGCTAGCTGTTGACAGCGTCCTTCAGGGCCTTGCCGGGGCGGAATTTCGGCGTCGTCGAGGCCGGAATCTTGATCGTTTCGCCAGTGCGCGGGTTACGGCCGGTCGACGCCTTGCGATGGGCGACGACGAAATTGCCAAATCCGACGATGCGAACTTCGCCGCCAGCCTTCAGGGCACCTTCGATTTCCGCAAAGGTAGCTTCTACAGCCTCGGCCGCGGCGGTCTTCGACATGTTGGTGCGATCTGCGACGCGGGCAATAAGTTCATTCTTGTTCACGACGGTCCCCTTTTTGGTTTCAAGAGTTGATTCGAATTCTTTGATAATGACACCATGCTCACTGCAAAAAGCGCAGATTCGCAAGCTTTTTTTGTAGATTTTACATTAGGTAAGCCTGAAAAACCTTTGCTGGTCCAAACGCAAATCAGGCAATCAGAAAGGTGAAGCCAGGTCGGCGCCGGACCTGGCCTGGAGGCGGGAAAAGTACCGGCGGCAGACCGTGCAGGCCTGCCGCCGGAACATTCTTGAATTCCATCCCGTGGTCAGTGAGCCGTAAGACCGCTCGCGTCGTCATCGGAAACCACAACCGCCTTTTCGGCGTCCGCGTCGGCCTCGTCCCAAACAACCGGATCGGGCATGCGCACCAGCGCGTGCTTGAGCGCGTCTTCCATTTTTGCGACCGGGACGATATTGAGGCCCTTTTTGACTTCCTCTGATATATCAACGAGATCCTTGACGTTCTCTTCGGGAATCAGGACCTTTTTGAGCCCGCCGCGCAGCGCCGCCAGCAGCTTTTCCTTCAACCCGCCAATGGGCAGCACGCGCCCACGCAAGGTGATCTCGCCGGTCATCGCCACCTCGCGATGAACCGGAATTCCGGTCATCACCGAAACGATGGCGGTCACCATGGCGATACCGGCAGACGGCCCGTCCTTGGGCGTCGCGCCTTCCGGCACATGGACGTGAATATCCCGCTTGTCGAACAGCGGCGGCTTGATTCCGAAGTCCACGGCACGCGAATGGACATAGGCATTGGCGGCTGAAATGGACTCCTTCATGACGTCGCGCAAATTGCCGGTCACAGTCATTTTGCCCTTGCCCGGCATCATGACGCCTTCGATGGTCAGCAATTCCCCGCCGAATTCTGTCCAGGCCAGGCCGGTAACTACTCCGACCTGATCCTCGAGTTCGGCCTCGCCATAGCGATATTTGGGTACGCCAAGATAATCTCCGATATTGCCCTCGGTGACCTTGGCCGACTTCTTCTTCGAGATGATCAGTTCCTTGACCACCTTGCGCGCCAGAGTGGCGATTTCGCGCTCGAGATTGCGCACGCCGGCCTCGCGGGTATAGCGCCGGATGATCGTCAGCAGCACGTCGTCGCTGAACTTCAGTTCGCTATCCTTCAGGCCATGGGCTTCCAGCGTCTTGGGGATCAGATGGCGCCGCGCGATCTGAACCTTCTCGTCTTCCGTGTAGCCGGCGATGCGGATGATCTCCATCCGGTCCATCAGCGGCGGCGGAATGTTGAGCGTATTGGCGGTGGTCACGAACATCACGTTGGAGAGGTCGTAATCGACTTCCAGGTAATGGTCGTTGAACGAATTGTTCTGTTCGGGATCCAGCACCTCAAGCAGCGCCGACGACGGATCGCCGCGGAAATCCGCGCCCATCTTGTCGATCTCGTCGAGCAGGAACAGCGGGTTGACCGTCTTTGCCTTGCGCATCGACTGGATGATCTTGCCCGGCATGGAACCGATATAGGTCCGCCGGTGTCCGCGGATCTCGGCCTCGTCGCGCACGCCGCCAAGCGACATGCGCACGAATTCACGCCCCGTCGCCTTTGCGATCGACTTGCCGAGCGAGGTCTTGCCGACGCCGGGAGGCCCGACAAGACACAGAATTGGGCCGCGCATCTTCCGCGTCCGTGTCTGCACCGCCAGATATTCGGTGATGCGCTCCTTGACCTTCTCGAGGCCGTAGTGATCGGTGTCGAGAACCTCCTGCGCGGCAATCAGGTCCTTCTTGATGCGGCCCTTCTTGCCCCACGGAATGGTCAGCAGCCAGTCGAGATAGTTGCGCACGACGGTGGCTTCCGCCGACATCGGGCTCATCTGCCGCAGCTTCTTGAGCTCGTTCTGCGCCTTTTCCCGCGCTTCCTTGGAAAGCTTGGTCTTTTCGAGCTTGTCTTCGATCTCGGCAAGCTCGTCGCGGCCGTCCTCGCCGTCGCCCAGCTCCTTCTGGATCGCCTTCATCTGCTCGTTGAGGTAGTACTCGCGCTGCGTCTTCTCCATCTGCCGCTTGACGCGCGAACGGATGCGCTTTTCCACCTGGAGCACCGAAATCTCGCTCTCCATCAGCCCAAGAATCCGTTCCAGGCGGGCGGGAACCGACACCGTCTCCAGAATTTCCTGTTTTTCCTGGATGCGGATCGCCAGATGCGATGCCACGGAGTCGGCCAGCTTGCCGTATTCGTCGATCTGGGAGATCGAAGCCAGAATGTCGGGAGAAACCTTCTTGTTCAGCTTCACGTAGTTTTCGAATTCCGCGACCACGGAACGCGCCAGCGCCTCGGCCTCGACCTTGTCGCCATCCTCCTCGTCGAGAGCGATGGCATCGGCCTCGAAGAACTCCTCGCGCGCCGTATAACGCTGGATCCTGACCCGGCTCTGGCCCTCGACCAGCACCTTGACGGTGCCATCGGGCAGCTTGAGCAGTTGCAGCACGGTCGCCAGCGTGCCGACAGTGAAAATATCCCCGGTCTCGGGATCATCGTCGCCCGCGTTCTTCTGGGTGGCGAGAAGGATCTGCTTCTCGTTGCCCATAACCTCTTCCAGCGCATTGATGGATTTCTCGCGGCCGACGAAAAGCGGCACGATCATGTGCGGAAACACGACGATATCGCGCAATGGCAGAACCGGAAACCGGTCATTGCCGCCGGAAATTCCCATCGGGCGTGGCTTGTCTTCGCTCATATGGCAAGAATCCTTTTCTTGGCCCTTGTCAAACCCGCCAGCCCTCGCCGGGCGATGGCGGACTCGAATCTCACGGACGAAACTTCGTCTGGAACTTACGCCAGGCAGATAAGCCTGTCGAATGGGCTCCGACAACGCGGCGGCCTACATGGCCGCCTGTTAAATGGCCACTGGCAACGCCAACTTCAAGCGACAAGTGCACGGAGGGCGCGTGAAAGCGTTGCAGCGCGCGCCCTGCCGCGACGATACAGCGATTCGGAGTCTTTCAGGGGCAGTTGCCTGCCGCTCAGGCACTGCTGCCGACATCCTCGGCGCGATCTGCATAGATGTGCAGCGGCCGTGCCTTGCCCTCGACAACCTCGTTCGAGATCACCACTTCCTCGACCCCTTCAAGGCCGGGGAGTTCGTACATGGTGTCGAGCAGGATGGCTTCCATGATCGACCGCAGGCCGCGCGCGCCGGTCTTGCGCTCAATCGCCTTCTTGGCAATGGACCGCACCGCCTCGTCGGCGAAGGTCAGCTGCACGTCCTCCATCTCGAACAGGCGCTGATACTGCTTGACCAGCGCGTTCTTCGGCTCGGTCAGGATTTCCATCAGCGCCGGCTCGTCGAGATCCTCAAGCGTGGCAATCACCGGCACACGGCCGACGAATTCGGGAATCAGGCCGAAGCGCAGCAGGTCTTCCGGCTCGACGTTCTTCAGAACCTCGCCGGTCCGCCGGTCGTCCGGCGCCTGGACATCGGCGCCAAAGCCGATCGAGGTGCCCTTGCCGCGCGCCGAGATGATCTTCTCGAGGCCCGCGAAGGCGCCGCCGCAGATGAACAGGATATTGGTGGTGTCGACCTGGAGGAATTCCTGCTGCGGGTGCTTGCGCCCGCCCTGGGGCGGCACCGAGGCCACCGTGCCCTCCATGATCTTCAGCAGCGCCTGCTGGACGCCCTCGCCCGAAACGTCGCGGGTGATCGAGGGATTGTCGGACTTGCGCGAAATCTTGTCGACCTCGTCGATATAGACGATGCCGCGCTGCGCC
>JAGRLG010000075.1 GCA_020441905.1 Rhodobiaceae bacterium | reverse complement strand
GCCTCCCCTTTGCCTGCCTCGTTTTTTGCGGCCTCATCCTTGGACCGCGGCATCTGCTCGACCAGCCTGGCGAGGCGGTCTTCCATGAGCTTGACGCGTGCATCCAGCGCGGCGGAGCGCTGCTCGCAGGCGGCGACCTCGTCGCCCGCCGCCTCGCAGCGCCAGTCCTTGCCCGCCCGGTAACAGAAGGACAGCGCACCGGTCTGCTTGTCGAGGCGCAGCAGGCCGCCCTCGGCGTCGTGCAGCGAATAACGCCCTTCGGGATCCTCCAGTCCGGCAGGAGCCGATACCGCCGGTATCCTGTCTCCAGCCCGCAATTTCGCCGCCGCGGGCTCTCCGCCCGCAGCGTCAAACAGGAAAGAAAAATATATCGTGGCCGGGACGATCAGAGCGGCCAGAATTCGCAGCATCACTGCCTCCGTTGTGCTGGCGGCCGGCCGGATCTAAAACCCGCATGGCCCGGCGTTCAAGTCGGATGGCGCCATTGCAGCAGGCAATTTGGGCCGAAATCGGGTCAGGCTGGCCCGGTTGGCGGACGCGACGCCCCTTGCCGTATCAGCGCGCCGGCACGAAGGGCGCGCGGCCCGAGGCGATGGTGCGGTCGAGCAGGTCGATGCGGTCCTGGCCCCAGAAATGCTCGCCGTTGAAGACATAGCAGGGCGAGCCATAGACACCGGCGGCCACCGCCTCGGCGGTATAGGCGTCATAGCGCGCGACGACTTCCTCGCTCCCGGCGAGGGCAAGCAGTCCATCGGCATCGCGGCCGCAGGCGCGCAGGAGCTCGCGCAGCACCGCTTCGTCGGCAAGGTCGCGGTCCTGGTTCCAGATGGCGTCGAACCCGGCGGCAATGAAGGGTTCGGGGTCCTCGCCGTGCTCGCACTGGGCGATGACCAGGCGGTCGGCCAGCGACGCATTGAAGGGAAAGAAGCGCGGCTTGAGATTGAAGGCGAGGCCGCGCTCGGCGCGCCAGCGCTGCAATTCCACCGAGCGGTAGTCGAGCCGGCTGGGGTGGCGCTTGGCCAGTGGCACGCCGCCGGTTTCGCCGAAGACCGCCAGCAGGTCCATGGGGTGATAGTCCACCTTGAGGCCGTGACGCGCTGCCACCTCCATGAAATGGCGGTGGCCGATATAGGCCCAGGGGCTGACCATGGAGAAATAATAGGTGATGCTCTTGTTCATATGCGCGCCGATCCTCCCCGGATTTTGCGCCCCAGCCGTCAGGCGGCCTGTGCGCCGGCCCTGGGGGCAAAGCGACCATAAAAGGTTTCGTTGTTCCTGGCCATGTCGCGCAACAGCTTGCCGGCCTTGAACCGGGGGCCGTGTTTCTTTTCCAGGCTCTTGCACAGCGCCAGGAAGGCCGGCGCGCCCATGCCGTCGATATAGGACAAGGTGCCGCCGGAAAATGGCGCGAAACCGAAGCCCAGGATCGAGCCGACATCCGCTTCGCGAACGTCGGTGAGAACCTTTTCCTCGAGGCAGCGCACCGTTTCCAGGGCCTGCATGGCCAGCAGGCGGTGCTTGAGTTCGCCGATATCTATTGCCTCGGGATCGAGCAGCGCACCCGCCAGCTGCCCAAGTTCGGGCCACAGCCTCTTGTTGCCCTTTTCCGGGTAATCGTAAAAGCCCTTGCCGTTCTTGCGCCCGAGGCGCTGGCGCTTGACCACCATCTCCTCCAGCAGTTTTTCCTGGCGCGGGTCGACGGCCTTAGGCCCCAACTCCTTCTTGGTGGCGAGGAGGATTTTCCAGCCGAGGTCGAGCGCCACCTCGTCATTGAGCGACAGCGGGCCAACCGGCATGCCGGCCATGCGGGCGACATTCTCGATCATCGCCGGCGGTACGCCCTCGCACAGCATGAGATGGCCCTCGCGGATATAGGTGCCGACGACGCGCGAGGTGTAGAAGCCGCGCGAGTCGTTGACCACGATCGGGGTCTTGCGGATAGCGCGGCAGAAATCGAGTGCCCTGGCCAGGGCTTCCTCGCCGGTCTTCCTGCCCATGATGATCTCGACCAGCAGCATCTTGTCGACGGGGGAAAAGAAATGGACGCCGATGAAATTTTCCGGCCGCGCCGAGCTTTCAGCCAGCGAGGAAATCGGCAGGGTCGAGGTGTTGGAGCCGAAGACGCAGGTCTTGCCGATCACGCCTTCCGCCTTTTCGATCGCCGCCTGCTTGATGGCGCGATCCTCGAAGACCGCCTCGATGACGAGGTCGCACCCGGCGAGATCGCCATAATCGGCGCTGGGCGCAATGCGCCCCAGGGTTTCATTCTTCCTGTCCTCGGCAAGGCGGCCGCGCGAGACATTTTTCGCCAGTGCCTTTTCGATCCCGTCCCGGCCCCTTCGTGCCGCTTCCAGGTCGCGGTCGATGAGCACGACTTCGATGCCGGCGGCGGCCGAGACCTGGGCGATGCCGGCGCCCATGAAGCCGGCCCCCAGAACACCGATCTTCCTGATCGTCGATGGCGGCACGCCGGCGGGGCGGCGCGCCAGCTTGCCCAACTCCTGCATGGATATGAAGAGCGAGCGGATCATGTGGCGCGCCTCGCTCGAGCGCAGGACATGGGCGAAATAGCGCGACTCGATGCGCAGCCCCACATCCATCGGCACCTGAAGGCCGTCATAGACGCATTGCAGGATGGCGCGGGCGCCCGGGTAGTTGTCGTAAGTCTCGCGGCGATAGATGGCGTTGGCGGCGGGGAAGGTCATCATGCCGCCCTTGGAAAAGACCGGGCCGCCGGGAATCTTGAAGCCGTCCCTGTCCCACGGCTGTTTGCCGCCGCCGCCATCGAGAATCCATTTCTTGGCCGCCGCGACGAGGCCCTGTGCCGGCACAACGTCGTCGATCAGCTTCATCGCCTTGGCGCGGGCGACCGGCAATTGCTGGCCCTTGAGCATCAGTTGCAGGGCATCGGCGGCCGGAATCATGCGCGGTACGCGCTGGGTGCCGCCAGCGCCGGGAAAAAGGCCGATCTTGACCTCGGGCAAGCCGAGGCGGATCTTGCCGTCGTCGGCGGCAAAGCGGGCATGGCAGGCCAGCGCCAGCTCGAAGGCGCCGCCGAGCGCGGTGCCATTGAGCGCGGCGGCGACCGGCTTGCCGCAGGTTTCAAGGGCGCGCAGGACGAGCGAGAAACGGCGGCTCTGCTCGAAGAAATGCGCGATGGCACCCTGCGGGTCGCGGCCGATTTCATCGCCGAAATCGCCGAGCATCCTTTCCAGCATGGTAAGGTCGGCGCCGCCGGAAAAGGCCTCCTTGGCCGAGGTGATGACGGCGCCCTTTAGCGCCTCATCATCCTTCAAGGCGGCGACGACGGTTTCCAGATCCTCGATAGTCGCGGCGTCGATGACATTCATCGAGCGCTCCGGCATGTCCCATGACAGCAGCGCAATGCCGTCGGCGTCGATTTCGCAGTTGAAATTGGTGAGCTTCATTGGTGGCCCCTGTGCCGCGAGAATTCGGTGGATAAGGATCCGGTCACTTCTGGCCGGCCTCCGCCTTGGTCGTGAACCGCGCGCCCGCGCCGTCCCGCGCATAGGCAAGGTCGATGTCCGGGTAGTGGGCGCGCTCTTCGCCAGCCCGGGTGCCGATTTCGAGATAGCGGGCTTCGGCACCGCTGCGATTGACGAGGTGGTGGCCATTGGCGACGCCGGCCTTGAAGGCGGCGGCATCGCCGGCGCGCAGCACGGTTTCGCCGCCCTCCTCGACAAGCACCACTTCGCCGGAGAGGACAAAGACAAATTCGTCTTCGTTGTCGTGCCAGTGGCGCTGGCTCGAGGCGGC
Organism: Rhodobiaceae bacterium; assembly: GCA_020441905.1. Classification (GTDB taxonomy): domain Bacteria; phylum Pseudomonadota; class Alphaproteobacteria; order Rhizobiales; family NORP267; genus JAGRLG01. The sequence continues at coordinate 23,703 of JAGRLG010000075.1, read as the reverse complement.
GCCCGGCGCCAGCCTGGTCAGGTTGACACCGAACTGGCCAAGGCCGCCGGCGTCGCCGAGGCGCTTGCGGGTCCGCCCCTCGACAATGGCGTCAAAGGGCGCGGGATATCCCGATCCGCCTTTCCACGGCAAGGAGCCGATATCGATCCTGGGCATCGCGGTCACACCCGCTCGATGATGGTCGCGGTGCCCATTCCGGCGCCGATACACAAGGTCACCAGCGCGGTGTTCAGATCGCGCCGCTCCAGTTCGTCCAGTGCGGTGCCGAGGATCATGGCGCCGGTGGCGCCGAGCGGGTGGCCCATGGCGATGGCGCCGCCATTGACGTTGACCTTTTTCGGGTCGAGATCGAAATATTGCAGATAGCGCAGCACCACCGCGGCGAAGGCCTCGTTGACCTCGAAAAGGTCGATATCCTCCAGCTTCATGCGCGCGCGTTTCAGCACCTTTTCGCTCACCGCCATCGGACCGGTGAGCATGATGCCGGGCTCAGAGCCGATATTGGCGAAAGCGCGGATGCGGGCACGGGGCGTGAGGCCGGCCTTCTTTCCCGCCCGCTTGCCGGCGAGCAGCACGGCGGCGGCGCCATCGACGATGCCGGAAGAATTGCCGGGGTGATGGACGTGATTGATCGCCTCCAGCTCGGGATAGCGCTGAATGGCGACGGCATCGAAACCGGCCAGTTCGCCCATCTGGACGAAGGACGGCTTGAGGGCTGCCAGCGACTGCATGCTGGTTTCGGGGCGGGGGTGCTCGTCGCGGCCAAGAATGACGAGGCCGTTGATGTCGCGCACCGGAACGATGGAGCGGGCGAAGCGGTTGTCGGCCCAGGCGGCCGCGGTGCGGTTCTGGCTTTCCACCGCGTAGGAATCGACCTGATCGCGCGAAAAGCCGTACTTGGTGGCGATCAGATCGGCGGAGATGCCCTGGGGCATGAAATAGGAGCGCAGGGCGATCTTGGGATCGACCGGCCAGGCACCGCCCGAAGCGCCGATGCCGACCCGGCCCATGGATTCGATGCCGCCGCCGATGGCCATGTCGTGCTGGCCCGACATGATCTCGCCAGCGGCAAAGTTGACGGCATCAAGGCCCGAGGCGCAGAAACGGTTGATCTGGACGCCGGGCACCTGCTGGTCATAGTCGGCGGTGAGCACGGCGGCGCGCGCGATGTCGCCGCCGGCCTCGCCTACCGGATCGACGCAGCCCAGCACAACGTCGTCAACCAGGGCGGTGTCGAGGCCGTTGCGGTCGCGCAGGGCGCGCAGGGTCTGGGCCGCCAGTTCCAGGCTCGATACTTCGTGCAGGGCGCCGTCTGGCTTGCCGCGCCCGCGCGGCGTGCGCACATGGTCAAATATGAAACAGTCGGCCATTTTGCTCCTTCCGGGCCCAGCGGCCCCCGCAGGCGGGAATGGCGGCCATCCCCTGTAAGCGTGTCGTCAAAAGGCGTCTGGCTCCAGCGCCATCATGGCGTCGGCTCCGGCCGAGATGCGCGCCAGATGGGCCGCCGTTTCCGGCATCATGCGCTCGGCGAAATAGCGCGCCGTCACCTGCTTGGCCCGGTAGAGCGCGCCGTCGCCTTCTCCCGCAGCCAGCTTCTCGCCTGCCGCGCGCACCATTTTCGCCCACATGAAACACAGGGCGACAAGGCCGAACATCTGCATGTAGTCCATCGCCGCGGCGCCGGCATTGTCGGGCTTTTTCATGGCATTGTTCATCAGCCAGCCGGTGGCTTTTTCCAGATCGCCGCGGCCCGCTTTCAGCGCCGCCAGGACCGGGTTCATCGCTTCGTCGCCCGAATCCTTGTTCTCGGCCAGGAAGGCATCGACCTCCTTGAAAAAACCCATCAGCGCGCGGCCGCCATTGGCGGGCAGTTTGCGGCCGACCAGATCGAGCGCCTGGATGCCGTTGGCGCCTTCATAGATCATGGCGATGCGGGCATCGCGCACGAACTGCTCCATGCCCCATTCGGCGATATAGCCGTGGCCGCCATAGACCTGCTGGGCCTCGACGGTGTTGCGGAAGCCGGTGTCGGTAAGCACGCCCTTTATGACCGGCGTGAGCAGGCCCATATGGTCCTCGCCGCGCTGGCGCTCCTTTTCATCCTGCGAGCGCTCGGCGACATCGCCGCGCAGCGCGGTCCAGACGACCAGGGCGCGGGCGGCCTCGTTAAACGCCTTCATGTTCATCAGCATGCGGCGGATATCTGGGTGGACGATGATCGGGTCGGCCGGCTTGCCGGGAGCCTTGACCCCGCTCAGGGAACGGCCCTGGAGGCGCTCGCGGGCGTAAGCAAGCGCGTTCTGATAGGCGACGTCGGACAGCGCCAAGCCCTGGATGCCGACGCCGAGGCGGGCCTCGTTCATCATCGTGAACATGGCCCGCATGCCCTTGTCGGCCTCGCCGATGAGCCAGCCGGTGGCGCCGTCGTAATTCATCACGCAGGTGGCATTGCCGTGAATGCCCATCTTGTGCTCGATGGAGCCGCAGGTCACCGCGTTCCTCTTGCCCGGCTCGCCCTTTTCATCGGGGATGAATTTCGGCACCACAAAGAGCGAAATGCCCTTGGTGCCCTCCGGGGCGCCCTCGATGCGGGCCAGCACCAGATGAACGATATTCTCGGTGAGGTCGTGCTCGCCCGCCGAGATAAAGATCTTGGTGCCGGAAATGGCATAGCTGCCGTCGCCATTCTTCGCCGCCTTGGTGCGCAACAGGCCGAGATCGGTTCCGCAATGCGGTTCGGTCAGGTTCATTGTGCCCGACCAGGTGCCGGCGATCATCTTCGGCAGATAGAGCGATTTCAGTTCGCCGCTGCCATGCTTGAGAATGGCGGCGATGGCGCCCTGGGTAAGGCCGGGATACATGCCGAAGGACATATTGGCGGCGGTGACGAATTCATTGACGATGGCCGCCAGCGTATAGGGCAGGCCCTGGCCGCCATATTCGGGGTCGGCGGCAAGGCCGATCCAGCCGCCCTCGGCAAACAGCCTGTAGGCGTCGCCAAATCCCGCCGGGGCAGTTACGGCGCCGTCGGCGGCGCGGGTGCAGCCCTGCTTGTCGCCGGACTGGTTGAGAGGCTGGAGGACCTCGGCGCACAGGCGGGCATTTTCTTCCAGAAGCGCCCTCACGACATCGGGTGTGGCGTCGGCAAAACCTGGCAGATTGGCGTGGCGGTCGATGTGGAACACATCATTGAGGAGAAACAGGACCTCTTCGACGGGCGCTTGATATGCGGGCATGCGTGCGGCCTCCTTCAGCGAGCCGATAGGGCAGCCCGTTCGGAAACCTTGCGCGGATCAAGGGGGCCGGACCAGCTGACGCTAACGTAATCACATCACGAAGTCGTTAGCAAAAAGCCACTATTTCCGGGGACCTGGCGCGATTATTTTTTCTCGCGCTCCTTGAGCATTCCCGAAACCACATCGCAGGTCCGGTTCAGATCCTTGATTGCCGAATCGATATCCGCTTTCTGGGCTTCCAGAATGTGAATCTGTTCGCGGAATTTCTCAAGTGCAACGCGCAACTGCGTTACCTGGCCGTCCTTGAGGTCGTAAAGATCGAGCATGTCGCGGATTTCAGACAGCGAGAACCCCACTCGCTTGCCCATCAGGAGCAGGCTCAGCCTGGCCCGGTCGCGGCGCGAATAGATCCGGGTCTGACCGCGCCGGCGCGGCGTCAAGAGCCCTTTGTCTTCATAAAACCTGAGGGCGCGCAGGGTTACGTCGAATTCGCGCGAGAGTTCACCAATGGTGAAATGCTCTTTGCGCGTTCGCGCCGCCGGCGCCGGCCGCAGGAGATCCTGAGCGGCGGCCACTCCCGGCGCACCTGGCAAGCCACCGGTCTTTTCAGAGGTCATGACCACTTCCCCGGTTGTTATTGTTGTCTGGTCAATTGCCGTTCCCGAACGGTTCCCGGCGCAAGAAATTCGGCCGCGACACTAACTTTTCAAAACGAAAAATCAAGCTGTTTAACGTTTACGTAATATGTCATTCAACTTTGAACTGTTGGAATTTCATTCTTTCCCAGCGCCCCCTGTTTCGCAAGAACTAATTGAAACATCTAGGTAAAACTCCCCACGCGAATTACGGAAATTATAGTACCATTATGAATTAGACAATCTAAGGTTGCAGCAGATAGCCGCTGCCAATTGACGCATACTGAAATGCCCACCCCAAAAGCCGATGTCGCGTCCGGCCCACATTTCGGGCTAAACGTCTGAAAATCTGTCGGCATTGGCCCAGCCCGGCATTCGGGCGCCGCCGGAGCGCCGCTTGTTCCCCCGCCCTTGGCAGCCAGCTTAACCGAACGTTTACCCTAACTTGAAAAGCTGTGCGCCGATGCGGTGTTGCGGCCGGTTCCTGGACCGCTTTGGCCGCAGACCAGTTCCTCGTGATCAACGCGGGCACCCCGCCTTTTAGGGTGCCACGGCAACAGCAAGGCCAGGCAACCAAAATGGGCTTAAGGGATAGTTGGGAAACTCCCCAAACTCACTTGGAGACCGAGGCGGCGGGCCTGGGCGCGTCCTGGGGGCTGTCCGGCGATCAGCCGGGCGCGGAGCAAGGCTCGGCGCCGGGCGGCGGCCGGGGGCGGGATGAGCCCCATTGGCGCGATTTTGCCCGCGGCGAGGCGCAGGATTTCATCTGGAATGCCGGCCACGGAACCGGCAAGGCGGACAGCGAAGTTCAGGCGCTGCGTCTGCGTATCGACGATATTGCCTCGCAGTTGGGCGATTTCGCCCGAAGCCAGACCGAAACCGCAATCGCGCGCACCGGCCACGCGCCGGCGCCGCACTCTTTTGGCGGCCCATATTCCAATGGCAGCCCCTATCCCGGCGGCGGCACCGGGCCGGCCGGACCATCGGCCGCCCACGGCGGCGGCGGCGAGACATCTCGCGAGCCAGGTCCTGAGAACGGCAAGATCAATGTGATCGAGCGGACGATTCACGACATCATCCGTCACCTCGAAGCCTCCGACCGCAGCCACGCAGAGGCTTTGCGCCGGTTACAGGGCGACATTCAGGGCCTGTCGAATCGCAATGACGGCGAACTGGCGGTAACGGCACAGGATCTGGAAGCCATCTTCGGGCGCGTCGAGGAGCGAATCCGCACATTGGCAGCCAGAATTGAAAAGGCGGAAGCGCCGCGGCCGGGCGCGGATATCACCCGCGTCGAAAAGCAGATCTCCTCGCTGGCGATGGCGGTCGAGCGGCTGGCAAGATCTGGCGGGGCGGGCGCCAAACCGGCGGCAGGCGCGAAACCGGCGGCGGACGCAAAGCTTCAAGGCAGCGCCACGGCGGCGGACGCGGCGTCTCCGGAACAGACCGCGCAGGACGCCGGCGGTAATTTCCCGCCCGAGGACGCATCGGGGCACGACGAGGTTGAGCTCGACCTGGCAAAGGCGCAGGAACGGGTCTCCGATTTCATGCGCCGCCAGGAGCGCCGCCGCAGCCGCCTGCAGCTGGAAGCGGGCGGCGTCGAGGAGCTTATTACACGGCCCGGCGACGCGCCGCCCGGCGACAAGCGCGACGGGCAGCGCGACGGGCAGCGCGAGGGCGATGCCAGCAAGATCCACGCGGCGGCGGGCGCGCCGGCTCCGGCCGCGCCGCCAGCCAATGGCCAGCCTGCCGCCGCCATGCCTGCCGCTAGTGGCCCTGCAACCGGGGCTTCGGTATCGGAACTCGACCGGCGGGCCAAACTCCTTGGCGACCAGATGGCCAACCGCTTCGCGCAACTTGCGGAAAAACTGCAGTCTTCGCTCCGCCAGGCTGCCGATGCCCGCGATCTGGCCGCGCTCAAGTCGCAGGTCGGGGAAATGGCGGGGCGGCTCGACGCCCTGGGCGCCCAGCCGCGCAGCGAGGATAACGGACCGGAGTTGAAGGCGCAGATCGACGATCTGGGCCGAAGGCTGGCGGCCGCCGAATCCCGCTTCGCCGGCCTCGACGACCTGGACAACTCGATTGCCGAATTGACCAGCCGCCTCGACAAGGCCGAGGACGATCTACGCCAGAACGCCGCCGCCAGCCGCGCCGATGCCAGGGAACTGGACAAGCAGTTTGCCGCCCTGTTCGATCAGCTGGAAGGCAGCCGCGAAGCAATGCTTCAGGCGGCGCGGCTCGCGGCCGCCGAAATCGCCGAGAGCGCCGCCGCCGAAAGCGCCCGGGAGGCGGCGGAAGTAGCCGTGAGGCGGGCCCAGCAGGCCGCCGTCGCCGCCGCCTGCGAGGCCGCGCGACAGGCCGCGCGCGAGGCGGTCGAGGACGCCGCCGCCAATGGCGCGTCCAGCGGTGCCGAGGCTGAAATTATCGCTCAATTGCGGGACAATCTGAACGAGTTGCGCGGCGAGATCGACGGCAGCGACCGGTCCAGCCGGGAGGCCATCGACGCCATCGAGGACAATCTGCGCGACCTGGTGCAGCGCCTCGACGACGTCGAAGCGCGCGCGACTCTGACCGCCACCGGCCCGGCCGGCGCCCATCCGGCGGTCAGCCGGGATTTCGGCGCCGAGGACCCCCGGCCCGGCGAGCGCAAGGGACCTGGCCCCGCCGAGGCCAAAGCCATGCCAGCGCCCGAGGCGGCGGCGCTTTCCAGCAGCGCGGCCGCGCGCAGCGAATTGCCCGATGATCTGGCGGAGTTGCGGCTGCCGCCACTGACGATCGAAGACGCTATCCTGCCGGCGAGCCCACTGCCCCTGGCGGCGGAACTGGCGCCAGATGACGGCGATCTTTCGACCCTTGAAATGGAAGAGGCCGACGACACTCCTGCCGAATCCATGCATCGCCGCGAGCCGGGATCGGGGCCGCCTCAGGCCATTCTCGACTCGCTGGGCCTGGGCAAGGACCCCAAACCGGGCCAGGCCGGCGCCGGGCGCGGCGAGCCCGCCAAGGCCGCGAACGCCGTGTCCGCTCCGCCCCCGGCCAAGGCGCCGGAGCCAGCCGCCAGCGCCAATGCCCCGAGCCTGGGCGGCGCGCGGACGACCAATGAACTGCTGGCGGCAGCGCGCCGCGCGGCCGAAGCGGCGAGCGGACAGGTCCAAAATGGCCCGGAGAAGGACCGCCAGAGCCTGCGCGAGCGCCTTCGCATTCCACTGACGCGCAAGGCATCCGGCGCGGCTCCGACAACCGCCGAGGCCAAGGCCAAGGTTGCCGCCAAGGGCGCCGCTGCCGGAGCGCCCGCCAGCGCGGCCCAGGCGGCAAAGGCGGCCCAGGCGGCCCAGGCGGCAAAGACGGCAAAGACGGCAAAGGCGGCGGCGGCCAAGCCGGGCGCCAAATCGCCGGCGGTTCGCAAACCGATCCTGCTGGCGGCGGCGGCGGTCATCCTTATCGCCGGATCGGTCGAAATCTACAATATGATCAAGGACCGTCCGGCCCAGATCATCGATGCCACTCCGGTCATCGGAGGCACCAGCGACAATGCCGCTGTGGCGCCGGCGAGCCCGGAGAGCACGATTTCGCGCGCCGCACCGCAGACGGCCGGAAACGGCCTCGACGACCATCTGCCACGGCGCGACAACCCGGCGGCCAGCGAAGCCGGCGGAGCCGCGCCAGCGGCAGTGCCGGCGCCGGAGGCCAAGGAAAGCGAGGGCGGGAACGATCTGGCCCCGCTAGCGCAGCCCGGCCGGGACACGACATCTTCCCTGACCACCGACCCGCAGAGCGAGACGGGTCCGCTGGCGCAGCGGGCCGCGGCGGGCGCGGCCGAGCAACTGCCTGCCCTGCCCGAGGACCTCGGTCCCGAAGCGTTGCGCCAGGCGGCCATCGACGGCAATCCGATCGCCCGATTCGAGGTTGCGAGCCGGCTGGCCGAGGGGCGCGGCACCGCTCCCGACCCGGCCAGTGCCGCCCGCTGGTTCCAGCTTGCGGCCGCGAGCGGGCTGGCGCCGGCGCAATACCGCCTTGGCTCGCTGTATGAGAAAGGTATCGGCGTGGCCAAGGACCGCGCCGCCGCCGCGATGTGGTATGAGCGCGCGGCCGAACAGGGCAATCGCAAGGCGATGCACAATCTGGCCGTGCTCAATGCCGACGGCATCAAGGACCAGCCGGAATTCGCCGCCGCGGCGCGCTGGTTCCGTGCCGCCGCCGAACTCGGCCTCAGCGACAGCCAGTACAATCTCGGCATCCTGCATGTCCGCGGCCTCGGCGTGCCGCAAAACCTTGCCGAGGCCTATAAGTGGTTCGCCATCCTCGCCAGCCGCGGCGACAAGGACGCAGGCGCAAGACGCGACGCGGTGGCGAGCAAGATGGATGCCGGCGCGGTGGCGGCGGCCCGGCTGGCGGCCAAGACCTGGAAGCCAAAGCCGCTGCTGGCCGAGGCCAATGCGGTGCGCCTGCCCGATGCCGGATGGACAGCCCCCGAAGTCAATCCGGGGCGGCCAGGGCCGGACCTGATCCGCACCACCCAGAAGCTGCTGTCGCACCTCGGCTATGAGCCGGGTCCGGCCGACGGCCAGTGGGGCCCGATGACGCAGACGGCGATACTCAGCTTCCAGCGCGACGCCGGCCTCAAGGCAACCGGCGAACTGACTCCGGAGTTGCTGCGCAAGCTGCACAGCCGCCTTTCAAGCTGATAGCGGTGCGCCGCCTCGCCGGCCATTATTGACACGCCAGCGTCGGCGGCGTTTAACCTGCAAAACGCCGGGTGGCGGACCCACTGCCGCCGGCATGAAGGCCGCCATGGGCTGCGCCCGTTGCGCCTTGTCAAAACCGGGCCGGAAATGCAGATCTATCTGCCAATCGCCGAACTCTCAGTGAACCTGTTCTTGCTGCTTGGAATGGGCGGCGCGGTCGGCTTCCTGTCGGGCATGTTCGGCGTCGGCGGCGGCTTTCTGATGACCCCGCTGCTGATCTTTTCCGGCATTCCGCCGGCGGTGGCGGTGGGCACCGAGGCGAGCCAGATCGTCGCCTCCTCGGTTTCCGGCGCGGCGGCCCATTGGCGACGCGGCTCGATCGATTTCAAGCTCGGCTTTGTCCTGCTGATCGGGGGAATGGCCGGCTCGATACTCGGCGTCGGGATGTTCCGCGCATTGCGCGATATCGGCCAGATCGACCTCATCATCTCGCTGGCCTATGTTTCCTTCCTCGGCATCATCGGCACGCTGATGTTTGTCGAAAGCCTGCGCGCCATCGCACGCACGAGGCGCGGACTGCCGCCGATCGCGCGGCGGCCGGGCCAGCACATCTGGGTGCATGGGCTGCCGTTCAAGATGCGCTTCAAGCGCTCCAAGCTTTATGTCAGCGCCATCCCGGTTGTCGTCATCGGCGCCATTGTCGGCCTGCTGGCGGCGATCATGGGGGTGGGCGGCGGCTTCATCATGGTACCGGCCATGATCTATCTGCTGCGCGTGCCGACCAGCGTCGTGATCGGCACGTCGCTGTTCCAGGTCCTGATGGTGACAGCCCTGGTCACGGTCCTCCATGCCACGGCCAATCACACCGTGGATGCCATGCTGGCCCTGATCCTGATGACCGGCGGGGTTATCGGCGCCCAGTTCGGGGCGCAGGCGGGACAAAGACTCAGGGCCGAGCAATTGCGCGCCCTGCTTGCGCTGATCGTGATCGGCGTCTGCGTGCGCCTGGCCCTCGACCTGACGCTGAAACCGGACGAGCTGTTTACGCTCAACCTGGGGGGGCTTCGCCCATGACCCGCGCCCTCACCCGCGCCGTGTTCCGGGGCGCCCTGGCCACCGCAATCGTCGCGCTGGCGCTTTCGCGCGCGGGCGCCGAATCGCTGGTCACAGCGGTGTCGTCGGATACCGTCTCCATCGAATCCAATTTCACCGGAACCGAGATCGTCGTTTTCGGCACCATCGAGCGCGACGCCAGGACGGTGTCGCGGCGGCGCGGCTACGACATCCTGATCGCGGCGCGCGGCCCGGCCCAGGAAATCACCGTGCGCGAGAAAGAGCGTTTCGCCGGCATTTGGGTCAATCGCGATTCGCATCAATATGTTTCGGCGCCAAGCTATGTCGCCTTTCTCGCCAACCGGGCGCTGGCGGAGATCGCAGATCCGCTTGCCCTGACCCAGTTTCAGCTCGGCCTGACCCATCTGGTCCTGCTCCAGGACGGCGGGGCTTCGCAATTGTCGGGCGACAGGGCCGCTCATTTCCGCGATGCCACGGTACGCCTGATGCGCGAAAGGCGGCGCTATCTCGAGGTGCCCTATAGCGTGCAATTTCTCAGCCCGTCGGTGTTTACCGCGCGCATCCCCCTGCCGGCGACCATTCCCATCGGCACCTATGCGGTCGAGGTCTATCTGTTCGGCGACGGCGCCCTGCTGCAACAGGCGACCAGCAAGATCAGTATTCGCAAGACCGGAATGGAGCAGATCATCACCGGGCTGGCCAGCGAAAGGCCGCTGCTCTACGGACTTGGCGTGGTGGCCATGGCCATTTTTTCCGGCTGGTTCGCTTCCGTGGTCTTCCGCCGCGACTAGCCGGCGGCCTTTCCCGCGCCGCACATCCCGGCCGGCAAGGCCTGCGGCACGCCATTGTCCAAAACCCTTGCCGGATATGCTATCCAACCCAATATGAAAACCGGCGCGCGGCATGGCGCGAATCAGGAGAACTTGACTGTGGCCTCACCATCCTTGAACCGTTTTTTCGGCGGCCCGCCGGCCTGGGTGCTGGTGCGCCTGGTTCTGCTGTCGATCGTGATCGGCGTCATCTTTTCCGTGCTCGGCATACATCCGGTCGATCTCATCGATAACTTGCAGCGGGCGCTGGAGCGGATCTGGGAAATGGGCTTCGACGCCGTCAAGGAGGCGCTGGGCTATTTCGTTCTCGGCGCCATGGTGGTGTTTCCGATCTGGCTTGTGCTGCGCGCATTCAAAGTCATTGGCCGGCGCGGCGGCGCCTGAGGGGGCCGGCGCGGCGGCGCCTGAGGGGGCCGGCGCGGCGGCGCCTGAGGGCCAGTGCCCCGGCGCCCAAGACCTACAGCAACTCCAACACCTTTTCCGGCGGACGGCCGATGACGGCGCGCTTGCCGGAAACGACAATCGGGCGCTCGAGCAGGATCGGATGGGCGGCGATGGCGGCGATCAGCTTGTCTTCGCTGGTTTCTCCGGCCAACTCCAGTTCCCGGTAGAGCGCTTCGCCGGTGCGCAGCACGTCGCGCGCCGTGAGCCTGAGCCTGGACAGCAAGTCCTTCAGCGCCGCGGCATCGGGCGGGGTCTTGAGATATTCGACGATGACCGGCTCGCGCCCGTTTTGGCGCAGGATCTCAAGCGTCTGGCGCGACTTGGAGCACCGCGGATTGTGATAGATGGTAAGGTTCATCGGTTGCCGTCCTCCTGGTCCAGCCAGCGTTTCGAATCGGTGCCGACCGCAGCCTCGATGGTGGCGAAGCCGTCGCGGGCCATCAAGGCCGCGAGGTCGCGCTTGATCTCCCCCACCAAGCCGACACCGCCATAAACAAGGCCGGTATAGGCCTGCACCAGCGTCGCGCCGGCGCGGATCTTGGCATAGGCGGCAGCCCCCGAATCGACGCCGCCGACCCCGATCAGCGGCAGGGCGCCACCGGTATGCCGGTACATCTGGGCCAGCCGGCGGGTGGCGAGGGGAAAGAGCGGGCGCCCGGATAGGCCGCCAGCCTCACCCGCCAGCGCCCGCTCCTTGAGCGGCGGGCGCGAGATCGTGGTGTTGGTGACGATGAGCCCGTCAACCGGCGCCTCCAGCGCGCAATCGGCGATGTCCTTCAGCGCGTCGGCGTCAAGGTCCGGGGCGATCTTGAGCAGCACCGGACGGCGCGGCGCGCCCATGGCCGCCGCCTCGTCGCGCGCCGACAGCACGCGGGCGAGCAGGCCGGACAGCGCATCGCGGGCCTGGAGGTCGCGCAGGCCCGGCGTGTTGGGCGAGGACACGTTCAAGGTGAAATAGCTGGCAAGAGACGCAAAGGCGTGGATGCCGGCGGCATAGTCGGCGGTCCGGTCGGCGGCATCCTTGTTGGCGCCGATATTGACGCCGACAATGCCGGGCCGGGACCTGGGCCGGCGCGCGGCAAGGCGCGCGGCAACCGCGCCATGGCCCTCATTGTTGAAACCGAGGCGGTTGATGATGGCGCCGTCTTGCGGCAGGCGGAACAGGCGCGGGCGCGGATTGCCGCCTTGAGGGAGCGGCGTCACCGTTCCGGCCTCGACAAAGCCGAAGCCGATGGACAGCAGGGCGTCACAGACCTCGCCGTTCTTGTCGAAGCCGGCGGCCATGCCCAGCGGATTGGGAAAATCCAGGCCGAGAACCGAAACCTTGAGCGAACCGGGGTCGCCGCCGCCCTGGCGCGGATGAAGGCCCGCCGCCAGCGCCCTGATGGTCAGGGCATGGGCACGCTCCGGCTCCAGCGCCAGCAGCAGCGGACGGGCGAGGGAAAACAGCGGGGTCATGGTTCGAGGTCCGGAAAGATATGGCGTCCGGCAGCGTCCAGTGGCAGGGGGCGGCACCACGAAATGCAGGACGGATCGAGGACACCGTAGAGATGGGGAAACAATTCGCCGCCGCGCGAGGGTTCCCATTTCAGCGCCGCGCCGAGCGCCCCGGCGGCAACAGCAATAACGACCAGGCCGCTCTTGCCGGCAAAATGGCGCGCCGCGGTTTCCTCGACCTGTTCCGCTGTCGAAAAATGGATGAAACCGTCGCGCAGGTCGTCGCCATGGCCGGCAAATTCGCCCTTCGCCGCGGCCTCGGCCCAGGCGGCGGCGGGGCAGATCTTGTAAATTGTTTCGCTTCGCGCCATGGCTGAGCTTCGCTCCTGCTGCCGGGGCAAGGTGCCGGAAACCGGCTCCAGAGCCATAGCCTTCAAGACGCCGTCAAACAAGGCGGAAGCGACGGCGAGGCGAGGCGCGGCCATTCGGGCGAATTTTCACATCCTGCGCTGGACAGCGGCAAAAAATGAGTCATAATTCCTATCCAGCTGACAATTGTCAGATATTGCACCTGATTTTGGAACAGAGTCATAGTGCCCATGCTAACGCACCGGCATATATGGGACGCCGTCGATGCCCTCGCGGCGCGCTACAACCTCACTCCGTCGGGACTGGCCAAGCGTGCCGGACTCGACCCGACGACCTTCAACAAGTCGAAGCGGGCGAGCGCGGACGGCAAGAAGCGCTGGCCCAACACCGAAAGCCTGGCCAAGATTCTCGAGGCAACCGGCGCGAGCCTGGACGAGTTCTTCGCCCTGGTCGCCGATGCCAGCGGCGAGCGGCGCGGCGGCCGGCCGGTGCCGCTGATCGGCCTTGCCGAGGCCGGTTCGGGAGGGTTTTTCGATGATGGCGGCTTTCCCTTGGGCTCGGGCTGGGACGAGGTCCTCTTTCCCGACGTGCGCGACGAAAATCTCTATGCGCTGGAAATTTCCGGCGAGAGCATGCTGCCGCTCTATCGCGACGGCGACATCATTATCGTCTCGCCGGCGGCCAATGTGCGGCGCGGCGACCGCGTGGTGGTCAAGACCAGCGACGGCGAGGTGATGGCCAAGATCCTGCACCGCAAAACCGCCAGGACGATCGAGTTGCACTCGGTCAACCCCGAGCACGCTCCCCGCACCCTCGCGCTCGACAAGGTGGCGTGGATCGCCCGCATCCTTTGGGCGAGCCAGTAGGGCGGCACACACCGGGGCGCGCTTAGCTATCTTTTTGAATGCGGGCCGGATTGCCGACCACGGTTTGCCCCGGCTCCACATCCTTGACCACCACGGCGCCCATGCCGACCACCGCACCGGCGCCGATGGTCACGCCCTGCTTGATACTGGCATTGGTGCCGATATAGGCGCCATCGCCAATGGTGACATTACCGTTGCAGCTGACCCTGGGGGCGAAGGTCACATAGTCGCCGATGACGCAGTCGTGCTCGACATAGGAATAGAGATTGGCGTGGAAATGCGCGCCGATGGAGATATCGGCGGTCAGGGTGACGTTGTCGCAGAGGATCGCCCCCTCGCCGATGGAAACGAGGTCGGAGCGCACAACCGTCGGCGCGACAATGGAGAAAAATCCGATGCCGTCCCTGGCGCAGCGCACCGCCTTTTCGCGGCGCAGCTGGCCGTCGGCAATGGCGATGCAGACCGCGTAGCCGCCCGACAGCGCCTCGTCATAGGAAATGACAGGCAGGCCGTGCAACGGCGCGGCCCGCATCGCCGGATTGTCGTCGATAAAGGCCAGGCGCGCCATCGTGCCGCCGACCTGCCGGGCCAGTTGCGCCTGAACCGCATGGCGCACGGCGCGCGCGCAGCCGCCAGTGCCATAGATCGCATATCTGTCGCCAGTGCTCATCCGCCAGCCCCTCCGCCCGATTGTGCCGCAAGTTCGCCGGCCAGTGCGCGGGCGATCAGGCGGCGGGTTTCGTCGATGCCATAAAGGGCGATGAAGGAGCCGAAGCGCGGCCCCTGGCTCTGGCCCAGCAGCACCTCGTAAATGGCCCTGAACCAGTCGCGCAGGTTTTCAAAGCCATGGTCCTTGCCGACCTCGTAGACAAGATTCTGCAATGCCTCGCCGTCGCCGCCGGCGCCAGGGGCTCCCAGGCGTTCGCCAAGATCGGCCAGCGCCGCGCGCTCGCGCCCATCGGGCAGGCGGTAGACCTTGGACGGGGCGACGAAATCGTGAAAATAGGCAATGGCATAGCCAACCAGCTGGTCGAGCCGGGGGTGGCTGGCCGGGCTGGCGCCGGGCACATAGCTGGCAATAAAGCCCCAGAGCACGTCCTTGTCTTCGGAATTGGAGGCGCTGACCAGATTGAGCAGCATGGAAAAGCTGATCGGCATGTCGGCGTCCGGCACATGGCCGCCATGGATGTGCCAGGCCGGATTGGCAAGACGCTCGGCCGGATCCTGGCCGGCATATTTGGCGGCGAAGGCCTGGTATTCGTCGACATGCTTGGGGATGACGTCGAAATAGAGCCGCTTGGCCTTGCGCGGACTCTGGAACATGTAGAGCGACAGGCTTTCGGGCGAGGCATAGCGCAGCCATTCGTCGATGGTCAGGCCGTTGCCGCGCGATTTTGAAATCTTCTCGCCGTTCTCGTCGAGGAAGAGTTCGTAGTTGAAGCCTTCGGGCGGCGTGGCGCCGAGGGCGGAACAGATGCGCCCCGACAACTTGACCGAATCGATGAGGTCCTTGCCGGCCATTTCGTAATCGACGCCGAGCGCGGTCCAGCGCATCGCCCAGTCGGCCTTCCATTGCAGCTTGCAGGCACCTCCGGTGACCGGCACCTCGACCCTCTCGCCGCTGTCCGGGTCGTCATAGGAGATGGTCCCGGCATCCAGATCGCGCGCCGCGATCGGCACCTGAAGCACCTTTCCCGTGCGCGGACAGACAGGAAGGAAGGGAGAATAGGTGCGCCGGCGCTCCTCGCGCAAGGTCGGCAGGATGATGGCCATGACCTGGTCATAGCGTTCCAGGACAAGACGCAAGGTGGCGTCGAAACGGCCCGACCTGTAGCAGTCGGTGGCGCTCAGGAATTCGTAGTCGAAGCCGAAGGCGTCGAGAAAGGCACGCAGGCGGGCATTGTTGTGTTCGCCGAAGCTGGGATATTCGCCAAAGGGATCCGGCACCTGGGTCAGCGGCTTTTCCAGATGTTCAGCGACCAGTTCCTTGTTGGGAATATTGTCCGGGACCTTGCGCAGCCCGTCCATGTCGTCGGAAAAACAGATCAGCCGCGTGGCGTAGCGACCCTCGGTCAGGACCGTGAAGGCGCGGCGCACCATGGAGGTGCGCGCGACCTCGCCAAAGGTGCCGATATGGGGAAGCCCGCTCGGCCCATAGCCGGTTTCGAAAATCACCGGGGCGGCCGCATCGGCGCGCCTTTCGACGCGCGCGAGCAGGCGGCGGGCCTCCTCGAACGGCCAGGCCCGGCTTTCCGCGGCGAGGGCGGCAATGGCGGCCGCGTCGGCCGTTTCGGACTTTGTGCTCATCTAGCTCTTGCTCTGTATGCGTGAAGACCGGCGGCCTCTAGGCAGGACAATGGCAGGACGGCCGGCGAAGCGGAAACTAGCCCGCTTTTGCCGTGAGGTCACTACTTGCCGGCAGGCGCGACACTGAATAGGGTCGCCTGCAACTAGGCCAAGTGGAGGAGCCACCCGATGAGTCAAACCGTTCCCGTCCAGTCCGCCCTCATCTATGTCATGGTTACCATGTCGGCGGTCGACAGTTCGATGAACGACGCCGAATTGCGCAAGATCGGCAACATCGTCGCCAATCTGCCGGCCTTCAAGGGCTTCGACCAGAACCGGCTGGTGAGCGAGGCGGAAGCCTGCGGCGAGATCGTGTCGAGGGACGGCGGCTTGAAGCATGTGCTCGACCTCATCGCCAACTCGCTGCCCGCCAAGCTCCATGAAACCGCATATGCGCTGGCGGTCGAGGTGGCGGCGGCCGATCTTGCGGTCGGCCAGGAGGAGCTGCGCTTCCTGCAATTGCTGCGCGACCGGCTCAACCTGGAAAAGCTGGTTGTTGCCGCCATCGAGCGCGGCGCGCGCGCCCGCCACACCACGGCCTAGCGGCAAGTCAACACCCGGTCTCAATAGAACCCGATGGGGAAATAGCGCAGGAAGATCTCCTCGTATTTTCCGCTCTTGTAGATCCGCCTCAGGCCATAATCGAGGGCGCGGCGCAAGTCGTCATTGCCCTTGACGACTCCGATGGCGATGCCTTCGCCGAAATAGGCGGGATCGTAATAGGCCTCGCCGCGAAAGCCGCAGCAGTTCTGCGATGCAGTTCCGCCGATCCAGAACGACAGCGATATGGCGTCGTCGAACAGGGCCTCGACAACGCGGTCCTTGAGCGCGGCGCGGGTTTCCTCGCGGCTGGCGAAGGTGACGACGCGGGCGTCGGCGAAGAACTGGCGCAGATAGGCTTCATGGGCCGAGCCGGCAACAACGCCGACGCTGCGTCCGGCAAGGCCGACCGGCACCATGTCGCCATAGCCGGTATCGAGGCGGACCGCGAAGCGCGCCGGGGTAATATAATAGCGGTCCGAAAAATCGAGCCGGGCGCGCGTCTCTTCGGTGACCGCGAGCGAAGCGATGATGGCATCGCCGCGCCCGGCATCGAGTTCGCTCAAGAGCTTGTCCCAGGCCCGGGTGCGGATCACGCAATCGATTTTCAAATCGTCGCAGATCGCGCGGGCGATATCGACATTGAACCCGACGAGGCGGCCATGCTCGTCGACAAAATTGAAGGGCGGGTAATCCGATTCGGTAAGAAACCGGATGGTCAGCAGCTTCGACAGGTCCGGCTTTTCAAGCCGCGGCTCGATCGGCCACAGGGCGGGAACATAGACATCCCGGGCCGGATCGTGGCTTGCCGCCCGCGCGGCGACGCTGCCCAGCGCTACGACACCGGCAAGCGCTACGACACCGGCAAGCGCGACGACGCCGAATAGCGCCAGCGCGGCCAGCAAGCCGGCGCGCGCACGCAGCATCATCCGCAAATTGTTGCAACCGCCGATCATCCGTTCCCCGCAGGCGAAGCGGTGCGCCAGGAATCGCGCCCATATCCGCAAAGCCCAGTTTATACTGCGCCGGGGCGCGCCTTCCTAGATCCATCCGGCCTAGATCCATCCGGCCTAGATCCATCCGGCCTAGATCCATCCGGCCTAGATCCATCCGGGCAGATCAATGCGGCATGGGAAGGCAGGAGGCGCGCGCCGCCAAATGGGGCAAGAGCCAAGGGCATTGGGCCAGGGCATTGGGCCAAAGGCATTCGGACAGGGGGCAAATGGGGGCGGGGCAAATGGGGGCGGGGCGATCGCTCGCACGAGAGAGCCGGCACCGCTTGGCGCGAGCGGGCGGCATTCCGGGATTCGACGGCGAAGTGGCGCCGCAAATCGCATTTCTCGAAGGCCGCCACGCCGACCGGCGGACGCTTGCCAGGGCCAGCCGGCTGGCGCGGCGCTGGAACGCGGACCCGGAGCAGGTCCTGATCCGTTGCGGCTGGGTTTCGCAAGGGACCTATTACCGCGCCCTCGCCGCCCATCTCGGCCTTGCCTTTAGCGGCCTTCAGGACGCGCGCCTTGACGAAAGCGCCCTTGCCGGAACGCCGGAGACGTCGATAGCCGCCGCCGATCTGGTGCCGGTCATTGACGCCGGCGGCAACAAATGTCTCGCCCTGGCGCCGCGGGGAGCGGGGCTGCGGGCACTCATCGCCATGAGCGCAAGACCGGATGCCGGGGCGCATCTGCGCCAGCGGCTTGTCATCACCACCCCGGCGCATCTGGCGGACCTCGCCATCGCCCAGCGGGGCGAAGAGCTGTCGGCCCATGCCTGTGGCAATCTGCTCAAGACGGCGCCTGAGTGCAGCGCCGCCAGCGGCCTGACCCTGGCCCAGAAACTGGGGCTTGCCGGCGCCGCGCTGGCCCTGGCCGCCGGGCTGGCGCTGTACCCGCTGATGACGCTGGCGGGCCTCAATGTGGTGCTGGCGGGCATCTTTGCCTGTGTCGGCGCTTCGCGCGCCGGCGCGGCGCTGGCGGTGCTGGAGGAGGTGCGCGCGGCGGCGCGCGAGGCCGCCAGCCTGGGCGAGCGCGATCTGCCGGTCTACACCCTGCTGGTCCCGCTGTTTCGCGAGGCGGCGGTGCTGCCCCATCTGGTGGCGGCGCTCCAGGCGCTCGACTATCCAAAAGCCAAGCTGGATATCAAGCTGATCCTCGAGGCGGAGGACCTGGACACCCGCAAGGCGGCCGCGCGCCTCGCCCTGCCGGGCTGTTTCCACATCATTGTCGTGCCGCCGTCGCAGCCCCAGACCAAGCCCAAGGCGCTCAATTTCGCGCTCGCCTTTGCCCGCGGCAGCCTGGTCGCGATCTATGACGCCGAAGACCGGCCGGACCCCGGCCAGTTGCGCCGCGCCGCGGCGGCCTTTGCCAATGGCGGCGAAACCCTCGCCTGCGTGCAGGGCCGGCTCGGCTTCTACAACGCCGGGCGCAACTGGCTGACACGGCAATTCGCCATCGAATATTGCGCCCTGTTCGACGCCCTGCTGCCGGCGCTGCACGCCCTGCGGCTGCCGATCCCGCTGGGCGGAACGTCGAACCATTTCCGCCGCGATATCCTGGAAGAGGTCGGTGGCTGGGATCCGCACAATGTGACCGAGGATGCCGATCTGGGTTTCCGTCTGGCGCGGCGCGGCTATCATGTCGCCTCGCTCAATTCGCAGACCCTGGAGGAGGCGTGCGAGCGCCTTCCCCAGTGGCTGGGGCAGCGCACGCGCTGGCTCAAAGGCTGGATCCAGACCTATTTCGTCCATATGCGCCAGCCCCTGCGCGCCCTGCATGAGCTGGGGCCGCTCGGCTTTGCCGCCCTGAACATCCTCATTGGCGGCATGGTGCTGTCGGCGCTGGTGCATCCGCTGTTCGTCGCCCTGATCGGCGCCAAGCTGGTGAGCGGCGCCCTTGCCGCCGATCCGGCAAGTCTTGGCGGCTGGTGGCTGGCCGCCCTCAATGTGTGGAACCTGACCATCGGCTATGCGGCGGCGATGCTGCTGGCCTGGATCGGACTGGGCATTGCCGGGCGCCGCGGCCTGCGCCGGGCGCTGGTGTGGATGCCGTTCTACTGGCTGCTGATCTCGCTCGCCGCCTACCGGGCGCTGTGGGACTATGCGCGCCGCCCCTTCCACTGGGAAAAGACCGAGCATGGCGCGCCGCGCTTTCGCTTGGCTGGCGCGCAGCGGCTGTTCTGGCGCAATGGGCGGCTGGCGGAGTGAGGCGTGCCGTTGCGCGGCCGGAGAGAATCTGGAGCGGGTGAAGGGAATCGAACCCTCGTCTGGAGCTTGGGAAGCTCTCGCTCTACCATTGAGCTACACCCGCCTGGGAGGCGCGAAAATAGCGCCAAGGCGGCCCGGCGCACAAGGGGGGAAATCGCCATGCGGCAAGGCGGGGCTGCGCCGAACCGGGACCCTTGGCCGCGCTTCGGGACATGCGCAAGAACTTGTTTTCTTCAAATTCGAGGCTACAAACCATCGTGACCGTGTCCTGCGGTCAAAAGGCAAAGGTCCCTTTGCCGAAATGCAATCGAGTTGGAAGGGGAACAGATGAGTTACACACTACCGGTATTCTTGGCCCACGCGATCGAAATGGAGAATGAAGCCGCGGTGCGGTATCTGGAGTTGGCCGACATGATGGAGGCCCACAACAATCTCGACGTCGCCAAGATTTTTCGTGAAATGAACCACTTCTCGATTCTGCATCGCGACTCGATCAAGGAGCGCGCGGACGGCGTCGAACTTCCCAAGATGCGCGCCGCCGATTTCAAATGGGTGTCCCCCCCGGAAGTCGCCGACGAAGAGCTGTTCGACTACATGCTCGACCCCTTCCATGCCCTTGAGTTCGCGCGCGAGAACGAGCAGCGCGCCGCCGAGTTCTACCAGTCGGTGGCCGGCGATACCGCCGATGACGAGGTCAAGCGCCTGGCACAGGAATTTGCCGAAGAAGAGCGGGAACACAAGGAACAGCTCGAGGCGATCATCGAGCAGACTCCGCGCCCCTAGGCGGCGAAAAGAGGCTCACCTGGATCGATGCGGCCCGGATTGCCGACAGCGGCCGGCTCGCCGTTGTCGCCGGACCGCTTTTCTTTGGATCCGCGCAAAAGCTGCCCGGCGGCAGCGCCCCAAGCTGATGGCGTATGTGAGCTCCGGCGCAGGGGAAACTCGCCGCATCGAGGCGGCTTTCCCCGCTCCTGCCGCTCGCGGCCACAACACCCATTCGTGAGTGGACGTGAGCGCGCGGGCGGCTTCACCGCCGCGCGCCATATGCTATTTTCGGCGAAAGGATTGCATTGAGGGACCCTACCCGCCCATGGATACAGCCGCGCCGCACGCCCCAGCATACAAGCCGCTCAGAGCAGACAAGTTCACCGACCCCGATGTCACCGCCGACGGCAAGACGCGGGCCAGCGTGGCGCTGGCCGGCTTGAGGACGCTTTGGATCAATACCGGCACGCTGTGCAATATCGCCTGCACCAACTGCTATATCGATTCGAGCCCGCGCAACGACCGCCTGGCCTATTTCACCGCCGAGGACGCCCGCGCGCTCTATGACGAGATCGCGCAGCTTGGGCTTCCGACCCGCGAGATCGCCTTCACCGGCGGCGAGCCTTTTCTCAATCCCGACATGCTGGAGATGGCGGGCGAGGCGCTGAAGCGCGGCTTTTCGGTTCTCATCCTGACCAATGCCATGACGCCGATGCAGCGCCCGCACATCCAGAAGGGCCTGGAGGATTTGCGCGCGCGCCACGGCGCGAGGCTGACCTTGCGCGTCAGCCTCGACCATTACAGCCGCGAACTGCATGAAAAGGAGCGCGGCGCCGGCACTTTCGACAATGCCGTTGCCGGGCTCGACTGGCTCGCGCAGAAAGGTTTCAAGCTGGCGGTGGCGGCGCGCACCTGCTGGGGAGAGAGCGAAGACAGCACGCGGGCCGGATTCGCGGCGCTGTTTGCCGGACGCGGCTATGGCATCGATGCGGCGGACAGGGAGCAACTGGTGCTGTTCCCGGAGATGAACGAGCGCGCCGATGTGAGCGAGATAACCACCGAATGCTGGGGCATTCTGGGCCTGCGCCCGGAAGCCATGATGTGCGCCTCGAGCCGCATGGCGGTGCGGCGCAAGGGCGCCGGCCATATCACCGTTCTGCCATGCACGCTGATTGCCTATGATCCGGCCTTCGACATGGGCGCAAGCCTCGCCGAAGCGGCCATTGCCGATGGCGGCAATTTTTCAGCCGGGGCGATCAAGCTCAATCACCCCCATTGCGCCCGGTTCTGCGTCCTCGGCGGGGGCGCCTGCTCCAGATAAGGGGCGGGGCGGCTACCGGTGGCTACTGGCGGCTACTGGCGGAAGTGCTTGGACAATTTCAGGCCCTGGCGCTGGTAGTTGGAGCCGATATCGGAGCCATAGATACGCCCGGGGGTTTCTGTCAGCGGCTCATAGACCAGGCGGCCGATGATCTGGCCGTCCTCGAGGATGAAGGGCACGTCGTGGCTGCGCACCTCGAGCACGGCGCGGCTGCCGCTGCCGCCCGATGCCGAATGGCCGAAGCCGGGATCGAAAAAGCCGGCATAGTGGACGCGGAACTCGCCGACCAGCGGATTGAACGGGATCATCTCGGCGGCAAAACCCGGCGGCACGTGGACCGCCTCCTTCGACGCCAGGATATAGAACTGGTCGGGATCGAGGATCAGGGAACGGTCGCGGTCGGCCTCGATGGGATCCCAGAAATCGCCCACCGCATAGGCGCCGGGGCGGTCGACGTCGATCAGCGCGGTGTGGCGCTTGGCGCGATAGCCGATCAGCCCGCTGTCGGAATTGCCGGCCAGATCGACGCTGAGCGCAAGCCCACCGTCGATATTGGCCTCTCTGGTCGACACCAGTCCTTCGCGGGCGTGAAGCGCGCGCAGCGCCTCGTCGGAGCATGGCGCATGGCCGCGGCGGAAACGGATCTGCGACAGGCGCGAGCCCTCGCGCACCAGAATGGGAAAAGTGCGCGGCGAAATCTCGATATAGAGCGGCCCGCGATATCCGGCATCGATATTGTCGAATTCATGGGCATGGTCGGCGATGACCCGGGTGAATATGTCGAGCCGGCCGGTCGAGCTTTTCGGGTTGCAGGCGGCGGCGAGGCCGGCAGGCAGATCTAGGCTCTCCAGCAGCGGCACGATATAGACGCAACCGGTCTCAAGCACGGCGCCCTGGCTCAGGTCGATTTCGTGAAGGGCAAGGCGCTCGAGCTTCGCCTGCACACTGGCCCTTGCGCCGGGCAGGAAAGAGGCGCGCACCCGGTAGGCCCGCGCGCCCAGCCTGAGATCGAGACTGGCGGGCTGCACCTGGCCCTCGGCAAGCGGGCGCGCAAGGACTATGGCGCCGGCCTCGGCAAGGCGCTCGATGGCATGCGAGGGAAGGATTCCCTTCGGCGCTTTGGAACTGTCTACAACCCGCATCGGCTTGGCCATGGCACATCCCCCCAGCACCCTCTAGCCCATCATCGCCTTGACGCCAAGTGGACAGGGATGTAAAGCCCCATAGAGTTACGTGGTCATTTGAGCCGGCCGGCTTGCCGCCACGAAAAACAAGTCGCTAAAAGGCCGGGGCGCAAGAAACCCGGTTTTCGCGATTTGCCAGGCGAGCCGGGATTTTTTATGCCGGGGTGTTCCCGGTCCTTAGTCAAGGAGTGCGCCAGCCATGCCCAGCCGCGACCAGAAAAGCAGAAGCGCTTCGCGCCGCAGCCTCGCCCCGGAGACGCTGCTCGTGCATGGCGGCACGCTGCGCTCGCAATATGGCGAAACCTCCGAGGCGGTGTTCCTCAATTCCGGCTATGTCTATGACAGCTGCGAGCAGGCCGAAGCGCGCTTCAAGGGCCAGGATGACGGCTTCATCTATTCGCGCTACGCCAATCCGACCGTCGCCATGTTCGAAAAGCGCATGTGCCTGATGGAAGGCGCCGAGGCGGCCCGCGCCACGGCGACCGGAATGGCGGCGGTGACGGCGGCGCTGACCTGCCAGCTCAAGGCCGGCGATCATGTGGTGGCGGCCAAGGCGCTGTTCGGCTCCTGCCTTTATGTCGTCGAGGACCTGCTGCCGCGCTTCGGCATCGCCTCGACCCTGGTCGATGGCACCGACCTCGACGCCTGGCGCAAGGCGGTGCGGCCCGAGACCCGCGCCTTTTTCCTTGAAAGCCCGACCAATCCGACGCTGGAAGTGCTGGATATCGCCGCGATTGCCGCGATCGCCCATGAGGCCGGCGCCCGGCTCGTC
>JAGRLG010000074.1 GCA_020441905.1 Rhodobiaceae bacterium | reverse complement strand
TCGTAGATGGCGGCCAGATCCGCGCCGTGCGCCATAGCTGGACCTTCGATGAGGCTTTTTCGGCTTTCGCCATCCAGGGACTGGACGACAATGGTGACGGCAAGCTGAGCACGGAGGAGTTGAAGCCGCTGGCGCAAATCAATGTCGAATCGCTGGAGGAATATGACTTCTTTACCTTCCTCACCGTGGGCGCCGCTGCGCAGGATACGCGGCAGTTCGGCGATCCGGTCGATTACTGGCTCGACTGGGACGGCCGCCAGCTGACGCTGAATTTTACCCTGCCGCTGACCAGCCCGCTCAAGGCCGGGCAGGGGCCGGTGCGGCTCGATGTCTATGACCCGGAATATTTCATTGCCTTCACTCTCGACAGTGCACGCCCGGCGGAGCTGGCAGGAAATGCGGTTGGCTGCACATTGCGGGTGGAACGCCCCAAGGAACTGGACGATGCCACGCGGGCGAAGCTGGCCGAGATCCCGGCCGAGATGCGCGAGTTGCCGGAAGCCCTCTATTCGGCGACGTCGGATCTCGCCAATGCGATTTTCATAGACTGCAAGTGATATCCGGGATGGCAGGCGGTGACGGCACAAAGCGGCGTGGAGCGGTCCTGATTGGTGCCCTGGCGATAGCCTTCATGCTGGCGGGCGGCCTTGAGGCTCTGGCGCGCGGGCCGGTCTTCGGCGTTGCCCGTCCCGAGCCCGGTTTTTCCCCCGCCGATTGGGGGACGCTGGCCCCGGCGATGGCGCAGATCGCGCAGTGGCAGGGCGAGCTCTATCGCGCGCTTGCGGCGCTGGTGCGCGAGTTCAAGACCAATCCGGCGGCAGGCGGGCTGCTCATCGCGTTCAGTTTCGCCTACGGCGTGCTCCACGCCGCCGGACCCGGACATGGCAAGGCGGTGTTGTCGTCCTATTTGCTGGCCAGCGGGGACGGGGTGCGCCGGGGCGCGGCGCTGTCCTTCGCCGCGGCCGCGATACAGGCCCTGTCGGCAATCGCCCTGGTTTCGATCCTGGCCGGACTGTTGCGTGCGACGAGCCTGGAGATGACGCGCGCCGGCTTGCAGCTTGAGGTTGCCAGCTATGGCCTGATCGCGCTCATGGGCGCATTTCTGGTGGCGAGAAAAAGTCTTGCCCTGCTTGGGCAGCGGCGGCGAGGGCATGCGCATTCCCATGCTCACGATCATTTACACCATTCGGGCTGCGGCCATGACCATGCCGTCGATGCGCAAGCGCTGAGCGGGCAGGACAAGGGCATGCGCCGCGCCGCGCTGGCCGTTCTTGCTGTCGGGGTGCGCCCGTGCAGCGGCGCGATCCTGGTGCTGGTTTTTGCCCTGGCCCAGCAGGTTTTCTACGTCGGCATGGTCGCGGTGGCGGCAATGGCGCTGGGCACCGGGATAACGGTCGCCGCCATCGCCGCGCTGGTGCTTTGCGCGCGCGATGCGGCCAGGCGCCTGTCGGCGCGGCGCCCCCGGACCACGGGTTTCATCGTCCACGGTGTGGAACTGGCCGGCGCGCTGTCCGTCTTTCTCTTCGGACTGGTCCTGTTCCTCGGTACATTCGCCGCCCTGTAATGCCGTGTCCGGCAAAGAAAAATAGCCGAAAGCATGAAGGAAGGCCGCTTGTGCTTGCATGCGTCAGGGACTTTAATAGCGAAACGACACCGCCGCGAAGGCGGGCGGCCTGGCCGCAAACAGGGCCAGGAAAAAACCAGTGGCCGCCGCTCAAGCTGGCGGCGCAATCAAGGGAGGTTTTTTGATGGATCGTCGTTCATTCCTCAAGCGGGCCGGGCTTGCCGGCGGCGTCGCGGCAACCGCGCTGGCGGCGCCGGCGCTGGCACAGGGTTCCACGGAACTGAAGCTGGTAACCTCGTGGCCGAAGAATTTTCCCGGTCTCGGCACGGCGCCGGAACGCTTTGCCCAGAGGGTCGAGAAAGCGACGGATGGCCGTTACAAGATCCGCGTCTTTGCCGGCGGCGAACTGGTGCACCCGCTGAAAGTCAATGACGCGGTGCAGGAAGGCACGGCGGAATTGTACCATGCCGCCGACTATTATTTCCAGGGCAAGGTCAAGGCCTATGCCTTCTTCACCGCGGTGCCCTTCGGCTTCCGGCCCGACGAAATGGACGCCTGGATCCAGCATGGCGGCGGGCAGGCGCTGTGGGACGAGGTTGGCGCCAATTTCGGCATCAAGCATCTGCCCTGCGGCAATACCGGTTCGCAGATGGGCGGCTGGTTCAACCGGCCGATGAAGAGCGTCGAGGACTTCAAGGGCCTCAAGATGCGCATTCCCGGCCTTGGCGGCGACGTCATCAAGGCTTTGGGCGGCACCTCGGTGACGCTGGCGGGGTCGGAAATCCTGCCTGCGCTGCAATCGGGCAATGTCGATGCCGCCGAATGGGTGGGGCCGTGGAACGATCTTGCCTTCGGCTTCTACAAGGTGGTGAAGTTCTACCACTATCCTGGATTCCACGAACCCGGCTCGATGCTGGGTATCGGCATGTCGAAGAAGTTGTGGGATGGCCTGTCGGAAACCGACAAGACCATTTTCGAAGCCTGCGCGCTGGCCGAGAACAATTACGACCTGGCCGAATTCAACGCCAACAACACCCAGGCGCTCGATACGCTGATCAACAAGCACGGCGTCGAACTGGTCGAGTTCTCGGATGACATCTACAAGGAATTCGGCAAGGCGGCCAAGGATGTGCTTGCCTCAGCCGGCGCCTCCGATCCGCTGACCAAGAAGGTCTATGACAGCTTCCTCGATTTCCGCAAGAAAGCGGTGCGCTGGTCCGACCTGTCCGATCAGAGCTACATGAACAAGCGTTCCCTGACCGAGTTCTAGTCGTGTAAGGGCGACTGGATCCGGCGGGGCGGGCATCCACACCTATGTCCGCCCCGCCTGTTTCCTGTCACCGCGCTCGGGCAGATTTGCGTCCGCGCTCGCGGCGCGTCATGGCGGGGCTACCAAGGCGGGAATTTCGTGTCACCACTTCTTCGAATCATCACGGTCATCGATGCCGTCAATCTGCGGATCGGCCGCGGCGTTGCCTGGCTGACGATCATCATGGCGCTGGTGCAGTTCGCCATTGTCATCATGCGCTACGTCTTCGCCATCGGCTTCATCCCGATGCAGGAATCGGTGTGGTATCTGCACGGCATGGTCTTCACCATCGGCGCCGGTTTCACCTTGCTCCATGATGGCCATGTGCGGGTCGATGTGCTCTACCGCGACGCCTCGAGCCGGCGCCGGGCCCTGGTCGATCTCATCGGCGCCCTGGCCTGCCTGCTGCCGCTATGCCTGCTGACGCTGTATCTGTCCTGGGGCTATGTGCTCAACTCGTGGCGGATTTTCGAGTCGTCGACCGAGACCAGCGGCCTGCCGCTGATCTTCGCGCTCAAGACCATGATCTGGATTTTTGCCACCCTGCTCGGCCTTCAGGCCATCTCGCTGGCGGCGCGGGCGGCACGCCACCTCAAGGGCGAAACCAAGACCTACAGTGCCGGCCTGTCGGCGCCAGGGGTGGAATAGGTTCGATGGGCAACAACCGCGGCATGCCCGGACCTTTCGGGGGGAACGGATGATTACTCCGGAATTCCTTTGCCTCTTGATGTTCTTCGTCGCCTGCGGCCTTTTGCTGGCGGGCTTTCCGGTTGCCTTCACGCTCGCCGGGTCGGGCGCCGCTTTCGCCTTTCTCGGCTATTTCGCTGGCGTATTCGACCTGTCGTTTCTCACCGCCTTTCCCCAGCGCATCTTTTCCACCATGGCCAATGAGGTGCTGGTGGCGGTGCCGCTCTTTGTCTTCATGGGAGTGACGCTGGAGCGCTCGAAGATCGCCGAGGACCTGCTCGACAATATGGGAAGGGCTTTCGGGTCGCTGCCGGGCGGGCTGGCCTATTCGGTCTGCGTCGTCGGCGCGCTGCTGGCGGCCTCGACCGGCATTGTCGGCGCCACCGTGGTCACCATGGGCTTGCTGTCGCTCCCCACCATGATCCGGCGCGGCTACAATATTCCCTTCGCCTGTGGTTCGATCGCGGCCTCCGGTACCCTGGGCCAGATCATCCCGCCCTCGATCGTGCTGGTCCTGCTGGGCGACCAGCTCTCGATCGCCTTTCAGAACGCGCAGTTCAAGAAAGGCATCTTTGCGCCCGACACGGTGTCGGTGAACGACCTTTTCGCCGGCGCACTTTTCCCCGGCCTGACGCTGGTCGGTCTCTATATCCTATACCAGATCGGCTTTTCGGCCCTGCGGCCGAAACAGGCCCCGGCGATACCGCGCGGCGAGTTGATCCATGTTTCGACCTGGCAGTTCGCCAAGCACCTGGCCGGGGCATTGTTTGCGCCGATCATCCTCATCGTCGCCGTGCTGGGCTCCATTCTTGGCGGCCTGGCCTCGCCGACCGAGGCCGCCGCCGTCGGCGCCGTCGGCGCGGTCATGCTGGCCGGATACCGCACCGACCGCGCCCGCGGCGCGCCCATTCTGCTGGCGGCGGCCAGCATGGCGGGGCTGCTGGCGCTGACCGCGGTCTTCGACCTGCGCATGCAGCGGGACGTCATTTCTCCATTGGAATGGACGGCGATCAGCACCGCCGTCGTGCTGTCGGCGGTGCTGGCGCTGGGACTGCTGCTGGCGGTGGTCCGGGTCTACAATGCGCGCACCGATGGCGGCGAGCGGGTGCTGCCTTCGGTCATGCAGTCGACCACTATCATTTCGTCCATGGTGTTCATCATCCTGATCGGCGCCGCCATGTTCTCCCTGGTGTTTCGCGGGTTCGGCGGCGACCTGTGGATCGAGGATTTCCTTCACTCGCTGCCGGGCGGCGTCTTCACGGCGATGCTGCTGGTGATGGCGGTGATGTTCGTCATGGGCTTTTTTCTCGATTTCCTCGAGATCATCTTCATCGTCGTGCCCATCGTTTCGCCGATCCTGCTGCAAATGGAAATGGGCAATGGCGAGTTGATGAGCCCGGTCTGGCTCGGCATCATGATGGCGATCAATCTGCAGACCTCGTTTCTCACCCCGCCCTTCGGTTTTGCCCTGTTCTATTTGCGCGGGGTGGCGCCGGCGGAGGTCAAGACCCTGGATATCTATCGCGGCATCGTGCCCTTCGTGATCATCCAGATCTTCGCCCTGGCGGTGATCGCCCTGCTGCCGGGGGTCGCGACCTGGCTGCCGCTGACCCTCTATGGGCGCTAGCAATATGCCATCTCCGGCGGAGGACCTGTTCGATCTCGGCGGCGCGGTGGCGCTGGTGACGGGGGCATCGTCCGGCCTTGGCTGGCGTTTTGCCGAAGTGCTGGCGGCGCAAGGGGCCAGGGTGGTTGCCGGGGCGCGGCGCCTCGACAAGCTCCACGACCTGGTGGCGGCGATCAGGACCGGCGGCGGCAGCGCCCATGCGGTGCGCCTCGACGTTACCGACCGCGCTTCGATCACCGCAGCGTTCGATGAGGCCGAGGCGGTTTTCGGCCCGGTCGGCATCCTGGTCAACAACGCCGGTATCGCGCCTCAGGAAAGGGTGCTCGAACAGAGCGCGGAAACCTGGCGCAGGGTCATGGAAACCAATCTCGACGCGGTCTGGTTCTGCGCCCAGGAAGGGGCGCGGCGCATGGTGGCGGCCGATATCGAGGGTTCGATCATCAACATTTCCTCGCTGCTGGGACTCGGCGTTTCGCGCTCGCTGTCGGCCTATGCGGTGGCCAAGGCCGGAGTGGTGCAACTGACCCGCGCAATGGCGCTGGAACTGGCCGCCAGGGGCGTGCGCGTCAACGCCATCGCGCCGGGCTATCTGCTGACCGACATCAATCGCGGCTATTTCGAGAGCGCGGCAGGGGCGCGAATGATCGAAAAGATACCGATGAAGTGCATCGGGGCGCCCGCCGACCTCGACGGCACATTGCTGCTTCTGGCCTCGCGGGCGGCACGCTTCATGACCGGCTCGGTGATCGTAATCGATGGCGGTCAGGGCCTGGGGGTCGATTGAACCGCCGGGCGGGCGCGAGAAGGGCGGCCGCGCCCAGGAAGCTACAAGGGGATGGCGGTCCGGCGGTACGAGACGGCGTCCCGCCGAGCGACCGCGACGATCCTTCCGGGCGGTGCCTCAGGCCACCAGCCGGCGCACCGAAGACATGCGCCAGGACGGCAGGGTAAAGCGCACCGTCGTGCCTTCGCCCAATTTGCTGTCCAGCGTCAGCTCGCCGCCATGGGCGCGGGCCAGGTGCAGGGCGATCGACAGCCCAAGGCCGACGCCGTCGAAGCTGCGATTGAGCTCGCCCTCGATCTGGGTAAAGGGTTCGAAGATTTTCTGGATATTTTCCTCGGCGATGCCGATCCCGGTATCGCGCACCCACAGGGTAATCGAACCGTCATGGCCGAGTTCGGCGCCGATGGTCACCTTGCCGCCCGACGGCGTGAACTTGATGGCGTTGGCGACCAGATTGATAAGGACCTGGCGCACAAGCCGGGGGTCGGCGAGCAGATTGGTTTCGACATTGGATTCCTGGCACACCAGATCGACGTTGCGCTTCTTGGCCAGCGGCGTCATCGACCGGCAAACGGCATCGAACATGGCCTCAGCGCAAATGTTTTCCTGGGCGATTTCGATGGCCCCGGATTCAATGCGCGCGATATCAAGCAGGTCATCGATGATCGACAGCAGATGACGGCTGGAATCGCGTATCTCGCAGGCATATTCGGAATATTTCGTCACCGGGATGTTGCTGGTTTCGGGATCGGCGATGATTTCCGAAAAACCGATGACGGCATTGAGCGGGGAGCGCAATTCGTGGCTCAGCACGGCGAGGAATTTCGATTTGGCGGCATTGGCGCTTTCGGCCGCATTCTTGGCTTCCTCGAGCGCGATTTCCGAATGGCGCTGTGCGGTGATGTCGCCGCCGACGCCGCGATAGCCGATAAAGGCCTTGGCTTCGTCAAAACGCGGTTGCGCGGTCAGGGTCCACCAGCGCTCCTGGCCCTTGAGGACAATCGGCACGACCGCCTTGTCGATGGGCTGCCGGTTGTCCGCCTGCATTTTCAGGTCCTGCCACTCGCGGCTGTCGGTGCCGAAATTGAGATCGGTCAGCTTGCGGCCGATCATATGGTGGGCCTCGACATTGGCAACGCGGGTGAAACTTTGGGAAACGTGGGTGAGATAGCCGGCGGCGTCGGTCTCCCATAGCCAGTCGCCCGACCCGGTTTCGAAATCCTTGAGCAGCAGATTGATCAGTTCCTGTTGGTGCTCAAGTTTCTGCTGGGCAACGGAATGCTCGTTGGCGGCGCGGCTGTGAAAGGTGATGCCGAGATATCCGACGATGGCATAGCCGCAGCACAGGGCGGCGAGAAACTGGTGGGACGAACCGCCGGCGGCGAGCAGCCCGAAGATGAGCGAGCCGAGCGTAATGCCGGCAAAGGCGAAGGCGGCCATGGGAATGCGGATCAGGCCCATGGCGCCGGCGCAGGTCATGAACATCATGACAGCGACAATGACGGTCTGGGTGCCCGACGACGCGCCGACAAAGAAGGCGGCTGGCAGCATGGCCCAAGCCAGGCCCTGAATGCTGGCCCAGAAAATGGCCTTGTGGCTGATGACCGACACCACACGTTTCTTGGTGCTGCCGGCATTCTGAATCCATTTGTTGAGGGCGCGGGCGACCAGGGCCCAGATCACCGCGATCCACGCCAGGAGCATGCCGCGGTCGAATTCGTCCCACGCCACCCAGACCACGGCGCTGGAACTCAGGGTGTTGGCGGCCATGAGCATCGGAACGAAATAGGCGAGCTCGCGCATCTGGTCGGCGCGAACGCGTTCGTCATCGACCTGCGAGCAGGGAATCGGCGAGGTGGTGGGCGAGGACGGTGCGGGCGAGCCGGATTCCGGTATGTCGCCGGCATCGATGCGTCCGCGAGATATTGGCAGATGGGCGCCGCTCATGATTCGTTATCCCCCCGGGAACCCGCTCCTCGCGCTGGCCGGGAAACTCGCTCTGACTGATATGGCGATTTCGTGCCGGGGCGCTAATTTGCGGCCAAGTATCGAGGTGCCCGCTTGCGAAGCGGTTAAGGGCAGGGGCAATTTGCGGTTGCGGTTAACAGGGGATGAAAGAGGGGTCCGGCCGGCAGGCGGGCCGCGCTTCTGGCCGCCGGGCGGGACAGCGAGGCAGCTTCTTCAGAGCAAGCTGGCCGGAGCGGCGAATTCGCCCCAGCGCGGCGAGTGGCGGCGCCAGACAAGTCCGGTCGCGCGGCGGGTCCGGCGCCTGCCTTCGGCGAACCCCGGATAGCCTTTCGGCCGTACTATACCGCCCGGATTTCTCCTGAAAATATACATTGATTGAAATGCAATTAATTCTTATTATCAATTCGTGCCCGAGACTGCGATTGTAACCGCGGCCCGGGTGCCTAAGATAAACCGGTCGCATCGGAACCAGACGGGATCATGACAGAATTGGCCTTGCTTGCAGGACGGCAAATCGCCCAGACCGCCGATTTCCGGGTTAACCGGAATGCGTGGCGGCTGCTGTTGCTGCTCGCGCTGGCCGTTCTGGCCTCGCTGTCGGGCGACTATGCCCATATCGTCGCCACGGCGATGAGCGACGCCTTCCTTCAGGTTACCGTTTTTGTCGGCGCCACCCTTGCCGCCGTCTATGCCTTCGAGCGCGCCTTTGCCGTCGATATCGGCGACCTGCTCAAGGCGGCGCGGCGCTGGCAGTCGCTGTTCGCTGCATTGCTCGGCGCCATGCCGGGCTGCGGCGGCGCCATTATCGTCGTCACCCAGTATACCCGCGGTTACGTTACCTTCGGCGGTGTGGTTTCGGTGTTGATCGCGACCATGGGCGATGCCGCTTTCCTGCTGCTGGCGCGCGAGCCGATGACGGCGGTCGCCATCATGTCGATCTCGGTCCTCATCGGCTGGGTGTCCGGCGTGATCGTAGACAAGGTGCACGGCCAGGATTTCATGAGCCAGGGCGGCAAGCCGCAGCTCTGTCCGGCCTTCCTGCCCGGCAGGCGGGAAATGGAAGAGGGCCGGTGGCGGCGCCTCATGGAGCGGTTTTGGCTGGCGCTGGTGCTGCCCGGCCTTGGCGTCGGCGTGCTGGTGGCGGCGCAGGTCGATTTCGACGCCCTGATCGCGGGCCTCGGCATACCGGTGTTCTGGCTTGGGGTTGCCGGCGCCGCATTGTGCCTGGCGATGTGGGGCTTTTCGCGCACTTCCCATGCCCATGCCGAGTCCTGCCCCTATCTGCGCTCGAACATGACTTCGACGACGCGGGTCATCAAGGATACCAATTTCGTCACCAGCTGGGTCGTGGTCGGGTTTCTTTCCTATGAGCTAGCGGTTCACATTCTCGGCTCGGGAATCGAGAACTGGCTGTCGGTCTGGGCGCCTTTCGTGCCGCTGGTGGCGATCGCCATCGGCTTCATCCCTGGCTGCGGGCCGCAGATCGTCGTCACCTCGCTTTATGTCACCGGTGTCGTTCCACTGTCGGCGCAGCTTGGCAACTCCATCGCCAATGACGGCGATGCGCTGTTTCCGGCGCTGGCGCTGGCGCCGCGCGCCGCCCTGCTGGCGACCGTCTACAGCGCCATTCCCGCATTCATTCTCGCCTATAGCTATTATTTCCTGTTCGAATAGCCGGTGCCTGCGGGTGCTGGACTGAACATAATTGCGGGCTATGTTTGGCGCGGTGCGCGCAGGCTCGCGCCCGGAATGTTTGCGCCGGAGAAAGGTCCGATCATGAAAGAGCAAGGGCGTGCCGGACGCCATTTCCCGCCCGGTCATCCGCAGATCGAGAGCGGGCGCGTCGGCGTGCTGCTGGTCAATCTGGGCACGCCGGAAGCCACCGATTACTGGTCGATCCGCCGCTATTTGAAGCAATTCCTTTCCGACCGGCGGGTGGTCGAGACCAACCGGGCGCTGTGGTGGCCGCTGCTCAATCTTGTGATCCTGACGACGAGGCCGAAAAAAAGTGGCCATGCCTATGACCAGATCTGGGACAAGGAGCGCGGCGAGTCGCCGCTGCGCACCATTACCCGCGACCAGGCCGGCGGCCTGGCGGCGCGGCTGGGCGAGCTAGGCGATGTCGCGGTCGACTGGGCGATGCGCTACGGCCAGCCCTCTATCGGCGAAGTCATGAGCCGCCTCAAGGACCGGGGCTGCGAGCGCATCCTGCTTTTTCCGCTCTATCCGCAATACAGCGCGGCGACGACGGCCACGGTCAATGACGAGGCTTTCCGCGCCCTGATGGCGATGCGCTGGCAGCCGGCGCTGCGAACCGTGCCGCCCTATCACGACGATCCGGCCTATATCTCGGCGCTGGCGGGATCGATGCGCCAGCAGATCGCGGCGCTGTCCTTCGAGCCGGATGTCGTGGTGGCCTCCTTCCACGGTCTGCCGAAAAGCTATTTTGAAAAAGGCGACCCCTATTACTGCCACTGCGCCAAGACGGCGCGGCTGCTGCGCGAGGAACTGGGCTGGGACGAAACGCGACTGCCGCTGACCTTCCAGTCGCGGCTTGGCCGGGCCGAATGGCTGGAGCCCTATACCGATGCCACCATTGCCCGCCTGGCGCGCGAGGGGGTGCGCAATATCGCCGTCGTCACGCCGGGGTTTGTCGCCGACTGCGTTGAGACGCTGGAGGAAATCGCGATCCAGAATGCGGAGGGCTTCCGCACCGCGGGGGGCGAGAATTTCGCCGCCCTGGCCTGCCTCAATGCCGGTGCCTCGGGCATCGATGTGATCGAGCATGTGGTGCGGCGCGAGCTTGCCGGATGGGCGTGAGCGCCGTTTTCTTTTGCTCTGGCGGCGCCAGGCGGGGCCAAATCCCCCGACAGCTTTTTGTTAGCCGCGGCCGCGGGGCTCGTTTACGATTCGAGCCAGCGAATCGACGGCAATAGAAAAAGGTGAGCGAGATGATTGGTGGTCTCGATGTCTTCGTCCTGGTCCTGCTGATCCTGGCGATCGTCTTCATTCTGCTGGCGGTCAAGACGGTGCCGCAGGGCTATAACTACACCGTCGAGCGCTTCGGCAAATATACCCGTACCCTGACGCCCGGCCTGACCATCATCGTGCCTTTCATCAATCGCATCGGGCACAAGATGAACATGATGGAGCAGGTGGTCGACGTTCCAAGCCAGGAAGTCATCACCCGCGACAACGCCACGGTAACCGTTGACGGCGTGCAGTTCTTCCAGGTGCTCGACGCCGCCAAGGCGAGCTACGAGGTCGCCGATCTGCAGACAGCGATCCTCAACCTGACCATGACCAATATCCGTACCGTCATGGGATCGATGGATCTCGACGAATTGCTGTCGCAGCGCGACGAAATCAATCACCGCCTCCTGTCGGTGGTCGATGCCGCCACCGGTCCCTGGGGCGTCAAGGTTACCCGTATCGAGATCAAGGACATCAACCCGCCCCGCGACCTGGTCGATTCGATGGCCCGGCAGATGAAGGCGGAGCGCGACAAGCGCGCCACCATTCTGGTCGCCGAGGGCGACCGCCAGTCGGAAGTGCTGCGCGCCGACGGCGAGAAGCAGGCCCAGATCCTGGCCGCCGAGGGGCGCAAGGAAGCCGCCTTCCGCGATGCCGAGGCGCGCGAACGCCAGGCCGAGGCCGAGGCACGGGCAACCCAGGTGGTTTCCGACGCCGTGGCGTCGGGCTCGGCCCAGGCGCTGAACTACTTCGTCGCCCAGAAATATGTCGCCGCCTTGAGCGAATTCGCCAAATCGCCGAACCAGAAGGTCTTCATGATGCCGGTCGAGGCGAGCGCCCTGATCGGCGCGCTGGGCGGCATTGCCGAGATTGCTCGCGAGGGCCTTGGACCTCAGCCGCCCCGCCCCTCCGGCTCGGTGCCGCCGGTCGATCCCAAGTCGAGATAGGAGCGTTTCGCCATGGACATGCTGGCCGACATGGCGGGCGCGCTGGGATTGTGGAACTGGTGGGTGCTGGCCGGTCTGTTGCTGGTCGCCGAGTTGTTGACCGGCACCTTCTTTTTCCTCTGGCTCGGCGCGGCGGCGCTGGCGGTCGGCGTAATGGCGCTGTTCTGGGATAGCTCGTGGCAGGTCCAGGTTACCCTTTTCGCGGTGTTTTCGATTGTCCTGCTGGCCGGCTCGCGGCTGCTGATCAAGCGCGAACGGGAAGATGCCGAACCTTTTCTCAACCGGCGCGCAGCGCGCCATGTCGGCAAGGTGTTCACCCTTGACGAGCCGATCCGCGGCGGGCGCGGGCGCATCCGTATCGACGATACGATCTGGCTGGTTGCCGGCCCCGATGCCATGGAAAAGACGCAGGTCCGGGTAACCGGGGTCGACGGCGCGACCTTGCAGGTGGAACCGGTCGCCTGACCGGGTTGCGTCAGGGCCGGTGGCCGACCGGCAGCGGCGGGGCTTCCGACATCAGCAGGATTGAGATGCGCCGGTTGGCGGCGAGAAAGCCGTTGTCGGGAAACAGCGGTTCGCTGTCCGCCTTGCCGGTCACCGAATGGAAGCGATCCGACGGGATGCCGTTTTCGGCCAGAATGGCGCGGGCGGAATTGGCGCGGTCGGCGCTGAGCTCCCAGCGGGTATAGCCGGTGCGGTCATAGGTGCGCGCAGCGTCCGTGTGACCGGTAATGGCGATGCGGTTGGGCAGCGCCTTCAGGATCGGCGCAATCCCCGCCAGGATAAGCCTGGTGTGCTCATAAGGGTTCTTCGACCCGGCGGCGAACATCGAGCGGCCGTCGCGGTCGAGAAGCTGGATGTTCAGCCCTTCCGGCGTTTCCTCAACCACCACCTGGTCGGCCATCTTGGCCACCTCCGGCATGTCCTGGAGCGCCTGGCGCAGCGAGGCCGCGGCGGCCGCGAACTGGCGCGGCGTTTCCACCTTGGCCTGCTCGAAGTCGTGGGTATTGGCTTCCGGACCCTGCTTGGTGCGGTCGTCATGCAGTTCATCGGCAAAATCGGTGTCGCGCTCGCGAGGTTGCAGCGCCACCTGCTTGACGTAGTCGCGCACCGGAACCCCCTCGATCTCGATCAGACCGGCCTTCTTGTTCAATTCCTGCACGCCGAAGGCCTCGCGCATCGAGCCGGCGACGACCTGCATCTTCTCCTTGTCCTGAATGGAAAAGGAGATGATGAGGACGAAAAAGCAGACCAGGAGCGACATCAGGTCGGCAAAGGTAACGAGCCATTCAGGGGCGCCGCCGCCTTCCGCCTTTTTTGCCTTCGCCATCTCTATCCTGCCTTTCGTTTGCGCCGTGCCGCCGGGCCAATGTCGCGCCGCGTGCCTAGGCCGGCTGGGCCTGGGCTTCGGCTTCGGCCGCGATTTCGCCGCGCTGCTTTGCCGGCAGATAGGCGAACAGCAGTTCGCGGATCAGATTGGGGCTCTTGTTCTCGCGGATCTGCATGATGCCGTCGATGGCGAGCGAGGAATTGACTTCCTCGACCTTGATCTTGCGCGCCAGCTTGTCGCAAACCGGGGTGCAGATCAGGTTGGCGATCAGGGCGCCGTAGAGGGTGGTCAGCAGGGCGATGGCCATGGAGGGGCCGATGGTCGAGGGATCGTCCATGGTCTGAAGCATCTGCACCAGCCCGACCAGGGTTCCGATCATGCCGAAAGCGGGCGCCGAATCGTTCATCGCCTTGAAGATGCTCTTGCCCTCTTCGAGGCGCTCAAGCTCCAGATCGCGCTCGCGCTCCAGGGTTTCCTGGATGAAGGGCGCTTCGTAGCCATCGGAAATGAACTGGATGCCCTTGGCCAGCAGGGGATCGGAAATTTCGATGTTTTCCAGCCCCAGCGGGCCATTGCGGCGCATGATGTCGGCCAGCTTCGCGATCTCCTCGATCATGGTGCGGGCCTCGACCTTCTTGTGGGTGAAGGCCACCTTGCCGCCAAGAACGAGAGCCGACAGCACGCCGGAGAGCGGAAAGCGGATCACCGTGGTGGCCAGGGTGCCGCCGAGCACGATCAGCGTTGAGGGAACGTCGACAAAGGCCAGCAGATCGCCGCCGACGAGAATGGCGGCGAGAACAATGAAGGCGCCGACGACAAGACCTGCGATTGTTGCGATATCCATGACCACCCCACTCTGTTCAGACGCGCATCAGCCGGCCTTGGAATGTCCCCGTGACGGGCCGGTCTTCTTGCTCTGTGGGATGAACGATACGCCTATTCTCTAAACAATATCTAACCTGAGGCGGAGAAAGTTCAAAATATCATCATTTTTTATTTAACTGTTTGTATACCATAACAATTACTATGGTATACAAAAAGTATACTTAAGAGGCCGATGGCGGCCCGTTTCCGCGCCGGGAAGGTGCCAGGGCCGCAGTTTCGTCGGCTAGCCCGCCTGCCGGCGGACCGCCGCCATTTGTGCCGTTTGTTCCGGAATGGGCGTGGATGTGCGAACCGGCGCCAAGTCCCGCCCGCTCATTGAACCAGTCTGCCACCGCGCGGCGGCTTTTGGCGTCGAGGCTGAGAAACAGCTTGGTGCGGCGGTAGAGGAAATCTTCCGCGGTGCGCACATCTTCCTTGGCGACGGCGTGCTCGAGCTCGGCGAGGTGAATCCGCGGCGCGATCTCGCGCGCTTTTTCGGGGGCATCGCGCACGGTCTGAAACAGCGCGGCGGCGGCATCGCCATAGGTGGCGACCCAGCGCCGGCGCACCGCGCCGTGAAGGACCTGCGGCCCGCCGCGGGCCAGGGCGGCGAGTTCGCGCCGGCCCATCGTTCCGCCGGCCAGCGGCGCCTTGTGGGTCCAGCGCCGCCCGGTCCTCGCACCCATCATAGCCAGGGCGCGCAGAACCTTTTCCGCCAGGCGGCGATGGGTCGTCAGCTTGCCGCCATAAACGGTGACAAAGCCGCCGCTGCCCTGGCGCCGCCACAGGATGCGGGCGTCGCGGGTGACCTTGCTGGGATTGTCGCTGCCGTCGTCAAACAGCGCTCGCACGCCGGCGAAGGACCACACGACATCCCTGGACTGGGCCGGGCCGCCGGGGTGGGAGAAATGATTGTTATAGGCGTCAAGGAGGTAGGCGCGCTCGGCAGGGGAGCAGCGGGCGCTGGCCGGATCTCCGGTGTGGGCGACGTCGGTGGTGCCTATCATGAGGAAGTGGCGCAGCCAGGGAATGACGAAGACGACGCGGCCATCGCTGTTTTGCAGCAGATAGGCGTCTTCGCCGGCCGGATCGGGGCTGCGCAGGACGATATGGCTGCCACGAACCAGGCGCAACTTGTGGCGCGGCAGGTCGGCGGCGCACAGGTCCAGCACCTTGTTGGCCCAGGGGCCGGCGGTATTGACGACAAAGCGCGCCTGAATGGTGCGGTAGCCGCCGGGCTCGCGCACCTCGACGCTGTAGCCGCGGGCATTGGGGGCGATCGCCACCACTTCGCGGCGATTGGCTATGTCGGCGCCCCGGGCGCGGGCGTCGAGCAGGTTTGCCATGACGAGGCGGGAATCGTCGGTCTGGCAATCGAAATAATAGAGCACAGTGCGCAGTCCGGCGCGGGCGAGGCCGGGCAGTTCCCTGATTTCGTCCGCGCCGAGGGCGCCTGAACGCTCGATGCGGCGCGATCCGGCCAGCAGGTCGTAGACGAACAGGCCAAGACGCAGCAGCCAGGGCGGGCGGCCATGATCCTTGTAGGCCGGGAGCAGGAAACGCAGCGGCTGGACCAGATGGGGGGCGATGCGCAGCAGGATATCGCGCTCCTTGAGCGATTCGCGCACCAGCGAGATGTCGTGGTTCTCAAGATAGCGCAGGCCGCCATGGATGAGCTTGGAGGAGGCCGACGAGGTGGCGGAGGCATAGTCTCCGCGCTCGGCGAGAAATACTGAGAGCCCGCGCCCGCTGGCATCGCGGGCGACGGCGGCGCCATTAATGCCGCCGCCGATGATCAGCAGGTCATAGTCTTCCCGCGCCAAAGCATTCAATCCTGAAGCCGATGTCTCATGCGACGCCGCTACGCAGGAAATCGTGGACATGGACGATGCCAACCGGCCTGCCGTCCTCGACGACGAACAGGGCGGTGATCCGCGACTTGTTGAGCAGGTCTAGGGCGGCGCCGGCCAGCATGTCCGGCGGAACGGTTTTGGGCGAGGGGGTCATGATGTCCTCGACCTTTAGGCGCAGCAGGTCGGCGTCGATGTGACGGCGCAGGTCGCCGTCGGTGATGACGCCGATCAGCTTGCCGCCGCCATCGAGAATGCCGAGGCAGCCCATGCTCTTCTCCGTCATGGTGACCAGGGCGCCGGCCATCTCGGTGCCCCGGGCGACCAGCGGCAGGCTGGCGCCGGAATGCATGAGGTCGCGGACAAATCTGAGATTGGCGCCCAGGCTTCCGCCGGGGTGATAGGCCTTGAAATCAAGGGCGGTGAAGCCGCGCGATTCCAGCAGGGCAATGGCCAGGGCGTCGCCAAGGGCAAGCTGGATCAGGGTCGAGGTGGTAGGCGCGAGGCCATGGGGGCAGGCTTCCGCCGCCTTCGGCAGCGTCAGGGCGAGATCGGCGGCGCGGGCCAGGGTGCTCTGGGCATTGGCGGTGGCGGCGATCAGCGGTACCGAAAAGCGGCGCGAATAATCGACCAGGTTATGCAGTTCGGCGGTTTCGCCGGACCACGACATGGCCAGAACTATGTCGTCGGGGCGGATCATGCCCAGATCGCCGTGGGAGGCTTCGCTGGGATGGACAAAAAAGGCCGGAGTGCCGGTGGAGGACAAGGTGGCGGCAATCTTTCGCCCGACATGCCCGCTCTTGCCCATGCCGGTGACGATGAGCCGGCCGCTGCATTTGCCGATCAGCTCGCAGACGGCGGCAAAGGCGTCGCCTAGGCCGTCGGAGAGCGCGGCGCGCAGGGCGGCCAGCCCCTCGGCCTCGGTATCGAGGGTGCGCAGCGCCGAGGCCAGAATCGAGGCCAGCGAGGCCGAACCCTGGCCGGAAACGAGTTTGAGATCTGAACCCTTGCCTGATGCCATCATATAGTCCGGTGCTGGAATTTTCGCGTTGCGCCGCGCGCCATGCCGGCCGCCGCGACAAGCCTGCATTCGCGGCCCCGAACGGGCCGCCATGAACCTTGCGAACCGCGCAAGATATACCCCTTATTAACCATGAAGCCCATAGGCTGGATCATACACGATGGCGGCCCTTTTGGGCCGGCGGGCGGCCCAATGGCGGCCCTGGCAAGATCCGGTGGCCATGTCTTTCCCCCTGCGCAGTACCAGGCGACTTATCACGGTGCTTGCCGCCGCGACCAGTTTTCTGTGCTCAGGCTTAACGGCAGGCGCGCAGGCGCCGATCAGCGAGGCGGAGAACGAGGCCGATGCCGCCGGGCGCGGCATCCGGGCCGGCAGCTTTCTGGTCTTTCCCGCGCTGGAACTGCGCGCCGGCTATAGCGACAATATCAATCTGTCTTCCACCAATCCGGTTGGTGGCAAAATCGTCGATGTGGCACCGGAACTGCGCTGGACCTCGGACTGGTCGCGCCATGAACTCAGCGGCGCCGCGTCCGGAGTGTTGAGCTATCCCGGCGGCGGCAGTTCGGCAAACGAAGGCAGCGCCGCCGCCAGTACCGCGGCCCGCATCGATATCAGCTCTCAGATGACCCTGCGCGGAAACATCGGCTATGAGCTCGATTTCGAGCCGGGCCGGCGCGACCATGTCTACCGGGCATCCAGCGCCTTGCGGTACGGTTTTAACCGGCTTTCGCTGGAACTGCGCGGCGGGATCGACGTTTTCGACTATTCGGCCAACCGGGCCGGGGCGGTTTCGGTGAGCGAAGTTTCGGTCGACGACTACCGGCAGAACTCCCTTGCCCTGCGCGCGGCCTATGAGGTTTCGCCGCTGACCGGACTGTTTGCCGAGGCCGGACTCAACCGCCGGGATTTTCGCCAGAAGGTCGATGCCAGCGGGTTTGGCCGCGGCTCGCATGGCGTCTGGGGCGCGCTGGGGATTTCGCGCTCCAACGGCTCGGCGCTCCAGGGCGAGCTGGCGCTGACCTACCGTGTGCAACGGCCGGACGACGCACGCCTGGCCCAGGTGGCCGGCCTCGGGGTCGACGCCCTGCTGACCTGGCAGGCCAGCGCCCTGACCCGCCTGACCCTCGCCGCTGCCACCGATATCGGCGAAACGACGCTGGCCGGGGCGTCGGGCTACCGCCGGCAGACGGCGAGCATTGCGCTCGATCATTCCCTCGGGCGCCGCGCCGCGATCAATGGAAAGCTGAGCTATGAGCGCAACGACTTCGATGGTGTCGCGATCGAGGAACAGACTTTGGAAGCCGCGCTCGGCGTTGAATATTTCGTCAGCCGCGCCGCCGTGCTGACCGCGGATTTCAGCCACTTGCGCTTTGACACGACCCAGCCCAATGCCGACTATCGGGAGAATCGCTTTACCCTTGGGCTCCGGCTGGAACGTTGAGGGCTTGCTCTTTTCACCGGATTTGGGTGCCGATTGGTAATTTGAGGATGGCGGCAATGCGACTATTTGCTGGGCTCGGGAATGCGGATGCGCGCGGTTGGCGGCGCCGGATTTCGGCGGCGCTGGGCGCGGGCGCCCTGGCGATCGCTCTCGCCGTGCCCGGCTTGTTCTCCACTGTGGCGCCGGCGGCCTCCGATGCCGATTTTGACCGATGGATCGATGCGATGTGGCCCCAGGCGCGGGCCAAGGGTGTTTCGCGGCAGATCTATTTGCGCGCCACCAGCGGATTGACGCCGGACCCGGACGTTCTCAAGGCGGCTGACTACCAGCCGGAATTCGTCAAACCGATCTGGGACTATGTTGCCCGTGCCACGTCGGACAAGCGGGTGACCAACGGGCGTGAAAAGCTGCGTGAATATTCCAATGTTCTCGATGCCATAGAAACGGTCTACGGGGTCGATCGCCATATTGTGGTGGCGATATGGGGCATGGAAACGGCCTATGGCGAATTTCTCGGCGACAAGAATGTGATCCGCGCCCTGGCGACGCTCGGCTATCGCGGGCGCCGGGCGAAATTCGGACGCAGCCAGATGCTGGCGGCGCTGGAAATCCTGCAGCGCGGCGATACCACGCCGGAGAGGATGACCGGCTCCTGGGCCGGGGCCATGGGGCACACCCAGTTCATTCCCACCACCTATAACGCCTATGCGGTCGATTTCGATGGCGATGGCCGGCGCGACATATGGGGCACTATCGCCGATGCGCTGGCTTCGACCGCCAATTACCTGCGCAAGTCGCGCTGGCAAAGCGGCCTGAGCTGGGGCTATGAGGTGGTGTTGCCGCCGCGCTTCAATTATGCGCTGGCCGGTTCCGGCGACCGGCGGGTGCAGGACTGGGCGCATCTCGGCGTCAGGCGCCCGGGCGGGCAGGCTCTTTCGCACTCCGGCGAAAAGGCCCAGTTGCTGCTGCCGGCGGGCGCCAAGGGGCCGGCCTTTCTGATCTTTTCCAATTTCCGCTCGATCCTGCGCTACAACAACGCCACCGCCTATGCCCTTTCGGTCGGCCTGCTGGCCGACCGGCTTTCCGGCGGCGGCGCTCTTTCGGCGCCCTGGCCGGTGGACGACCGCCCGCTGGAGGA
The DNA here is from genome assembly GCA_020441905.1 of Rhodobiaceae bacterium. Taxonomy (GTDB): domain Bacteria; phylum Pseudomonadota; class Alphaproteobacteria; order Rhizobiales; family NORP267; genus JAGRLG01. Next base: position 40,407 of record JAGRLG010000074.1, on the reverse strand, counting down.
AGCGGAGCGGCGCGAATTGCAGGCGCTGCTTGCCGCCAGGGGCTATGCCATCGGCGACATCGACGGTGTATTGGGCGAGCGCACCCGCAGTGCCATCCGCAGTTTCCAGAAGGCGCAGGGCATGACCGAAGACGGCCATGCCGGTGCGCTGCTGTTCAAACGGCTGAAGGGCAACTGAGCGGCGCCGTTTGCTGGCGGCCATTGGAATTTTTTTGCCGGCCCGGCACTGGCGATTATTGGCAATCCGGCGGCATTTCGGGTTAATCTTGTCCATGGGCGCCGGGCACGGCAAGGGCGTGTCGCCCGCTGGCGGCGCACAGGATATGGCAGCATCAATGGCGATAGCACGAAGCGCGCGCGGCTTGGCCCTGGCGAAGCCCTTGCCAACAGTGTGGGCGACGGTGTGGGCAGTGGTGTCGGCGGTTGTCTGGGCCATGTCGGCGCTATTTGGCGCCATGTCGCCGGCGGCCGCGGCGTCCCCTGTGCCGCTGGCGTCTGTGCCGATAGCCACTGCGCAGGTGGCCCCTGTGCAAGTGGCCCCTGTGCAGGTGGCCCCGGTGCCGGTTGCCGGCGTGCCGATGGCCGGCCCGGCGGCGGGCGCGCACCAACGCGCCGGCGCCGAAGGCGGGCGAGGGGAAATCCTGCTCGCCCAGGGCCGCAGCAGCAATTTTTTCGACCGTCTGTTCGGCGGCAATATTTTTCGCGGGGCACCGCGCCGGCGCCCGGACGCCAGAAGCGGGCCGCGCTTCCTGGTGCCGCCGCAGGACCTGCCGCAGAATTCGGCCGCCGCGAGGCCGGAAACCATGCCGAAGGACCCGGAGGCGCGGACGGTCTTCGTTTTCGGCGACGCCTTTGCCAGCGGGCTGGCAAATGCCTTGCAGAGCGCGTTCAGCACGACGCCGACAATCGAGATCGTCAAGCGGCCCAAGCTTGGCTCCGGGCTGGTGCGCTATGACTATTATGACTGGGAAGCGGCGCTGGCAGAGACACTGGCCATCGAAAAGGTCGATATCGCGGTCATCATGATGGGTTCGAACGACCGCCAGGCGTTTCGCGATCAGGCCGAGGGCGAAGTCGAGTGGCGTTCGCAGAAATGGGAAGATCTTTATATTGCGCGGGTCGACGCCCTGCTGCGCCAGTTTTCCGACCGCGGCATTCCGGTTTACTGGGTCGGCCTGCCGATCATGCGTGCCGCCACCTATGGCCAGGACATGGCCTTCCTCAATACCGTCTATCTGGCGCGCACCCAGCGCGCCGGCGGCAAGTTCATCGATGTGTGGTCGCGCTTTGCCGACGAGGAGGGCCGCTACAGCGATGCCGGCCCCGACGTCAACGGCAAGATCCGCCGCCTTCGCGATGCCAATGGCATTCATCTGACGGGAACCGGCTACAAGAAACTGGCCTTCTTTGTCGAGACGGAGCTGCGCGCCGATCTCGATTCAGGCCAGCTGCTGTCCAATGTGCCCAATCTTGGCGCCCCCGAGGGCGGAATCCGGCGCTTTGGGCCGGTGGAGATGGAAGTGTCGCTGACCAAGCCGGAGGTGCCGCAGGGCGTGGTGACGCTGGCGGGCGGCGGCGGCGCCGCGCCTGCCGCGCTGTCGGCGGAGGAAAATCCCTCGCCCGATTACCGTTTGCTGGTTCTTGGCGAGAGCCCTGCGCCCAAGCCCGGACGGGCGGACGATTTCGCCTGGCCTCGCCCGTCGGCGGCGGCCAGGCCGGCGCCGGTGCGGCAGCCCTAGACATGGCTGCCGCGAAAACCTGCGGCCAGAAAGACCTGCTACCAGAAAGACCTGCTACCAGAAAGACTGGCCGCCAGAAAGACTGGCCAGCGGTCCGGCCAGCTTGATCCGGCCAGCTTGATCCGGCCAGCTTGATCCGGCCGGCCTAATCCGGCTAGCGGGGCCCGGCTAGCGCGGCAGCAGGCTTTCGCCCATCAACGCTTCGTCGACGGCGCGGGCCGCCTGGCGTCCTTCGCGGATCGCCCAGACAACGAGCGACTGGCCGCGGCGCATGTCGCCGCAGGCAAAGACCTTGTCGAGGCTGGTGCGGTAGTTGCCGGTGTCGGCGGCAACATTGCCGCGCCGGTCCAGGGTGACGCCGAGCGATTCGAGCATGCCTTCGTGGACGGGGTGGACAAAGCCCATGGCAAGCAGGACGAGATCGGCGTCAATGACGAACCTCGTGCCCTCGATGGGCTTGAATGCGGCGTCGATGCGCTCGCATTCCAGGCCCGTGACCTTGCCGTTCTCGCCAAGAACCCGGGTGGTCTGCACCGACCAGTCGCGGATGGCGCCTTCCTCCTGGCTTGAGGAGGTACGCAGCTTGAGCGGCCAATTGGGCCAGGTCAGCAGCTTTTCTTCCTGCTCGGGGGGCCTGGGCAGAATTTCGATCTGGGTGACCGACAGCGCGTTCTGGCGGATCGAGGTGCCGATGCAGTCTGAGCCGGTGTCGCCGCCGCCGATGACGACGACGCGCTTGCCGGTGGCGAGAATCGGCTCGCCGCCACCCTCCGCCTCGCCGGAATTGCGGCGGTTCTGCTGGGGCAGGAAGTCCATGGCGAAGTGAACGCCATTGAGTTCGCGGCCCGGGACCTCGAGATCGCGGGGCTTTTCCGAGCCGCCGGCCAGAATCAGCGCGTCATATTCGTCGTGGATCGACTTGATATCCTTGTCGACGCCGACATGGACATTGCAATGGAAGGTGACGCCTTCGCCCTCCATCTGGCCGACGCGGCGGTCTATGATGTGCTTTTCCATCTTGAAATCGGGAATGCCGTAGCGCAGCAGGCCGCCGGGCTTGGCGTTCTTTTCATAGACATGGACATCGTGACCGGCGCGGGCCAGTTGCTGGGCGCAGGCCAGGCCGGCAGGGCCGGAGCCGATGATGGCGACCCGCTTTCCGGTCTTGCGTGCCGCCGGCTTGGGCGCGATCCAGCCCTCCTGCCAGCCGCGATCGACGATGGCGCATTCGATGGTCTTGATGGTGACCGGTTCCTCGGTGAGGTTGAGGGTGCAGGACGCCTCGCAGGGCGCGGGACAGATGCGCCCGGTAAATTCGGGAAAATTATTGGTCGATTGCAGGTTGCGCAGGGCCTCGCGCCAATCGTCCTGATAGACGAGGTCGTTCCAGTCGGGAATCTGGTTATTGACCGGGCAGCCGTTCTGGCAAAAGGGAATGCCGCATTCCATGCAGCGCGCCGCCTGGGCGCGGGTGCTGGCCTCGTCGAGCGGGATGACGAATTCGTTGTAGTGGCGAATACGGTCCGCCGCCGGCCGGTAGCCGCGGTCCCGGCGCTCGATCTCGATAAATCCTGTAACCTTGCCCATCTCTATTCCCCCGCCGCCGCAATGGCTTCGGACTGTTCGCCCTGCGCCTGCATTTCCATCAGCGCTCGGCGGTACTCCACCGGCATCACTTTCACGAATTTCGGCAGGTAATCCTGCCAGTGTTCCAGGATATGGCGCGCCCGCGCGGAATTGGTGTAGTGCAGGTGATTGGTCACCAGCTGATGCAGGCGCTCCTCGTCGAAGCGGGTCATGTCGGCCGAGATGTCGACGCGGCCATGCCCTTCCAAATCGCCGCGCAGATGGAGCATGCTCTCCATCAGGTCGTCTTCATGGGTGACCGGTTCCAGCTCGACCATCGACAGGTTGCAGCGGCGCTCGAAACTTCCGTCCTCGTCCAGCACATAGGCGATGCCGCCCGACATGCCGGCGGCAAAATTGCGCCCCGTCGATCCGAGGACGACGACGACGCCACCGGTCATGTATTCGCAGCAGTGATCGCCGGCGCCCTCGACCACGGCGATGGCGCCCGAATTGCGCACGGCGAAGCGTTCGCCGGCGACGCCGCGGAAATAGCATTCGCCGGATATCGCGCCATAGAGCACGGTGTTGCCGACAATGATGCTGTCCTCGGGGACGATCTGCGATTTCGCCGAGGGATAAATGATCAGTCGTCCGCCCGACAGGCCCTTGCCGACATAGTCGTTGGCGTCGCCCTCAAGCTCCAGGGTCACGCCCTGGGCAACCCAGGCGCCGAAGCTCTGGCCGGCGGTGCCTGTCAGCTTGATCCAGATGGTGTCCTCGGGCAGGCCGGCATGGCCGTAAGCCCTGGCGATCTCGCCCGACAGCATGGCGCCGGTGGTGCGGTCGGTATTGCCGATGGGCGTCTCGATGCGAACCGGCGTCTTGTGCTCGATGGCAGGGCGCGCCTGTTCGATCAGCTTGCGGTCGAGAACCTGGTCGATCTGGTGATCCTGCGGCTCGCATTTGTGAATCGCGACCCCTTCGGGGGCGGCGGGCTTGGAGAAAAGCCGCGTGAAATCGAGGCCGCGGGCCTTCCAATGGGCGATGGCGCGGCGGCGGTCGAGCATCTGCATCTGGCCGACCATTTCGTCGAACTTGCGATAGCCGAGGTGGGCCATCAGCTCCCGCACTTCCTCGGCGACGAAGAAGAAGTAGTTGATGACATGCTCCGGCATGCCGACAAAACGCTTGCGCAGCACGGGGTCCTGGGTGGCGACGCCGACCGGGCAGGTGTTGAGATGGCACTTGCGCATCATGATGCAGCCGGCGGCAATCAGCGGCGCCGTGGCGAAGCCGAATTCATCGGCGCCGAGCAGGGCGCCGATGACCACGTCGCGCCCGGTGCGCAACCCGCCATCGACCTGCACCGCGATGCGCCCGCGCAGACGGTTGAGCACCAGCGTCTGGTGGGTTTCGGCAAGGCCGATTTCCCACGGGCTGCCGGCATGCTTGATCGAGGTCAGCGGGCTCGCGCCGGTGCCGCCCTCGAAACCGGAAATGGTGACATGATCGGCCCGCGCCTTGGCGACGCCGGCGGCGACGGTGCCGACGCCGACTTCCGATACCAGCTTGACCGAAATGTCGGCGGCGGTGTTGGTGTTCTTCAGATCGAAGATGAGCTGGGCGAGATCCTCGATCGAATAGATGTCGTGATGCGGCGGGGGCGAAATCAGCCCGACGCCGGGCGTCGAATGGCGCACCTTGGCAATCACCGCATCGACCTTGTGGCCAGGCAGCTGGCCGCCTTCGCCGGGCTTGGCGCCCTGGGCCATCTTGATCTGGATCATGTCGGAATTGACAAGATATTCGGTGGTGACGCCGAAGCGGCCCGAAGCAACCTGCTTGATCGCGCTGCGCATGGAATCGCCATTTGGCAGCGGGGTGAAGCGATCGACTTCCTCGCCGCCCTCGCCGGTGTTCGACTTGCCGCCAAGGCGGTTCATGGCGATCGCCAGGGTGGTATGGGCCTCGCGGCTGATCGAGCCGTAGGACATGGCCCCGGTGGCAAAACGCTTTACGATATCGGCGGCCGGCTCGACCTCGTCCAGCGGCAGCGGCTTGCGGCCGTCTTCCTCGGCCTTGCGGATTTCGAACAGGCCGCGAATGGTGAACAGCTTTTCGTTCTGCTCGTTGATCTGGCGGGCGAAGGCCTGGTAGGTCTCGTAATTGCCGGAGCGCACCGCGTGCTGAAGGTCGCGTACCGCATCGGGACCCCAGACATGGGCTTCGCCGCGGGTGCGGAAATTGTACTCGCCGCCGACATCGAGGGCGCCGTCGAGCACCGGGTCGGCGGAGAAGGCGCGGGCGTGGCGGCGTGTCGTTTCCTCGGCGATCTCGTCGAGGCCGACGCCCTCGATGGTGGTTGCGGTGCCGAAGAAGAATTCGTCGACGAACTGCGAATTGAGGCCGATGGCATCGAAAATCTGAGCGCCGCAATAGGACTGATAGGTCGAAATGCCCATCTTGGACATGACCTTGAGGATGCCCTTGTCTATGCCCTTGATATAGCGCTTGACGATCTCCTTGGCGTCGAGATCCTGGTCGATGGTCTCGCGCATGGCGAGCACGGTCTCGAAGGCCAGATAGGGATTGATGGCTTCGGCGCCATAGCCGGCGAGGACGCAGAAATGGTGCACCTCGCGCGCTTCGCCGGTTTCGACGACGAGGCCGACCGAGGTGCGCAGCCCCTTGCGGATAAGATGGTTGTGCACGGCGGCGGTGGCCAGAAGCGCCGGAATCGGCGCCCGGTCCGGTCCCATCAGACGGTCGGACAGGATGATGATGTTGTGGCCGTCGAGAACCGCCTTTTCGGCGCTGGCGCACAGCTCGTCGAGCGCCGGGCGCATGCCCTTGGTGCCCTTGGCGGCATCGAAGGTGATGTCGAGGGTCTCGGTCTGGAACTGGTTGTCGGCGACCTCGCCGATGGCGCGGATCTTTTCCAGGTCCTCGTCGGTCAGGATCGGCTGGCGCACCTCGAGCCGCTTGAGCGACATGGTGCCGGTAAGATCGAGCAGGTTGGGCCGCGGTCCGATGAAGGAAACCAGGCTCATCACCGATTCCTCGCGGATCGGGTCGATGGGCGGATTGGTGACCTGGGCGAAGTTCTGCTTGAAGTAGTTGTAGAGCAGCTTCGGCTTGTCGGACAGCGCGGCGATCGGGGTATCGGTCCCCATCGAGCCTACGGCCTCCTGGCCGGTGGTGGCCATCGGCACCATGAGCAGGCGCAGGTCCTCGGCGGTGTAGCCGAAGGTCTGCTGGCGGTCGAGCAGCGACACATTGGAACGCGGGGCGCTGCCGGAAACCGGCGGCATGTCCTCCAGCACGATCTGGGTCTTGTCGAGGCGGGCGCGGTAGGGATGCATGGCCGAAAGCTCGGCCTTGATCTCGTCGTCGGAGATGATGCGGCCTTCCTCGAGGTCGATCAGCAGCATCTTGCCGGGCTGGAGCCGCCACTTGGTGACGATGCGCTCCTCGGGAATATCGAGCACGCCCATTTCGGATGCCATGATGACCTGGTCATCGTCGGTGACCAGGTAGCGGGCGGGGCGCAGGCCGTTGCGGTCCAGCGTGGCACCGATCTGGCGGCCGTCGGTGAAGGCGACGGCGGCGGGGCCGTCCCACGGTTCCATCAGCGCGGCGTGATACTCGTAAAAGGCGCGCCGGCTCTCGTCCATCAGCGGATTGCCGGCCCAGGCCTCGGGGATCATCATCATCACCGCATGGGCCAGCGAATAGCCGCCGCGCAGCAGGAATTCCAGCGCATTGTCGAAACAGGCGGTGTCGGACTGTCCTTCATAGGACACCGGCCACAACTTGCTCATCTCGTCGCCGTAAAGATCCGAGGCAAGGGAGGCCTGGCGTGCCAGCATCCAGTTGAAATTGCCGCGCAGGGTATTGATCTCGCCGTTATGGGCGACCATGCGGTAGGGATGGGCGAGCGGCCAAGAAGGGAAGGTGTTGGTCGAAAAGCGCTGATGCACCAGGGCCAATGCGGATTCGAAGCGCTCGTCATGGAGGTCGCGGTAATAGGCGCCGAGCTGGTGCGACAGGAACATGCCCTTATAGGTGATGGTGCGGCTGGACAGCGAGACGAAATAGAATCCGGCCGTCGCTTCGTCCTTCATCTCGATGACGGCGGCGGAGAGGCGCTTGCGGATGATATAGAGGCGGCGCTCGAAGGCGTCCGCGTCGAGATTGGCCGCGGCGGCGATGAAGGCCTGGCGGTGTGTCGGCTCGGTGTCCTTCACCATGGCGCCAAGGCAGGAATTGTCGACCGGCACGTCGCGCCAGCCGAGCAGGGCCTGTCCTTCTTCCTCGACAATGGCGGCAAAGGCGGCCTCTATGCGCGCGCGGGCGGCATCGTCGCGCGGCATGAAAATATGGCCGGCGCCATAGCGTCCGGGCTCCGGCAGGGCAAAGCCGAGCCTGCCGGCTTCGGCGGCAAAGAAACGATGGGGCAACTGCACCAGGATGCCGGCGCCGTCGCCGGCGCTGGGATCGGCGCCGACGGCGCCGCGATGGGTCAGATTGACCAGGATCTCGAGGCCCTTGGTGATGATGTCGTGGGTCTTGCCGCCCTTCAGATTGGCGATAAATCCGACGCCGCAGGCATCATGCTCATTGGCGGGGTCGTAGAGGCCCTGTGCGGGAAGCTGGCCGTGAAAACGGATCTTTTCGGGCTGCGCGAGCGCCGGCAAATCGTTGCTGTGGTGCCCCGGCACCCCGGAGTTCGTCTTCACACTCGTCACATTATCCTCCGCATGCATGCTGGCGTCACTCCGCCGCTTCCCTCGCCGCCGCGCCGCCGGTCTCGTCCGCGGGTGCGGCGGTGCCCCCTCTTGAGCTACCCTTGGCCCACTGTCGCCGATGTTCGGATTTTGACCCAATCGGGCAGGGTCGGAAAGCGCCGTTCGCTACGAACTTACGCTTTTTCCTTGAACGGGGCGGCCATAACCGACCGCGTTCGCGGCATGGGGTTTCGAATCACCCCGGATTTTCGGTTGGTCATTGTGCCTGAATCCGTCCTGCAAAATGGGACAGCATCACTGTCCTTTTCTTGGTAAACATGCCAGAAAAACACGTTGCGCACAAGAGATGCGGCGCGGCCCGCCCGGCGCGGCAGGGCTTGGCGCGCAGTACCCTCGCACGTTCCCCTGATTTATGCCAAGAATCGCTGAGCGGAATCTTGAGGAAGCATGCGCGAAGCACGAACCCAGGGGGAGGTCTGGCCGTCGCCGATTTCGGCGGCGCAGGCCGCCGAGGCGAGCTTGCGGCACAGCGAGATCGCGGCGGCGCGCGGGCGGGCGATCTGGGTCGAGGCGCGTCCGTCGGAGCAGGGCCGCGGGGTGATCGCCGCCGCTGGCGCGACTGGCGGCCCGGCGGATCTGCTGGCTCCGCCCTTTTCGGCGCGCACCAGGGTGCATGAATATGGCGGCGGCGCCCTGCTTGGCGATGGCGCGGCCATCTTCTTCGTCAATCATGCCGATCAGGACATCTGGGAATTGCCGCCCGCGGGCGAGCCGGTGCGCCTCACCGTGGCGGGCGATACCCGCTTTGCCGACATGGCGCGCGACACCCTCCGCGAGCGGCTGGTGGCGGTGGCCGAGCGCCACGGTGAAAACGGGCAGGTGGAAAACTTCATCGCCGCGATCGGCCTGGAAGGACAAGCGCGCGGCAAACCGCAAGAACTGGTGCGCGGCGCCGACTTCTATGCCCGGCCGCGGGTCAGCCCCGACGGGCGCTGGCTGAGCTGGCTGGAATGGAGCCTGCCGGACATGCCGTGGGAAGGCGCGGTGCTGAAATGCGCGCGCCTTGGCGCTGACGGGCGGCCGGAAGACGGCATCGCGATAGCCGGCGGGGCGGAGGGCGCCGCATTCCAGCCCGACTGGGCCGGAGACGGGCGGCTGTTTTTCGTTCTCGAGCAAGGCGAATGGAGCGGCCTGTACAGCTGGCGCGACGGGGAGGTGACCCCGCTGTTCTTGCCGCAGGCGGAACTGATGCGCCCTTTATGGGCGTTTTCGCTGCGCTCCTATGCGGTCCTTGACGGCGGCAACGTGGCGGCGGTGGCGGTGCGCGGCGGCGAGCACGAATTGTGGCTGGTCGATACGCGTTCCGGCGAGGCTGCGCAAATGGAGCTGCCCCATCGCTGCATCGACGACCTGGCGGCGGCTGGCGGGCAGCGCATCTATGCCATCATCGCCGATGACGAGGCGGTGCCGGCGATCTGCGAGGCCGACCTTTCGGGCGGCGCGGCGCGCTGGAAGGTGCTGGCGCGCCCCGGCGACATGGACCTGCCGGCGGGCGCGATCTCGCGCGGGCTGACGCGGCGCCTGGCCAGCGGCGCGGGGCCGGGCATTCCGGCGGTCCATTATCCGCCCCGGAACCCGCTTCACAGTGCGGCCGGCCGGCCGGCGCCGATGGTCGTGATGGCTCACGGCGGGCCGACCGGGGCGGCGGCGCGCGGGTTGCAACTGAAAACCCAGTTCTGGACCAGCCGCGGTTTTGCTGTGCTCGATGTCGATTATCGCGGCAGCACCGGCTATGGCCGCAGCCACCGCATGGCGCTGCAGGGCGGCTGGGGCGAGATCGACGCCGAGGATGTCATCGCCGCGGCCAGGGCGGCGGTGGCCGAGGGGCTGGCCGATCCCGACCGCCTGGTCGTCACGGGGCGCAGCGCCGGCGGCTTTACCGCCCTATGCGCGCTGATGCGCTCGGATATTTTCCGCGCCGCCAGCGTGCATTTCGGCGTTGCCGATCTGGCGACGCTGCTGGAGACGACGCATAAATTCGAGGCCGGGTATCTCTATGGCCTGACCGGCACCAGGCCCGGCGCGACGGCGGATGTCTTCTCGGCGCGTTCGCCGCTGGCGCAGAGCGCGCGCATCTCCTCGCCGGTATTGCTGCTCCAGGGGCTGGAGGATCCGGCGGTGCCGCCGAGCCAGGCCCGCGACATCGCCGCCAGCCTGAAACGCCGCGGCGTGCCGGTGGCGCATCTGGAATTTCCCGGTGAAGGTCATGGCTTCCGCCAGGCGGAAACGATCCGCACCGCATTTCAGGCCGATCTGGCGTTTTTCGTTCGTGTGCTCGATCTCGCCTGCGCCGAGCCGCTGCCCGATCTCACAATTTTCAACTGGGACGATGCCGGCGAGGAGGAGCGGGGGATTTGAATTTCACCAGCGACAATTCCCATGGCGTTTCGGAGCCTATCCTGCGGGCACTGGCGCGGGCCAATGAGGGGACCGCCGAGTCCTACGGCGCCGACGCCTTGAGCGCCGCGGTCGAGAAGGCGTTTTGCGCCTTGTTCGAGCGCGAGGTTGCCGTGATCCAGGTGGCCACCGGAACCGCCGCCAACGCGCTGGCAATCGCCGCCTATACGCCGCCATATGGCGCCGTGCTGTGCCATCGGGACAGCCATGTCATGACCGATGAATGCGGCGCGGGGGAATTCTATTCCGGCGGCGCCAAGCTGGCCGGGCTTGACGGCGAGGCATGCAAGATCGCCCCCGCGACATTGAGCGCGGCGCTGGCGCGCATGCCGGGCGGCGACCAGCACCGCACGCCACCGGCGCTGCTCAGCCTGACCCAGGCCAGCGAGGCGGGAACGCTCTATTCGGCCGAGGAAATCGCCATCCTGGCGAAAATCGCGCACGAGCGCGGCCTGGCCGTGCACATGGATGGCGCCCGCTTCGCCAACGCCCTGGTATCGCTCGATGTCAGCCCGGCCGAAATGACCTGGAAGGCAGGGGTCGATGTATTGTCCTTCGGCGCGACCAAGAACGGCGCCATGGCCGCGGAAGCGTTGGTGCTGTTCGATCCGGAGCGCGCGCAGGAGCTCGTCTTCCGGCGCAAGCGCGCCGGCCACCTGCTGTCGAAGAGCCGCTTCCTGGCGGCGCAATTGCTGGCCTATCTGGAGGACGGCCACTGGCTTGCCATGGCGCGCCACGCCAATGCCCTGGCACGCCGGCTCGGCAACGGGCTGGCGCAGGTGCCGGGCGTGCGCCTGGCATGGCCGGTGGAGGCCAACGAGGTGTTCGCCATCCTGCCGCTATCGCTGGACGCGCGGCTGCGCGCCGGCGGGGCGCGCTACCATTCGTGGCTCGGGCACAGCGCGCCGCCTTCGGGCCTCGACAGCGGTTCGGAGCGTTTTGTCCGTCTGGTGACCTCGGGGCTGATGGACGGGGAAGAGGTCGGCCGGCTGCTCGACCTGGCCCGCGGCGACGGCTGAGCGCCATCGCTATGGTGCATCGGTACTACACCAAAGTGTATTAGTATATCATACACGTTCTACGTGTATACCTGGCCCCTGACTGGTTTTGGCACAACCTGGCAGGGACATCTCATGACCAGAACAGCAAGGCGGGAGGGCGAGGTGCGGCGGCGCGCCTTGCGCGAGTTGCGGCAACCTCGAGGCGGCAATGGGGCGCCCTGTTGCCGGACAATGCGCGAAGACGTGGCGAGAATGCGGGTTTGCCTGACCCGCGCCATGCTGCTGCTGGAGCGCGGCTGCCGGGAGCGCGCCTTTCAGGGGTTCGCCGATCTTTATGAATTGGCCGCCGGGCTGAACGACCGGGCGTCGAGCGGCAAATGCCGCGACATCGCGGTGGTGGCCCGCTCGCTTTGTTATCTGCTCGACCGCGGCCAGTGCCGCGATGAAAACGTTCTGGAAGCCGTCGACACGCATATCGCCATTGTCGAAGGCCTGGCGCTCGGGGAGGCGCCGCGCAGCGGCCGTGCCGGAGGCGAGGTGCTGGCGGCGAAGCTGCGCCGGATCTGCGATGGAGCGCAAATGGCGCCCGGCCCTCCCGGCGACGGCCCGGCGGCTGCGGCCAGATAGTCTTTTGCGCCGGTTGCACGTCAAGGCCGGCACCCCGATGCGGAGCGCCGGCCCTCGATTGTCATCGCAAGCGGTCAGGCGGTGTTCAGGACGCTTTTTGCTCCAGCGTCTTGACCGGCTTCTTGCCTGCCGCCGCGATCTCGATACGGCGCGGCTTCATCTTTTCGGGAAGCTCGCGCTTGAGATCGACATGGAGCAGGCCGTTTTCCAGATGGGCGCCAGTGACCTCGACATGGTCGGCAAGCTGGAACCGGCGCTCGAAGGCGCGGGCGGCGATGCCCTGGTGGAGAATTTCACCACGCTGGGCGTTCTCGCTCTCGGCATGTTCGCCGCGAATGGTCAGGGCGTTTTCCTTGACCTCGATATCGAGATCGGCTTCGCGGAAGCCGGCCACCGCCATGGTGATGCGGTAGCTGTTCTCGTCGAAGCGCTCGATATTGTACGGGGGGTATGAGGGGGCCGCGGTCTCGCCGACATTGGCGGCATCGAGCAGCGAAAACAGTTTGTCGAAACCGACGGTCGAACGGTAGAGCGGCGAAAGATCGAAGTGACGCATTTTGCAAATCCTCCATTGAAGCGACTTGAATTCGGTCCGCCTTGATGGCCGGACCCGGGTACTACTGCACGCCCGGCTGGCGGCGCGTGCGGTTTAGATATAGGGCGGCACAAGCCGCCTTCAAGACCTGGGAAACACCTGAAAATAAAGGGATAAACGAAAAAGTTCGCTCTGGCCGGGTGTCGTTTGCCGCCTGAACGGTCGATGAACGCGCCTTTCCGCTCAGGTTCAGGCGCGTCCTGGCATTGTGGGTTCCGAAATCAAGACGGACCTGAGCCAAGCCGGCATCGGTCCTGAACTCGAACCCAAGGAGACGGACCCATGACCAAGACCACCACCACCATCAAGACCACCATGATTGCCCTTGGCGCCCTGGTCGCCGCCAGCGCCGCCGGCGCCTCGGCCGCCCAGGCCGGCGGCATCAATTTCGCCGTTCACGTCGGCGCTTCCAATGCCGGCATTCAGTATGTGCATGGCGGCGGTCATGTCCGCGCCCTCGGCCCCCATGAAATCCGCCGGGCGCTTCGCCACTACGGATTTTACGAAATCCGCTCGATCGAACGCCGCGGCCCGGTCTATGTGGCGCTGGCGCGTGGCTATCGCGGTGCGCTCTATGCCGTGCGCCTGAACGCCCGCAACGGCCGCATCCTGTCCCAGGATATCGTCTGGCGTGGCGGCCGGGGCGGTCATCACGGTGGCCATTTCGGGGGCCATTTTGGCGGCTACCACGGCGGGCATCGCGGCGTTGGCATCCATTTCGGGTTCTGAAGCGCAAACCGCCATCATCGGCCTTCAAGCTTTCCGCCGGCGCTCTTCTGTGCCGGCGGAATCGTGCCGGGTCCCGGCGCAAATAAAAAGTGCAAAAGAAAGGCGGTGCTTTTGTAACCGCCGGCCTTGGCTGGTATAAGGCGGCCAGGGGCTGGCGCGGGCGTGCGCCTTGCCGGTCAGCATGCCAGGCGCGGCGCTATGGAACTGTTTGCCACCGAGGACAATCCGGTACCCAAGGGAGCCCAGGTGGCTGCCTTTGAGGGCTATGGCGGAGTGCCGATCCGATATGCACTGTGGCGGCCTTCCGGCGGCATCAACCAGGGCACGGTCTGCCTGTTTGGCGGGCGGGGCGAATATATCGAGAAATATTTCGAGACGATCGCCGATCTGCGCGCCCGCGGTTTCGGCGTCGCCACCATGGACTGGCGCGGCCAGGGCGGTTCGGGGCGCCTTCTGGCCAATCCGCGCAAGGGCTTTGTCGACAGTTTTGCCGATTACGACCGCGACCTGGCCAAATTCATGCGCGAAGTGGTGATGCCCGATTGCACCCCGCCCTATTTCGGGCTTGGCCATTCCACCGGCGCCCATATCCTGCTGCGCTCGTCGCGCCGCCATGCCGCCTGGTTCGACCGCCTGGTCCTGACCTCGCCGCTGATCCGCCTGCCGGGCAGCAGGGCGCGGCTCAATGCGATCTGCGCCGGCGCCGAGATCATGACCTATCTCGGGTTCGGCGCCGCCTATGCGCCGGGCGGCGGCGACATGCCGAGCGACGCGGTGCCGTTCAAAAAGAATATCCTGACCCGCGACCCGGTCCGTCTGGCGCGCAATGCCAATATTCTCAAGATGGCGCCGCAACTCGCCGTCGGCGGGCCGACAATCCAATGGGTGCAGGCGGCGTGCCGCTCAATGGCCGAACTGGCCCGCCCCGGCTTTCCGCAAACGGTTGGCGTGCCGCTGCTGATTTTCGGCGGCAGCGACGAAAGGCTGGTTTCGGCGTCGGCGATGGAACATCTGGCCCATGAGATCCGCGTCGGCTCCTATCTGATGATCCCCGGTGCGCGGCACGAGATCCTGATGGAAACCAACCGTATCCGCGACGAATTCTGGGCCGCGTTCGACGTCTTCGTTCCCGGTACGCCGGGCTTCAGTTCCATTGTTGCCTAAGAGTTCAAAATCTCCAGCGCCGCCTCATGGAGGCTTGGGCACCCGGAGGCAAGGATGCGCCCGCCCTTGTTCGGTGTGCCGCCTTGCCAATCTGAAATGACGCCGCCGGCGCCCTCGATGATCGGGATCAGCGCGGCAATGTCATGCAGTTTGAGGCCGGTTTCGGCGACCAGGTCGATCTGGCCGTCGGCGAGCATGCAATAGCCGTAGCAATCGCCGCCATAGCGGGCGAGACGAACCTTTTCCTCCAGGGCGCGGTAGCGGGCCTGGTCGGAAGCGTCCTCGATCAGTTGCGGGCTTGTGGTGGTCAGCAGGGCGGCGGCAAGGTCGCCGCAGGCCCTGGTCTTGAGGTCGCGGGCGCCGGCTGGGCCGCGATACCTGGCCTTGCCGCCCCATCCGACAAAGATTTCGCCGGTAAAGGGCTGGCTCATCAGCCCGAGCACCGGGCGGCCGCGCTCCATGAGGCCGATCAGCGTGCCCCACAAGGGAAAGCCGGACAGGAAGGACTTGGTGCCGTCGATCGGATCGAGCACCCAGACCAGTTCGGCGCCGGCATTGGTGTCGGCAAATTCCTCGCCGGCGATGCCATGGTCCGGGTAGCGCGCCGCAATCATCTCGCGCATGAGCCTTTCGGCCGCGCGGTCAGCCTCGGTCACCGGGTCGAATTCCTTGCCCGGCACGCCTGCCGCCTTGTCGTCGACCTTGAGCGGGCGGCGGAAATATTCCAGCGCCACCCGGCCGGCGGCCGCGGCCAGCTCCTCGGCAAATGCGCAGTAGTCTTCCCCCATCACGGTCTCCGGAATGAACGCGTTATGTTGCACCGCACCTAAAAGATTGGGTGCCTGAACGGCGATTTTTTGCCCTTTGCCCACTGTCTGGCAGCGGTTGAGGACTAGCCTCTTGAGACCGCGGAGACAAGGATTTGTACAATTCCGGCGGCTGGCGGGCAATCCGGTGGAAAAGCGGAAAATTCAGAATTATATATTTGTATCAATGTGATGGTGAAAATTTTGCCAGTTTGTGCATCCGCCGGGCAAGGACTTATTCCAGATAAAGTGCGACAAAATGGAAAATACGCATCGGAGTGCTTGATTAAAAGCGGTACTCGATATATTTGTTGCAGTGCGGTATGGGCGTAACTGTAGCCATGCCGCAGCCCTCTTTTGGGCGTTTCCTCCCTAGACTTGGGCCACGGCTTAAACCCCGTGGCCTCTTTTTTTGCCCGCGGCGCCGCTCCGGGAGCGGAGGCGGCCCCTATTCGGCGGCCCCTATTCGGCGGCCCCTATTCGGCGGCCCCTATTCGGCGGCTTGGCAGCGCGCTGCCGGCCAGGACGGCGAGATTTCGATCAGTTCGCGCGCCAGCGCCGTCAGGTCCGCCTTGAGGCGCGCAAACCCGGACTGCTTCTCAAAACGGCTTTCATCCATATAGAGACCCCGGTTGATCTCGATTTGCAGGGCATGGAAATTGCGCGCCGGGTTGCCATAGCGCTCGGTGATGTAGCCGCCGGCATAGGGCTTGTTGCGGCGTACCTGGTAGCCCAGCTTCTCCAGCACCTGCTGGGCGAAGTCGGTGATATGGCGGGCGCAGGACGTGCCATAGCGGTCGCCAAGCACGATGTCGGGCCGGCCGGTGTGGTCCTCGCCGGTGGCGCTGGAGGGCATGGAATGGCAATCGATCAGAACAGCGATGCCGAAATCGCGCATCTGCTCGGCCATCAGTTCGCCGAGCGCGCGGTGGTAGGGGCGGTAATAGCGCTCGATGCGTGCCAGCGCCTCCTCCACGGAGAGAGGCTGGCGGTAGATCTCCTGGGCGTCAGCGACAATGCGCGCGATGGTGCCAAGGCCGCCGGCGACGCGCAGCGAGCGGGTATTGGCAAAATGGGGCAGGCGCCCGGAGAACATGCGCGGATCGAGTTCATAGGGCTCGCGGTTGGGGTCGAGATAGGCGCGCGGGAACAGCGCCTTGAGCAGCGGCGCGCCGAGGGCGACAACGCCATCGAACAATTCGTCGACAAAACTGTCCTCGGAGCGGCGCAGCGTTTCGGCATCGAGGCGCGAGGCCTTGAGAAAGGAGCACGGATAGGTGCGCCCGCTATGGGGAGAGCTGAACAGAAAAGGCGCGCGCACCGCCTTGGGCCGCAGCAATGCAAAAGGTTTCTCAATTTCCACGGTCGCACCCTGGTTCCAAGGTCGCACACTGGCTGTCGCGGCGCCGGCCGCAGGCGCCTGGGCGCCTGCCGACGTCGAAGTTTGCCCCGGTTGGGCGGCGATGCCAAGGGCCGTTGGCGCCACGCGCGACATTGTGAAGATCTGGGCGGCGTTTTATCGGCTGTTTACCATTTGCGGTGCCTAATGCGACGGTGTCCGGACGGGACCGGATCGAAATCCTCAATCGAGACCAAAGAGAGCCATGAACAGAATACTCCTCGCCGAAGACGACAACGATATGCGCCAGTTCCTGGTCAAGGCGCTGCAAAAGGCCGGTTATGAAGTGGTCTCGTTCGACAATGGGCGCAGCGCCTTCCAGCGCCTGCGCGAGGAACCCTTTACCCTGCTGCTGACCGATATCGTGATGCCGGAAATGGACGGCATCGAACTGGCGCGCCGGGCAACCGAGCTCGACCCTGATATCAAGGTCATGTTCATTACCGGATTTGCCGCGGTGGCGCTGAAGCCGGATTCGAAGGCGCCGGCCAATGCCAAGATCCTGTCCAAGCCGTTCCATTTGCGCGATCTGGTCGAGCAGGTCGAGCAGATGCTGGCGGCCTGAGCGGCATCAACAGGCGCCCTTGTTCACCGCCGCGCCAAACAGGCGCCATAGATGACGCCGCGGGCTTGCGTGCCGGCGCGCTTGCCGATATATGCAGTCCATCCGCGCCGGGGGCACCCGATCCTGGCGAGAAAAGCGGGCGTGTAGCTCAGCGGGAGAGCACTACGTTGACATCGTAGGGGTCGCTGGTTCAATCCCAGCCACGCCCACCATTTTCCTTACAATCCGGACAGTCCATTGGGCGCAAGGCCGGCGAATGGCGGGATTTGCGCCGGCCATGGCCAAATTCCGTTTGGCCTGAAACCGCCCCTTGGCTAAGGTTGGCAACCGCCGGGCGCAAGACCGGCGGCAATTCATCTTCAGGTGTCCTTGAACCGGCCCTTGCCGGGGCGGGAAGAATCGGGAAGGCGGTGCAATTCCGCCACGTGCCCAACGCTGTATGAGGGATTGACCGGGCGGCAGACCCACTGAAGGCAACTTCGGGAAGGGGCCTGGTCAAGGTGAACTCGAGTCAGAAGACCGGCCTGAAGAGTTGGGGGCGGCGCATGGAAAGCGCCGCTTCGTATTTTCCATCAAGGGGAAAACCATGGAAAATTCTCTTCATCACCATTCCGCCCGCCATTGTTTCAGCGATCTGGAGCGCGAGAGCGTCTACCGGGCGATTTTTTCGCGCCGCGACGTGCGCGGCGAGTTCACCTCCCAGCCGGTTTGCCCGCAGGTTCTAAGCCGTATCCTGATGGCGGCCCATTACGCGCCTTCGGTCGGTTTCATGCAGCCGTGGAACTTCATCATCGTGCGCTCGCAGGAAACCAAGAAAAAGGTCCATGCCCTGTTCGCCCAGGCCCATGAGGAGGCCGCCGGTATGTTCGAGGGCGAGGCGCGCGAAACCTATCGCAAGCTGAAGCTGGAGGGCATCCTCGAATCGCCGATCAATATCTGCATCACCTGCGACCGCGACCGCGCTGGGCCGGTGGTCATCGGGCGCACGCATATCAAGACCATGGACCTGTATTCCAGCGTTTGCGCGGTGCAGAACCTGTGGCTGGCGGCGCGCGCCGAAGGGCTCGGCCTTGGCTGGGTCAGCATTCTCGACCAGGCGCGCCTCAAGGACGTTCTCGCCATTCCGGGCCGGGTCGTGCCGGTGGCCTATCTGTGCCTTGGCCATGTGACCCATTTCCATGACCGGCCCGAACTCCAGGCGGCGGGCTGGCTGCCGCGCCTGCCGCTCGGCGATGTGGTGGATTTCGAGGCATTCGATCAGGGCGCCGACGATTCCTTTGCCAGGGATCTTCTGGACCATGTGCGCGCCGATCAGCTGCGAATCGAGGGCGCGGGTCCTGAAGGGGGCTTCCTGGCCGCCGAGTAACGCCCCTTTTTTGAGCGCCGCGGGGCGCTGCGTCGCGGCCCCGGCCGGCCATGCCGGCCGGGGTCCTTGCATTTGGCGCGGCGGCGCGCCGCGCCGCCTTGGCCGATTAGCGCTTCGCCCGGTTGACAGGGGCGGCCGGCGTGCCTAATCTCCGCGCCGCTTGCGCCGGAGTTTCCAGGCAGCAGGGCATCGGGTATGGGGATGTGCTCCCGCCTGGAAAACTGTTTTAGATGCAGGCGGCATGGCCGCCCGGTGAACAAGAAATCAAGGCCCAGTCATGAAGATCAAGAATTCGCTCAGGTCGCTTCGCGGTCGTCACCGCGACAATCGTCTGGTTCGCCGCAAGGGCCGGATCTACGTGATCAACAAGACCAATCGCCGCTTCAAGGCGCGCCAGGGCTAGAGCATTTTTGCGGCCCCTTGCCGCCGTACCGCGCGCCGCGAAACCGGCGCGCGATTTGCTTCGCCCCCTTCCACAGCGCCCGATCATTGACCTTGCCTGACATCGCCAGCAAGATGGCGGCGTGAGCGCGAAGGGTCATATCTGGATTTCAGCCACGCTATCGGTGCTATTGCTGGGCGGGGCCGTTGGCGCGGCGTCGGCCGGGCCGGCTCGGCCCTCGGCGGAAGTCCTGCCGCTGCCGCGCGACCAGGCCCCCGATATTCCCTTGCATCCCGATGGCGGGCAAAAGCTTCTGCCGGCGCCGGGAGAATCGGAGCGCGCGCGCCAGCTCGACGGCCTGCTGAAAACCCTGAAAGGGGCGGTGGACAATACCGAGGCCAAGGAAGTCGAACTCGAAATCTGGCGGCTCTGGCTGCACTCGGGCAGCGACGCGGTGGACCTGCTGATGAAGCGGGTGATTACCGCGATCAATGACGAGGACTATTCGCTGGCGCTTGCCCTGCTCAATCGCATCGTCGAAATCCGCCCCGGCTATGCGGAAGGGTGGAACAAGCGTGCCAGCGTTCTTTTCGTGTTGCAGGATTTCCAGGGGTCGCTGTTCGATATCGAAAGGACCCTGATCCTGGAGCCGCATCATTTCGGCGCTCTTTCGGGCCTCGGCACCGTGCTTGAGGAACTGGGGGAAAAGAAAAAGGCGCTGGAGGCCTTTCGCCGCGCCCTTGAACTCAATCCCTTCCTGCCCGGCGCCAGGCGGGCGGAAAAGAACCTGGCTGCCGAGGTCGAGGGCCGCGATATCTGATTCCCGCCCCCGCGGCGCGCGGCACGGCGTCAGTTGGCCAGGCCCTCATTTCCGACATAGGCAATGCGCAGCATATTTGTCGCGCCGGGGGTGCCGAAGGGCACGCCGGCGGAAATGATTATGCGCTGGCCGGGGCGGGCGAAGCCTTCCTTGAAGGACAGGCGGCAGGCGCGGTCGACCATGTCGTCCTGGTCGCTGGCATCCTCGGTGGTCACGCAGTGCAGGCCCCAGACAATGGCCAGCCGCCGCCCGGTTTCGGCGCGCGGCGTCAGGGCGATGATGGGCTGCTGGGGGCGTTCGCGTGCGGCGCGCAGGCCGGTGGCGCCGGAGGAGGTGTAGCAGACGATGGCGGCCAGCTTGAGCGTCGCCGAAACCTGGTGCAGGGCGGCGGAGATGGCGTCGGCGCTGGTCGATTGCGGTTCGGGGTGCTGGGCATCGATGAGAACCCGGAAATTGGGATCGCGCTCGACCTCCTCGGCGATCTTGCTCATGGTCGAGATCGCCTCGAGCGGATAGTCGCCGACGGCGGACTCGGCCGACAGCATGACGGCGTCGGCACCCTCGAACACGGCGGTGGCTACATCGGAAACCTCGGCCCTGGTGGGGACCGGCGACTTGATCATCGATTCCAGCATCTGGGTCGCGACCACAACCGGCTTGCCGGCGCGCCGCGCCAGGCGGGTCATCTGCTTTTGCAGACCCGGCACCTTTTCCAGCGGCATTTCGACGCCCAGGTCGCCGCGCGCCACCATCAGCCCGTCGGCAATCTCCAGGATCTCCTCCAGCCGGGCGACGGCGGCCGGCTTTTCGATCTTGGCCATCACGGCGGCGCGGCCGCTGGCGATCTTCTTGGCCTCGGCAATGTCTTCCGGGCGCTGGACGAAGGATAGCGCCACCCAGTCGATGCCGACATCGAGGGCGAAATCGAGATCGGCGCGGTCCTTCGGCGTCATCGCCGTGACGGGGAGCACGCTGTCGGGAACGCTGACCCCCTTGCGCGCCGATATCGGGCCGCCGACCTCGACGGTCGTGATGATACGCTTGTCGGACACCTCGGTGGCGCGAAGGCGGATCTTGCCATCGTCGAGCAGCAGGCAGTGGCCCGCCTCCACGGCGGCGAAAATTTCCGGATGCGGCAGGTGGACCCGGCCGGCGTCGCCGGCGGCGCTATTACCGTCAAGGACGAAGCTTGCCCCTTGCTCGAGCTCAAATTTCCTGCCGGCGAATTCGCCGATGCGCAGCTTGGGGCCCTGAAGGTCGACGAGGATGCCTATGGGGCGGTCATAGCGCGCCTCGGTGGCGCGGATATGGCCGACAAGGGCGCGCATGTCTTCATGGGCGGTGTGGCTCATATTGATGCGGAAAACATCGACGCCGGCATTGAACAGGCGTGAAATCATTTCCGGGGAGGAGGATGCGGGACCAAGCGTGGCGACGATCTTGGCGCGGCGTGTGCGCCTCATTTGCCGCCCGTTCCCTGCTGGCCCGGTTCGGTCAGCCGTACGGTCCAGCTTCGGGCATCGCCCGTGTCGATCTCGAAAAATCCGGTCATTTCGTAGCCACGCTCATTGCAGTCTCCGGTGCCGCGAATGGTGAATTCCTTGTCTTCGTAGCACATGAAGGTCTGTCCGCCCCATTCCCCGCCAAGGTCATAGTCGACAGCGTAAATGTAATAGTAGCGTGACACCAGATTTCCGGTCAGCAGCGAATCGCAGCTATTGGGGGGCAGGTTCCACCAGCCTTCGGTCTTCCAGCCGCTGCGGTCCTTGTAGCCGATGACGATTCCGACATGGCTGCCGGTCTTGTTGCAGGTCTTGAAATCGGCGGATGCCTGGCGCGGCGCGGCAATCACGAGGATCGCCAACGCAAATGCAAACAGCGCCAATAAAGGAATCCCCCGAACGCGGACCATGTTCAGCTGCTATTTCCCCCGAATACCGATCACCCGAAGCCTGGCCCAAGATTGAGGCTGAATCTTGGCCAGAAGACAGTGCCGTTTAGCCTCCGATTACCATATTCCCAATAATCTCGTAAACTATCGTAAATAGCCATGGCCGACGAAAATCCGCCGGATTTGGGGCGGTTCTCGGGCACTGGCCCGGCACCACTTGACCGGGCGCGGAAGCATGTGCATGACCATGGGCCGAACGACGATAGCCGGGGTAACGCGGGCACCATGGAAGCATTCGAGCCGGTTGAGGAACTGACCGGCGATCTTTCGCGCGGAGTGATCGTGATTTGCGACCACGCCAGCGGCGCGCTGCCCGGCGCCTATGGCAGTCTGGGCCTGGCGGAGAGCGAATTCCACCGCCATATCGCCTATGATATCGGCGCCGCGGCGCTGGCCCGCGACATCGCCTCGCGCCTTGCCGCGCCGGCGGTGCTGTGCCGCTTCTCGCGCCTCCTGATCGATCCCAACCGCGGCGAGGACGATCCGACCCTGATCATGCGCCTGTCGGACGGTTCGGTAGTGCCGGGCAATGCGCGCCTCGACAATGACGAACGGGCAAACCGGATTTCGCGCTATTATCGCCCTTATCACGACGCCATCGCGCGCATGATCGACAAGGCGCTGGCGGCGGGCACCGTGCCTGCCATTCTTTCGGTGCACAGCTTCACCGCCCATTGGCGCGGCTATGCGCGGCCCTGGCATGCCGGCATATTGTGGGACCGCGACCCGCGTCTCGCGGTGCCGCTGATCGAGGCGCTGCGCCGCGAGCCGGATCTGGTGATCGGCGACAACGAGCCTTATAGCGGGCAGTTGAAGGGCGATTGCCTCTATCGCCACGGCACCCGGCGCGGTCTTGCCCATGCGCTGGTCGAGGTGCGCCAGGATCTGCTTGGCAGCGAGGCGGGAATCAGCGAATGGGCAGAGCGGCTGGCGGCCAGGGTCGGCGAAATCGCGGGCACCGACCCGTTGCGCCGGATCGCCGATTATGGTTCCCATAGCGACGGCGCGGGCACTCGGCGGCAGGCGGGCGGGCGGGCAAGCGATAAGGACGGCGAAACATGACCAAGCAAGACGAGCAAACGCGCATCGAACTGGAGGCAGCGGTCTTCCGCCGCCTGGTGGCGCATTTGCGCCAGCGCACCGATGTCCAGAACATCGACTTGATGAACCTGTCGGGCTTTTGCCGCAATTGTCTTTCCAACTGGTACCGCGAGGCGGCGCAGGAAGCCGGAATCGAGATGAGCAAAGAGGCTTCACGCGAACTGGTCTACGGCATGCCCTATGAGGAGTGGAAGGCGGCCCATCAGACCGAGGCCAGCGCGGCGCAGAAGAAAGAGCTTCAAAAGACCCACAATCATTGACTTGCCGCCTGCCTGTCCTTTGCCAAGCAAGGCAAGGCGCGCGAGCGGGCTATTTCGAAGACAGCAAACGGGGATTTAGGAATGGATGAGCCAACCGGCTTCGCGCGCGAGCAGCTTCGCGCCCTGGTGGAACGTATCGAACGCCTCGAGGAAGAAAAGGCGGCGCTGGCCGGGGATATCCGCGAGGTTTTTGCCGAGGCCAAGGGACATGGCTTCGACGTCAAGTCGCTGCGCCAGGTCATTCGCATGCGCAAGCTGGATGCCGCCGAGCGCCTCGAGCAGGAAGCGATCCTCGACCTCTACATGCATGCCCTGGGCATGGTGCCGGAAGCGTAAGAAGCTCGCAAAACGGAGTGAAATCCGGCCCCAAGGCAGGCCCGCAAGCGGGCCCGAAAGCGGGCCCTGAAAGCGGGGTTGGAACCTGGCGCGGGGGAGATCCCGCCGCGCTGATTGCGACATGCTGATTCAGAAATGCTGATTCAGATGGGGCATGCTGTTTCAGTTGGGGGAAAAGCGGATCAGCGCAACGCGGTGCGGATCGGGGCGGCGAGCACCTGAACCGGCAGGGTGCGTACCGCGGGGCCATCGAAGCGGCCGCTCGCCGCCGCCGCGGGGGCGTGGACGGCGAAGGAAATATCCAGGCTGCGCTCGGGTGTTTCGCACAGCTTGCCGATACCGGCCTGGTCGGGCGCGCGCAATTCGGCGAGTTCGGCGAGGGAAATCCGCGCCGAAGTGATCGTCGGTGCCACCGGCGGCGCGTCATAGCGCAGCGACGGGGCGAAGGCGCCAAGGGCGCCAATTGCCTGCGCCGGGGCCGGCCTGGCGGGGGACGGGGCGCCGGCGCCGAGCGAAGCCAGCTGCAACGGCATGCGCGTGTTCTCTTCGCGGGCCGGTTTGGCCCTTGCGGGCGCCAGCGAAGCGGTGGTCGTGGTCAAGTCGACATTTTCTTCAGGTTTGGCCGCTTCGGCTTTGGTAATCTCCGGCCCGGGCGCCCGGTGCCGGGGCCGCAGCGGCGGGGTGGGAACGTCAAGCGCGGCGACGGTAAATTCTCTTTGATGCTGCGGGCGCAGCGCCGGAAGGGGCGGGACGAAATTGTCATCCCGCGCCGCGGCCGGCTGCGGCGCCGGTTCCCCGTTGCCCGGCGCGAGGCTGGCGACAAGCGAAGACATCCCCGCCTTGTCCGGTTGCTGTGCCTTGTCCTGTGCCTTGACCGGCGCGGTAACTGGTTCGGCCGTCGCTTCCGGCTTTTCTTCCTCGTCGTCGCCGCCAAACAGCGAGAGCGGGAACCTGCCGGAGCGATTGGCGATGACATCGCGCGAGGGATCGGCGAAGGCCGCAGGCATCGACGGATCGCCATAGGTGGCGCTGGCAACCTGCTGCGGCCGCGGCGGCCGGCCGCGGGACGTGCTCTCATTGGCGGCGACCAGAATGTCGTGGGTGCGCACCGAGCGGGTCAGCGGTTTGCCATCGGCGGGAATGTGCAGGGTATCGCCGTCGGGAAACAGCTTCGCCAGCTGCTGGCGGCTCATGCGCGGCCAGTGGCGGACGCTGCCGGTGTCGATATGCACGAAGGGGCGCCCGGAGGTCGGGTAATAGCCGACGCCGCCGCTCTGGAATTTCAGCGCCACCTCGCGGATGCGCTCCAGCGGGACGTCGGGGAAATAGAGGTCCATCGCCTTGCCGAGCATGTGCTGGCTGTGCTTGGCGACACCGCGCGAGCGCCCGCGCAGGGCGGCATTGGTGACCGGCGAGCGGTATCCCGAAACCACGGTTACCGGCGCGTGCGAACCCAACTCCTGGTGGACGTCATAAACCAGGTCGATCAGGCTGGGGTCCATCTCGATGGCTTCGTTGCGCCGCCAGTCGCGGAGCATGTGATTGATCTTCTTGAGGGCCTCGGGGACATGGCGGCCATTGCGCACATAGGTAACGGTCAGGGTTTCCTTGGTGTGCATATTGGCGAACGAGATCGTGCGATCACCGCCGCCGGCAAGTCCGGTGGCCGGCAGTTGCATGGCCGTGAAAATTGCCAGACCTGTGATGAAGCAGGCAGCAAGGCCGCTCCGCCACGATCCCCCGTCCGCAGATGCCAAGTCCCGTTCCCCGTTGACATGCGTTACCGAGCTTACCGGCACGCAGACGTATAGAAGCGCCTTTCGCGGTGCCGATCAACTCCCGCGACTATCATCGCGGTTCTTGGTTAAGGAGGACTTAGCCTCCCCCGTCCGCGCCTTTTGTGAATGCAAACAATGGCAAGAATGCGGTCGGCTGTGAATATCCCTACCAGCCGAGGGCCGCGGCGATGCGCCTGTCGTGGCCATAAATGTCCTCGCGCAGAAGGATCTTGCCGTTTTCGTCGACCGCCGCGGTGAAATAGGTCAGATGGACCGGAATCTTGCGCGGCAGCGGCAAAGCCTGATTCTGTCCTTTGCTGATTTCCCGCTTGATCCGGTCGAGGTTCCATTGCGAATCAGAATCGATCAGGGCCTCGGCGAATTTGAGCGGCTCGTGCAGGCGCACGCAGCCATGGCTGAAGGCCCGGCGCTGGCGGGAAAACAGGCTGCGCGCCGGGGTGTCGTGGAGATAGACGTCATGCTTGTTGGGGAACATGAACTTGATGCTCCCGAGCGCATTTCCGCGCCCCGGCGGCTGGCGGAAGCGGAAGCCGAGATTTCCCGCATCGACGATCGACCAGTTCACCGAGTAAGGATCGATGAAACGCTCGTCGCGGCCATAACCGGTCACCAGTTCCAGGTTCGAGCGGCGCAGATAGTCGGGATCGGCCTGAACCGCCGGCACGACTTCATTGGCGGCGATCGAATCGGGCACGTTCCAATAGGGGTTGACCTCGATGAACTCGAATTCGTCGGAAAAAACCGGAGTCTGGTTCGATTCCTTGCCAACGACGATGCGGCCGCGATAGGTCGTGGAATTGTCGACGACGACGCGAACCTCAAAGCCGGGTATGTCGACAAAGACATGCTTGCGCCCCAGGTTGCGCGGCAACCAGCGCCAGCGTTCCATGTTGGCCACGATCTGGGCGGCGCGGTCATAGACCGAGAGCGAAAGCACCTGCTGGGTCGCCGGGCCAATGACGCCGTCGGCCTCCAGGCCGTGCTGGGCCTGGAATTCCATAACCGCCTCGACCACGGCGCCGTCGTAATGATCCGTCTCGCGCGGATCGGCGATCAGCGGCGGGGGCATCGGAATGCCAAAACGCTGCTTCAATTCGGCGGTGCGCGGATCGTGCATGCCGGGCTTCAGGGTGCGGCCGGGCGACAAGGTCGGCCAGCCGCCCTTTTCGGCAATCTGGCGCAGCTTGGCCAGCTCGGTGCGCAGCACCTCGAATTCGCGATGGGGCGGGTTGAAGGACGCCAGGAATGCCGGCAGGTCGGCGGCGGTCGCCACCTGCGCCATGACCTCGAGCGGGTCGGGCATTTCGGGCTTGTTGGTCAGATATTTGCTCAAGGAGGCGGGAATCAGCCGCCCGGCCTGGGCATGGCGCGCATAGGCCAGCAGCGCCTGGCTCAGGGCCAGCTCGGCGCTCATCAGCGCCGCGGCATCGGCGTCCGCCCCCTGGCCGAGCACCAGGCCCGGCGTTTCATACAGCTTTGAGTTGAGGCCATAGGTCTCGACCTGGCCGAGGAAGGATTTCAACTCGCCGGCGCGCTCATTGAGCTGGCCTTGCGTAACCCAGAGCGGTTCGTAGTCGCGCTGGCCATAAAATTCCTGCAACGCGGCGTGGTCGCGGCGCATGAGAAAATCGCGCGGCGTTCCGGCGTCCTTGAGCACCGCCGCCAGCGGTGCATCGTTCCAGGCGTACCAGTCGCCGCCGTGCACCGAAGCTTGCGCGCCCGCCGGCAGCAGTAGGGGCGCCGCAATAGCCATGAATGCTGCTGTCGTCTTGCGAAACCCTAGGTGTGTCACGGCACTCTCCCAATATGATTAATGGCTAATGCAGGACGGAGATTTTCACAACACAAAGCGCGGCAATCCGCCATCAAAACCTGGTTATCGGGGCCGTCCTGTTGCCAATAGGTCACGCTGGCTGCTCGATGCCGATATCGCGCAACTTACGGTATAAAGTCGATCGGCCGATTTTAAGGCGGCGCGCCACTTCCGACATATGGCCGTCATAATGGCTGAGCGCAAATCGTATGATATCGGCCTCGATATCCTCCAGTGACCGCACCTGCCCGTCGTCATCGAGGGCGCGAACGGCGTCGGCGATCAGTTGGCCGGCATCGGCGGCCAGCGGGGGCGCGGCAAAGGGCCGGCCGTGGTCCGGCGCCACCGGCTCGGCGTCGGCGCCGCGCGGCGGCGGCGCGTCGATTTCGGCGCCGGGCAGCTCGCCGATCTGAATGGCGATCTGGGGAAATTCGCGCATGGTCAGCCGCGGCCCGTCGGCAAGCACGACGGCGCGGAATACGGCGTTTTCAAGCTGGCGCACATTGCCCGGCCAGTCATAGCGCTGAAGCTTGGCCAGCGCTTCGGGGTCGATGCCATCGATGCGCTTGCCTTCCTCGGCCGCGCAGCGGGTGACGAACAGCTTGACCAGTTCGGGCACGTCCTCGCGCCGCGCCCGCAAGGGCGGCACGAGGATGGGGAAGACATTGAGGCGGTAAAACAGATCCTCGCGGAACTTTCCCTCGCGCACCAGTTCCAGCATGTTGCGGTTGGTGGCCGAAATGATGCGCAGATCGACCTTGACCGGCTTCTTGCCACCGACCGGATCGACCTCGCCCTCCTGCACCGCGCGCAGCAGCTTGACCTGGGCGTCGAGCGGCAATTCAGACACCTCGTCGAGGAACAGGGTGCCGCCATTGGCCTCGACGAACTTGCCGGCATGGCGCTCGGTGGCGCCGGTGAAGGCGCCCTTTTCGTGGCCGAAAAGCACGCTTTCGACCAGATTGGCGGGAATGGCGCCGCAATTGACGGTGACGAAGGGCTTGCCGCGGCGGGGGCCGGAGCCCTGGATCGCCCTGGCGATGATTTCCTTGCCGACGCCGGATTCGCCTTCGATCATGATCGGGATATTGGAGGCGGCGGCGCGCTCGCCGAGATGGATCACACGGGCCATTTCGGGGCTGCGGGTGACGATGTCGGCGAAGGTGAAGGTGCCCTCGACGCGGCGGCGGATGCGGCTGATCTCACCTTCCAGGGCATTGACCTTGAGGGCATTGGCGACCGAGACCGCCAGCCGCTCGGCGCTGACCGGCTTGACGACGAAATCGACCGCGCCGGCGCGCATCGCCGATACCACGGTGTCGATGCCGCCATGAGCCGTCTGGACGATGACCGGAACGCGGATCTGGTCCTTGGCCATGCGCGCCAGGACGCCCATGCCGTCGAGATCGGGCATCACCAGGTCGAGCACGACGAGGGAAATATCGCTGCCGCCCGGACCGGATAGCGCGGCAATGGCCTCCTCGCCATCCTCGGCGGTGCGTACCACATGGTCGAGCCGGGATAGCTGTTCTTCAAGGATCCGCCTCTGGACCGGGTCGTCGTCGACGATCAGGATGCACTGGCTCATGAAAAAGGGGGTCCTCGACTCGGTTGCCAACTGGATTGCGGCGGCGAATCGCTGCCGTGATCGATAGGCGGCGATGTGCCAATTTGAAACCGAAGAGTGACGCCGAAGGGTAAATTTCGCTTTAAACCGGGGCTGGCGCGCCTCATCAGGGTTAGCGGGGCGTTAAAGCTGGCGGGGTGCGATTGAAGCGGCGGCCCTGGCGCCCAACATTGATATTGCGCGTGCACCGATGGCCGCTACCCTCATTCGCACGGGATCCGTGTCAGCTGGAAGATGGAGAAAACAACCGCAATGGCCTTGCAGAAAGCGGAACGGCGCGGCGAAGCGCCCGCACCCGGCACCCTTGGCGCCCTGCCGGAATGGGATTTGAGCGATTTGTATCCGGCGCTCGACAGTCCGCAATTGCTGGCCGATCTCGACCGCGCGGCCAAGGACTGCGTTGCCTTCGAAACGCGCTACAAGGGCGAACTGGAGAAACTGGCGCGCGCGGATACCAAGAAAGCGGGCGGGGGCGGGCTGCTGGCCAAGGCGGTGCGTGAATTCGAGGCGCTGGAAGAACTGATCGGGCGCATCTATTCCTTTGCCGGGCTGGTTCATGCCGGCGACACCTCCGACCCGGCGCTGTCCAAGTTCTTCGGCGATATCCAGGAACAGATGACGCAGGCCAGCTCCCACCTGCTGTTCTTCGCCCTCGAACTCAACCGTATCGACGATGAGGTGCTGGACGGCGTGGTGGCGCGCGGTCCACTCAAGCACTACGCGCCCTGGCTGGCGGATATGCGCAAGGAGCGGCCCTATCAGCTCGACGAGCGCACCGAACTGCTGTTTCACGAAAAATCGGTCACCGGGCGCTCGGCCTGGAACCGGCTGTTCGACGAAACCATGACGGCCCTGCGCTTCGACATCGGGGGCGAAAAGCTGGCGATCGAGCCGGCGCTGAAATTGCTGCTCGACGAGGACGAGACGAAACGGCGCGCCGCGGCGCAAGCGCTGGCTGCCACCTTCAAGGAGAATATCCGCCTTTTCGCCCTCATCACCAACACCCTGGCCAAGGACAAGGCGATTTCGGACCGCTGGCGCGGCTTTGGCGACGTCGCCGCTTCGCGCCATCTCGCCAACCGGGTCGAGGGCGAGGTGGTCGACGCGCTGGAAACCGCGGTGGCGGACGCCTATCCGCGCCTGTCGCACCGCTATTACGCGCTCAAGGCCAAATGGATGGGCAAGGACAAGCTGGCCCATTGGGACCGCAATGCGCCGCTGCCCGACCAGCCCTCGCGCATAGTGCCGTGGGCGGAGGCGCGCGACACCGTACTCTCGGCCTATGCCGGGTTCTCGCCGCAGATGGCGGATATCGCGAAGCGCTTTTTCGATTCGCGCTGGATAGACGCGCCGGTGCGCCCCGGAAAGGCGCCGGGCGCTTTCGCCCACCCCACCGTGCCCGCCGTGCATCCCTATGTGCTGCTGAACTATCAGGGCAAGACGCGCGACGTCATGACCCTGGCCCATGAGCTGGGCCACGGCGTGCACCAGGTTCTCGCCGCGCCGCAAGGCGCGCTGATGGCGCCGACGCCGCTGACACTCGCCGAAACCGCGAGTGTGTTCGGCGAGATGCTGACCTTCCGCTCGCTGCTGGCCGCCGCCGGCAATGCGCGCGAGCGCAAGGCGCTGCTGGCCGGCAAGGTGGAGGACATGATCAACACCGTGGTGCGCCAGATCGCCTTCTACCGCTTCGAGCGGGCGCTCCATAGCGAGCGCGCCGGGGGCGAACTGACGGCGAGCCGCATCGGCGAGGTGTGGATGGAGGTGCAGAAGGAGAGCCTGGGGCCGGCGGTGGACCTGCGCGAGGGCTACGAGACCTACTGGGCCTATATCCCCCATTTCATCCACGCGCCCTTCTATGTCTATGCCTATGCCTTCGGCGATTGCCTGGTCAATTCGCTCTACGCGGTTTTCGAGGAGGCATCGGACGGGTTTCAGGAGCGCTATTTCGACATGCTGCGCGCCGGCGGAACGAAGCATCACAGCGAATTGCTGGCGCCGTTCGGGCTTGACGCCGCCGATCCAGGTTTCTGGCAAAAGGGTCTTGGCGTCATTTCGCGCATGATCGACGAGCTGGAAACCCTCGACTGAGGCCGGCCGGCACCGCGCCGGCATGGCAATGGGGGCCTGGCGCACCACGGAGGATCATGGAGCAGGACAACAGCAAGGACCGCGAAAAGAACCGGCTGTCGCGGCGGGTAAGGCGCTATGCCAGCGTCGGCACCGGGGTCGGCGGCGTCGCCGCGCGCTATGCCGGCCAGCGCTTTCTCGGGTTTGGCGGGGACAGGGCGTCGAATGCGGCGGCATTGGCGGCGGCGCTGGGCGGGCTCAAGGGGCCGCTGATGAAGGTGGCACAGATGCTGGCCACCATTCCCGAAGCCATACCGGCCGAATATGCCGCCGAACTGCGCCAGTTGCAGTCCCATGCCCCGGCCATGGGCTGGCCCTTCGTCAAGCGGCGCATGGCCGCCGAACTGGGGGCGGACTGGCGCGCGCGCTTTGCCGAATTCGGCCACGACGCGGCGGCCTCGGCCTCGCTCGGCCAGGTGCACCGGGCGATCGGACAAGACGGGCGCGATCTGGCCTGCAAGCTGCAATATCCCGACATGGATTCAACGGTCGAGGCCGACCTGTCGCAACTGGAACTGATCTTCGCCATTCACCGGCGCATGGAGCAGGCCATCGACACCCGGCATATCGGCGCCGAAATCGGCTCGCGGCTGCGCGAGGAACTCGACTATACGCGCGAAGCGCGGCACATGGCGCTCTATGCCGCCATGCTGGAAGCCGTGCCGCAGGTGCGGGTGCCGGGCGTGGTTGGCGAATTGTCGACGCGCCGGCTGCTGACCATGGACTGGATGGCGGGGAGGCCCATTCTCGATTATGCCGGCGCGCCCCAGGAAGACCGCAACCGGATCGCGCAGGCCATGTTCCGCGCCTGGTGGCACCCTTTCTCGCATTATGGCGTCATCCATGGCGATCCCCATCTTGGCAATTACACCGTGTTCGAGGAGGGCGGCGAGGCGGCGGGCATCAATCTGCTCGATTATGGCTGCGTGCGCATCTTCGGCCCCGAATTCGTCGGCGGCGTGGTCGATCTCTATCACGGCCTGCGCCAGGACGAGCGGGCGCGTATCGTCCATGCCTATGAAACCTGGGGCTTTTCCGGCCTGTCCAACGAGCTGATCGATATCCTCAACATCTGGGCGCGCTTCATTTACGGCCCGCTGCTCGACGACCGCGTGCGCAGCGTCGCCGACGGGGTGAAACCTGCCGAATACGGACGCAGGCAGGCGTTCCAGGTTCATCGTGCGCTTCGCGAAAAGGGGCCGGTGACGGTGCCGCGCGAATTCGTCTTCATGGACCGGGCGGCCATCGGTCTTGGCGGCGTCTTCGTGCATCTTGGCGCGGAGCTCAATTTCTTCCGGCTGTTCAACGACGAAATTGCGGATTTCAGCCTTGGCCGGGTGAGCGCGCGCCAGAGCGCGGCTCTGGCCGCAAGCGGTCTTGCCGGAGCCTGACGGCCGGCCGGCGGCGGCAGGGGGGTTCCCGCGCTCTTGGGCCGGTCGGGAACGGGAGCCACCTTTGTTGTGGACCGGTTTTGGATGCAAATAAGGTGCACGTTGCCGCCGCCCATAGGTCTGCTATAAAGGGCGGCGAAACAGAACGGATTTGGCGATGGCGCCAGGCAAGAAGCCGGGTGCTGCCGGCAAAAGGGGGAGAAGCCATGGCTCACGGGACATCCGTAGGCGGCGATATGTCCGCGCATCAGGATACCTATCATTCCTTTGTTCGCCTGGCCGCCGGCGGCGTTATCGCCTGCGCGATGATCGTGGTCGCCCTGGCGGCGATGACGGTGATCGGCGGAACGGCGTTCTGGATCGGCGCCATCGGCCTCATCGTCGGTCTGGCGCTGGTCGCCATGTCCCTTCTCTCCAGCCTGTCATGGACGGCGAGCCTGGTCGTGCTGGCGGCCATGATCGCCCTCACCGTAGTCACCCTTTAAACTTTCCGGGCAGAATTACATGAAACTCGGGGTACCGGCCGAATCGGCCAAGGACGAAGCGCGCGTCGCGGCGACGCCCGAAACGGTCAAGAAATTCATTGCGCTCGGATTCAAGGTGTCGGTACAGGCCGGCGCCGGCGAGCGTTCGCGCATTCTCGACAAGGCCTATTCGGATGCCGGGGCCACGATCGCCAAGAGCGCCGATGCGGTGGTCAAGGATGCCGATGTCGTCATCAAGGTACGCCGGCCCAGCGCCGAGGAGGCGGCGGGCTACAAGAAGGGTGCGCTGGTCATCGGCATCATGGATGTGTGGGACGATGCCAAGGCCTTCGGCGCCATCGCCAAGACCGGCGTTTCGGCCATGGCGATGGAACTGATGCCGCGTATTACCCGCGCCCAGGTGATGGACGTGCTCTCCAGCCAGGCCAACCTGGCCGGCTACAGGGCGGTGATCGACGCGGCGGAGGTGTTCGACCGCGCCATGCCGATGATGATGACCGCCGCCGGCACGGTGTCGCCGGCCAAGGTTTTCGTCATGGGCGCCGGCGTTGCCGGCCTTCAGGCCATTGCCACCGCGCGCCGCCTCGGCGGCATGGTGACGGCAACCGACGTGCGCCCGGCGGCCAAGGAGCAGGTGGCCTCGCTGGGCGCCAAGTTCGTCGCCGTGGAGGACGAGGAATTCAAGCAGGCGGAAACGGCGGCGGGCTATGCCAAGGAAATGTCGGACGCCTACAAGAAGAAACAGGCCGAACTGGTCGCGAGCCATATCGCCAAGCAGGACATTGTCATCACCACGGCGCTCATTCCCGGCCGTCCGGCGCCGGTGCTGGTGAGCAAGGAAATGGTCGAATCCATGGCGCCGGGCTCGGTGATCGTCGATCTGGCGGTCGAGCGCGGCGGCAATTGCCCGCTGTCCAAGCCGGGCAGGGTCATTGACCACAAGGGGGTGCGGATCATCGGCTATACCAATGTGGCCGGGCGCGTCGCCGCCTCCGCTTCCGGGCTTTACGCCCGCAACCTCTATGCCCTGATCGAAACGCTGGTTGACGGCGAGGCCAAGAAACTGGCGGTCGACCCGGAAGACGAGATCGTCAAGGCCATCACCCTGACCAGCGGCGGAAAGTGCGTGCATCCGCTGCTGGATGCCGCGAATGGAGGCAAGGCATGAGCGAACTGTCCCCTGCCGAGGCGCTGGAACGCGCCCGGGCCGCCGCCCACGCCGCCAAGGAAGCGGCGCAGGCAGCCGAAAGCTACGCCGAAGCGGCGGCCGCCGCCGTGCAGGCCACCGCCGAGGCGATCACCGGGGGTACCGGTATCGATCCCTTCGTATTCCGCCTTTCGATCTTCGTGCTGGCGATCTTCGTCGGCTATTACGTGGTCTGGAGCGTGACTCCGGCCCTGCATACGCCGCTGATGTCGGTCACCAACGCCATTTCGTCGGTGATCGTGGTCGGCGCGCTGCTCGCCGTCGGCGTCGATGTGGCGGCGGCGGGAGAGGGCGGGGGAACGGCTCGCCTGTTCGGGTTCTTCGCCCTGATCCTGGCCTCGGTCAATATTTTCGGCGGCTTTCTGGTCACCCAGCGCATGCTCGCCATGTACAAGAAAAAGGACAGGGGCTAGCCGATGTCCGCAAATATCGTCGCTGTTCTCTATCTCGTCTCCGGGGTCCTGTTCATCATGGCCCTGCGCGGGCTGTCGCACCCCGACTCGTCGCGCCGCGGCAACCTCTTCGGCATCGTCGGCATGACCATAGCCGTGGTGACGACCCTGGTCTGGGCCGCGCCCGGCGGCTTTCTCGGCTGGGGCATGATCGTCGCCGGCATCGCCATTGGCGGCGGCATCGGCGCGGTAACCGCCAACCGCATCGCCATGACGGCGATGCCGCAGCTGGTCGCCGCCTTCCATTCGCTGGTCGGCCTCGCGGCAGTCCTTGTGGCGGCCGCCGCGCTCTATGCGCCCCAGGCCTTCGGCATCGGATCGGCGGGGGATATCCACGGCGCCAGCCTGGTCGAAATGTCGCTTGGCGTCGCCATCGGCGCGGTGACTTTCACCGGCTCGGTGATCGCCTTCACCAAGCTCCAGGGCCTGGTTTCGGGCGCGCCGGTGGTGTTCCCCGGCCAGCACCTGCTCAATCTCGGCCTCGGCATCCTGCTGGTGCTGCTCATCGTCTGGTTCACGATGAGCGAGAGCCACACCGCCTTCTGGATGATCGCGCTGCTGTCCTTCGCGCTCGGGGTGCTCATCATCATTCCGATCGGTGGCGCCGACATGCCGGTGGTGGTGTCGATGCTCAACTCCTATTCGGGCTGGGCGGCGGCGGGCATCGGCTTCACCCTGGGCAATACGGCGCTGATCATCACCGGCGCCCTGGTCGGCTCGTCGGGCGCCATCCTGTCCTACATCATGTGCAAGGGCATGAACCGCTCCTTCTTCAACGTCATTCTCGGCGGTTTCGGCGGCGAGGTGGCGGCGGGCGCGGCCGGCGCGGTCGAGCAGCGCCCGGTCAAGCGCGGCTCGGCGGACGATGCCGCCTTCATCATGAAGAACGCCAGCAAGGTCATCATCGTTCCGGGCTACGGCATGGCGGTGGCCCAGGCCCAGCACGCGGTGCGCGAAATGGCCGACCTGCTCAAGGCCGAGGGAGTGGAGGTCAAATACGCCATTCACCCGGTGGCCGGACGCATGCCGGGGCACATGAACGTGCTGCTGGCGGAAGCCAATGTGCCCTATGACGAGGTGTTCGAACTGGAGGACATCAATTCCGAGTTCTCCCAGGCCGATGTCGCCTATGTCATCGGCGCCAACGACGTCACCAATCCGGCGGCCAAGACCGACCAGACCTCGCCGATTTTCGGCATGCCGGTGCTCGATGTCGAAAAGGCCAAGACGGTATTGTTCGTCAAGCGCTCGATGAGCTCGGGCTATGCCGGCATCGAGAACGAACTGTTTTTCCGCGACAACACGATGATGCTGTTCGGCGATGCCAAGAAGATGACGGAATCGATCGTCAAGGATCTTTGATCCGGGAAGGCCGGCCGGCCCGGCCTGCGCTCTGAGGGCCATGACGACCAAGACCAGCGGGGCGCCGGGCGAAATTCTCGCCCGCGCCCTTGCCTATCCCTACCAGCCACCGGATTTCGGCTTCGTCTTCGGCGCCGGCAGCGAGGCGCCGCTGCCGTTGAAGCTGCGCCGGCTGTCGCACTTTCCGGCGGGGCCGGAGACGGCGCCGCTGGCCGACCTCGAGATCGAGGCCGAAGGCGGCGGCATCAGGCGCTATGGCGCGCGGGTACCGCTTATCGCCGCCGGCTCCAATGCCTCCTTCCTGAGACTCAGGAGCAAATTTTCCGAAGCTGGCCTCGAAAGCGAATTTCCGGTGCTGCTGGCGCGCGCCCACGGGCTGGTCGCGGCCTATTCGGCCCATGTTTCAAGCTATGGTCCGGTGCCGGGCACCCTGGCCGGGGAGGCGGGGGCGGTAAGCCTGCTCCATGTCGCCTTTGTCGATGCCGACGCGCTGGCCTGCCTCAATGCCAGCGAGGCGCTGGGCAAGAACTACGCCCTGGCCCTGGTTTCCGGCCACCGGCTCGATTTCGGAGGCGGCCTCGGGCTCGACGCCGGCCTTGCCTATATCTCGATGCGGGGGGTCCATGCGCCATCGGGGGCGCCGCTGCGCCTTACCGCCTTCAGGGCGGAAGGCTCGAGGCTGAGCGCCCGTTCCCAGCGCGAGATCCTTGACGGCCTGCGCCGCCATCTGGCCAGCCGGGCGCCGCTGGAGGATTTCGTGGCCGAGCAGGTAGGCGATGAGGCGGTCCGCCTGGCGCGCACCGCGGCCATGGCTGCAACGGCGCGCAATTGCGGCATTTCCGGGCTGCGCTGCGTGGCTGGCGGCATGGCGGCTCCGCCAGCCGAATTGCCTGGCGCCTTTACGCCAGGCCGGAGCGGCGTCTAGCGCAGCCAGGACCCGGTGTCATTCCTGTCGATTTCATTGTCGGCGGTGGCCAGGCCGGGAAGGATGCCGGAAATGCGGTCAAATCCGGCGCGCGCCATGGCATTGCCAGGATCGAGCGCCAGGGCGCGGGCATAGGAAATGCGCGCCGCACTCAAGTCGCGGCGCCGTTCGAGCACGGCGCCACGCGTCGCCCAGGCCTGGGCGTGGCCGTTTTCAAGGCGGACGGCGGCATCGAGGTCGCTCAGCGCCTCGTCCAGCCGGTTGGCGGCAATATAGCTCAGGGCGCGGGCATAACGGGGTTCGGCGGCCTTGGGGTCTAGCTCCATGGCCTGGGTGAAATCGGCCAGGGCGCGTTTGCCGAGGCCCTGGGCCTGGAGGATGAGGGCGCGGCTGTAATAGGCGCGGGCATTCGTGCCGTCGAGGCTGAGGGCGCGGTCGTAGTCGGCGCGGGCGGGCGCGAATTGCTTGCGCAGGCGATAGACGTCGCCGCGCCCGATCAGGGCCGGTCCATAGTCCGGCGACAGGGTCAGCGCCTGGGCAAAATCGGCCTCGGCCCTGGCCAGATCGCCAAGCTGGATATAGACCAGCCCGCGATTGGCATATGCCTGGTGAAATTCCGGATTGGCGGCGATGGCGGCGGAAAAATCGGCCAGCGCCTTGTCGTATCTGCCGGCATTGCCGAAAGCGGTGCCACGCTTGTTGAGGGCGCCGGCGTCACCCTGATCGCTTTGGGTAATACGATTCAAGGAGACAATGGTGCGGCTCTGCTGCGCGGCGCTGGTGCCCTCGGTGCTGTAGGCGGTCAGGGCCCCGGCGCGGCTGCATGCGGCTATCGCGGCGGCCAGCACGATCAACGCCGCGACACGCGCGCCCGCCGCGCCCGCTCTACCCAATACTGTACTCGCTGCAATCATCGCGCCGCCCGAAAACAGCCCGGAACAATCCGGGCATCGATCTTCAAGCCGAACCGTTTCACACTTTACGGCAGCGAATCAAGCCCCGGCAGCGCGTCCGGCCGTTGCGGCCATTGGCGTTGGGGGCGGTGATGGAAGGTGAGGGGGCCGGGCAGCCTAGTGGCCGTGGGGCGTCACGCCTTCGCGCTGGGCCCGCTTGCGCGCAAGCTTCCTTGCCCGGCGCACGGCCTCAGCCTTTTCACGAGCGCGCTTTTCCGACGGCTTCTCGTAATAATTGCGGAGCTTCATCTCACGGAAGATGCCCTCGCGCTGCATCTTCTTTTTCAGGGCACGAAGGGCCTGGTCGACATTGTTGTCGCGAACGAGTACCTGCACGTCTGGATCCGTATCTAGCGCTTGCCTTGCTGCCGTCATTTCCGCGCCGCCAATCGGCCACACGGGTAATGCGGTCCCCAGTCGTAATGTCCGGAGAATTTGGCCGAGTCCTTAGCAAACCTTGTCCGGCTTGTCCACTGGTCAGGCTGGCAATCAGGCCGCCGTTTCGGGGACAGGCCGATTGGCGCCAAAACTGCCAAGCGGGGCAAGCCTGGTGGCATGCCCCATCTTGCGCCCGGCGCGGGTCTGCGTTTTTCCATAGAGGTGCAGGCGGGTGTCGGCGGCAGCGACAAGCTGCGGCCAGCGGTCGATGTCGTCGCCGATCAGGTTGTCCATGACGGCGTCTGAATGGCGCGCTGTCGGGCCGAGCGGCCATCCGGCAACGGCGCGGATATGCTGTTCGAACTGGCTCACGGCGCAGGCGTCCAGCGTCCAGTGGCCTGAATTGTGAACGCGGGGCGCGATCTCGTTGGCGATGAGCCGGGACTTGCCGTTTTCCTCGGTGACGAACAGCTCCACCGCAAGCACGCCGACATAGTCGATGGCTTCGGCAACCTGGCGGCCGATGTCGCGGGCCTGGTCGGCAAGGGCTTGCGATATCGGCGCCGGCGCCAGTGAGCGGCGCAGGATTTGGCCGCGATGCTGGTTCTCGGGCGGATCATAGGCGGCGAAGCCGCCGTCCTGACCGCGCGCAGCGATGATCGAGATTTCGCGCGAGAAGGGTACGAAGGCTTCGAGCACCGAGGCGGTTTCGCCGACCGCGGTCCAGGCGGCCTCAGCCTCGCCAGCGTCGTGCAGCACATACTGGCCCTTGCCGTCATAGCCGTAGAGCCGGGTTTTCAGCACCGCCGGCAGGCCGATTTCGGCCAGGGCCGGGGCGATGTCGGCAAGGCGGTTGATGCGATGGAAGGGGGCAACGTCGATCCCCAGCGCCCTGAGAAACTCCTTTTCCTTGAGCCGGTCCTGGGCCATGTCGAGGGCGCGCTCATCGGGCAGCACCGGCCGGCGCGCGCGCAGGAAGGCGACTGCGGAGCTGGGCACGTTTTCAAACTCGAAGGTGATGGCGTCGGCGTCGCGGGCGAACAGGTCGAGCGCGGCCTCGTTGTCATAGCTGCTCTGCGTTACCCGGCGGCAGACGTCGAAGGCTGGACTGTCCTGCTCGGGGCAGAAAACATGGGTGCGCAGGCCGAGTTCCGCGGCGGCAAGGGCCAGCATGCGGCCGAGCTGGCCGCCACCGAGAATGCCGATGGTGGCTCCCGGCGCCAATGCCGACCTGGCGCGCCCTGGCTCAGCCATCGTCTTGCGGAATTTCGGCCACCGCGCCGGTCTGGGCGGCACGCCAGGCGTCGAGACGGGCGGCGAGGGCGGGGTCGGACAGTGCGAGGACGCTGGCCGCCAGCAGCGCGGCATTGACGGCACCCGCGGTGCCGATGGCCAGGGTGCCGACCGGCACGCCGGCCGGCATCTGGACGATCGAGAGCAGGCTGTCCTTGCCGGAAAGCGCGCGGCTTTCCACCGGAACGCCGAAAACGGGAAGCGGGGTCAGGGCCGCCGTCATTCCCGGTAGGTGGGCGGCGCCGCCGGCGCCGGCGATGATTACCTTGAAGCCCTGCTCGCGCGCGGAGCGGGCAAAGTCATAGAGCCGCTCCGGCGTGCGGTGGGCGGAGACGATGCGGGCCTGATGGGAGATGCCCAGCGCCTCCAGCGTCTGCGCCGCGTGGCGCATGGTGGCCCAGTCAGACTGGCTGCCCATGATAATTGCGACATCCGGCCGCGATGATGTCATCGCTTCCTCCATTGTGCTTACGACGCGGAATCAGCTTTTTGATTGCGCCGCAGCTTCAGCCTTGGCGGAAAGCGGGCGATTATATGTACCCGAACGGCGCTGGCAAGCGTTGTGATGACGCCGTTCATGCGATTGGCGCCGCGGGGCCGCCTGCCGCCGCCAGCAGGGTTGCCGCAGCGGTGCGGTTGGGTTCTATATTGGGGCGAGGGGATCTTCGGGGCGGCGGGCACTTTGTCCGCTGTGGTGAGGGACATGGGCGCGCGCAAGAGTGGTGACGACCAGGACGACGGCGAGGTGAAGCGGCTGCGGGCCGAGCTTTCCTTTGCCCGGCGGCGCATCGCCGAACTGGAGGCCAAGGTTGACGAGGATCCGTTGCTGCCGCTGCTCAACCGGCGCGGATTCGTCCGCGAACTGGAGCGTGCCCTCGCCTATGGCCGGCGCTATGGCGCCCGCGCCAGCCTGGTCTATCTCGACCTCGACCATTTCAAGGAGATCAATGACACCTATGGCCATGATGCCGGCGACG
>JAGRLG010000073.1 GCA_020441905.1 Rhodobiaceae bacterium | reverse complement strand
GCCCTCCATGATCTTCAGCAGCGCCTGCTGGACGCCCTCGCCCGAAACGTCGCGGGTGATCGAGGGATTGTCGGACTTGCGCGAAATCTTGTCGACCTCGTCGATATAGACGATGCCGCGCTGCGCCCGCTCGACATTGTAGTCGGCGGACTGAAGCAGTTTGAGAATGATGTTTTCGACGTCCTCGCCGACATAGCCGGCCTCGGTCAGCGTCGTCGCGTCGGCCATGGTGAAAGGCACGTCGAGAATGCGCGCCAGCGTCTGCGCCAGCAGTGTCTTGCCGCAGCCGGTCGGCCCGACAAGGAGAATGTTGGACTTCGCCAATTCGACGTCGTTGCTCTTGGAGGCGTGGCTGAGGCGCTTGTAGTGATTGTGCACCGCGACCGACAGCACGCGCTTGGCATGGCTCTGGCCGATCACATAATCGTCAAGCACATGGCAGATTTCCGACGGCGTCGGAACGCCATCGCGCGACTTCACCAGCGAGCTCTTGTTCTCCTCGCGGATGATGTCCATGCACAACTCGACGCACTCGTCGCAAATGAACACCGTCGGGCCGGCGATCAGCTTGCGAACCTCGTGCTGGCTCTTGCCGCAGAAGGAACAGAACAGCGTGTTCTTCGAGTCGTTTCCGCTTGCCTTGCTCATTTTTCTCCAAAGGCTGTGCCGCTTGTTGGCGACTTGACCCTCTCCTGCGCTCGCCTGCGAGCTATGTTACATAAGCATGCCACTATTGCGTACAACCCCCTCCCGCAATGTCGGTCCCTGACGGCAATCCCCACCGTCAGACAGGCATGTCAGCATGCTATGGGGCACTGTTCAAGATTTGATTAACACCGGCCCTGCCCGCGGCCCCTGTGAACCCCCCTGTGGACACAGCCT
The DNA here is from genome assembly GCA_020441905.1 of Rhodobiaceae bacterium. Taxonomy (GTDB): domain Bacteria; phylum Pseudomonadota; class Alphaproteobacteria; order Rhizobiales; family NORP267; genus JAGRLG01. The sequence goes on along the minus strand of JAGRLG010000073.1, from coordinate 28,342 downwards.
GCCGGAGGCAGGAAACCGCCGCAACCTGGCCCCTATTTTTTGTCCTTGCCGCCATCGCCGGCGCCGCCGTCCTTGCCATCGGTTTCCGGACGCTTGTCGATCACCTTGTCGATGATTCCGAAGTCCTTGGCTTCCTTGGCCGTCATGAAATAGTCGCGATCCAGGGTACGTTCGATCGCCTCGATCGGCTGCCCGGTATGCTCGACATAGATGTCGTTGAGGCGCCGCTTGACCTTGATGATGTCTTCGGCGTGGCGCTCGATATCCGAGGCCTGGCCCTGGAAGCCGCCCGACGGCTGATGGACCATGATGCGCGCATTGGGCAGGGCGAAGCGGAAGTCCTTCTGCCCGCCGCACAGCAGCAGCGACCCCATGGAAGCGGCCTGCCCGATGCACAGCGTCGACACCTGCGGCCGGATGAACTGCATGGTGTCGTAGATCGCCAGCCCCGATGTCACCACGCCGCCGGGCGAATTGATGTACATCGAGATTTCCTTCTTCGGGTTCTCGGCCTCGAGAAACAGCAGCTGGGCAGTCACCAGCGAGGCCATCTGGTCCTCCACCGGGCCGGTCAGAAAGATGATTCGTTCCTTGAGCAGCCGCGAATAGATGTCATAGGCGCGCTCGCCGCGATTGGTCTGCTCGACCACCATCGGAACGAGCACATTCATGTAGGTTTCGACTGGATCTCTCATGCCTTGCGTTCTTTCCTCTGGGTGGAATTATCTCTTTGCGCCCCACTGGCCGGCGGTTGCGCGAGGGCCGGTCCCTGGCGGCAACTGCCGGACGCCCGAAATGGCATCCCGGCAGGCGGGCGGACCGCAACCGCGATTCGCCGTCCAAGTTTAAGGGGTCACGCCCCGCCGTCGAGGGACAAATTTCCCTTCAACCCGCGCCAATACGCCGTTCCCGCCCGGTATCGAGCCGGGCGTGTGGAAACGGATGCGCCGGCGCGGCGCGGCCGGCCTCACTCGCCGGCCTTGGTTTCGTCCTTCTTGGCGGCCGCCTTCTTGGGCTCGGCCTTCTTCTTGGCGGCGGGTTTCTTCTTGGCCGGCTTTTCATCCCCATGGTCATGGTCATGCCCGTGGTCGTGGGCGTGTTCGCCGTCATGGGTGTGGTCGTGGAAAAGCTCGTCGCGCGAAACGGTGATCTCCTTCACCTTGGCCAGTTCCAGCACATAGTCGATGACCTTGTCCTCGAACAGCGGCGCGCGCAGCTGCGCCATCGCCTGCGGATTCTTGTGGTAGTAGTCCCACACCGCCTTTTCCTGGCCCGGGAAGCGCCGCGCCTGCTCGATCAGCGAGCGGTTGACCTCATCCTCGCTCACCTTGACTTCATTGCGCTCGCCATATTCGGACAGCACCAGGCCAAGGCGCACGCGCCGCTCAGCCATCTTGCGGTATTCGGCCCGCGCGTCCTCCTCGCTCGACCCTTCGTCCTCAAAGCTGCGCTTGGCCTCTTCCATCTCGCGCGTCATCTGCTGCCAGATCGAATCGAACTCCTGTTCGACCAGCGTCGGCGGCAGCTCGAAGGCGTGGGCCTTGTCCAGTTCGTCGAGAATCGCGCGTTTCAGCTTGTTGCGGGACTGCGCGAGCAACTCGCCCGACATCTGCTCGCGCACCGCGTCGCGCAGCTTGCCGAGGGATTCCATGCCAAGCTGCTTGGCAAACTCGTCGTCGATCACCAGATCGCCCGGCGCCGCGACTTCCCTGACCTTTACCTTGAATTCGGCGTCCTTGCCGGCCAGATGCTCGGCCGGATATCCCTCCGGGAACGTCACCTTGACGGTCGGTTCGTCGCCGGCCTTGGCGCCCTTGAGCTGATCCTCGAAACCAGGGATGAACTGGCCGGAGCCAAGCACCAGGAAGGCGCCTTCGTCCTTGCCGCCCTGGAATGCCTCGCCATCGACGAAACCTTCATAGTCGATGGTCACGCGGTCGCCGTCCCTGGCTTTCTCGCCGGCGTCGCGGGCGGTAAAGGGGCGGTTCTGATCTGCGATGCGCTCGATCGCGGCGTCGATATCCTCCTGGGGAACCTCGGCGACCTCCCTGGTCACGGAGATCTTGGAAAGGTCCGCCAGATCGATCGCCGGCATGATCTCGAAAGCGAGCGAAAAGGCGAGGTCGGCCTTGCCTTCCATGACCTGCTCGATTTCCTTCTCGTCCTCGCTGAGCTCGATGCGCGGCTGGAAGGCCGGCTTCTCGTCGCGTTGCTCGATGGCCTTGCGGCTGCTCTCGTTGAGCTGCTCCTGGATGATTTCCGCCATGACATTGCGGCCATAGACCCGCCGCAGATGGCTCACCGGCACCTTGCCCTGGCGAAAGCCCTTGATCTGGACCCGGTCCTTCATTTCGTCGAGCCGCCGGCTCAGCGATGCATCGAGCTCCTTGGCCGGAATGACCACTTTAAGCTCGCGCTTCAATCCTTCACTCAGTGTCTCGGTAACTTGCATCATCTCAGCCATTCGCTCGCAACGAGCCGGGGCGCCGCCGGCTTCGGGTTTCAATTCTGTCCGTCAGTCTGTGCCTGGTGCGGGCAGTCTTCGCCTGGTGCGGGCGGAGGGACTCGAACCCCCACGGCTTGCGCCACGAGGACCTAAACCTCGCGTGTCTACCAATTCCACCACGCCCGCCGGGACGCGCGCAGCGTGGTTTGGCGCCGCACCGGCGGCGCCTCTATAGCATGCACCTTTCGGCCCACGCCACCCCCACTTTGCCACAACGTGCGGCGGCCGGACAGCGAGCGGCCCGGGCCGATTGGCCCGGGCCGCAACCGCCCTCGCAGGCAGGTTGGTCTAGCGCACGATGCGCATATTGTTGATGTCCGAGGCGATGGCCTCGAAAGTGGCTTCGATTTCCGAGGTCGACGGCGCATGGAAATACAGTGACGGCGCCGTGGCGCAATTGCGCATCAGGTCTTTCGTCGTCGCATCCAGGCTGCCGAAGGTGATGGTGTAGAGGCGGATGTTCTGGTTCCGCACATTCGTGCAGGCTTCCTGAAGCCTCTCGTTCATCTTGGCGACGATCTGCGACTTCGTTCCAGAGGTGATGCCCAGCCGGCCATGGGTAATGTAGCCATAGGGTGCATAATACGACTTGTTGTGGTTGCTCTGGTCCGACCAGTCATTGGAGCCGTCGGTAAGCAGGATCATGACCTTGCGGTTGCTGACTTCGTTGTACGGCAAGCCCTGCGTAAAGGGTTCGCCCGGAGAAAGCGTCCGCCAGCCCCAGACGAGCCCCTCGGTGATATTGGTGCCACCCAGGGCTTCCATGGAATCGATCGCCGCCTTGACCGCGGTCTTGTTGTTGGTCAAGGCCATGATCGGCTGCGAATTGCACAGGAATGCCGGGCCGCGGCCATAGGAACTGCCGAGCGCGGACGCCTGGGCAAATGAACCCGGCGCATATTTGGCGACATTCTTCTGGCGCACCGACTTGTCCGAACTCCCGGTGGCGTCCGAAAGATAGTTGTTCCAGTAGCTGCCCGAATCCGGCTCGTCCGGCGCGAAATAGGGCACGAAGAGGGTTTCCGGATTGCCGACCGACGGCGCCGTATCGTTGACATCCATCGGGTAGGAACGCGTCTCGACGCAGCCCGGCCAGCTCACATTCGTGATCCTGTCGTAAAGCGCGAAGCGGTTGCTCGGCACGCTGAACTCAAGCGAGTGCAGCGGCGACAGGCCCTGGCCGTCGATCCAGCTCGCGTTCTTGTACTGCGTGCCGACATTGACCGCGGAACTGAAGGGCACCAGCGAGAAGGACAGGTTCGGATTGACCTCGCTCGGACCGTAGAGCGTATCCACCAGCTTGCGGGCGGCGGTGCGCAGGCTCGAGATCTTCGAACCGCTCATCGAACCCGAATTGTCGAGCACCAGGGCGATCTCGGCCGTCACGTTGTCGGTCAGCACCGCCGTTTCGGCGCCAAAGCTGAGTTGATTGACGCCGATCACCGGCAGCAGCCAGGTCGGCACGGTGCCGACAACCTTCAACTCCACCGTGGCGTCGTTGCGGCTCACCTGGATCTCGCCGACATTGCCGATATCGACCGGATCGAAATGGGCCTTGAAGAACTTGTTGGCCAGTTCCTCGATTTCCGCATCGCTCATGTCGGCGCCGTCACGGGCGACGGCAAGCGCGGCGCTATCCACCGCGGTCTGTAGCCGTTCCTTGACCCGATAGGCATTGGAATAATCGATTGCCGCGCCGACCAGCCCGACCAACGGAATGGCGGTCATGGCAAACATCATCGCCACATTGCCTCGGCAGGCTCCGGCGAAACGTGAAATCCGGCCTCCAAGACCGGAAATGCCATCGCGAATTCTATTCAGCACGGGACTCTCCCTCGAACCTCTGTTGACGAATTGAACCCGCGGTTCTTGCGACCGCTCTTTATCTCCTTTGCGGAATTATCGTCGCCAATGTTTGAGATTCAGTGCCCTGGCGGCCGCGCATTTTCGCGGTTTCGTTAAGGAATCGCCAACCCTGCCCGCCGGCGCGATTACCGCGCCCGCTTCCGGCATGGCGATTGCAACTTGTCAGGTCAGAACGCGGCTACTGTGCCGAAACGAAACAAATGGGAGTTCGCCATGCTGAAATGGATCATAACGGCGACCTTGCTGGCCGGCCTGTACTTCACGGTCATCGGCCTCGGTGACCACAACGCCAAGGATGCGGCGCTTGTGATTACCGGCTTTGCCGGCCTCTACGGCCTGTTCATGCTCAGCTTCGTGCTGCACGACCGCAATTAGCGGCATCACCTAAATCCGGCGCTGCTCCAATCGGCCATTATCCGGGGCAGCATGTCCGGCAAATCCTCGGCGATCAGCCCCGGCCCGAAATTGCGCGCCGCCTCGCCATGAAGCCAGCATCCGGCGCAAGCGGCCTCGAAACCCGGCATGCCCTGGGCGATCAGTCCGGTGATTATCCCGGCCAGCACATCGCCCGACCCCGCACTGGCCAGATAGGGCGATTCATTGCCATTGATGGCCAGGCGCCCGTCCGGCGCGGCTATCACGCTGTCGGCACCCTTCAGCACCACCACCGCCCCGCTTTCGCTGGCCGCCCGCGCCGCCCGCTCGGTCTTGGCTACCGGAAATCCGTCCGCTTCAAGCTCGCGCCCGGCCCGCAATTGCGGAAACAGCCGCCCGAATTCCCCCTCGTGGGGCGTAAGGACCACGTCACCGCGCCGCCCCCGGATTACGGCGAAAAGGTCCTCTGCCCCGGTTTGGCCCCCTGCCCCGCTTTCGAATGAAGTCAGCGCGTCGGCGTCAAGGACCACTGCCGCGCCGCTCGCCAGTGCAGCCTCGACGAATTTTCGGGTATCCGCGCCCACGCCATTGCCGGGGCCGAGCAAGACCGCATTGCGCCGCGCGTCGGCGAGCAAAAGGCCGAACGCCCCGGCGTCGCTGCATTCGGCGAGCATGATGGCGGTCAGATGGGCGGCATTGACGGCCAGCGCGTCGGGCGGGCTGGCCACGGTGACAAGGCCGGCGCCGGCTCTCAGGGCGCCGCGTGCCGCCAGCCGCGCCGCACCGGTCGAAATCAGGGGACCGCTTTTGACAACGCAATGGCCACGGTCATATTTGTGGCCGTCGGCGCGCGGGCGCGGAAACACGTCCAGCCACAGCCGGGGCGCGTTCTCCCTCGCCATGGCGCCGAGGCTTTCCAGCACGGCATCGGGAATTCCAATATCGGCGACCAGCACTTCGCCGCAATGCGCCCGCCCCGGCATCAGCAGGTGTCCGCACTTCTTGCGGAAAAAGGTTACGGTGAGCGCGGCGTGGGGCGCGAAGCCGAGCACCTGCCCGCCCGTTCCCTCGACGCCGCTCGGCATGTCGACGGCAATGATCGGGGCGCCCGAATTATGCGCGGCGGCAAGAACCTGAAGCGCCGCGCCCTCCAGCGGCCGCGCCAGCCCGGCGCCGAACAGGGCATCGACGATCAACGCGGCGCCGTCCAGCAGCGCCACCGTCAGCGGCTCGATGCCGCCCTGCCACCGCGCGGCCATTGCCGCCGCGTCGCCGGAAAGCCGGTCTGCCGCGCCAAGCAGTCCCAGACGAACCGGGAAACCCGCCTCGCGCAACAGCCGGGCAATGACGAAACCGTCGCCGCCATTATTTCCCGGCCCGCAAAGAACGACGGCAAGACCGGCGCGCGGCCAGCGCGCGATGATGGCCCCGGCGACGGCGCGCCCGGCATTCTCCATCAACTCGGTCCCGGCAATGCCGCCGGATATCGCGGCGCGGTCGGCGGCATACATCTGACCGGTCGTCAGCAGCGCCGCCGCATCCCCGGCCCGCCTGGCGGATACCGAGGCGGAAAGTTCGCCGCGCGCGCCTCCCCTGTTTTCCAATTCACCCCCCATTTCCAGGTCCGGCCCATTTCCAGGTCCGGCCCATTTCCAGGTCTGGCCCATTTCCAGGTCTGGCCCATTTCCAGGTCTGGCCCATTTCCAGGTCTGGCCCATTTCCAGGTCCGGTTACCCCTCAGCACCGCACCGGGACCACGCCCGCAGGCTCGCGTCTACCCCCGGAGAGCCGCGCCCGCCGATTTGCCATGAACCGCCTGCCAACGCAGGATGGCGCCTGCGCCCCACCGGATCAATCCCGACTATGTCGCCATGCGCATCATCCTGGCGGGACCTGTTTTTTCTTCACTTACAACCTCAACGCCCAGCCCCCTGCCGCCCCCCGATTCGGCGCTTGCAAGCTTCGCTGCATTGCGGCACAAAGGACGGGCAGAACGGTGCTTGATTTTTGGGCACACCGCCTATCCTTTAGACACACCCCGACGCCACTTCTGATTAATTCTTATGCAGCTTAGGCTTATCTATCTGATTTCCCGTCACTATAATTGATGCACCCGAATTGGCACGACCTGTGCTTCTTTGGGGCACGCTTGCATTTGGCGTGTTTGGCCGCTACCGGCCACGCTCAAGGCGGTCCGACAAAAGGCGGAGGGACATGAAAAAAATTGAAGCCATAATCAAACCGTTCAAGCTCGATGAGGTGAAAGAAGCACTTCAGGAAGTAGGACTGCAGGGAATCACGGTGACCGAGGCCAAGGGCTTCGGCCGGCAAAAAGGACATACCGAGCTTTACCGCGGCGCCGAATATGTCGTCGACTTCCTGCCCAAGGTGAAGGTTGAGATCGTGCTGGAGGACGAGGCCGTGGAGCGCGCGGTCGAAGCCATCATGACATCGGCCAAGACCGGGCGGATCGGCGACGGCAAGATCTTTATTTCCAGCGTCGAGGAAGCAATCCGCATCCGCACCGGCGAGAGCGGCAACGAAGCAATCTAACCCACAGCGGCAATGCTGCCCGCCGGCGGCACCCCGAACCGGGGCAACCGGCGATTGGCGCCAAAGCTCATTTCCAAACAACCCACATCAAAAAAGACGACAGGGGATACATCAAATGGCAGATGCAAAATCTGTTCTCAAACAGATCAAAGACAATGACGTCAAGTTCGTCGACCTGCGGTTCACCGATCCGCGCGGCAAGATGCAGCATGTGACGCAGGACATCAGCACGATCAACGAGGACGTCTTTGCCGACGGCCTGATGTTCGACGGCTCGTCCATCGCCGGCTGGAAGGAAATCAACGAGTCCGACATGATGCTGATGCTCGATCCGACATCAGCCCATATGGACCCCTTCTTCGCCCAGTCCACCATGGCTATTTTCTGCGATATTCTCGAGCCGTCCACCGGCGAGGCCTATAATCGCGACCCGCGCACCACCGCCAAGAAGGTGGAAGCCTATCTGAAGTCGACCGGCATCGGCGACACCATCTATGTCGGCCCGGAAGCCGAGTTCTTCATCTTCGACGATGTCCGCTTTTCCGCCGAGCCCTATAACACCGGCTTCGCCCTCGATTCCGCGGAACTGCCGACCAATAGCGGCACCGAATACGAGGCAGGCAATCTCGGCCACCGTCCGCGCACCAAGGGAGGCTATTTCCCGGTGCCGCCGGTCGACTCCTGCCAGGACATCCGCTCCGAAATGCTCTCAGTGATGAAGGAGATGGGCGTCGAGGTCGAAAAGCACCACCACGAAGTGGCGGCCGCCCAGCACGAACTCGGCCTGCTGTTCAACACGCTGACGCGTGAAGCGGATGCCATGCAGATCTACAAATATGCCGTGCACCAGGTCGCCCATGCCTATGGCAAGACCGCGACCTTCATGCCCAAGCCGGTCTTCGGCGACAATGGCACCGGCATGCATTGCCACCTGTCGATCTGGAAAGACGGCAAGCCGACCTTTGCCGGCAACCAGTATGCCGACCTTTCGGAAACCTGCCTCTACTTCATTGGTGGCATCCTGAAGCACGCCAAGGCGCTCAACGCCTTCACCAACCCGTCGACCAATTCCTACAAGCGACTGGTGCCGGGCTATGAGGCTCCGGTGCTGCTGGCCTATTCTTCCCGCAACCGTTCGGCCTCCTGCCGCATTCCGGTCACCAATTCGCCCAAGGCGAAGCGCGTCGAGGTTCGCTTCCCGGACCCGTCCGCCAACCCCTATCTGTGCTTCTCGGCACTGGCGATGGCTGGCCTCGACGGCATCCGCAACAAGACCCATCCCGGCGATCCGATGGACAAGAACCTCTATGATCTGCCGCCGGAGGAACTCAAGGAAATCCCGACCGTTTGCGGCTCGCTGCGCGAGGCCCTGGCGTCGCTGGACGCCGATCGTGACTTCCTCAAGGCTGGCGGCGTGTTCGACGACGACCAGATCGACGCCTATATCGCCCTCAAGATGGACGAGAACATGCGTTACGAGATGACCCCGCATCCCGTCGAGTACGACCTCTACTACTCGGTCTAGGACGCACCATATCGTTTTTGCTACCGGCCGGGGCGCGCCATGCGCCCCGGCTTTTTCATTGCCTGTATCCTCTTTCGCGACGGCGTCAACACGTGCATTCTCGGCGCCGATGACAAGCGCGGACGCCCCCATAGAAATCGAGGACAGCGGTTCGGGTCCCTGCATCCTCCTGCTGCCCGGTTCTTTCTCCACGGCGGCCGCATGGCGCCCGCTGCGCCGGTTGCTCGAGCCGCGATACCGCGTCATCGCCGCCAGCCTGCCCGGCTATGGCGGCTCCGCGGAACGGCGCGGCCAATCCCGAACCGGTATAGCGCCCTTCTATCCCTTCATCCGCCAGCTCGCCGGCATCGCCGGCACAGCGGTGCATCTCGTCGGCCATTCCTTCGGCGCCTCCGTCGCCCTGGCTGGAGCCTTGAGCGGGGAGATCGAGGTAGCCAGCCTGACGCTGGTCGAGGCCATCCCCCTCCATCTGCTCCAAGGCAGGAGTGGCGGACGGAAGGCCGCTGGCTATATCGCCGAGATCAGATCCGTGCATGCCGAGTACGCGGGCGCCTTCGCCAGGGGCGACAAGGACGCCGCGCGCCTTGTCATCGACATGTGGAGCGGGGCCGGGACATTCGATGCCCTCGCCGAGCCGGTGCGGGACTATGCCCGCCGCACCGTGGCCGTGAATCTTCGCGACTGGGAAAGCGCCTGGGATTTCGCCCCAGGGGCGAGGCAACTTGCGGCCTTCAGCGGCCCCGGCGCCATTGTCCATGGCAGCGCAAGCCACCCCTCTATATCCCTGATGGCCGGGCTGCTGGAAGCCGCCATGCCGGGGGCGCGGCGCTTCTCGGTCGACGGCGCAAGCCATTTCCTGCCCTTTACCCATGCCGGGCAACTGGCCGAAATCATCGAGCGCACCGGCTCGCTGGCAAAGGATCGTGGCAATGCAGGGGGGCGGACCTCGCCGGCACCGCGATAGATCGGGCCAGTTCCCGGATCAGGCCAGTTCCCGCGCTATGAGGCCGCCAAGATGGCGCAGCGCGGAACGGGTGCAAAGAACAATGCCGAACGCCAGGGCGGCGGCTCCGAACGGCCCCACCATTTCGCCCAGCGCCGCCCCGGCATCGACGGCGCGGGAACCGACCCCCCCGGCGACCAGCCCCAGGGACAGGGCCTGAATGGTGGCAAGGATCGAGCAAAACACCAAATAGGAGTCGCGCCCCCTGCCCGGACCGGGGCAAACATCCGTTCGAGGCTCTGGCGTACTGACATACTTGCCGATCATGAATCCGCCCTGTTGCAACCAAGTCATCCGCGCTTTCAAGTTGCGGGTGCATCATTTCATGGCCTGCCAGCCGGCTGCCGCCGGCCGCATCCATCGGGCAGACTGTGACATCCGTGCGTAAAGGAAAGGTAAGGACCGTCCCGCCGCCAGTCCGGGACCGCTTAGCACCCTGGCCGGATCCGGTGTGGCCACCCCCGATTTGATTTGACTTTGGTCAATCCCGGCCAGACAATGAAATCATTCAGCAAGGGAGGTCTAGAAAAATGACGCCCCCGGAGGAGAGATAGCCAATCTCGGAATTGAATTGTTCTTAGTCTTTTCGGATTGGCCCAGATTCCAGACAACTGAATAGATTATGCATACGCTGTTACGGGCGGTATTATTTGATATCCATTCTGGTATCACAAATTATACTGCTTACATACAACAGCGTAAGTGACAGGACGACCATCCAGTCGCGGGGTGTATGCGTCCAGAGCCGCAGCGCCGGACAGCAAAGACCTATATGGACCCCGAATGGAAAAGACCCCGGTGGCGCCAGAGCCCCGGGGTTCTTTATTTGCCTGCGTCCGCTTCGCTGTTTCCTCTTCGCCTCGCCAAATGCCGATCGGAAACGGGTCATTCCTGGCCCCGCCATCCAGTCGATGCTGTGCCCAATTGGTCACACGCGGCCGCAGAATGACTTTGCCCGGCGAAGTGTTGTTTGACCCGCATCGCGAGCAATGCTTTTCTGGCGCGGCCCTTGGCGATTCTGTTTGCGCCCGGGAAGCTGATTGATTCTGGAAGCTGATTGATTTTCCGCTTAAACCATAAACGAGGACAGGCAGATAGGCGCGAATACCTGGCCGCCATTTGCGAGAACAAGCAGCAGGGAAGAGACATGAGGAAAAGACTGGCATTTTCCATGGCGTTCCTGGCCGCCGCGATCATCGCGCCGGCCGCTGGCGCGCAGCCCGTATCGTCCTGGCAGGGGTCCTATGTCGGTCTTAGCGCGGGCGGGCATTTCGGCACCGTCGGCTTCAATTTTCCCGCCACCGGCGAGTCCGGCACGGTCCACCCCTCCGGCTTTACCGGCGGCGTGTTTGGCGGCCATTTGTGGCAGTCGGACCGCTGGATCTTCGGCACCGAACTCGGCTTTCGCGCAATTTCCGCAGCCAAGAGCGGCACCACCCCCAGCGGCATCACCTTTCGCCAGAACACCAATTGGGTTGCCGACTGGCGCGGCATCGTCGGGCACTCATATGGCGACTGGATGGCCTATGTTTTCGGCGGATTGGCCTATGGCAGCCTGACCCATCGCGCCACAAATGCGGGCGGCGCCTGGTCCAATACCGAAACGCGCACCGGCTGGACCGCCGGCCTAGGCGCCCAGAAGCGGATCACCGACAAGATCGCGCTGCGTCTCGACTATGCCTATGTCGATCTGGGCACGGCAATGTGCGTAATCGCCCCGCCGCCGGCGCCGCCATTGCCGCCGATGCCGAATGTCAGCCACCAGTCGCACGATATCACCGGCGGCATCGTCTTCAATTTCTGATCCGCGCGCCGCCCCGGCGGTCCGCGACCTGATTTTTCCGAATGCGTCCCTACAGCCTTGCCACCACTTCGGCGAGCTGGTCGGCGCAACGTCCCCAGCCTTCATGAAATCCCATGGTTTCGTGCATGGCCCGGTCTTCCGCCTTCCAGTGCAGCGCGCGGGCGGTATAGCGCGTGCCCTCGCCTTCGTCGGCGAAGGTGACGATCACCGTCATGAAAGGCTTGGCGGTGGGGATCCAGCCGGCACCATAAGCGTCGGTGAAGACGATGCGTTCGTCCCGCACGATCTCAAGGTAGATCCCGTTGCTCGGATACTCCGTGCCATCGGGTCCGCGCATGACGATGCGGCATTCGCCGCCGGCGCGCACGTCAAGCTCCGCCACCGGAGTGGTCAGCGGCCGGGGCGCGAACCATTGCTTCAGCAGGTCAGCTTCGGTCCAGGCCCGGAAAAGCTTTGCCCGCGGCGGCGACATCAGCCGCGTCAGGACCAGTTCGCGTTCGGAAATCGGTGGGGTAACGACAGCACTCATCCGCCTGCTCCCTTTGCCAAGAAACAAGCGCCGGTCTGACTGGCCGGGCAACGATCCTTGCCGCAACCGGGCGCGCGGCGATTATGGCACGACCATCCGCGCCATAAATACCTCCTTGCGGCGGTGGCCGCCCGGCCCCTTGCGTTGTTGAAACGGTAGGGCAGCCCGGCCCTATTCCAGGCCGAGCTTGTCCTTCAGCAGCGCATTCACGGCTTGCGGGTTGGCCTTGCCGCCGGTCGCCTTCATCACCTGGCCGACGAACCAGCCCGCCATGCTCGGCTTCTCCTTCGCCTGCGCCACCTTGTCCGGGTTCGCCGCCATCACCTCGTCGATCGCCTTCTCGATGGCGCCGGTGTCGGTGACCTGCTTCATGCCGCGGCTTTCGACGATCTCGGCCGGGTCGCCGCCCTCGCTCCACACGATCTCGAACAGGTCCTTGGCGATCTTTCCCGAGATGACGCCGCTGGCGACCAGATCGATGATGGCGCCAAGCTGGGCGGCGGAAACGGGGCTTTCGACGATGTCGACGCCGTCCTTGTTCAGCCGCCCGAACAGCTCGTTGATGACCCAGTTCGCCGCCGCCTTGGCGTCGCGCCCCTGCGCCACCTGCTCGAAATAGTCGGCGGCCACGCGCTCGCCGACCAGGATTCCGGCGTCATAGGGCGAGAGGCCGAAATCGGCCACGAAGCGCGCCTTCTTCTCGTCCGGCAGTTCCGGCAGCGCGGCAGCCAGCGCATCGACATAAGGCTGGTCGAATTCCAGCGGCAGCAGGTCGGGATCGGGAAAATAGCGGTAGTCATGCGCCTCTTCCTTGGAGCGCATCGACCTTGTCTGCCCGCTCCTGGAATCGAACAGGCGCGTTTCCTGGCTGATGGTGCCGCCATCCTCGATGACATCGATCTGGCGCCTGGCTTCATAGTCGATGGCCTGGCCGACGAAGCGGATCGAATTGACGTTCTTGATCTCGCAGCGCGTGCCCAGCGGCTCGCCGGGGCGGCGCACCGAGACATTGACGTCGGCGCGCATCGAGCCTTCTTCCATGTTGCCGTCGCAGGTGCCGAGATAGCGCAGGATGGTGCGCAACTTGGTGACATAGGCCTTGGCCTCGTCGGCGGAGCGCATGTCCGGCTTCGAGACGATCTCCATCAGCGCCACGCCGGAGCGGTTGAGATCGACATAGGACAAGCTCGGATGCTGGTCGTGGATCGACTTGCCGGCGTCCTGCTCCAGATGCAGCCGCTCGATGCCGACCGCGATCTGCTCGCCTTCGGCCATGTCGAGATAGACCACGCCCTCGCCGACGATGGGCTGCTTGAACTGCGAGATCTGATAGCCCTGGGGCAGGTCGGGATAGAAGTAGTTCTTGCGGTCGAAAACCGATTTCAGGTTGATCCGCGCCTTCAGCCCCAGCCCGGTGCGGATGGCCTGGCGCACGCATTCCTCGTTGATCACCGGCAGCATGCCGGGCATGGCGGCGTCGATCAGGCTGACATGATCGTTCGGCGCGCCGCCATATTCCGCCGAAGCGGGCGAAAACAGCTTGGACTTCGACGTCACCTGGGCATGCACCTCAAGGCCGATGATGACTTCCCAGTCACCGGTTGCACCCTTGATCAGTTTGTCCTTCGGCGCGCTGCGCACCATCTCGTCCATGGCTTCCACTCTTTGCTTGTCTCGTTTTCGCCGCGATGGTCCTGGCCCCTTGGCCTACCACCACCTTTGCGCCGGCGGCGTCTCGCCGGCCGCGTCTTCAAGCGCCTGGGCGAGACGGAACAGATTGGCTTCGTCAAACGGCTTGCCGATCAGTTGCAGGCCGAGCGGCAGGCCCCTGGCATCGAATCCCGCGGGCACCGAAATTCCCGGCAGGCCCGCCATGTTCACCGTCACCGTGAACACGTCGTTGAGATACATGGCGATCGGATCGTCGGTCATGGCGCCCAGCGCAAAGGCCGAATTGGGTGTCGCCGGCGTCAGCAACGCATCGACCTTCTCGAACGCAGAATCGAAATCGCGCTTGATCAGCGTGCGCACCTGCTGGGCTTTCAGATAATAGGCGTCGTAATAGCCGGCCGAAAGCACATAGGTGCCGACCATTATGCGCCGCTTGACCTCGGCGCCGAACCCGGCGGCGCGGCTGTTTTCATACATCGCGATGATGTCGTCGCCGGCAACGCGCAAGCCGTAGCGCACGCCGTCATAGCGCGCCAGGTTGGAGGACGCTTCCGCCGGCGCCACGATATAATAGGCCGGCAGCGCATATTTTGTGTGCGGCAGCGACACCTCGACGATCTCCGCGCCCGACGCCTTGAGCCAGTCGATGCCCTTGTCCCATAGCGCGCCGATCTCCGCCGACATGCCGTCGATGCGGTATTCGCGCGGAATGCCGATGCGCATGCCCTTGACGCTGCCGCCCAGCGCCGCCGCGTAGTCCGGCACCGGGGTATCGACGCTGGTGGTGTCCTTGGCGTCGTGCCCGGCCATGGCGCCAAGCATCATCGCCGCATCGCGCACGGTGCGCGCGATCGGCCCGGCCTGGTCGAGCGAGGAGGCGAAGGCGACGATGCCCCAGCGCGAGCAGCGGCCATAGGTCGGCTTGATGCCCACGGTGCCGGTCAGCGCCGCCGGCTGGCGGATCGAACCGCCGGTATCGGTCGCCGTGGCGCCGGCGCAAAGGCGCGCCGCCACCGCCGCCGCCGAGCCGCCCGAAGAGCCGCCCGGCACCAGCTTTTCCTCGCTGCCACTCGCCCGCCACGGATTGATCGCCGGGCCGTAATAGCTCGTCTCGTTGGACGACCCCATGGCGAACTCGTCCATGTTGAGTTTGCCCAGCATCACCGCGCCGGCGGACCAAAGATTCGCCGTCACCGTGGATTCGTAGCGCGGCAGAAATCCGTCCAGCACATGGCTGCATGCCTGGGCATGCACGCCCTGCGTGCAATAGAGGTCCTTGATGCCGAGCGGAATGCCCTCAAGCGGGCGCCCCTCGCCGCGCGCCAGGCGCTCGTCGCACGCCCGGGCCATGTCCCGCGCCTTGTCTCTGGTCACCGCGACATAGGCATTGAGAGCGCCGTTCGCCCCTTCGATCTCGCCGAGATAAGCCTCGGTCAGTTCCAGCGCCGAGAACTCTTTTTTTTCAAGCGCCGCGCGCGCCGCCGCGATCGTCAGCCCGGTCAGTTCCGACATGCTATTCCACCACCTTGGGGACAACGAAGAAATGGTCCTCGCTCACCGGCGCATTGGCCACGACGTCGTCCGCCTTGGCGCCGTCGCTGACCACGTCGTCGCGTTTCTTCATCACCATCGGAATGACGCTGGTCATCGGCTCGACGCCGGCGGTATCGACCTCGCCGAGCTGCTCCACCCAGTCGAGAATCACCGACAACTCGCCCTGCAACCTGTGCGCCTCTTCATCGTTGACCGCGATGCGGGCAAGGCGCGCAATGCGTCTTACCGTGGCTTCATCAACCGACATTTGTGCTCGTCCCGAAAATTGCTTGAATGTCTGATTACAATGCGCTGGCAGCCCATGGTAGCCCGCGCCGAGCCAAGACATACACTTGCCGGCCATGGCCCGCAACCTGTGCCGTGCCGGCCGGCGGCGCGGCGAAAGAGCAGCCGGTTTCAACCCCTTGCGCCCTTGTGCTAACAATGAACAAGTTGGGGCACGCCGCGACCGCACCCGGCCCCGGCTTCACCGCGCCGCGCTGCGCCGGATCGCGGAGCAAAAGGGGGGGGATCCGGCGCCAAACCGGGCCTCGAATTGGGTGGGTCATATTGTTGAAGGCCAGTTTTGCAATGGCCCGTCTTGCAGTGGATTGAAAAGCGATGCGCGCGCTCGGCCTGACCGACACCATATTTTTCAATCTCGGACACCGCTATATCACCAGCATCGTCGTCCTCGAGAAGCCTTGCGACGCCGACCGCGTCCTCGCCGGGCTGCAGGCCGTGGCCGACGCCTATCCGCCGCTGCGCGAACGGTTTGTCCATGTCTGGCCGTTTTTCGCCGCCTTCCCGGATCGCAATTTCGCCCTCGAGAACCACGTTTGCACGCTCATTGACCCTTCGGTTCGCGACATCGAAACGCTGGTGCCGGTGATCGAGAAGGCGCGCCGCACCATCACCTCGCCGTCCCATTCGCCCTGGCGCGTCTTCATTCTCAATCCCTCGCCGATGGACGGCCAACCGGACGGGGACGCCGGCCATCCGCTGTCGGTGGTCATGTTCCAGTTCAAGCACGGTCTTGCCGATGCCGCGCGCAGCTTTCAGGTATTGGCGGCCATGGGCAGCGATTCGGCGCCCCCCGCGCCTGTCTGCGCCCGCGATCTGCCCCGCCTCACCCGCCGCGAATTCATGGCTCTGGCCGAGAGCGGCAGCATCGATGATGGCGGCCTGTCCGTGCTCCAGATCGGGCGCCGCAATCTGCGCCGCGACCAGGACCCCAATGGCCGCCTGGTCCACGCCGCCGCCGGCGCCATTGCCGACCCTTCGCTGTTCAGCCACGAATCCCCGCTCAACGGGCGCATAGCCCGCACCCGCCTCGTGCGCCGCCGCGCCGGGCGCCGCGCGCTCGGCAATCATCTTGAGACGGTGGCCGAAGCTGTCGCCGTGGGCGACGAAAAGCCCGCCCAGCGGCGGTGGCGCATCCCCGGCCTCGAGCGCGCCCAGTCGCTGCCCATTGCCCGCTATGTGGTCGCCATTTCACCCCCGCCCCTGGCACGGCTCCTGATGCGGCGCTGGTATTCACGCTTCGATGCCATGGTGACCATGCTTCCCGTCCCGCCCAAGCTTTCCGTCGGCGGCGCCGCGGTTGCCGGCGTTTTCGGCGTGCCGCCGCTGTCGGGCCGGATTCCGCTGATGCTGGTGGCCACCGCCTGCGGCGACACCCACAACCTGGTCATCATCCCCGGCACCTGCTTTACCGGCGAGCGCGCCAGCCTGCACCGGCGCCTCCATGAGTTGCTGACCCGCAAGGGCAAGGCGGCAGACAAGAAAGCCAAGCCCGCCGGCGCCGCGGCGCCAGGCGCCGCGCGCCGCCCCGCCCAGGCCGGAACAACCGCCTAGGTGCTGCTAGAGATCGAATGCCTCGCCGATTTTCGGCACCAGCACGTTTTCCCCCGTCATCGCCGCGAGGAAGGCCGACGGGTCGGGATCGATGATCGGGAAAGTGCCGTAGTGGCAGGGAATGACGGTCGAAAACCCGAAATAGCGCTTGCAGGCCATGGCCGCGACCTTGCCGCCCATGGTGAAGCGGTCGCCGACCGGGACGATGCCGATTGCCGGCTGGTAAATCTCATTGATCAGTTCCATGCCGGTGAAGATATCGGTATCGCCCATGTGGTAGAGCACCTTGTCGCCCGCGCTCTTGGGCTGGATCACCAGCCCGCCCGGATTGCCCAGATAGACCGGCTTGCCGTCGACGATTTCCGACGATGAATGCCAGGCCGGCACCAGAGCCACCGAGAACGCGCCGTAATCGACATTGCCGCCGTGATTGCCGGGGCTGAAATTCTCCACCCCCTGGCCGGCCAGGAACATGCAGATCTCGAAATTGGCGACCAGTGTCGCACCGGTGCCTTTGCAGATCGCCACCGCATCGCCGATATGGTCGTGGTGGCCATGGGTCAGCAGAACATGGGTCGCGCCCTTGGCCGCCTCGAGAGCGTCCTTGCCGTATTTCGGATTTTCCGAAAGGAACGGGTCGATCATGATAACCGCCCCGCCGGTTTCGACGCGGAACGCGGAATGCCCGAACCATGTAATCTTCATTCAACTTCCTCCCTTGCCCCTTCCGCGGCCGCCTTGCCCGCCGCGGCGTTGCGGGAAAGTATATCGGGCGGCCAAGGCGCGGCAACCATGGCTGGCACACCGCCCCGGCTCATGCTATCGCCAGGGACATGGCCGCCGACCCCACCCTTTCCCTCCAGGACCTCGCCGCCCGGCTGCCCCGCCATTCACGGCTGATGGGACTGGACCTCGGCACCAGGACCATCGGCCTCGCGCTCTCCGATCTTGCCCGCTCCATCGCCAGCCCGCTGAGCACCATCAGGCGCAAGAAATTCACCGCCGATTGCGAGGCCCTGCTGGCGCTGGCCCGCGAGCACGAAGTCGGCGGCTTCATTGTCGGGCTGCCGGTAAACATGGACGGTTCGGAAGGCCCGCGCGCGCAGGCGACCCGCGCCTTTGTCCGCAACCTCGCCCAAAAGACCGATATTCCGGTCAGCTACTGGGACGAACGCCTGTCCACCGCCGCCGTCACCCGCACCCTGCTGGAAGCCGATGCCAGCCGGGCAAGGCGCGCCGAACTGGTCGACAAGCTGGCCGCCGCCTACATCCTGCAAGGCGCCCTCGACCGCCTGCGCTCCCTAGCCGCCGGGCGCTGAAAGGCGCGCCTAATCCTCCAGCACCCGCGCCAGGATCTGGCGCGCCGGCACTCCGCTCCCGGCGCCGCCGAAGGTGCCGTAGGTCTGTCGGTAGCGGCCGCCAAGACGCGAGGCAATGAAGGTATCGGCCACCTCGCCGGGCGCGTGGGCGCGCAGTTCGGACGCGGCGCAGAGCAGCGCGATCTGCTCGACCGCGAAACGCGCCTCGGCCACCGCGCGGGCAGGATTCCTGAGCAGGCCGGCCACCTCGTCCAACACCTTGCCAAGGCGCGCGTCGCCGCCGCCTTGCATCGCCAGGCCGGTCAGCACGGCCTCCGCCTCGGCATTCGATTTTTCCAGGGCCCGCAGCACGTCGAGGCACATCACATTGCCGGAGCCTTCCCAGATCGCGTTGAGCGGCGCCTCGCGGTAGAGCGGCGCCATAACGCCGTCCTCGACATAACCATTGCCGCCAACGCACTCCATCGCCTCATTGACCAGCGGCGGCACGCTCTTGCAGCACCAGTATTTGGCCACCGGCGTCATCAGGCGCAAAAAGGCCGCTTCGCCCTCATCCTCATCGGCGCGGCCGGCGGCGCGGGCAAGGCGGAACACCAGCGCCGTCGCCGCCTCGACATCGAGCGCCATGTCGGCCAGCACCATGGCCATCAGCGGCTGGTCGATCAGTTTCTTCTGAAACACCGAGCGGTGACGCGCATGATGCAGGGCATTGACCAGCCCCCAGCGCATCAGCCCAGCGGACGAGGCGGCGCAGTCCTGGCGCGTCAGCGTCACCATTTCCAGAATGGTGGCAACCCCGCGCCCCTCCTCGCCGACCAAGGTTCCCTGCGCCCCGGCGAATTCGACCTCGCTCGACGCATTGGAGCGGTTGCCCATCTTGTTCTTGAGGCGCAGCAGCCGCAACCCGTTGGAAGACCCGTCGGGGCGCAATCTGGGCACGAAAAAGCAGGACAGCCCGCCCGGCGCCTGCGCCAGCATCATGAAGGCGTCGCACATCGGCGCCGACATGAACCATTTGTGGCCGGTGAGCACATACTCCCTGCCCGCGCTCGAGAGCGGCTCGGCGCTGGAGGTATTGGCGCGCACATCGGTGCCGCCCTGCTTTTCCGTCATGCCCATGCCGACCGTGAC
Organism: Rhodobiaceae bacterium; assembly: GCA_020441905.1. Taxonomy (GTDB): domain Bacteria; phylum Pseudomonadota; class Alphaproteobacteria; order Rhizobiales; family NORP267; genus JAGRLG01. Next base: position 8,670 of record JAGRLG010000073.1, on the reverse strand, counting down.
GGAGCGCTTCTTTTCTATCGGCAGCGATGCCGGGTCATAGTCGCGCGAGAGGATCTTCGGCAGCCAGTCCCTGGCCAGGTCCGGCTCCTTGAACAGCGGCGCGGTGCAGGCATGGGTCATGGTGATCGGGCAGACATGCCCGGCCTCGACCTGTGACATCAGATAGATGCCGGCAAAGCGCGCCACCTGGCGCCCGGCGGCGGGGGGCGCTCCGGTGGCCACATGCTCGAACGCCTGGCAGTGCAGGCCCTGCGCCATCGAGCGCGCCATGAAGGCGTGATAGGCGGGATGAAATTCTATGGCGTCGATGCGGTGCCCGCTGGCGTCGAAGGCGTGCAGCACCGGCGCCCAGCTATTGGCCGCCCGCCCCTCGTCGAGCACATCGCCGGCGCCGATCCTGGCGCCAAACGCGGATAGCGAGTGTGCCACTTCCTCGCCGCCCTCGCGCGCCACCGCCTCGGCGAGCGGCCTGTCGCTTTCGAACAGGTTGATGTCCCGGTAAGGAGGGGACTGGTTGAAAACCTCGTGGGTATCGAGCGTGCCCGCCATGATCGCGCCTTCCCTCCGCCTGCCGCGCCGCTATCTTCCCGTTACTGCCCTAGCGTAACCGCGCAGGCGCCGCCGGCAAGCGGCAACAAGGCTGTGGACAAAATCGCGGCCGTTAATCCCAATCCGCTTATCCCTTGCCCCAAGGGGTTCATTTCCGTATAGCAATGGCTTCGATGAAACCTGAACCATCGAAGCACTCCTTGACCTTTCCCCACCAGCACCTGCTCGGCATACAGGGCCTGTCCGAACAGGACATCTATGCCCTGCTCGACCTTGCCGAAAACGCTGTCGAGGTGTCGCGCCAGGTCGAGAAGAAGAAGGCGGTGCTGCGCGGGCGCACCCAGATCAACCTGTTTTTCGAGGCATCGACGCGAACGCTGTCCTCCTTCGAGATCGCGGGAAAGCGCCTCGGCGCCGACGTCATGAATATGTCGGTCGCCGCGTCCTCGGTGAAGAAGGGCGAAACCATGCTCGACACCGCGGCGACGCTCAACGCCATGCACCCGGACATCCTGGTGGTGCGCCACCATGCCTCCGGCGCGGTGCACCTGCTGGCGCAAAAGGTCGGCTGCTCGGTCATCAATGCCGGCGACGGCGCCCATGAGCACCCGACCCAGGCCCTGCTCGATGCCCTGACCATCCGCCGCCACAAGGGCAGGATCGCGCGCCTTACGGTGGCGATCTGCGGCGATGTCGCCCATAGTCGCGTCGCCCGTTCCAACATCCTGCTGCTCAACGCGCTGGGCGCGCGGGTGCGTGTCATCGCGCCGCTGACCCTGCTGCCCGCCGGCATCGAGCGCCTCGGCGTTGAGGTCTTCACCGATATGCGCGAGGGGTTGAAGGACGTCGACATCGTCATGATGCTGCGCCTCCAGCGCGAGCGCATGGCCGCATCCTATGTGCCCTCGGTGCGCGAATATTTCCGCTTCTACGGCCTCGACGAGGAAAAGCTCTCCATCGCCCGGCCCGACGCGCTGGTCATGCATCCCGGCCCCATGAACCGCGGCGTCGAAATCGACTCAGGCATCGCCGACGGCCCGCGCAGCCTGATTGGCGAACAGGTTGAAATGGGCGTCGCGGTGCGCATGGCGGTGCTGGAGGCTCTGGCCGCCAACCTGCCCAACGGGAGCGCCTGAGACATGCCTGGCAGAGAAACCGCGCGGCCGATCCTGCTGAAGAACGCCCGTGTCATCGATCCGGCCTGCGGCCTCGATGACGCCCATGGCGGCGTGCTGATCGAAAACGGGTTCATCGCCGCCGCCGGCACCGGCGTCGATACCGTGCCGGAAGGTGGCGAAACCATCGATTGCGCCGGCGCCATCGTCTGCCCCGGCCTGATCGACATGCGCGTCTTTGTCGGCGAACCTGGCGCCGAACATCGCGAAACCCTGGCCTCGGCCAGCAAGGCGGCGGCGGCCGGCGGCATCACCACGCTGGTTATGATGCCGGACACCGATCCGGTCATCGACGATGTTGCCCTGGTCGACTTCCTGCTGCGCCGCGCCCGCGACACCGCCAGCGTGCGCGTCGAGCCGATGGCCGCCATCACCCGCGGCCTCAAGGGCGAGGAGATGACCGAATTCGGCCTGCTCGCGGAAGCCGGAGCCGTCGCCTTCACCGATGGCCGCCATTCGATCCGCAATGCCCAGGTGATGCGCCAGGCCCTCACCTATGCGCGCAATTTCGACGCCCTGATCGTGCACCACCCGGAAGACCGGGATCTGGTCGGCCATGGCGTGATGAACGAGGGCGAGACCGCGACCCGCCTCGGCCTGCCGGGAATTCCGCGCGAGGCGGAGAGCGTGATCGTCGCCCGCGACATGCGCCTGGCGCGCCTCACCGGCGGGCGCTACCACGCTGCGCAGATCTCCTGCGCCGACTCCCTAGACGCCATCCGCCGCGCCAAGGAGGAAGGCCTCGCCGTCACCTGCGGCGTATCGGTCAATCACCTGACCCTGAACGAATTCGACATCGGCGACTACCGCACCTTCTTCAAGCTGTCGCCGCCGCTGCGCGGTGAGGACGACCGTCTTGCCATGGTGCGCGGACTTGCCGAAGGGCTGATCGATGTCGTGGTATCGGCTCACGACCCCCAGCATGTCGAAACCAAGCGCCACCCCTTCGCCGAGGCCGCCGACGGCGCCATCGGCCTGGAAACCCTCCTTGCCGCCGGTCTGCGCCTCGTTCATGCCGGCGAGTGCAACCTTGCCACCCTGCTGCGCGCGCTGACCTCTGCGCCGGCCGGCCTGCTTGGGCTGGATCGCGGCACCCTGGCCCGCGGGGCGGCCGGTGATGTCGTCGTCTTCGATCCCGAACGGCCATGGGTTTGTGAGGAGGCGGGCATCGTTTCGCGCTCCAAGAACACGCCGTTCGAAGGCGCCCGTTTCCAGGGTCAGGTGCTGCGCACGCTGGTTGCCGGGCACACGGTCTACGAGTACGCTGGCGCCTGACAACCCTGCCATGCACCGGACTCGCCGCCCATGCCCGATGCCCTCAGTTCCAGTTCCGCCCTGCCCTTTCTCGCCGCCGCGTTGGCCTTCGGCTACCTGCTGGGTTCGGTGCCGTTCGGCCTGATCCTGACCCGGCTTGCCGGCCTGGGCGATGTGCGCGCCATCGGCTCGGGCAATATCGGCGCCACCAATGTCCTGCGTACCGGCCATAAGGGCCTGGCCGCCGCCACCCTGGCCGCCGACGCCCTCAAGGGCACGGCCGCCGTGCTCATCGCCGCCCGGTTCGGACCCGACACCGCCATTGCCGCCGGCCTCGGCGCCTTTCTTGGCCATCTCTTCCCCGCGTGGTTGAAATTCAGGGGCGGCAAGGGTGTCGCCACCTATATCGGCATTCTCGCCGGACTCTACTGGCCCGCCGCGCTCGCCTTTTGCCTAGTCTGGCTTTATTGCGCCGTCTTCGCCCGCATCTCGTCTTTTGCCGGGCTTAGCGCCGCTCTGTCCGCCCCCATCTTCCTCATCGGCATAGGCGAAATCGAAATTGCCGGCCTTGCCTGCATCCTCACCCTGCTGACCTGGATCCGCCACCACGCGAATATCTCCCGCCTGCTGGCCGGCAGCGAGCCGCGCATCGGTGCCGGCAAGGACGCCAATGGCTGATGGCACCGACGCCAAGGGGCCGCGTGCCCCTCTCCTCGATGACGCCCAGCGCCTTGCCTGGCTGCGCCTGATCCGCTCGGAAAATGTCGGGCCTGCGACCTTCCGCATGCTGATAAACCGTTTTGGCGGCGCCGAAAAAGCGTTGGAAATGCTTCCCGAACTTTCCGCGCGGGGCGGCCTCAAGCGCCGCGTCGCCATTTGCAGCGAGGACGAGGCCCTGGCGGAAATGGATGCCGCAGAGCGCCTCTCCATCCAAATCGTCTGCCTCGGCGAGCCGGATTACCCGGCCATTCTCCGCTACACCGATGGCGCGCCGCCGCTGCTTTTCGTGCGCGGAAACGCGGCCGTGCTGTCTCGGCCCATGGTGGCGATTGCCGGCTCGCGCAACTGCTCGGCGGCCGGGCGGCGCATCGCCGCCGATATCGCCGCGGGGCTGGGCGCCGCTGGCCAGGTCGTCGTTTCCGGCCTGGCACGGGGAATCGATTCGGCGGCCCACCGTGCCAGCCTCGCCAGCGGCACCGTTGCCGTGCTCGCCGGCGGCGTCGACATCATCTATCCGCGCGAGAACGAAACGCTCTATGACGAAATTCTCGAAAACGGCGCCGTTGTGTCGGAAATGCGCATGGGACTGGAGCCGCGCGGCCAGGATTTTCCCCGCCGCAACCGCATCATCGCCGGTCTTGGCCTGGCCACGGTCATCGTCGAGGCGGCGCAGCGCTCCGGCTCGCTGATCACCGCGCGCCTTGCCGGCGAAATGGGCCGCGAGGTCTGCGCCGTGCCGGGTTCGCCGCTCGACCCGCGCTCGGCCGGCACCAACCGCCTGATTCGCGATGGCGCTCTCCTGGTCCGTTCAGCGCAGGATGTCTTGGAGGCCCTGGCGCCGCTCGACGGCAGAGCGGGCAAGGCAAAAGACCTGTTCACCTCTCTTGCCGACAGCGAGATCGATTTTGGCGAAATCCTGCCCTCCGGCGAAATCGGCAATGACGAACGCCAGGCGATCGCCGACGCTCTGACCGTTGCCCCGGTCGAGATCGACGAAGTCATCCGCCACACCGGCATCGCCGCGCCAATGGTGCATATGGTGTTGCTGGAAATGGAACTCGCCGGGCGGCTGGCCCGCCATGCAGGACAACGGGTTTCGGTGCTTTGACGCTTAATCAGGCTGGCCCGGCGCGCTCTGGCGCAACTGCGCTACGGCTTCATGGCGCGCCATGTCGAGAAGATAGGCGAGCAGCGCAAAGCCGGCGCCGTCGGCCAGATCGCGCAATTCTCCGGTAACCTCCCGGATATAGCCCGCAACGTCCCCAGGTTCCGCGCCAGGCTGGCCACGCACCGCCAAACCGTCGGCCCCCTCGTAACGTTCCGCCGCGCTCACCGCGCCCCTGCCACGGCCCTGCTTTCCTGACTTTGCCGCTTTCATCGAATCATCGCCGCTTTCGCCGCTGGCATTTCCAGGTCCCAACGGCACCTCTCATACCCGGTTGCGGCTTAATATACCTATAATTGTATGTTTAATACATTACCCTTTTTACGATAGTGCATTCAAGCTCCGCATATGGCTGTCCTGGTCATGCCCCGGCATAATTCGCCGCGCTGGCACGGCGAAGATCGCGCGCACAGCCGCGAAAGCGGTGCTCCCGGCCCCGTTTGACAGGATCCAACGATTCTCGCATTGTCAGCCCGCCGCAAGCGCATTAAATGCGCAACAGTCTCAATTCGAAATCACAGCGAAGCCGCCCGCGCTACGGGAGCGGGCACGAGGAAAGCATGGACATCGTCATCGTCGAATCGCCGGCCAAGGCAAAGACGATCAATAAATATCTAGGCCCCGGCTTTCAGGTCGTGGCTTCCTACGGCCATGTCCGCGACCTCCCCGCCAAGGACGGTTCGGTGCGCCCCGACGAAGATTTCGCCATGAGCTGGGATCTCGATGCCAAGTCGCAAAAGCGCATCAATGATATCGCCCGCGCGGTCAAGGGCGCCGACCGCCTGATCCTCGCCACCGACCCCGACCGCGAGGGCGAGGCCATTTCCTGGCATGTGCTCGAGGTCCTGAAGCAGAAGAATGTCCTCAAGGACATCAAGGTCGACCGCGTCGTCTTCAACGCCATCACCAAGAAGGCGGTGCTGGATGCCATGGCCCAGCCGCGCCAGATCGACGAGCCGCTGGTGGAGGCCTATCTCGCCCGCCGCGCTCTCGATTATCTGGTCGGCTTCACGCTTTCGCCGGTGCTGTGGCGCAAATTGCCCGGCGCCCGCTCGGCGGGGCGCGTGCAGTCGGTGGCGCTGCGCCTGATATGCGACCGCGAGCTGGAGATAGAGACTTTTATCCGCCAGGAATACTGGTCCATCGTCGCCACGCTCCAGTCGAGCCAGGGCGCCGCCTTCGAAGCCCGCCTGGTTGGCGCCGACGGCAAGAAGGTCGGCAAGCTCGACATCGCCGACGAGGCCAGCGCCACTGCCATTCGCAAGGCGATCGAAAGCGGCACCTTTTCCGTCGCCGATGTCGCCACCAAGCCGCAGAAGCGCCACCCCTATCCGCCCTTCACCACCTCGACCTTGCAGCAGGAGGCCTCGCGCAAGCTGGGCTTCTCGGCGACCAGGACCATGCAGATCGCCCAGCGCCTCTATGAGGGCGTGGAGATGAACGGCGATACCCAGGGCCTCATTACCTATATGCGGACCGACGGCGTGCAGATGGCGCCCGAGGCAGTTCAGGCCTGCCGCTCCGTCATTGCCCGCGATTTCGGCGACCGCTACCTGCCCCCCGCCCCGCGCCTCTACAAGACCAAGGCCAAGAACGCCCAGGAAGCCCACGAGGCGATCCGGCCCACCGATCCGGCGCGCCGCCCCGCCGATGTCGCCCGCCATCTCGATAGCGACCAGGCACGCCTCTACGAGCTGATCTGGAAGCGCACCATGGCCAGCCAGATGGAAAGCGCCGAGCTTGCCCGCACCACCATCGAGATTTCGGGAAAGGGAAGCGACCACAAGCCTTATGAGCTGCGCGCGACCGGCACGGTCACAGTTTTTGACGGTTTCCTCTCGCTTTATCAGGAAGGGCGCGACGAGGAAGAGGACGAAGACAACGCCGTGCTGCCGGCGGTGAAGGCGGGCGAGGCCACGCCGGTCGCCTCGGTTGCCGCCACCCAGCATTCCACCGAGCCGCCGCCGCGCTACACCGAAGCCACCATGATCAAGCGCATGGAGGAACTCGGCATCGGCCGCCCCTCGACCTATACCCAGACCCTGTCGACCCTGCGCGACCGCGAATATGTCCGCCTCGACAAGAAAAGGCTGATTCCGGAGGACAAGGGCCGCCTCGTCACCGCTTTCCTCGAAAGCTTCTTCCACCGCTATGTCGAGTACGATTTCACCGCCGACCTGGAGGAGCGTCTCGATCAGGTGTCGCGCGGCGAACTGGCCTGGCGCACCCTGCTCCACGATTTCTGGAACCAGTTCACCCAGTCCGTGGACGACATCAAGGATCTGCGCGTTTCCCAGGTTCTCGATGCCCTCAACGAATTGCTCGGCCCCCACATCTTCCCGTCCACCGGCGAAGGCGATGCACGCGCCTGCCCCAGCTGCGGCGAGGGCCGCCTCAGCCTCAAGGTCGGCAAGTTCGGCGCCTTTGTCGGCTGCTCCAATTATCCCGAGTGCCGCTTTACCCGCCAGTTGACCGCCAATGGCGAGGGCGAGGCCGGCGCGCCAGTCGAAAGCGGCGACCGCCTGCTGGGTATCGACCCGGAAACGGAACGCGAGGTCTGGCTCAAGACCGGGCGCTTTGGCCCCTATTTCGAGCGCCCCGGCGAGGAAGGCGAAAAGCCGGCCCGCGCTTCGGTGCCCAAGGACATCGGCGCCGCCGAGCCGGACCTGGCGCTGGCGCTGCGCCTGCTGTCGCTGCCGCGCGAGATCGGGCTTCATCCCGAATCTGGCAAGCCGATCAGCGCCGGCATCGGGCGCTACGGCCCCTTCGTGCTCCATGACGGCCAGTTCGCCAATCTCGAGAATACCGAAGAAGTCTTCACTGTCGGCCTCAACCGCGCTGTAACGCTGCTTGCCGAGCGCAAGGAGCGCAATGGCCGCCGCGCGCCCCAGACGCTGAAGGATCTGGGCGAGCATCCCACCCTCGGTGGCCCGATGCAGGTGCTCTCGGGGCGCTACGGGCCCTATATCAAGCATGGCAAGATCAACGCCACACTGCCCCGCGCCATGAAACCGGAAGAAGTGACGCCCGAACAGGCGGTGACCCTGATCGCCGAGAAGATGGAAAAGGGCGGCGCCAGGAAGACCAGCCGGGCGAAAGCCGGCACCAAGCCCAAGGCCAAGGCGAAACCCAAGGCCAAGACGGCGGCCAAGCAGGGCAAGAGCGGCCAGGCCGGGTGAAACCCTCGCGCGGCACCGGTATGACCAGCAAAAAGCAAAAAGGCGCATCCGGCGGCCTTCCCGCGAAGGCCGAGATCCTCGCCTTCATCCGCGAGCATGGCGGCAAGGCGGGAAAACGCGAGATCGCCCGCGCCTTCGCCATATCGGGGTCCGACCGCATCGCGCTGAAGCGCCTGCTCGCCGAACTGGCCGACGACGGCGAGATCTCCCGCCGCCGCAGGAAGCTCGTCCGCCCCGGCGCCCTGCCGCCCGTTGCTGTCATCCTGATCACCGGGCGCGACGGCGACGGCGATCTTGTCGGCGCGCCGCCGGACTGGATAACCGAAGACGACGGCCCGGCGCCGCTGGTCCAGTTCGCTCCCGCCAGCAAACGCGGGAGCGGCCCCGCCGCCGGCGTCAACGACCGCGTCCTTGCCCGCCTCACCGCACTGGGCGAAACCGCAAAGGACGGGCGCCCGCTCTACTCGGCGACCGTCATCAAGCGGCTCGACCGCCTCGGCAGCCGCGCCCTCGGCGTATTTCGCAGCCAGCGCGGCGGCGGCGGCCGCATCGAGCCTGTGGACCGCCGCCAGCTCAAGGAACTGGAAGTCGGCCCCTCCGATACCGGCGATGCCCGCGACGGCGACCT